>NZ_APMH01000009.1 GCF_000359585.1 Clostridium tyrobutyricum DSM 2637 = ATCC 25755 = JCM 11008 | reverse complement strand
GCTTTTCTTATTTTATTCATGTATATATCCCCCTAAAAATGTTCATATGTTCATGATATTACAGTATGTGTTATTTTTCAATATATTGGGACCTTTTCATCTTGCAGGAACAGAGGGTCAGACCCTATGGCATTTTTTGCCATGGGGTCTGACCCCTTTAATTTTAACTTAAGTCCTTCAACCTTGGCCATAACTTATCCTTATCAGAGAAGATTATATTGTCTATTCCGTCTAGTGGCCATTTTATTCCTATATCCGGATCATTCCATATGAGTCCGCCCTCATCTTCCGGATGGTAGAAATCAGTACATTTGTAGCAGAATTCAGCTTCATCTGAAAGTACTACAAATCCATGTGCAAATCCTTTTGGCAGATAAAACTGCTTCTTGTTTTCTTCAGACAGCACAACTCCTACCCATTTTCCGTAAGTTTCCGATCCATCTCTAAGATCCACACCTACATCAAATACCTTACCTTTTGTAACTCGTACAAGTTTTCCCTGAGAATGTTTTTTTTGAAAGTGAAGTCCTCTTAAAACTCCCTTTGTGGATTTGGATTGATTGTCCTGGACAAATTCCATATCCAATCCTGCCTCTTTAAAGTCATTATAATTATAGGTTTCCATGAAATAACCTCTGTTGTCTCCAAAAACCTTTGTTTCAACTATGTATACGCCTTTAATTTCCGTATTTACAAATTTAAAATTACCCATTTTAAACACACCCCTTTTTTTGAAAGTTCAAAGTTCAGAGTTCAAAGTTCAGAGTTCAGAGTTCAAATATCAAATTTGGTTGATTTTCGTCTTCAACGAAAATCCTCATTTTTTGTTCTTTATTCTTTGAACTTTATACTTTATCTCCGTTCTCTGTTCCTTGAACTTTATACTTTATCTTTGCTTGTCTATAAATAATTTGAGAGCAGTTCCCCAGTTTCTCATTTCATCGCCTATAGTGCATCTGAGCATCATATTGTCCAGTGAGGAATATTCAGGTCTCTTTGCAGCTCTTTTAAGTGACTCGGAAGTCATTGGAGATACTGTACATTCTATCTTTGAATATTCAACAATTTTTGAAGCAAAATCATACCAGCTGCATTCTCCCTTTCCTGTGCAGTGATATATTCCATATTCATGTGTAAGTGACAGTTTTAATATATGGTATGCAAGGTCCTCTGCATTTGTAGGATTTCCCCTCTGGTCATTTACTACATCAAGATGCCCTTTTTCCTTTGCTGCCTTCATTATTGTGTATACAAAATTTTTGCCGTATCTTCCATACAGCCAGGACGTCCTGACTATAAAATATCTGCTGCAGTTTTCCCTTACATACTGTTCTCCAAGAAGTTTTGTCTTTCCATATACACTAACTGGATGTGGAAGATCATATTCTTTGAAAGGTACATTACCCTCACCTTTAAACACATAGTCTGTGGATATGTGTACAAGTTTTGCTCCTATTTTCTCACATGCCATTGCAAGGTTTCTTGGGCCAATGGAATTTACCTTAAAAGCACTTTCATAATCGCTTTCACATTTGTCTACATTGGTATAAGCTCCACAATTTATGACTATGTCAGGCCTGTATTTATTTATAAAGTTAATTACATCGCTTAATCGAGTTATGTCAAGGTCATCTCTGGCAACATATATCATTTGAGAATTGGAATACAATTTATCCACAGGTCCGAGTTCTGAACTTTTGTTTTCCAAAATAGAACGAATTTCCATGGCAAGCTGACCTTTTGCACCTGTAACCAACACTTTCACATATATCACCTCTAAAATTTATATTTTTTCCTGTCTATCAGGCTCAGGATATATTGTCCATAGTCCACCTTTTTCAAAGGCTCAGCCAATTTTAAAAGCTGCTTGTCATCAATATATCCCTTTCTGTAGGCAATTTCTTCAAGACATGCTATGTAGAGTCCCTGTCTTGTCTGTACAGCTTCTACAAAATTGGCCGCATTTAAAAGTCCTGATGGAGTTCCCGTATCAAGCCATGCCATACCTCTTCCAAAGAGTTCTACTTTCAGCTTTCCTCTTTTAAGATATTCATTATTTATATCTGTTATTTCAAGTTCTCCTCTTGCAGAGGGCTGTATGTTCTTTGCTATATTTACTACATCATTGTCATAAAAATAGAGTCCCGGAACTGCATAATCGGATTTTGGATGTTCAGGTTTTTCCTCTATGGATATTACGTTGAAGTCATTATCAAATTCCACTACTCCAAAAGAGGTTGGATTACTTACATGATAGCCAAAAATAGTGGAACAGTCATGTCTCTTTGAAGCATTTTCAAGTCTTTCTGTAAAACCATATCCATGAAATACATTATCTCCAAGGACAAGTGCCACATCGTCCTGTCCTATAAATTCCTCTCCTACAATAAATGCTTCTGCAAGTCCTTTGGGTTCATACTGTATTTTATACTGAAAATTAAGTCCATACTGACTTCCATCTCCAAATAGTTCTTTAAATGTCTCTATATCCCTTGGTGTTGATATGATAAGTATGTCCTTTATATCTGCAAGCATAAGAACTGACAGAGGATAATATATCATTGGCTTGTCATATACAGGTATGATCTGTTTTGATATGGCCTTTGTCATTGGATAGAGTCTTGTACCGGAACCTCCTGCAAGTATTATACCTTTTCTCATGTTATAACCACCTTTTCAATTCACTATTTACAGTTCACAATTACAATTATGAGTACATTTTTTTGTAATAGTTTTTATAGTCTCCCGAGGTTACGTTTTTCATCCATTCCTTGTTTTCAAGATACCATTTGATTGTCTCTATTATTCCATCTTCAAATTTGGTTTCAGGGTACCATCCAAGTTCTTCTTTTATCTTTTCAGGATCGATTCCGTATCTTCTGTCATGTCCTTTTCTGTCCTCTACATATTTTATAAGATTTTCTTCTACTGAAGAATCTACATTGTCATGTATATATGAAATTACAGTTTTTACAATATGTATATTGGTTCTCTCGTTATGTCCTCCAATATTATAGACCTGTCCGACTTTTCCACCATTTAAGACCATGTCTATTGCCTTGCAGTGGTCTTCTACATAGAGCCAATCCCTTATATTCATTCCATCTCCATATACGGGAAGTTCTCTCCTGTTTAAGCAGTTGTTTATAACAAGTGGTATCAATTTTTCCGGGAATTGATAAGGACCATAGTTATTGGAACACCTTGTTATGTTAACAGGCATTTTATATGTATCAAAATATGCTTTTACCATTAAATCCGCAGATGCCTTGCTTGAAGAGTATGGACTGTGGGAATCAAGAGGAGTTGTTTCTGTAAAATAGCCTTCACTTCCAAGTGAACCGTAAACTTCATCTGTAGAAACTTGAAGATATTTTTTACCTGCTTTAAAACTATCTCCTTCTGTCCAGGCATTCTTTGCTGTATTTAAAAGAGTTACAGTTCCAAGTACATTTGTCTGGACAAATATTTCAGGATTTTTTATACTCCTGTCCACATGTGATTCTGCAGCAAAATTAACTACATAATCTATATCATATTCTTGAAACAGTTCTTCCAGTTTACTTTTATCGCATATGTCCCCCTGTATAAAAGTATAGTTTGGATTATCCGCTATTGATTTAAGGTTTTCCAGGTTTCCTGCATAGGTAAGTTTATCATAGTTTATGATTTTTATACCATTGTATTTGTTTATCATATAGTGAACAAAGTTTGATCCTATGAATCCAGCTCCTCCTGTTACGAAATAAGTCTTCATTTGTATCCCCTTTCAATAAAATGTTTTTATTTAAAATAATAATTATTCTAAAATTATTTTTAAATACTGTAAATTTAGTTTGAATTTTAACTAAATTACTAATAAGAAAATAAATTAGTGAATTTTTTTTCACACACTTTCAATAATCATATGTAAGAATCCACATATAAAACAATACATACCGACTACTTAATCAATTTACTACAAAATAATATCACATATTCTATCAACATCATCTACAGGTAAATCAGCGTAAAGAGGAAGTGTAAGTACCCTATTTGCTATGTATTCTGCAACTGGTGTTTTTTTAACATCAAATCTACCTTTATAACATTCATAACTGTTTGTAAGTGGATAGAAATATTTACGAGCAAATATATTATTTTCTTTTAACTTTTCAAATATTTCATCACGATTTAGCTTATACCCATCAAATACCACTGGGAAGTAAGCATAATTTTTTCTTACTCCTATTTGTGGCTTACATAATTTAATTCCATAAACATTACTTAATCTCTCGACATACTTTTCTACTATAACTTTTCGCTTTTCTATCTCTTTATCCACATGACGAAGATTACAAATACCCATTGCAGCCTGAAATTCATTCATTTTAGCATTTCCACCTATATATTCAACAGACTCTGGTCCCGTAATACCAAAGTTTTTTATATCATTTAATATTTTTCTTAGGCTAGAATTTTTAAAAATTACTGCACCGCCTTCAATAGTATTAAATACTTTTGTAGCATGAAAACTAAACATAGAAATATCACCAAAATTAGCAATTCCTAAACCATTAACTTTTACTCCAAAAGCATGAGCAGCATCATAAATGACTTTTAAGTTATATTTTCTTGCTATTTTTTCAATTACATTGACATTGCATACATTTCCATAAACATGAACTGGAATAATCGCTGAAGTTTTTTCTGTTATAAGATCTTCTAACTTATCAGCATCTATGGTATAATCATTAGGATTAATGTCACAAAACACAGGTTCTAAACCATTTCTTACTATAGCATGAGTTGTTGAAGCAAAGGTAAATGGTGTTGTTATAACTTCTCCAGTAAGATTAAGTGCTGATATTGCACATTCTAGTGCAAGATGTCCATTTGTGAAAAGTGTAATATTAGATATATCTAAATAATCAGATAGTCTTGACTGTAATTCTTTATGTTTTACACCCATATTAGTTAACCAGTGACTATCCCACATTCCTTTTATTTCCTCTATGTACTCTTCAAAGGATGGCATCGAAGAACGAGTTACTTGAATTGGTTTATTCATTTTGTACACTCCTTTTTAAACTCTATTTCTAACTCTAACAGCTTTTTACTTCTATTTTTTATTTTTTTAAATGGAATTCCAACATTTATACTCCAAGGTTCAGAATTTTTATTAATAAGACTCATTGCACCAAATGAACTTCCTTCATCAATTATATTTCCCGGTAAAATTATACAACCAGAGCCAATTATTGAATGACGTTTAATTATTACTTTCTTACTGAAGATGTTTTTATACTTATCAGGAATCATTGGATTTGTCATAGTTACTCCTGAATAATCATCTGTTGCTGCATAAATGCACACTCGTGAAGAAATACCTACAAAATCATCTAAAATAATTCCTTTTTCTCCACCATATAAGGCACTATAAGCAGCTATATGAATATAGTTACCAAGTGTTATACTACCACTTAAAATACAAAAATCGTCAATTCGTACATGATTTCCAATTGAAATATTTTGAGATCCATAAATACTAGATTTTTTACTAATCAGCACATTTTTACCTAATGATTTAAAACCAATTTTATTTAATTCATCCTCTGAATAAAAACTATTCATAATCTACCTCCTCATCTTACAAAATTCTTTAACTGTAATAATCAAATACCCAAAACATTCTAATTTAAGTAATTTAGCACCACCTATATATACAATAATTCCTACAATAATTTGAAATATTAGTGTGAACCAAATACTTAAATTTAAAAATGAAATACAATAAACTATTGCTCCCATAATTATTGATAATGCCATAGATGGAATCATATCTTTAACTTGTTCTACAAAACTATAATTTAATAATTTTTTATTTGGCCATGAGTTAATAATCATACTTAATATTGAAACTATAACACTGCCAGTAACTAAAGCATATATTCCAAATGGAATACTAACTATTAATATTAATATTCCTAAAATTTTTTTAATAATTTCCAGTTTTAAAAAAATATCACTTCTTCCCATTGCATTAATAGCTTGTAAATTAGATGTATGTATCGGATAAAATGCAAATGCTATACAAGATAATTGCATAAATGGTACAGATGGTAGCCATTTTTCAGTAAGAAGCATAATAGTAAGTGGTTTAGCACAAACGGCTAGTCCAATCATGACTGGGAAAATTAAGAAAGTACTTGTTACTATTGATCTACGTGTTAATTTTTTTAATTTATATCTATCATTTTGTTCTGCTGACAATGCAGGAAACAAAACACTTTGTATAGATCCATCTATATTAATAACTAATATATTAGGAATATTTTGACCACGATTGTAATATCCTAAAGCTTTTTGATCATATAATCTTCCAATTGTTAAAGAATAAATATTAGTATATATAGTATCTATAAGACTAGATATCAATAACCTAGATCCAAAATGAAACATACTTTTTAATCTTTTATAAGAAAATAATAATTTTGGTTTCCAATCAACTACTATCCACAATATTATTGTCATTATAAAATTATTCGATAATGTAGATAATACCAATGCCCAAACACCATATCCATGATATGCCATTAAAACACCCACAACTCCTTGAGCAATAATCCCCCCCAGGCTTGTCATAAATATTTTTTTAAAATTCATATCACGCTGAACATGTGCAATTTGCACAGCATTAAAAGCTCCAAAGAATAATGTTATTGACTGAACTCTTAATACTAGATATAATATTGGAATAGAGTAAAACTTAGCAATAAGAGGCGCTGTTATAAAAAGAATTACATATAGTATACTAGCAATTATTAAATTGAAATAAAATACAGATGAATAATCAACATCATCAACTATTGACTTTTGGATTAAAGATTGTCCGAATCCACTTTCTACAAATATATTTGCTATTGCAATAAAAACTGTAATTAAAGCTATTATTCCATAATCATTTGGCGATAATAATCTAGCTAAAATTATTTGTATTATAAATTGTATTCCCTGAGTCCCTCCTTTTTCCATGAATTTCCAAAAAAGTCCCCTAATTACATTTCTCTTTAAGTCATTTTCCATTGGTTTCTCCTCTGATTAATACATATAATTTATTTTTATCTATAAATACTTTTATAATCATTTGACTATTCTCATATACATTTTCCAATATATAAAAAAATATTAATAATATGAAGTGAATTTATTATACAACAATTTATATTTTACTTTTCTTTTAATATTAGAAAACTTTATATATACATTAGGCATATAGAATCTTGCATAAATTTTAATTTTTTGCTTGAGTGTTAGTGAATCATAAATAATCTTATATTCTGGACTTTTTAAAGCTTTTATCTCTTTATTAATAATTAGTATTTCTATCTTATCTTCAACTATCTTTTTGTGTATAGCATTAGAATATTTATGATTAGAATACTCATTAAATTCATTCAACATATTTGCTATTTGCTTTTTTAATGTTATAAGCTTTTCTATCTTATTTTCTTTTGAGTTCATTCTACTTGTCCATGACCCTTCAACACCAATCCTATATACTGACATAGACTGATTAATATAATAAGCATAATTTTTAGCTGAAGTTAAAATTTGTAAAGGATAATCTTTTACTGGTGCATTTATATAAAAATTAGGAATATCATTCATTATAGATTTTCGATATAAAATTGAATTAGTGGCCATAAATCCACCATCACCTAAAATAATATCTTCTGTTGTTGAAATACAATTCTCATTATATGGCTTTATTTGATCTATCTTTCCTTTTCCAACTTTAATTAAATCTGAAGCATGAAAACACATACCGCAGTTTGGGTTATTTTCCATATAATCCACCTGTTTTTGTAATTTATATGGATCTGTCCAATAATCATCCCCTTCACATAACGCAATATATTTTCCTTTTGCCCTTCTTGAATTTAATGACAATACTTCTACATCTTTCGAATACTGATTTTCTGTTTGAATAATTGATTTAATTATATTAGGATATTTATTTGAGTAATTTCTTATAATATCTGATGTACCATCAATAGATGCATCATCATGAATAAGTATCTCATACTTAAAGTTTGTTTTTTGCATTAAAAAACTATCTATTGCTTCTGCAATATAATTTTGATGATTATATGTAATACAATTTATACTAACTAAGATTTCATTCACTTTTTCACATCCTTATTCTTTTTCAAAGAAGTTAAAATATCATTAAATTGCTTTGCTGAATTATACCAACTTAAATTTTCTAGTATTTTACATGCGTGCCTTGTCATACTTTCTAATTCATAATTATTATTCAAATAATATATAAGTTTATTATATAATTCTTTACAATCAAAACTAGTTAATATTGCAGATTCTTCATCAAAAAAATAAGTAAACGTTCCTTCTTTAAATTCTATAACAGGTAAGTTTGTTGCTATCATTTCATATGGTACTAAAGATATATTAGTTAAGGATGCTACCATACCAAAATCACATTTTTTATATAAATTAAATAACTGCTCTGTATTTAATTTACCTAAATTAGTTCCATTTAAAAATTTATCATTTTTATTTGCTCCAAAATAGTATATATTCAGTTTAATTCCGTCATCACTTAAATTACTTTCTAACTTTTTCAACATTATTTGTATTATAAAAGGAGCTCTCTTCTCATCAAATTTAACATAAACTGCTAAATTAATTTCTTTTTTATTTTTGTATTGTAAGAAATCTCTTTCTACTGATTTATACTCTGATTTTTCATAAGGAAATTCTATAAAGTCCATTTTACTTATTGGATTACAGTACTTTTCGATCATAAATTTATTCCATCTTCCTAAACTTACCATATGCAAACCCAATTCATAAGTTTTTTGTGCTAATAAAAATTTTTCTCCATAAGTATAAAAATATGGCTCATAATCTTGAACAAAATACATTTTATATCCATTTAAATTTTTAATATAATAAACAGATTCCCATAATGTAGCAATGATTATATCTGCTTTTAAATTATTTAAATGTGATTTATCTAAGATAGTTCCTTTATAATTATTTAGATTTGAATATGCATTATTTCTCATCTCATTTAAATCTTGATCTATATAACTTATATAATATATTTCATAACCAAAACCACTCAAATATGTTCCTAATCTTAGTATAGATGTATGTCCTCCACTGCTTTTAAACATTCCCGGAATAATAAAATATATCTTTTCTATTTTATTAGGTATAATCTGATCTATTTTATTAAATTCAATATATTTATAAAAATTTAAATAATATTTATATTGAGTTTTCAGTTTGTAATTTTTATATAATTTTTTTATATGATTTTTTAGCAAATAACTCCACCTAACTTTACAATTTAATATCTACTTTTATAGTTTATAATCAAGATATAAAAAATTCAAATCTTTTATAACAATTTTTTATAATCTTTAAAGCCACCGATTGAAGCTTTCAATTTACCCATCTTATCTTGTTCAAATATTAATATTTTACATGTACCTAGAATTAAACGTATATATGAAATTATAAAATCAACTTGTCCATAATACTTATATTTAAAATATAGTCTATTTCTAACCATATAATATCTTCTAAAAGCATTATGATTAGTACATATAAATAATCCATATTTATGTATGTGACCTACTTCATGTATTAACTTTACATTATTAACTCTAATAATTTTATAACCATTAATAAGCATCCTTTTATTAAACTCTATATCAACAAAATCTATAAAAAGTTTTTCATTAAAAGTTCCAATTAGCTTACAAACTTGAATATTTACTAAGCAGCCTGACGTTATAACATCTTGACAATTATTGACAACTGTATAACTACTTAATGGTTTATTACTGTTAGATAAATTTATATCTTTAATTACTGGAGAAATAATTCCAATATTATTCATTGAAATATATCTTGAATACTCAATAATAATATTTTTAGGGGTTATTGAATCTTGATCTAATAATAATACCCACTTAAAATTGTTTTCATATCCCCATTTAACAATTTGGTTTAGAGCATATGCTATGCCCATATTAGAATTATTTTTTATTAAAATAATTCTATTATTTTGTTTAAATACTGAAGTTATTTCATCAATATTTGCCGAATTATTATCAACACATATAATATAATCTACCTGATTAATAATTGATTTAATATTATCTTTTAATCTATTCATATCAGGGTTATATAAAACAATTCCTGTATAAAACATATAAACCTCCTGTAAGCCTCATAATTTTAAGTAACAAAAATAATTTATATTACTATAAAAATTTTTAAATTTATTTAAGAATATTAAAAAATAAATTATTGTCAAAAAACGGATAAAAGACAGTATTAATAGTATTTGTAATTAATAACCATAATACCATATTAGAAAGGCTAAATACCAAACTTAAAATAACTTGTATTAAATCCGTTTTAGTTCCAAATATTATAAATCTTTTTTTGTATTTTATTAAACCATATGACATTGCTATGTAATTTAATAGAAAAATTCCATGTTGAATTCTATATAAATCTGCTGAATATGCTAAAAGTGGAATAAGAATTAGCATTACAATATTGGCTTTAATTGTAAAATCTATAGCTTTACTTTGTATTATATAATTGCCTTTTGTAATTTTTGTTAGTTGTTTATTTAATCTATCTTTTCTTTTATAGCGAATATATATTAAAGTAATCATTGCTAAAGTAAAATAAATAAAAATTTCTATTCTATATACTAATAAACTTTTTCCAGTATATGCATGTGAAGCAACAATTATAGTTTCACTAATTTTAGTATTAATATGTAGTATAGATGATATTTTATAAATTATATTAGTATGTATAGTTAATATTATAATTAATATTGAAATAATAGTAAAATAAATTGTTTTCCTTAAGTTTAAAATTTTTGGCAATATTAGTAGTATATACATAATAGCCGATACATGTATTAAGAAAGCAATTATTACACATATTATATATTTATATATATTTTTGTTATTAGAAGATAACAAAAATCTGAATCCAAAGATAATTACTGTTGTAGCAATAAATTGCCTAACTTGTGTTACATCCATTATAAACGGATAAATACTATATAATGCTATAACATAGCAGAAATTATCGGTTAACTTTAAAATAGTAATACTAATTATACATAGACATATGGCAGAAATAATAATCAAATATTGTTGATAACTAAGTCCCAATTTATTACTTATGTTCATCAATTCTTTAAACAAAGGCTCCAAATTATGAAAGGTATCATAATTATAATATCTACTGATATATATATTCGTATCCGCATTTCCACTACTCCATCCATATAGTATCCATAAAAAAGCTAAAGATGTATATAATAAATATTTTTTATTTTTTGCATAGAGATTAATAATAATCATTGAAAAAAATGCAATGTATAACATTATTGACCACCTTTAAATCACAATAATTTATTTACCGCATATAATTTTTTATTTTTAATACATATAATTCCATAACTAAAGCAACTCCAAATAAACTTGATATCATGATAATTTAACGCTTCTCTAAATCCCCATCCAATAACTTTTATAATACCAAGAAATAGCCTTATTTTACTTTTACTGCAAAAAATCAAAAAATCAGGAATCATAATTTTATATCTATTCCAACATTGTTGGGATGATTTTTGCTTACTTTTTAAAGAAAAATTGTGATGAATAACAACATTTAACTTCAAAAAATTTCGTCCATAACTTCTTTGATCTTCAAAAAAGTTATGATCAACTTGATCTAAAAAAATATGTTCATTATATCTATAATTTTTATAAACCTTCAGTCTAACTGCCGTGCAACTATTAATAGCATTAAATTTTTTCATATTTAAAACATCCTTAGCTTTTCTTAGTTGCTTATTTTTAAAAAATCTAGCTTCATTAGGTGAATATATTTTTCCATCCTGTCCATAGATTACAGGAGCAAAAATATCTACACTTTTATTTAGTCGAACTTTTTTTTCTAATTCATCAAAATATTCCTGAGTTATATTGGTATCATCATCAAACCAAATTACAATGCCACTATTATCGTCTATTATATCTAAAACCCTATTATATGCTTTAGATAATCCTAAATTTCCACCCATACTTACATAAACCCAGTCATTATCAAAACAATGTTTATTATTATCTGTTGGTATTATACTATTATCAGCTATAATAACCTTAATATTATGATTTATAATCTTTTTTAAATTATTACATGTTAAAGAGTCATTAATCGTTTGATTATACAAAACAACAACTGCATAAAAAATATTATCCATAATTATACCTCCAAAAATACATCTTCATACCTATTTATAATATGGCTCCAAGTATAATAACTCTTTATTCTATTCTTAGCCTTAAATCCAATATCTTTTATATCTTGTTTACTCATAGTATCTACTCTATCTATAAGATTAGACAAATTTCTATATTTTTTATTAAAATATATAGCTCCCTCTTCGCCGACCTCTCGATTAAAACCTATATCCAATAAAAGATTTAAATCTGTACATCCTAACGACTCTAGTAAAGATGGATTAGTTCCTCCTACTTCATGACCGTGAAGATATCCATATGCATTTTCTCTAACCTTTTTTAATAATTCTTGATTATAAACTGTTCCAACAAACTTTATTCTTTTATCTTTATCAAAATTCGTCTTTTCTTTTAGTTCTTCATAGAATTTATTTTTCTCTACATTTGTTATTAGTACAAGATTTTTATCCGTATTTGATTTCATAAATTCTGTTATCATAGTTTCATAATTGTTTTCAGGAACAAATCTACCAACTACCAAATAATATTTCTTCTTTTTAATACCCTTTTCTTTATACCACCGAATTAGATTTACGTCATCATCAGATAGCTTTGACTTTTGGGTATCAGCTCCATAAGCTATAAATGTTGTTTTAGGATTATATTTTTTATAATCTTCTCTTATATATTTTTCTATATTTTTTGAATCACATATCAATAAATCGGCATGTTTAACCATATACTTTTCTGAAATCTTCCAATATTGTCTTATAGCTTTATTCCATTTAGCTCTTTTCCATTCATGACCATCTGGATTAACAATTAATGTTCCACCTAATTTTTTTAATTTAGATTTATAATGTCCTATAAATGGACCTATTCTACATGCTAAAACATATATAATTGGATTTTTAATATTATTATTCCTTATGTATTCTATACTTCTTTTTAATGCTCCTATATCATAATAAACTGCCTTTGCTGGACCAATACTAGGTACTTTAACATTAAAACATCTAGCAGTATTATGTTCAAATTCTCTATAGTTATCTGATAAACAAGAAACATGGTACTTTATATTTTTATTTTTCTGTCCTTGTGTTAATTTTTCAACAAATGTTTCAAATCCTCCATACTTTGCTGGAATTCCCTTTGAACCAATTATAAAAACATCTACCAATACTGTCACTCCAAACGAATTTTGCTTATATCTTTTAGTTAGTACTATTAATGATTATACATATTGTTTAATTATATTTACTATTCGTTCTCTGCACTTTGAACTTTGCTATCTATTCTCTGTACCTGTTCTTTGTTATTTAAACTTTGAACTTTGATTTACCTCGCTCCATCATCTTCAAAAAATGCCCCAAATGTCTTGAATATGAGCTTTATATCAAGCAGTGTACTTCTTTCTTTTATGTACTTGATATCCAATCTCATCCATTCCTCAAAACCTATCTCATTTCTCCCCATTACCTGCCAGTAACACGTCAGACCAGGTTTTACAAGCAATTTATGTTTCTGATATTCATTAAATTTCACTACTTCTCTTGGCAGGTTTGGCCTGGGTCCAACTAATGACATATCACCCTTGATTACATTAAAAAGCTGTGGAAGCTCGTCGAGGCTTGTCTTTCTTATGAGCTTTCCAATCCTGGTAATTCTAGGATCTTCCTTCATCTTAAACATTGGGCCTGACATTTCATTCCTGTCAGTAAGCTTGTCTAAAATATCCTCTGCATTTACCACCATGGACCTAAACTTGTACATTTTAAATAGTTTTCCATTTAGTCCGACCCTTTGCTGAGAAAAGACAGCAGACCCTTTAGAATCCAATTTTATAGCTACAGCTACTGCAATCATAACTGGAGAAAGAAGTGTAATTCCTAAAATCGAACAGGATATGTCTATACTTCTCTTTATGAAATGATAGAAAATACTTTTTTTGTACTTCCCCAATCCATAGGCACCTATACCCAAAGTTCCATCTTCAAGTTCAATGTTTTTTGGCTGAATATATTGTTCATCGTTTTTTAATTCTCTATCCTGTGTTTCAGTCAAAATAGTTCCCCCCATATTCCAACTTCTTTTTTCCATTATACTCCCAAATATGAACCGAAACAACATAATATTTACAAATTATTAATAAGCTCTCAGTTAAAATTATGTAAATTATTCAACTAAAATCCATGACTACATATTTCTCGCTATTTTTTCTTTTTCTTCTTCTGTTTATTCCCATCTTCGTCATAATAGGAATAGTAGTATCCATAATATCCCTTTCCCTTTGCTTCTACTTTGTTCAAAACCGTTCCAAGTATGTTTGCATTTACCTTCTCCAAAAGTTTCTTTGCCTTTAGGGCTGCATCCCTATCTGCCTGCGAGGAGGCTACTACAAGAATGCATCCATCCACATATGTGGATACAATCTGTGCATCTGTTACTGCAATTACAGGAGGGGTATCTACTATTATGTATCTGTATTTTTCTTTAAGTTCTTCAATAAAAGTTTTCATCCTTCTGGAAGCTAAAAGTCCTGATGGGTTTGGAGGTTTGGTTCCCGAAGTCAAAAGATCAAGATTGTCTATGCCTGTACTTACAACGGCATCCTTAAATTCAGCTTTCCCTGCAAGTACATCTGAAAGCCCCTTCTTATTGGAAACAAGGAATTTCTTGTGCAGTGTTGGCTTTCTCTGGTCACAATCTATTATTATAGTCTCGGCTCCACTTTCAGCCATGACTGCTGCAAGATTTGAAGATGTGGTAGACTTTCCCTCTCCAGGGCCTGAACTCGTAATCATTATAGTCTGTACTTCATTGTCTACAGAGGAGAATTGAATATTGGTCCGCAGAGTCCTGTAGGCTTCTGACACAGGAGATTTGGGATCTTGTATAGTAATAAGTTCTGATTTTTCCATATATTTATTCACTCCATTATCTATTCATTGGTTATTTTTTTCTCTTGAAAAAACTAAAAAATCCCTTTTTTATTTTGATTCTTTCCTGGCAGAGATTTATATTCTCATTTTCAAGCAGTTTTTCACTGTTTTGTTCCAGTATTTCAGCCATCTCTTCATCTATATTTTTTATAATTTCAAATGCCTCACTTAGTCCTGGTCTTCTTCTGGTACTTGAATGAGCATCTGAGCCTATAAAATTGCACATTCCATTTTTTACAAGAGTATGTGCTGTTTTCTTAACATCACTTCCAAATTTTCCACATATGCTTCCTGCATTCAGCTGTAGAAGGCATCCCTCATCTACAAATAAATTTATCTTCTCTGGATTTTCAATTATATATTTGTATCTTTCAGGATGTGCCATAATGGGCTTTATTCCCCTTATTTTAAGTTCATATACTATGTCCATTGCATTTTCAGGCATTTTTATCATAGGAAGTTCTACAAGCATGTAGTTTGTTTTGTCCATTGGTGCTATATGACCGCATTCATACTCATCTACAGTATGTTCATCCAAAAATACTTCCTGTGCTGGAAATAGTTTTACATTGATTCCACTTTCATCTGCAAATTCATTTACACTATGTACAAGTTTTTCCACATCCTCACGATAGTTTTCATAATGCCCCCTATAGAAGTGAGGTGTGGCTATTACACTATGTATACCATCCTCTTCAATCATCCTAAGCATCTGCCTCGTCTCATCCATGGACTTTGAACCATCATCTATACCAGGAAGCAGGTGAATATGCATATCGATCAAATTGTATTACCCCCTTTTATCTACTTACCGCTTTTGGGTATTACACCGATAACAGGCAATCCAAGATATCTGTCTATGTCATCTTCTGTTTTTATAGTATTGTCCTGATATTCAAGTAAAAATGATATTCCTACAGAAACTATGAGCCCAAGGAAAAATGCAATTGCAACATTCAGTGTCTTTTTAGGCTTTACAGGTTTGTTTGGAATCTGAGCTCTATCCATGATCTGAATGTCGCCGCCTGTTGGAAATACTTTTTTGCTTTCATTTATAAAAGATGAAGCCATTGTATCTACTACTTTTGCAGCCTCATTTGGATCCTTGCTGTCAGCCTTTATTGTAAGTATCTGTGTACCCTGTTCCGGTGTAACTGAAACCATCTTTTGAAAATCATCCAATGTAATGTTCTCATTCAACTTGTTTAAAGTTGCTCTGGCAACAGAATCAGACTGTGCAATCTGTGCGTAGGTCTTTACAAGGTTCTGATACATCATTACATCATTGTTGTCTGTCTTGATGTTGTTCGTAGGTTTTCCAACTATTATACTGGAACTTGCTTCATAAGTAGGTTTTATGAGAAATACACTTAAAAGTCCCGATATTACTGCACAAGCCAGCGTTATCAACACTATAAGCTTCAATCTCTTTTTTATTATGTAGAAAAAGTCCTGTAAATCTAAAGTCATCTCTTCGTCTTCCACTATTTCGTCCCCCTTTTGTTTGTTTTATATATTAATGGATAAACTCTATTTGTTTAGTTTATCCATTATTTTACTCATATTTTCAGACCCCACCATGGAACTTACGGAAGATCTTACTCTCTGCTGCTCTTGTGGAGAAAGTTTGTTGTACTTTTCCTGTATGGAGCCTAATGAACTTTTGTCTTTACTGATTATGGCACTGGATATTTCAGATATAACTTCGTCTGCTCCTCCTGTGCTGTTTTCAGATGTCTTATTTCCTTTTTGAGTACTGCTTTGAGTACTGCTTTGAGTACTGCCTGATTGTATGCTGCCTGCAGATGTACTGTTTGATGATCCTGTTCCTGTTGAAGATGCTCCGCTTGATATATTACTTGATATACTGCTTCCATCCATGAATTTTTCTATGAATTTATTGACAGTACCGGCATTTTCAGATTGTTTTATAACATTGTTGAACCAGTTGAGTCTCTCCTGAATGGTCATGGATGTAGTATCCGTATGAATGTTCAGCTGTCCGCCTTTTATATCAATGGACTTTATCTTTATAGGGAGAAGTTCCGATGATACATTTATTTTGTTGTCCTGAATCCTTACACTGTCACCTAATCTTCCGCTTAATTCATTAATGACATATGACTTTGGAATACTTATCTTGCCAATCTTGAAATACAGTGGATCATATATTATATTGTCGCTGTTATAGGATACTTTTCCCTCTGTAGTCAAAAGGAATTTAAAATTCTTGTATGATGCAGGAATATAAAATTTCAGGGTACTGTCCTTGATTTCTGCATTTACACCTCTTACGACAGCATCACCTGATGTCATATTTTCCTTTATAAAAGGTGCTATGGATTCATTTAATTCCTCTGTATTAAAGGATACTGTAGTACCTGCTTTTTGTGCTTCTATTATTTTATCGAATATATTATTAGAAAATTTATACTGTTTGGCACTATATGATGAATTTGAGAAAACAAGTGCTAAAAAGCAAGCAACTGCAACTATAATTACTATAATTATGGAAATTACAGCTTTTTTTATACTTCTTTTAGTTCTATTCATGATTCAGCTCCTATTTGTAAATTTTAAATATAATTAATTATAACATAACAGATTTATAAATAAATACCTGGTGCAATTTGGCACCAGGTATTTATTTACTTAGTATTAATTGGAAAATATTTTTCAGCTATTTGGTTTAACTGGCTTAAATACTGCAGTAGAGTCTTATCTGCATTTATTTTGTTTTGCAAGTGAGTTCTTTCTATATCAGAAAGTTTTTGTAAAATTTCCTGTGTTTTTTCCATATTTGACTGAAAATTTGAAAGTGCTTCATCTGCATTGTTCAGTTTATTTGAAACGGCATTATTAAAATTGTCTATTATCTGTTTAACTGCATCTTTCTCGTTTGAATCACTTGTAGAATCCGCTATGGCCTGAAGCCTGCTGTTTGCAGATTTTACTATTACAGTAAGTTCCATATGTTCAAGCAGATAATCTGAAACAGATGCCTGTCCTCCTACTGCTACAATATTGGCTGAAGCATCAACATTGTCTTCCATAAATTTCTGTGTACTGTCTTTTACATCATCTTGTGTAAGGACAACTGGTGAATTGTTTTTGGCTGCAAGTGCTGAAGCTGAAAGGGCATCTGCAAATTCATTTCCTGCAGGACCGCCTCCTTTTGCAATATACACATTGTTCATATCAATTGAGGATTTAAAATAATCAAGTACGTTTACGTTGGTTTCATATCTGTCATTCCCAGATATTCTTATAGGATTGGATAGGCTGCCAAGTGTGCTTTCAGGTATTACTGCGGTACCACCTACAACGTATGTGTTCACAATGCTTGATTTGTTGTCCTGAATATAATCTTTTACAGTGTCAGGAATGCCGGTATCACTTGTTAGTAGTATCTCCATTCCCTGTTTGGCAGCAATTGGTGCTATGGAAAGTGCATCTGCATAGCCTTCTCCTGAAGTTACAACTATTTTATTGGGTGTTCCAAGTTCTTTGGCTACTTTTACAGAAGTTTCATACCTGTCTGCTCCTCCAAGACGCTGTACGGAAAGTCCCATGGATTTCAGCTCATTTTCCACATTCATTGATATTGAGCCTGTTCCTCCGATTTCTATTACATGTGTTGCTTTAAGTCTTGTAATCTCACTTTTTACATTCTGATCCAGGTTGTTGCTTGGTGTTAAAAGTATAGGTGCGTTGTGTTTACTTGCAACTGGTGCTGCACAGAGTGCATCTGCATATCCCTGGCCTGATGCAAGAACTACATATTCAGAAGTTGTCCATCCATCTTGCGATATTTTTGTTGAGGTTTCATATCTATCCTGTCCTCCAAGCCTTACAGTTGCTGCAGAGACAGTTTTTGTGGATGCAAAGTTCACTGTGGATGCACAAACGGCACTCAGAATAAAACTTGCAATTATTTTTCTCTTGTTCATATTTGTTCCCTCCCATTGTTATAATTATAATACATATGGCTGTATAGAAAAAGGGTATAAAAAAAACAACTGCCTGTGTTTTATGGCAGTTGTTAAAGTTCTATAAACTTTGCAATTTTGAATTCTAGATCAAACCAAATTGATTTCCAAGTTCGAGTATCTCTGAAATACTTAAAACAGATTGTATAGCGTTTTTCAAACCAGTTTTATCATTTTCTGAAAGTGATTCATACTTGTTTTTTACTGATGCAACTTCTGAATCATTTTTATAATCATAATTTGCATCTGAAGAATGTTTCTCCACAATATTTACCATACTGTCAACTACAGCCTGCTGTGAGCTGTTCAATCCCTTTATATCCTTAATTGAATTTACAGCTGAAATCAATTGTGAATTACTGCTGGAAGATGAACCTCCACCGCCGCCACTTGTAGGTGGATTTTGAGTCTCATCTGTTCCATTTATAACATTTTGGATAGTAGTTACAAGAGAGTCTGAAACAGATGCCTGACCTCCGATTGAGACAATATTAGTGTCTTTGGTAAAGTTTGATTTTATAAATTCCTGTGTGCTGCTATTTAAAGCATTGTTTGTAAGTACAACTGGTGATGAGGTTTGGGATGCAAGTGCTGAAGCAGAAAGTGCATCGGCAAATTCATTTCCATTTGGACCGTCTCCTCTTGCTATATATACGTTTTGCAATTTAAGGTCTGCTTTGAAATATTCCATTACGGATACATTTGTCTCATATCTGTTCTGTCCAAATATTCTCATAGGATTTGGCACTGAAGACAATGTACTCTCAGGTATAACTCCGCTTCCTCCTACTACATAAACCTTTGTTGAGTTTGATTTATGTGAATCTATATATGATTTTACGGAGTTTGTTACAGAATTTTTAGGTGTTAAAAGTATTGGGTATCCTTTACTTGCAGCTATTGGTGCTATGGAAAGTGCATCTGCATATCCAAGTCCTGAAGTTAGAACCATGTCTGATACATCTCCCAGCTCTCTTGCTACATTTACAGAGGTTTCATACCTGTCTGTTCCTCCCAGACGGGTTACTTTCAATGACATTTGATTCTCAAGCTGATTTTCTATATTTGATGAAATAGAAGCTGTTCCTCCTATTTCTATTACATTCTTGGCTTTGAGTCTTGTTATCTCGGATTTTATTGTACTGTTTAATGTCTTGCTTGAAGTAAGTAGTATTGGTGCATTGTACTTCTTTGCAATTGGTGCTGCACAGAGTGCATCTGCATAGCCTTCGCCGCTGGCAAGTACTACGTAATCGGAACCATTTTTCCAGCCATTTTGTGATATTTGGGCTGATGTTTCGTATCTATCTGCTCCTCCAAGTCTTGAACTTGCTGCAAATGTAGTTGCAGGTAAGGCTACGATAGTTGATGCTACTAGTGCAGTGGTCAAGAACAGGGATGAAATAATTTTCTTTTTGTTCATTGTTTACTCTCCTTTGCTAAATGTGAATTAGTTGTAAACGGTGTGCGGTAGTAGTACTGTGTGTGTCCGTCCATTGAGTTTACAGGACATGTTAAATGTCTGTTGTGGAAATACATATCTTGAATTAATAGAACCCAGGGGGTTGGCCTGAGTTCTAGTTAGGTTTTTGGTTTTATTGAATTATAACTTTAGCATATTTACCTAAACTATTATATAAGTAATATTCTCCAGTTAAC
Organism: Clostridium tyrobutyricum DSM 2637 = ATCC 25755 = JCM 11008; assembly: GCF_000359585.1. Lineage (GTDB taxonomy): Bacteria > Bacillota > Clostridia > Clostridiales > Clostridiaceae > Clostridium_B > Clostridium_B tyrobutyricum. The sequence goes on along the minus strand of NZ_APMH01000009.1, from coordinate 112,387 downwards.
TTAGTTGAAGAGCTAACATCTTCTAAAATATTCTCAATATTTTCTTTCATTGTCCAATCAGTATTATACACGATTATATGATCTTGTTGAACTTTATATACATTTCCAAGTGAAGTTGAAAGAGCTGGTGCATTTTCATTTGCTTTATCACCAATAGATTTAACTATTGCATCACTCAATTTTGACGTAAATTCAGTATAATCATTGTACTGAATTTTTTTATTTACTATATCCTCTGATAATTGAGCAGTATCAATATTTCCGTTATCATCTACATAAGCAGCATACTTGGAAGCCTTAAAAGTATCATTATTTTTCTTCTGATCTGCTAAAATTTCTTTAACTGGTTTAACATTCTTATCAGTACCAGATCCAATTATAAGATTAAGTCTTTCATCTGCAGCATCAATTACACTATTCAATTTGCTTTCTATATTAGGCTGATCACTTGAATCTACATCATCAAATAGCTCTTTTGCAGTACTTGTAGTTGCTGTAGTTGGTTTAGTAGTCAATTCCAATTCTCCATTATTATTAAAATTTGCATCTGTAAAATATTTTCCCAAATTAGAATTACTAGTTATCTTATTATTCAAGTCAGTCACTTTACCGTTAATCTCATCTAGTGCTTTACCATCTAGACCTGCTAGATAGTTATCACTTGCAGAAGGTGTTGGAGCATAATTAGCAGGTGTGCTGTTTCCACCACCGCCACCACCAGGTGTAGGTGCAGAATTAGTTATAGCATCTTTAAGAGTGGATACCATTGAATCTGTTATGTTTCCTGTTCCACCGAGTATTGTAAGTGTACTGCTTGTAGTAAGCTTGTCCTTAAGTATTCCTGTAGTATAAGAGCTTATAGGGCTCGATGTTATTACCAATGCATTTTTGTTTTTGGATGCTAGAGCTCCGCCTGTAAGTGAGTCTGCAAATTCATTTCCTATAGGTCCTTTTCCAAGGGCTACATAGGCGTTGTTGAAATTAAAGTCGGATTTGAATCCATCTATTACTTTTGCATTTGTTTCAAATCTGTCTATTCCACCAAATCTTTCTGGATTTTTAAGTGTGTTGTAAAGTGAAGCACTTACGGAACCTGTTCCACCTATTACATAAGTTTTAGTTAAGTTGGTGTTGCCTTTTATGTAATCGGATGTAGTTGAAGGTAGTTGATCAGGTTGTGTCAATACTACTGGAATTCCTTCTATTGATGCTGCTGGTCCTGCTGAAAGTGCATCTGCGAAGTCTCTTCCACTTGCAAGAACTATCTTGCTTGTATTGCCAAGTGCAGCTGCTATTTTTACAGATGTTTCATATCTGTCTGCTCCACCATATCTTGTAACATCGGCGTTAAGCTGAGTTTTTATAGTGTTTTCAATAGCTGTTGGAACTACACCTGTTCCTCCTACGATTATTACGTGCTTAGCATTAAGTCTCTTTAATTCAGCTAATGTGCTTGAATTTAAAGAAGTACTTTCAGTTAAAAGTATAGGAGCATTTTTGGATTTTGCAATTGGATTTGCACATAGTGCATCTGCAAATCCCTGTCCGTTTGCAAGAACTACATAGTCGGAACCGCTTTTCCAACCATTTTGTGAGATTTTTACAGCTGTTTCATATCTGTCGCTTCCCCCAAGTCTTGTTGTAGTATTGGTATCTGCTGCTTTTACCCCAGTAGTTGAAATAACCGAACCTGAAATAACTAAAGATGCCAGGCTGCAGACTGATAATACTTTCATGTTCTTTTTCTTCATAAAATCTTCCCTCCATATTCCTCATATAAAAATTTTTACAATCACAAATCTATATTTAATTATCGTGATAATAAGCTATAACTTAACTTAGTATAAAGCCAATTATTTATAAATTCTACATAAATTTTAAATTTCCTGCTAAAAAGTTAATATTTTTTTAATTTTTTTGCAACTACCATCCTAGAAGTTTCCGTTCCAATTCTTTAAAATCATACTTTCTCTCGTTTGTAAGATTCCATCCACTCATGTTTTTCTTAAAGCCATTTTCTGCAGTCCTTATTCCGTCCTTTATCCAATTATTCATTATTTTTTCTATATAGTTCATATTTTTTGCATTGTACTGTACAGCTTTTTCAATTGCCATAATAACTATATCACACCCCATTGTGCTGCACCAACTGTTAAGTCTGTTGATTTCCTCCTGTTTGGGAAAATGAATTTTGTTTTCAAAGCATTTAATTGCCTTTTCTAGCTGTTTATTACTTATTGTTTTTTGTTTATTATTTATTAATTCTTGTTTATTACTTATTACTTTATTACTTGCAGGGGGCTTTGAAGGGGCTTCAGATTTGGGCGACGTTTTTACAGCTGTTATTTCCATGTCTTTGAAAATGGATTCCATATCAAGATCATATTTTTGGCACTGGTTGTAGAAGTCCAGGAGGAATTCCCTGTTCTTTACAGATTTTAGTTCCTTGTTTACACATTTTATGGCATTTGTATTGTTTGGCTGATTGTACTTCAGCCAGTTCAGAATTATTATCTCCTTTGTATCTTCACAGTATTTTATCTTGCCCCACTTCTGGAATCTTGAAAGAAGTTTGTCTACATTTTCCCTACTGCAGCCTGTGTGTAGTTCTATTATTCTCTTTGGAAGTTCATATATTCCACACTGTGTACTCTTGTAGTTTGTCATAAGGTATAGATAAAAGCATTTTTCCTGCGTGTCTAAATCCAAAATGAAACTATCATCCCAAAAATAAGTCTGGAGCTGTCTGTATTTTGCCATTATATTTCCCCCTGTTCTTCCATAAATTTTCTCAATTTCTCTACTGCTTTTTTCTTTCTATAGGAAACTGTCCTGTAAGGTGTTTTCCTGAATTCACTGTACTTTTTCATAGATTTTTCCGCTGCATAACACCAGTATATAATATCCTTTTCCCTGTCAGACAACCTGGCTATTGCCTTTTTGAGTGATGATTTTGTTTCAAGTGATTCAAAATATTCCTCTATGTTTTCATCTGAAAAAATTGTATTCATAAGTTCATCGCCCTGGTTGTTTATACTGTTCAAACTAGCACTGTAGGGCTTGCTTAAATTATTTCTCATTATACAGTAGAAATTGTTTCTTATTGCATTTACAGCATAGCCGGTAAATGTATTCCTGGCAGCATCATAGCTGTCTACCGCCATTATTATTGCCTTGTACCCCTCCTGAATCAGGTCTTCCATTTCATATCCCCTTATATATATCTTCCTTGCAGAATTTATTATAAATCCCTTAAAACCATTACATAGATTTTCAACAGCATTCTTGTCCCCATTTTTAGCACTTCCAACCATGCTTTCTATATCCCCTTTGGTAAACATAATATCAACACCCTTTTTTAAAAATCAAATTTTATTCCATGCTCCTCCATGGTTTTTCTAAGCTTCTGTCTCATCCTGTATCCTGCCTGATTTAACGCCCTTGGATTTCCATCATTTTCTCTTAAATATTCCTCTATGCTTCCATGTTTCAGAATTGCCATTTTATATTCATTTTCACGTTTTGAAAGGTTGGAGTTTTCAATGATGTAAGAATAGATTATTTTGCTTATAACCTTATTTTCTAAAGATTCAGTTATATTATGGTATGAATATTCCAGAATTTCAGCATTTGCTTTTCTCATAAGAGTTCTCCTGTAATTTATTACTGTGTTTATTATGATTTTGAAAACATATCCTTTAAATTCCTTCCAGGTGTTTCCCCTGAACATATGTATGGAAGATACAATTTTGTGAAGAGATATATTTATTACATCGTCTTCATCAGAATTTCCAAATTCCTTTCCTATATATTTATAATATTGATCCTTCATTGCGCCTATAAAGTCCATTTGAAGTGTGTATATAAAATCATTATCTCTCTTTTTAATTCCCTCTATTAGATTTTTCAAACCTTCTTCCGTATACTGCATAAATTATCCCCCTTTTATTCTCTTTATATATAAGACACCATTTTCTTCCAATAAATAACGGAAATTTTGTAATTATTTTCATAATTCATAAAATAATTATACAAATAGTGAATATAAAAAGAAAAAAGGGGCAAAATACCGAAGTATTTTGCCCCTTTTTCTTTCATAGTTTTCTCTAGAAAAGTTCTGTAGTTGCAGTGTCAACAATACGTGCTGAATCCTTCTGTACAAGATCTGCACCCTTTGACTCAAATATGTTCTGTGCGATTATAACATCCATTGCAGCTTTTACTTCAACATCTGTTACTCCATCCTTTACATCAGAAAGCCTTATAGATGCCTTTTCACCATTTCCATTTAAAAAATTCATTACCAATGTTTTACTCATAAATATCCCCCTCTTTTTTCAAATAACAAATAACAAAGAACAAAGAACAGTTAGCAACAGCTAACAATTATCAAAGAACAAATAGCAATTAGTAAATAACAGTTAACAGTTATTAAGCGTTTGTTATATCGCTGTTGTCGGTTTTTATAATTTCTGTAAGCGGCTTTCCAAGAAGCTTTTCCATTTCTCTTGCCGTATTGTAGATTCCATCTTCTGAGGCAGTGAGTTTGAGATTTGAGAATTTCTTGCTTCTTATTATGTCCTCCCCTTTTTCATTTACACCATCCTGATATTTTATTACGATGGCACTGTTTATTTTTGTGATTGCAGCCATGCTATCATCCCCTTTCGAATAGTATATATGCATAGAGAGTAAAAATAGGCAAAAAATAAATAACAACTGCCCGGGATTTTCCTCCAGGCAACTGTTATCTTACAATTATCTTATAGTCCTGACTTTTCAAACTCAATTTCCATCTTGTGTATCTGTTTGCTGAATACTTTTTTAAGCGGTGCAATAATGAGGAATAATCCTGTAAAACAACCAAGCATGCCTATCATTTTAAATAGATGATGCCAGTTAGGCCCTGCTATAGCCTCCCTGAATCCATTTACGGAATAGGTAAAGGGTAAAAATGGTGCCATGGCAGCAAGCCTTCTCGAGATTATTTCCAGAGGGTATATACCACCTGTCCCGAAAATTTGGAATATCATAAGCACTGCAGCCATACCTTTTCCCGTATTCCCAAATACAAATACAAATGTAAATATTATTATACAAAATGTTATGCTTGTAGCAAATGCAGTAAGTATCATACCGGGTATACTTGAAGGCCTTATTCCAAGAAGTAAAAACTCCCCAAGGAGTGATATAGCCGTCTGTATAAAAGAAATACCCATAAAGAGGAACAGTTTTCCAAAGTAAGCCTGTATCATGCTGATCTTTGTGCCGTCTTCAAATTTTCTGCATTTCAGTGTAAGTATAAGTGAAAGAAGGAGTATTCCAACCCATATGGACAGTGTGGTATAGAAAGGGGTCACCCCATATCCAAACAACCCAAGATTATAGAGCTGAACGTTTTTCAATTCTACAGGCGATGACAGCAAGCTTGAAATTTGTTCAGGATTTTTTTCCATTATTTCTATTATGTGATTGAGATTTTTCTCATTGATCATTTTCATCTTGTCACTTAATTTGTTTAATTTACCCTGAATATTTCCAAGATTTTTACTTATATTGTTCACCTGCGAAATTGATATTTCACTAATTGAGGTACCTGCATTTGCCAGTGAGTTAAGCTGCGGAATAATTGATTTTGTCGAATTAAGTATATCATCATAGCTGTTCAAACTCGTATCAATATTATTGTTCATGTTGTTTAATGCCTGGGTGGTACTTGAATAATATGCATTTGATGCAGCTACTGAATTTGAGGATACAGTATTTCCAATTTGAGACAGCTGATTTATGATTGAGTTTATGCTGTCTTTGGAACCATTGTTGTTGACCAGCTGTCTCAGCTCTGCAAGATTGCTGTTTTCAGTCTGTATGGAACTCTTCATATTTGTCAGTGCATTTATAAGATCCACCGCTCCATTATTTGGCAAAATATCATTTATGGTATTGAGTATTTTAAGGTTGTTGTCTATTTTCTGTATTGTAGAATTATTTATGCTGTTCAGTTGATCTATATTAGTATTTGCAGCAGCATTGTTTACAAACTGGCTGTTCATATTCTCAAGACTTGATAAAAGGGATTGAGCCTGTGTATTTTGAGACTGAATCTCGTTTATTCCGCTTGATAGATTGTTCTGTGCCGAACTTATAGTCTGTTTTGTTGACTGGGCAAGTGATTTTCCATGATTTACAATGTCCTGAAGATTGTCTATCTGTTTGGATAGTTTTGGAATATCATTTTTAACACTATTTAAATAATCCTGCATTCCCTTTGAATTATCATTTACTTCCGCCAAATATTTTTTTGTATCATTTATTGTGGTGATGGAATCTGTCAATGAATCCTTAAGCTGCAGTATTTCAGGTTTATTGGCACTTAATTTTCTGCCCACTGAATTCATCTGCTCAAGGACTTCCTTGTTGCTTATCTTTACAAAGCTTGATTTGATCTGATCGGCAAGGGTATCTTTAGCCTGACTTGTAATCTTTGTAGCTGCTGCATTTAATTTTTCATTGGACCTGTATATTATATTTGGCTTTTCAGGGTTTGATGTAGCAAGTGTCAGGAGCTTGCTTGAAAAGTTTTCTGGAATTTCTATCAATGCATAGTATTTTCCTGTGTTGAGCCCATAATTCCCCTGCCATTCGTCTATGATAACCCAGTTAATGCTCTTGTTTCTTTTAAGTTCATCTATAATACTATTTCCTACATTTATATTCTTTCCTTCAATGCTGCCTCCCTCATCCTTGTTTACAACTGCAATTGGAAGCCTGCTCGTATTTGACTCCGAATATGGGTCCCATGAGGCCTTTATATTTACAAGTGCATAGCAGGATGGCAGAAAACAAAATACTATAATTGTTATAAGTACAGGAAGACTTTTTGTTATGCTTTGAAAATCTCTTTTTAATAATCTAAATATAATCTTCATATGCTCCTCCTATAATTTAATATCTATTCTTCTCCAATACCTGATTCTATAAACTTGTCATGAAGTTTGCTTGTCATTCCATATAACGGCTTCTTTAAAAATAATCCAGCCAGTACGGCAATTACAAACATAAGAAGTAATACCGAAAAATCCATAACTACAGTACTTATAAGAGGCCCTCCAATTGACTCCCTGAATCCACTGATACTGTATGTAAATGGAAGCAGGGGCTGAAGTATCCTGAAAATAAGTGGGTCAAGCTGTATGGGATAGGTAGCCCCACTTCCTGCAAGCTGAACTACTACCAATATAACTGCCATTGCCTTTCCAGGATTACCAAATAGGGAAACCAGGCTGTATACTATTGTTGAAAATGCAAGTGATGATACTATGCCAAACATTATCATCAGGAAGAAATTTTCAGTATAAGTATGCAGTATGAACTTTGTAGTAAATACAATTACAAGTGACTGTATTATGGACAATGAAACAAAGAGCAGCATTTTTCCAAAATACTTTTCCCTCAGGGTTAAATTTTCAGATCCCTTGAACTTTGCCACAGTTGTTTTAAGCATGGAGCCAAGCATAGTGCATCCAACCCATATGGAAAGTGTCATATAAGTAGGTGCAAATGCAGAACCAAAGTTTGGAACCGTATATATATTCTCCTCTTTTATATTAAAAGGCTTTGATATAAAATTTCCCATAAGATCCGGATTGTTCTGAAATACAGTTATTATTTTCACTATATCGTCATTGTTTATAAGTTTAAGCTTATCACTTGTCTTCGAAATGCTGTCCTTGAATTTAAGCAGTTGATTTTCCAATTTTCCAGATGAACTGGCTGCAAGCCTGGTTCCATCTATCAGAGTATCTATGGACTTGCTTCCCTGCTTATTCATATCCTTTGCAGTCTTCAAAATATCAGAAGATGTATTGGACAAATTAATCAAATCATTTGCTATGGGATTCAACTGTCCTCTTACTTCATTGATATACTGGTTTGTTGAATCTATTAGTTTTGAACTTACATTTTGAGTGTTTTCCGATATGGAATCTTTTATGCTGCTGCTCACTTCATTTGTATTGTTCAACTCTTTTTGGAGATTATTTACGTTGTTTTTTTCAGTATTCAATAGGTCCTTTACATCATTTAGAGAATTTAAAAGAGCCGATATTGAACTGTTGTGTGCAAATTTATTTACCGTCTGCAGAAAATCTATTGCAGGGTTTATCTCACTATTCAGCATATATATCTGATAATTTATCTTGTCTGCTGTAGAATTTATATTAGAAGAATTTGCATCTCCAGTTAATGAATTCAAATTGGTTACAAGCGCTTGAAGCCTATAAGTATCTGCTTTGGCATTTTTCAGGTTCACCTGAATATTATCAAAGGAATTTTCCAGGGAAGACTGCACTGACTTTACTAATGCGTCATTGCTGGAATCAGCCTGGCTTGCAATATCAACATTGCTTGAGGCGGAAATAACGGGCTTCAATTGAGTAAGCAGAAGAGCAAGGTTATTAGAACCGTCACTTACACTTCCGAGTACGGTTGTAACAAGATCCATATTATCACTCAGGGTTATTATTGAATCTTTCAGGTCTATTATCTGTGACTTGTTTTTGGCTGCATTATCCCCTATAACATTCAAAGAGGAAAAGATAGTTTTGTTTACTGTATATATAAAATTTGTCTTTATGGAATCCACAAGGTTTTTAACAGCACTTTCAGTAATCTTGGTTCCCATTGGACTAACTTTTGTATCTGCCTTGTAGAGTATCTGCGCTTTTCTTGGATTATCTGTAGTTATACTTGTAAGGTCTGACGAGAAGTCCTCCGGAATTTCAATCATGGCATAGTATTTTCCATCCATCATTCCCTGATCTGCTTCTTGTGAGTCAACAATTTTCCATCCAAGATTGTGATTTTTCCTAAGATTGCCTACAATGTCATTTCCCATATTCACATTCTTGTTCTGTGACACGGTCCCCTGATCCTTATTTACTACTGCTATTGAAATATCGCTTAACTTGGCACTTGAATAGGGATTCCATATTGCCTTTACATTTACCAGTGTGTAGAGACATGGCATTATACATATTCCTATTACAATCATGCGTGCAGCTTTATTTTTTATAATAGTTCTTATATCTCTTTTAAATATACCTACAATGTTCTTTATCATTTTGCAACACTCCCATAAAGCACCATAACATTTATTGTACTAGTCGGTCAGTTCTATTAAACACTATTTGTCTAAAGGTGTCAATATAGTTATTATGGCTTTTGCGGGGACTCTTATTCTAGTAAATACCACAAGCATGTAGTGTAAAACGATACCATAAATAATGTGTGTTTTTTACAGGTAGTTGTTGTCTGGATAAAAAAAACAGGATAGCTGACTATCCTGCTTTTTAAAACTTATTTTAAATTTGCAATAATCTGGTAACTATTGCCTTTCTATTGATTCTTAAGAATCGAACTGGAAAACTTTTTTAAATCATCTATATGATTTTCAATAACAGCTTTTACTATATCTAAGTTTACTGTTTGATAATCATGAACAGCTATATTTCTAAACCCAACCATTGATTTCAATTCTCTCATGACATTTTCATCTATTATTTTATTATTAAATAGTATTTCGAATGCATCCCTGCTATTTTGTGGAATTCCAAATTTTCTTTCAGAAATTATATGCATGGCTAAATCTATGGAAACTTCACATGCCCTTTGAATATTTAAAATTATCGAATCTTGTTTTGTATAATTTTTTAGATTTTCAGGATTATTGTCATATTCTTCCTTAATTCTCTTTATACATCTTTCAATAACAGATATTTTGTTTAGAACAACATCATTCATATATTTGTCCCCTTTTTTTTATATTATTCAATATGATTTCCCGTTCCTCGTTCAATTTAGCATAATCTTTATATGCATACATTTCAAAATATGCTTTTTTAACATCATCACTGCAATATACACATTTTCCGTTGGCTATTATCTGAACTTTAAATACAGTAGATGCCTTATTCAAATCAATCAAATCCACATCTCTCCCCAAAATATCTGCAAGACTTTGTGAAAACATAAATACCTGATATGGTGTTAATTCATGTTCACTTTTAAAAGCTATATCTATATCACTGTCTTCTCTAAAAATTCCATTTACACTTGATCCAAAAATATAAATCAAATGTGGTTCTATATTTTCCTTAAGAAATTTAATTATTTTATGTATACTGTTTTCATCTATATTCAATGAAATGACCTCCACTTCAATTGATCTTTCTGATTACAAGCCAAAAATTATACTAATTTTACATATTCTATATTTATTTTATCAAAATATTCTGCAATAATCCATATCAATGTTTTTCAAGGGGTCAGATCCTTGGCTTGGACTTGACTTCAGAAATGTAGTAAATTTCCAAATAACTCCATGGGGTCTGACCCTAGCTTGACCTAGCTTTTTCCCTTTGACTGCATCTTATCTTGAAATTATGCCTAAAAGCTCCTCAGGTCTGTCTATTACATAATCTGCACCTTTACTCTCCAAAACATCCCTTCCCCTGAATCCCCATGCCGCACCTATACATGGTATTCCTGCATTTTTTGCTGTTTTCACATCTACTTCGGAATCTCCAACATATATGGCTGATGCCCTGTTTGAACCCAGTTCTTCAATTGCTTTGAATACAGTATCCGGTGCAGGTTTTCTTGAAATATTTTCAGATTCTCCAATTGCAACATCTATATATTCTTCAAAATATATTTTGTTGAGTTTCTTGACTGCACCATCAAATTTATTGGATACAATAGCAGTTTTATAGTTATCCTGGGACAACTTTTTCAAAAGTTCCATAATGCCTTCATATGGACTGGTCTTGTTGTTCATATTGTTTGAGTAATGCATCTTGAAATCTTTAAGGCATTCATTATATTTTGGATTTTCCATTCCCCGGGGTATGGAAAGTTCAATCAAGCGTGCGATTCCATTTCCAACAAAACTTCTTATTTCAAATATAGTTCTTTCTGGAAATCCATGCATACAAAGTGCGAAGTTCACACTGTCTGCCAAATCATCAAGAGTATTTAATAGTGTTCCATCAAGATCAAATATAATAGTATCGTAATTTTTCATAGCATCCGTCTCCTTGAACATTTTGGATACATTATATCACATTTAAAACAATTGATATTATTTTAAAGAATTCGTAGAATATATTGTAAATTAAAGAAATTATTATAAATATTGTATTGATTTATCTAATCATTATATAATATAACTCAAATTACTAATCATTATAAATAATTATATGAATAACTATGAAATAAAAGGAAATATTTAAAATGAAAGAAGTTAAGATACCAGATATTAATTACAAAGAAGAAGTTAAAAAATGTAAGACTATGGATGATGGCTAACTAGAAATCTTTTATTGACTATTTTCCTGCTTTGATAAAATTTATAATTAGGAAAAAGGTTATTTAATTATAATTTCAAGTTTAATTTTAAAAAAATATGTTATAATATATATAAAAGAAGCCATTGCGGTTTTTAGTGAAAATTTTTAGAGATTAATTAAAATGCACTTTCAGAGGGGTGCATTTTAATTTTTTGAGTTTTTATCTTCGGCAGTTATAGAAATTTCATTTTTAGTTAACTTACCAATTGAAGATTTACCCTTGATTACTAACCTATCCTTTAAATATGTTCCTACAATCACCATAGCTATTAAGCATAATGATGTAATACATATAGATATTACTATAATCGCAGTATTACTCATTCTGTAACCTCCTCTGATGTCAATTAACCGCAATGACCTCTTTGCAAGAGACAAATTCCGGGAGGTGACTATCTAAAAAATATTTATACTCTCGTATACATTATATCATATAAAATACTTATTATATAGAAATTTGAGTACCTATAAGCCATGTATTTACAAGCTCTATAGTCTTTTCCCTATTATTTTTGTTATTTTAAATATTCATTTACTTCATCAAGAGATTTAAGATCAAATATATTGTCTATACTTTTACTTAAATTAGATACCATGATATCCACCTCCCCCTGACTGGATTTTTCTAATATTTCTTCTACCTTTATCTTAGATTCTGTGTCTAGTCTCGGCTTCATTATGCTTTTTAGCCACATCTTTAGTGTGTCAAATTGTTCCGGCGTTATTTTCTTCAGCACATAGGCGGTAAGTCTCAATCTTTTCATAAGGTCTTACCTATTTATTTTATATATCTAATCAGTTCTTCAACTAAACATTGAACTGTAGTGCATGGATTCATTTTAGATGGTTCAAAAATATTACCTTCCCTATACTCACTGAATAAATTATTACTTCTTTTTATAGCCTTATCTATAAAAGGAAATGTTATGTTAAATATATCCGATATATTTTTATCATATTTACCATTGTTAATACTTCTAGTTTTAAAATGATTATTTAGTTTATCATAATATATACTTCTATCAACATCTGACTTAAAATCTTGAAAATGCAGTAACAACCACAATTCAAAACATTGATTAGACCAGGCCGCATTTATACCATTCCTTCTAGCATATGTTATAGCATCATCAAAATCATTATTATCATCTTTATCAAATACAACCCAAACATCACTATATGTCCCTAAGCTTCGTTTTTTTATAGCCTCATTCACAAGAACCATTGTGGAACGTCCGGTCCCCTCTATTTTTAAAGATATTTTTTCTACTATAATTTTACTTCTAAATAATTCTTCAATTCTTGATTTTATACTTTTAAAATAATTGACTTCCGTTTCAGTTCCCTCTGTTATTATGAGATAATTTCCTGGTTCAGCTATTCTAGTATTTACTTTTCTTTGCCTCTTACGTCCACCCCTATTTTTCATCTTTACTACCCCACATATTGAATTCTTTTAATATTGGAATAGCTCCATATTTTCCTAAAAGATAATCTTTACTATACGATGCATCCTTTCTAACTTTCTTTTCATCATCCAATTTATATTCAACTAATGAGTATAGATCTGAAACAGCATTTTTATCTTTTGCAACAAACCATATCTCATCTCTCCTAAATATATCTTTGGTCAAAGTATAATTATCATGTGTGGTATATATAAGTTGTGCTCCTTCTTTATTTATATTTTCACTATGAAACATAGTTATAATATATCTTAAAAGCAATGGATGAAGTTTTGAATCAAGTTCATCTATGAATATTGGAAATCCTAATTCTATGGAGGTCTTCAAATAGAAAAAAAGTGAAAACATCTTCTGAGTACCACTTGACTCCTCAGAAATGGGTAATTTATAATAATCATTACTATTTTCTATTCTATGATTGGTATATATCTTATATCTATATTTGCCATTATTCTGATCTTTTTCTTTTTCTACAACAATTCCCTCTATGTTTATATCTATATCCTTTAGAAAAGTCAATAAATCCTTTTTATAATTTTCATTTTCAATAAGTATTGGAGGTGTTTTAGAAATCATTTTTTCAAAATCTATATTTCCATAATCAAAAATCCCCACAACTGAAAACCATTGGAAAACATCTTTAGCGTATGGAAGCTTTGCATTAGATATTATAGAAATAAAAAGTGTCTTGTCTTCTAACATTGGTATAAAATTTTTGGCTCCCTTTAAAAATTTAGGATTTATTTTAATATTAGAATTATTTCTTTCAAAAAGATTAATATATTTATCCTTGCTGTTAAAATTCTTAATATAAAGCCATTCCTCATAAACTTTATTATTATCCAGTGAAAAACCATATTGATATTCTTGATAATTATGTTGGAAGAATACTTCAAATTCTGCAGGTACACTCTTGCTTTCTGTATCAAATGCAAACCTCTTAACAGGAATATCAGAATTATCTGAAGCATCCTTAAATGATCTTAACACCCATGTTTTCATAAAAAGAAGGGCTTGAATTACAGAACTCTTTCCACTAGCATTGGCTCCATAAATAGCTGCTACCTTAGTATATTTTTCACCATTTTTACTATCTATAAGGTTGTATGGGTGCTCTTTAATAGATGCCGCTGTCATATCAAGAGTAGTTTCATTTCTAAATCCTTTAAAATTTTTAAAATTAAATTGTATAAGCATTTTTCTCACTTCCTTATTACTATAATACTATATTGTCTTCAAAAATTGAATATTAATGAGATATTTTCTCATTAATATATTATTACCCAATATGATTTATTTATTACATTTAAAACAATTTATATTAAAAGTTAAGCAGGATAGCTTGACTATCCTGCTTTTTGTTATTTTAAATATTCACTTACTTCATCAAGAGATTTAAGATCAAATATATTGTCTATAATAGTTTTTAAAGTTTCAATGGGTAGTTTTTCTATTCTTTCAGTCATGTCTTCCGGCAGGGTTCCAAACTTTTTGGTCAATAACTTTATAGCTGATCCTGAAATTGATTTTCTGACTTCTTCTCTACCTTTTTCCATGCCCTTTTCCATGCCTTTTTCCATGCCTTCTTCTTTGCCTTCCCTTATCATATTGTCTATACTTTTACCTAAATTGGATACCATAATATCCACCTCCCCTTGACTGGATTTTTCTAATATTTCTTCTACCTTTATTTTAGATTCTGTGTCTAATCTCGGCTTCATTATGCTTTTTAGCCACATCTTTAATATGTCAAATTGTTCCGGCGTTATTTTCTTGAGTACATAGGCTGTAAGTCTCAACCTTTTCATAAGGTCTTCCTTGCTTATTTCCTTATCCAGTAAAAATACTGTAGATACCATGTTTGCCATTTTTTCAAGTTGACTTTCATCATATCTGTAAACATCAAACAATATATACCTGAAGTCTATTATATTTTCACCAAATAACTCATTACTGCCCAATATATCTTTGAAATTCCTGCTGGCAGTCCATTTATTTTTGCCGTTGTATAATACCATGGGGACAACTGCTGGAAGTTTAAAATTCTTGTTTCGTATATCTTTTTTAGAAGTGTTCTTCAGCCTTTCCCTCCACAATTCCACTATATAAAACAGCAGCCTCATTGGCATTCTGTAATCCACTCTGGATTGAAATTCCAGTAGAAGATAGAATATTACATCCTGCCCGCATATATTTACCTTGTAAACAATATCTGATTCTTCTTCACTGAAATCTTCAAGTATATAGGATTTATCCATAAGCATTAGATCTTCACTTTTTATAAGATTCACCCAATCCTTTTTTACAAAGCTTCGAAGCAGTTCCAGAAATGTCTCCTTGTGAGAAAATATATACTTGTAACCTACATCATGTTCGTGGTGAACTCTTTCCTCTGGCATACCATCTTCCTCCTAATAATATTTTACTGTATTATTAGTATTTACCAGAACATGTGTTCTTATACACAAATTTTATATTTTCTACCTTTATTTTATCAAAATATTCTGCAATAATCTACACCAAAAATTTAGGGGGTCTGGTCTCTAAATTTCCTGAATCTTCCTGAGGGTCTGACCCCTCACTTTTGACCCCTCACTTTACCTCATTACCAAACGATAACTCAAATCTTGAATTATGGCACTTTTTTATTCATGTTATAAAAAACCTCCCTTAAAATAAGGCAGCTGTTGCTTGAAAATCACTTCCAAGTAACAGCTGCCTTACTAATCCTGCTTATACAATTTATATGCTATAGACCAGCCCTTTAACTCCTGAGCTTTTTCAGGCTTTATTCCTGTCTGAAATGAAAAATTACACAATCTGGTCTCAAACTGATTTGAATTAACTAATGGAATCTGACCCATACTTTTCTTTTTGCCAAATAATACCATGGGGTCTGACCCCTACTTACTTCTTATATCTATATAATTTGTACACTATGGACCAATCTTTTAGTTCCTGAGCTTTTTCAGGCTTGACTCCCGTCTGGAATGAAAAATTGCACAATCTTGCCCTGTAGGGACTTACAGTGAAATCCTTCAATTTAAATTCATTTGAATTAACTATCTTTCTATCTTCATTCAAAAGTGTAACAGGCACTTTTTCCAGTGTGATTGGTTTCAGTGCAGCATTTCTCATAACGCAGGTAGCAAGTATAGTCCCATCTGTATTTATACCTATACTGAAGGTTGATATACTAAATTCACCTTCTTCTATATCAGGCAATCCGTCTAGGAAATCCTGAAGAACCTTTTTATCCTTGTCTGATATTTTTTCAGGCAGTCCTTCATACCTAGTTTTCACTTTCCTACTTATTTTAAATGTTCCATTTAAAGCAAGTTCCCACTTTTCAGGTATTTTGTCTACTTTAACATTTTCCTTGTTGAAATAGATCTTTATCGGTCTTACTGAATGGGGAGGAAGTTGTCCTAATGCTCTCAAGTCAAAAAGTTGGCTTGCAAGTATTTCACCCTTTGAACCTTTTATCACAAAAGGTATGTCCTCTAAATTTAAGTTTTCAGAAAGACCATTTCTAACATATACCTTTATTTCATACTTATCTCCCTGGTCAAATATATAAGCACCGGATACGTTGAGCTCTCCCTCTTTTATTGGGGGCAATTCTTTTATCTCATCTTCCAGTATCTCTTTATGTACATCTGATATTACAACATTATCCTTATCCAAAAGAGATAATTTTGTTGATACATAATCATTTTCATTATTTTCCACATTCGGTTCTGTCTTCTTAACCATATATTGTTCCTCCATTTACACATTTACCTTACACAAAATTATTTTACAATATAGCACATTATATTCCAAATAATTTCATATTAAATCATTTCATACAATTATAATATGTACATTATACTATAATAAATTATTTTATTCTATATAGTACAGCTAATTACCATGATAAGGATACATCCATTAAATGTATATTTAAAACAGGAACTGCAACTATACTGCAGTTCCCTAAATATTATTTTATGGTTACATTAGCTACATTTTTATTATTTTTTACTGCCATTACACTAACCGGCATATTTTTATGTTCCTTCTTTAATTGTTTTGCATATTTGTCTGCAAGTGCTTTGGCATCTGCATCGCTGGTACCATCTTTTATAACCATTGTTGCTATTACTCTATTATTTTGAATATATACCTTTCCATTGGATATTATCTTTTCCTTTTTAAGTTGGTCGGTCTTGTCCTTATTTACAGATATATTTGACTCTGTACTTTTTTTGGAACTCTGGGATGTACTTTTAGAATTATCACTGCTCTGTGATGATTTGTTTCCAGAAGAACAAGCTGTAAATGATACAAACAAGGCACAAATTACAGCTATCAAACCCAGCTTTTTCAAATTACTTTTCACTAAATATCACTCTCCACACAATACTTGTTTATTACGCTACAATATCTATTGTAACACATTCTGAACTTATTAATAGTGAATTTTGAACTGTTAATAAACTTTTAAACTAATTGTTCAGATTGTATTGAAACTCATCTACTGCTTCCATATAATTATTCTGTGCATTTTTTAAATTAACCTGCTCATATTTCAGTGAAAGTTGTGCTGAATCCGCCTGAAGCTGGACAGCAGTTCCTTCTTTTACTTTTGAAAGTATTGTATTGTAGTTTGCCATGGCACTTTCAACTTTTACATTTTCCAGTGATATGTTGTCCTCAAGGTTTTTAATATTGTAATAACTGTTCCACAGGCCTATTTTAGTGTTCAACTCGGTATCTGCAAGAGAGTTTTCAAGGTCCTGAATACTTAATCCCGTACTTACTTCACCTGAATCATCATTATAGGAATACTGCTTGTATATGGCCTCTTTAATTTTTAATATTTCCAAATTATTGTTTATCTTTTCCATATTGTAGTTGTTTTTCACTGCAGTATCAATTTTACTTTCTATATTGCCGTAATCAAACTTGCTGTATTGCTTTTGTGTGGGAAGTAAAGTCAAATTACTATCCAAATCCATATTTATCTTCTGTTTTATAGTCAACAGATTTTGCTGCAACTGGGCTTTTGGTGTATTTAATGAAGCCTGAAACTGACTTTTCTGTACATTCAATGACTGAAGTGTATCCTGTGTAAGCACTCCATTTTCTATTTTTATCTTAGTCTGCTCTATTTGTTTGTCTACATTTTCTATTTGATCATTTATGATGTTTATTTGATCCTTACAAGCCAGGGCACTTAAATACTGCTGCTGCAGTGTAAATTTAAGTTTTTGAAGTGCATCAGTTCTGTCATGCTTGGCATCTTTTATGTTCTGCTCGTCAAGTTTGGGTATAACATCTGTCTGAAGTTTTATAGCTGCATACTGTCCTCTTGGATAATTTACCTGAGTAGTACCGCTATTGTTTATAAGAGCTGCATTCATGTTGTCCCTGTCAAACTGTTTTTGATAGAGTAGTATTTTCTGATCCTTGTTTTTAATTTCAATACTATTTTTTTCCAGATAATTCAGGGCATCATCCAAACTCAAAGTTTGATCTCCCACTATGGAATTTACTGTAGAACTATTTGATGAAGTGGAAGTTGTAGTCGTACCTGCTGCTGCAAAACATGTGGCATTTATGCTTAGAGTCATTGCCACCGCAACTATTATACTCAATCTTTTTTTCATATTTTAGCCTCCATTGATTTTTAGTTGATTTTGGAAGTATCATTTCCAATACCGCATGCCTGATTCAATTTCAACTGTGCCATCCATATATCCCTTTGAGCGGATTTTACAGTGTTTTGGGCGGTTTTCACATTTAAAGCTGCATCATCAAGGTCACTTTTGCTCAATACACCTGAATTATATTTAACTGCAGCATTATCATAATTTGTCTTGTCCATTGCAAGGGCATCTTTTTTTGAGGAAAGCATCCTGGATTTCACCTGAAGATCGCTGTACAAACTGTTTACTTCAGAATTTATATTGAGCTTTTGAATTTCAAGATTGTCTGAAGCATTTTCTATTTTTGCCTTTGCAAGTCTGTTTGGGATAGACTGCTTGTCAGGAAATACTCCATTTGCTATATCATATTCAAATTTCTGTAAATTTATATTCTCCTGTCCCACCAGTATCTCAGCCCTGTTCTTAAGGGCATCACTTAGATACTCACTACAGTTTCTTATATATGGAGTTTCAGTAAGCTTGTCCCTGAATAATACATCATATTTTGTATATATATCTGCTCCTACAGTCTTGTTCATGTTCATGGTGTCCACTTCATATTGCCTCTGGGCTTTGTCCGTACTTGCCTTTTGAGTGTAGTATTCAGCCTCTGCCTGTTTTTCATCTGATTGGGATATGCTTCCCAAACCAAGTTTCAATTGTGCAGATTTATATTTGTTTTCTGCATTTTTCAATTTTTCATCTTCCAGATCCAGAGAATCCTTGTCGTTCATAAGTACAGTATATTGAGTGTAGGCAGAGAGCTTTATTTCATTTTCTGCTACAGACTTCATCTTCGTATATTTATATTCGGAGAACTTGTCTTCTTTTTGTGGATTTGCTATTCCCTCCATAAGTGAAAGTCTGGTGTAGGCATCTAGATTAGGGCCTCCCTCATCAAGTTGATCTGCATAGCTGCTGGCGTTTTTGGCATCTGAATTATATGTATTCTGAGCCTGTTTTATAGAAATATCTATGTTTTTGATCTTATAGGAATTTGCGATTGCAGAGTCTATAGAAGAATCTATATCAAGTGTACTGGTATTTCCCTGAGCAAAGACTGCAGTAGTTGAAGAAATGGTAATTAATGCAGTTAAAGCCAATATTTTTACTTTATTCATACGTTCCTCCTTACTTGTTCACATTTTTCCATATTATCATTAAATTATGAGTAATGAATTAATTTTACCATAAATATAACTGAAGGTAAAATTATAGGTACTATGCAATTTTAATATCACATAGTACCATAAATTATAATTATTTTGCAGTAACAGTGTAACCATCTAAATCATCACTTGAAGGTGAATAGGTAGTATACCCATAATTTCCATGTTTTTCACTTCTTATGTTTATACTTGAGCTGTTTGCAGAAATCTTTATAGTGTCGCCCTTGTCAAAAGATGATGAACTGAATTTATAAACTACATTTTTTCCATCAACACTTACAGAAGTTGGACTAAGAGTTTTTCCTGTAGTGGTATCCTTGAATTCAAAATCGTCACTGTACTGATTCTGTATATCCTTGTCCAAACTCTGATTGAATACAACATTTACAGTATCATTATTTGAAGATGAAACTGCTGTAAACTGATCTGATTTTGTTGTAGGCGGTATATAGATTATGGTAGATCCTGTCCTTATACTTCTTCCTGCAGAATCTACTGAATTGCTGTTTACTATACTTACATTGGTGCTTTCACCACAGTTCTTTATGGCATTTATCTTTTCACCATTTTTAACTCCGGATTTGTATGTAAGTACAACATCATTTCCACTTGAGGAAATACTATCAGGTGTGTATCCATCTACTCTGAAATCATTCATATCAAGTATATCAAGTGAGCCTGTAAGTGAAACTTTGACTTTTATGTCATCTCCACTGAATGTCATCTGGGAAGTTCCGGATATGAGTCCAGGTCCATCACTACTGTAGTCTGTGCTTATATCTCCAATATAGGAGCCAAGGTCAAGGGAATTTCCATCCTGATCCACTACATCTTTAACTCCAAGTTGAATTACACTTGTAGATGAGCTTCCACTACCTATAGTGTAATTGGAGGAAAATTCAATGGTTACACTCTTGTCATCATAGGAAGATGTTACTGTTGCACCTCCTGGAAGACTTTTGACTTGACCCGTTCCATCCCTGAATACATAATTTGATTTATTTGATATTGAATCGTCATCCATGGTCTTGCTGAAGAACATTGTAACGGCATGGTCATTATCTGCTCTTTTTACTATTTCTGTAACAGAAAGCCCACTGGTGTCCATACCTGATACTGAAGTTGTATAGTCATCCATTACATTTGCCTTTGCCTCTGTGTCTATGATGTTCTTTACTGTAAGATTATATTTTGAGCCGTTCAATGTGTTGTCATCAAATTTGAGATCAAAGGTTCTGTTGTTGTTTCCATCTACAGTTATGGTATTTATACTGTCCAATTTGTAACTTATGTTGTTTCCCTCTGAATCGGTAATAGTGTAATTTCCCTTGTTTGTAGCATAACTTCTGACTACATCCTTGTTGAATTTCACCCTTATGGTATTGTCATCAAGAACACTTGCAGATGTAACTGAAGGTTTCTGGCTGCTGCTTCCATAGTAAAGGCTCATGCTTGTCTGGGAAATTGAGTTCTGGAAAGTATCTTCTATATTGTTTTTTACCAGTATGGTGTTTGTACCCTGATTCAGCATGCTTCCTACATTCTTTATCTTGACCACGCTGTCCCCTGAACCTGAATCAAAAGTTACATAGGATGAATCCACATTTACAGTATCACCATTTATCTTGTAGTTTCCAGGCTCAAGTGCTGTTTCCTGATCCATTGCCCTGTTGTATTTTATATAAATGGTACCTGCATTGTTGGTTGTCACACTTTCAACCTGAGGTTTTCCAGATACGGATTCAACGGTAAATGATTTTGACTGGCTCTGGATTGGAATGTTGGCACCATTGTCAAACTTGCTTCCTGAAGTTCCGTCAGGCATGGTAAATGTATTGTCACCTATGGGAAGAATGGAATCAAAGTATAGATCCACCCCGTCTGCCCAGTCTCCACACTGATCTTTAAGTTCGGAGTTTGAGGTGTCCAATCCGTAGTTTCTGACACTTCTCTTGTTTATCTTCATGGAAGACAGATCACTTTTAGACATTCTTACAGGCTCTGTAAATTTGACTTTAAGTTTGTTTCCACCTATTGGAGTTACGGATTCAATGGATGGTGAGCCTGTTTCCTGAAATGTAACTTCCTTTTCGTATTTTGTAATGCTGGCAGCTGTACCATCAGTAAATACATTGCTCTTTACGGTAAAGTCAACTTTTTTACCCTGGGAAAATGGATTCCTGAATGTTATTAAAACAGTTCTATCATCATCTTGAAGATATGCTGATGACTGTGTCTGTGTTTCCGAGCCAAGGGAATTTCCATCTATGGCATAGTTTGCAACTCTCTCTGCAGAACTCTTGTCTACAACAGTGTTGAATACTACTTTTATCTGATTGAGTCCAACTGCGGTTACAGAGTTTATCGTAGCACTTTCGCCTACAATTCCATTTGCTGCATTTTTGATGTCAGAAACAGTTTTGTCCGAAATTACACCCTTTTCCGATATTACATTGAGCTGTGTGGATGAAGATGCTTTTGACTTTATGTAGTTGAGTGCATTTGTAGTCTGAGTATCTCCCTCACCATTTACAAGTACAAGTGGTGATGAGTTTATCCCTGCAAGGGATGCAGATATAAGGGAATCTGCATATCTGGTGCCTGATGCATTTGCAACATATATTTTATCGGATTTCAAACTGCTGTCAAAGGCTTTTAGTATATTGAGATTGGTTGCAAATCTATCCGAACCACCATCTATCCTGTTTACTCCACCTACAGCCTTGTAGGCAACATCATTTAT
The DNA here is from genome assembly GCF_000359585.1 of Clostridium tyrobutyricum DSM 2637 = ATCC 25755 = JCM 11008. GTDB lineage: Bacteria > Bacillota > Clostridia > Clostridiales > Clostridiaceae > Clostridium_B > Clostridium_B tyrobutyricum. Next base: position 89,908 of record NZ_APMH01000009.1, on the reverse strand, counting down.
AACATTGCTTGTACCAACTACTGTAACTTTTGAGCTGCTGCTTTTGATAAAGTCAACTACGGAAGACATGGATTTTGTATTATTGTCACCTAAAAGAAGTATTTCATCTTTTACTGCTGCTGTAGGAGCTGCAGAAAGTGCATCTGAAAAATTGCTTCCTGCTGTCATCATAACATTTGAAGGGTCCATGCCAAGTTTTACAAGTTGATTGGCTACAGCTGCATTTGTTTCATATCTGTTTTTTCCTGAGAGTTCAATTAGATTGTAGTTTTCGGATTTCAATTGATTCCTTATGCTCTGGGATATTACTCCAGTACCACCTACAATATATATGTTCTTGGGTTTCAATTTATCCAGTGCATCTTTTGCACTACTATTTAGAGATGAACTTCCTGTAAGGAGTATTGGAGCATTCAGCTTTTTTGAAAGTACAACTGAACTTATAGCATCTGCATATCCTTCTCCTGATACGAGAACTACATTGTCAGGGTTTGTCCAGTTAGAAGTTGCTGCTGAAGCTGCAGTTTCATAGCTGTCTGTACCGCTAATAGTTGTAACTTCACCTGCTGCACTTGCAAAAGCTGCAGGAGCTGCAGTGGATATGGCAAGTGTGAGTACTGCCGTACTTCCTATAGTTTTAATTGCCGTGTTTTTCATAAAATTTTCTACCTCCAATGATTTTATGGGAATATAAGAATATTGTACCATAGATAATAATCGTTTAGATAAAATTTCACATAAAAAAGTTACCTCACTTTAGAAATAACTTTCTAAAAATGAGGTAACTTTTTTTCTATAAATTAAGTATATCTAAATTTTAGTTAGCTGAAATAGTTACTGTAACACCACTTAAATCATCAGAAGATGGTACATAATAAGCATAGTCACCATTTCCATCTTTAACTGTTGAAATATCTTTTAATGTATCACCAAGAGTATCTTTAGGAGTAACTACTATTGTACTTGCATCCTTGAATGATTGTATATTATCATTATCCTGGTCAAATGTAAATGTAACTGTATTGTTATTGTTATTTATTACAGCATTATCTGCCTCTATAGTAGTTCCACCTATATTAAATTTAAAATCGGTAGCTCTAACATTAGCAATTGGAGTATCAAATTGAACAGTAACACTTGCATCAGTAACCTTACCATCAGTTATAGTTTTACTTGCAGTCCAGTAATTAGTTGCAACATCATTTGAATCTTTAGTTACAACTGTCTTAGGAGCTGCATTATAGAAATATGGTGTTATTGTCTTATCAGTTATAGTAGTATTAGTAAGTGCAGCACCAGTTACATCTTTAACACTACTATCCACACTGTTAAGGACAACTTTGTTTCCTAATGCTTTAATTTTATTGATATTGGTTGTTAAATCACTATCATCCTTAGGATTTCTATTGAATGTAAGAGTTAAACCACCATTTTTATTAACACTAACTGCATCAGCAGCAATTGCAATGCTTCCATCACTATTTCCTAACTTGAAATTATCTTTACTAGTAGCTGATAACGTATCAGCATCAACTGGGTTCTCAAAATTTACATCAGCCTTTAAATCTTTTCCATCATAGTAAATAGTTAATGAATTATCTTTTGCTTTTACAAAATCAACCGATGTTGTTGGAACACTTCCACCATTATTTCCTACATCAAGTGAATTACCATTAGAATCTTTAACTCCTGTTGCATATACAGCAGCTACTTTATTAGAATCATTGCTAGCAGTTGTTGAAAGTGAAGTATCAGATAAGTCAATAGTAACACTCTTATTGTCGTTGCTTACTGAAATATGTGTTTTACTTGGGAATGATTTAGCTGGATCCCCAGCAGCATTTACATACTTATAGTTTGATATATCGTCAAGAGTACCTGCATCCATTTCCTTAGTAAATACTAATGTAACCTTTGTAGAACTTACATTGTAAATTTTCACTCCTGAATTTACATCATCTGAACCACTAAATGTGCCTACATAATCATTCATTACATTTGGAGTTGAAGCTAAATCCTGTATATTCTTAATTGTTATACTATAATTTGAATCACTCAATTTATTGCTACCAGTTAGAGGTATATCAACTATATCTGTTGAAGTATCACTTGTTGATCCACCTGGAATAGTAATAGTACCAATCTGATTAGTTATATCATTGCCAGAATTATCTCTTAACTTATAATTTGAAACATTTCTAGCATAACTTGCATCTACATCCTTACTAAATTTAACTCTTATAGTATTGTCATTAAGAGCATAAACAGAACTTACTGCAGGTTTAGTTGTATCTTCGTCCAAATTAAATGATTCATTAGTATCATCTTCAACATAATTTCCATAAGCATCTTTTATATTATTGCTTATATATATAGTATTTGAATTTTTGTTTAATTTTGCATTTCCTTTTAAACCACTTATTTTAATTTGTGTATCATCTTTTTTAAGTTCAATGTCTGAAACATTAGTTCCTTTAGTTAATACATAACCATTTATTTTGAAATTATCATCAGTAGTAGCTGTCTTTTTGTCTAACGCCCTATCAAAGTTTACATATACTTTACCATTATCTTCAGCAGTTATGCTTGTAATCTTTGGAGTGCTAGTCAAAGTATCTACATTAAAATCTTCAGTTGTTTCTGAAACTGGGAATCCAGCTGCATCTTCTAATTCATCATCACTTCCATCAGAAACCTTTAGAGTATTATCACCAGTCTTTAATGCTGTAGTAAAATAGAAATCTATTTCATTAGTCCAATAGGAAACTTTATTAGTATTTTTATCAATAGACTTAACAGCATCTTTTGCTTCTGTATTATCAGTATCCAAACCTAATGATGCTATATTATTTCCATTTACTTTAAATTTACTATACACACCACTAGCACTTTGATTTGATCCTACATTAATTGGTTCTGAAAATTTAACAACTAATTTTTTATTTCCTCTAACTTCAACTGAATCTAATGTAGGAGCTGTAGTATCAGAGAATGTTACATTTTGTGTAAACTCTGGAACTGTATTTGCCTTATCATCAGTTAATATTCCCTTTCTAACTTTAACATCAACACTCTTATTTTGATCTTGTTTATCACTAAGTGTAATTAAAACAGTCTTATTGTCATCCTGAAGCGTTGCTTTAGCATTGGTATCCAATCCTTCATTAGCATCTGCATCTGCATCAGTAAGTTGTGATCCATCAACTTCATAATTAGTTACATCTTCAGCTGTATCCTGATCAACTTCCTGATTGAATACAACCTTTATCTGATTTAATCCAGTAGCAGTTATTGATGAAACTTCTGGATCAGGATTAACTTTATTAATTGCATTTTCTATTGCAGTAACAGTATCCTCTGAAACTACTCCAGTTCCACCAACTACCTGTAAATCAGTAGCCTTTGTAGCCTTAGTTCCGATGTAGTTTATAGCATTAGTAGTTCCAGTTGATGATTCTTTATCAACTAATACCAATGGTGCTGAATATTTTCCAGCTATTGCTGAAGCAACCAATGCATCTGCATATAAGTTGTCAGGATTAGCCTGTGTAGCATTTGCAACATAAAGCTTGTCTGCTTTTAAGTCGCTGTCAAATGCTTTTAATACATTTATGTTGGTAGCAAATCTATCTGCTCCACCATTGATTCTCTTATCTGCATTCAACTGATTGTATATTGCATCACTTACTACATTAGTAGTTCCTACTACTGTAACATTTGAATCTTTAGCAAATTCAGCTGTATTCTTCATTGTATCAGCATTATTGTTTGTAAGTAATAATATTTCATTGTCAGCTGCTGCTACTGGTGCTACAGATAATGCATCTGCAAATCCAGTTCCTGCTACTGCAATTATGTTATCCTTGCTTACTCCCAAGTCAACTAATTTGTTAGCTATAGCCAGGTTAGTAGCATATCTGTCTTTTCCACCAAGTCTGGTTACAGTGTAATTTGATTTTAATCCAGATTCAATTGAAGCTGATATTGATCCAGTTCCACCAATGATGTATACATTCTTTGCTTTCAAAGTCTCAATTGCTGACTTTGCATTTGCATCAAGTGTTTTTGAACCTGTAAGTACTATTGGGGCATCTAATTTCTTAGCCAATACAGATGCACTTACTGAATCTGCATAACCTTCTCCTGAAACCAATACAACATTATCACTAGTTGTAAAGTTTGTTGTAGCAACTTTTGCTGCTGTTTCATATCTGTCTGTTCCACCTACTCTTGTAGCCTGTCCGTTTGCTGCAGCCTTAACGTTACCAGTTGCTAATGCTGTAGTCAAAACTAATGACATAAGTGTAGCACTTGCAAGTGCTTTTGTACCCTTTTTATTCATGTTGTAAAAAACCTCCTCGATTAAGTGAATTTTAATTAAAATTCTTTAAATTTAAAGATAAATATATATATATTTTTAAATATATACTGATTGTTAGAGTAAAACGTACCTTATGTAATAGCTATAATTCTAAAAGCAAATAACATTATATCACATATATTCTGCACATTCTACTATTTTAGTGTAATTTTATATAATATTATATGTTTTCATATAATATATATGAATTGTATAATTAATCTAAATTCTTTTCCTATTATATCATAGTGTGTATATGATTTCTAGAGGATATGTCTACCAAATTAGGATTATTATAAAATTTTACCCAGTTTATATTATTCTATAATAAACTGGGTAATCCTTCTTTTTAAATATTTTTTATTTTATTCTATATCTATTATTGAAAATGGGTCGTATAAACTTTCTACCGAAGGAGTAACTACACCTGTCCCTCCGACTATTATAATATTTGCTCCACCATTCTTGTTTATTATATAGTTTCTTGCATTTACAGAATAAGAATCTGCTGCCTGTGATGTAAGTACAAGAGGTGATCCGTTGTTTGCTGCAGCTGCGGATGCTACAAGTGCATCTGCAAATTGAGTATTTGTAACCCCTCCCATTGCCAGGTATATTGTGCTGAAATCAATTCCGCCATTGTTGTTGAAATAGTCAAGTACTGCAAGGTTTGTAGCATAACGGTTTGCCGTATTTCCCGTTACCTTGTTTCCATTTACAGAACTTACAACGGACTGCGGAAGAACTGCGTCTCCTCCGACTGCCTTTACTGTCAATGAATTTTCACTAACTACATCTTTAACTACATCACTTACACCTGTGCTGCTTGCAAGTAATACAGGATATCCCTTTTGTGCTGCAACAGCTGCAACTGAAAGTGCATCCGCATAGCCGTCTTTTCCATTTACAAGCATTCCAGTTTTCTGGCCGCCCATTGAGATAACCTTCTCTGCGACAGCTGCATTTGTTCCCATTCTGGTAGTATCTCCAGTACCCTGTATACGCTCTACAGTATAATTTGAATCAAGGCTTGTCTCAATAGAGCTTGACACAACTCCTGTCCCACCTACTATGTATACATTTTTTGCCCCAATATCGGAAATAGTCTTTGATACTTCACTTTCAAGGCTGCTGCCTCCTGATGTCAAGAGTATAGGTGCCTTGAGAAGCTTTGCAAGTGGTGTGGCACTTACCGCATCCGCATAACCATAGCCATTTACAAGTACTACATTGTCCGTTTTGCTGCTTGCAAACTGTTTCTCCGCAAGGTTGTCCGCAGTAGCTATCCTGGTTGCCCCGTCTACTCTCGAAACATTGAAATTTGTATCACTTGCTTTGGCAGTTATCCCCCCAAGGCTTAGGGTCATTACAAGTGCCAAAGATGAAAAAGCTAGTATTTTTTTGATGTTAACCATTACTTTATATAATCCTCCTTTAAATTTCTTAATTACTATTATATAACAACAAAATTTATTTTCCTATCTAAATTTACACAATTTTTGTTGTAACTTTTTGCTAACTTATAAATAAACTGATTAGTGTAGAAAGATTTTACGAGGTGAAAATTGTATGGCTTTTTCCGATAGAGAACTGCTGGCAAGAATTATACAATGTGAAGCCGGCGGTGAAGGTGAAAATGGAATGAAAGCCGTTGCTACTGTTATTATGAATAGGGTCAGGGTTCCCTATGGAGAGTACCAGAGAATAGGCCAGGGAAGTATACGAAATGTACTCTACCAGGAGGGGCAGTTCGACTGTATGCGTACTGAGATAAGGGGAGTACCAAATCAACAAAATATATGGAATGCCCGACCTGAACAGATACATTATGATATTGCGGATTGGGCCCTTGCAGGGAACAGGCTGTTTACCATAGGTTATTCACTGTGGTATTTCAATCCATATGCTCCTTGTCCAAGTTTTTTTCCTTCCAGTGGAGTTGGCAGGTTTCAAGTAACTATACCGCAGCACTGCTTTTACAATCCTACAGAACTATATGCACAAACTTAACAACAATTAAATGGAGGTAATCAATTTATGATTTCAAGTTACCCTGATTATTTTGCACCAATGCCTATGATGCCAAGAGGCATCCCTACAATTCCGGGATATTCCATAGGCAATATAGAAAGCCCAATAACCCGTATGGAGGAAGATTCAGACCAGGCGGATTATGAAAGCGACAACTTTGAAAATGAAGATACTGAAGAGAATAATATTAATGAAAGCAAAAATTCGGACAACACACAACAAGATGAAAATCCGGAGGATATTTCAGAAAGCAAAGATAATATAGATATAAATATAGATAAAGGACTTACAAGACAGCAAACAGGTGCAACTGGACCTGCTGCAACCGGGCCTACCGGTCCCCCACCTTTCGAGATGGCTCCAGGATCTCCTGTAGAACAGGATATAAACTACACCCAGGGATATTTGAGAACCCAGATAGGCAAAAGGGTTAGAGTAACTTTTCTCCTTGGTACGGGAACCCTTCAAGACCGTACGGGAATACTTACAAATGTAGGAATAAGTTATATCATAATCAGAAATGAAGAAACAAATACCCGTGAACTTGCAGATATATATTCCATAAAATTTGTGTCCATATTTGATTAAGACCAATAAGTTAGGTAAGTTAAGGGGACAGTTAACAACTTTTCAAAAGTTGTTAACTGTCCCCTGTTTTCCACGTTTTTATTTTACAGTTTTTATCCTGTAGTTTTTAAAATGCTTCTCTATTTTTTCAAGTGATACATTTCGTGTTTCCGGTGCATATTTATATATGAAAACTATCCCCAGAACCCCAAGTGCTGCAAATGAAATAAATGAGTAGGACAATCCAACCGACTTAAGCATCACAGGGAATATAAGCCCTATAAAGAAATTTGCCATCCATAGGAAGAATACTGAAATACCCATTCCGATTCCCCTAAGCCTAAGTGGGAATATTTCTGATAAAAGAAGCCAGCATACCGGGCCAACACACCCCTGAAAGAAAGCCAGGAATACTACGGTCAAGCCAAGTACGGCAAATGGCAGAAGGCCTGAACCCTGTAATTTTGAAGTTACAACAGACATTGTTAACATTGAAAGTGTAGTCCCTGTAAGCCCCGTTAGAAGCAACTGTCTTCTATCAAACCTGTTTGCAAGGAATTTTATGAATATAAATGCAGCTGCAACAGCTACTACTCCGTTTGCTATATTTGCAATTAGGGCCACTTGAGTCCCAAATCCAGATTGTTCAAGAATTGTAGTCCCATAATACATAATTATATTAATTCCAGGGATTTGCTGGGTAATGGCTATTCCTATGCCGATAAGCACAAGATGCCTTATCCATGGAACCCGCAAATCTTTAAAAGTAGCCTTGTCCAAATGCTTTTCAGCTTCAATGCTCTTTGAGATTTCCTTTATTTCTATTTTTGCCTCTGCTTCATTTCTGATTTCCCTTAAAACTTCAAGGGCTTTGGCGGCTTTTCCATTGGCAGCCAGCCATCTAGGTGTCTCAGGAACTACAAGCATTCCAAACCATAGAAAAACTGCAGGAACTGATGCAATTACTATCATATATCTCCATATGTGTGAATTATTCACGAATATATTTCCCAGTGCAGCATTTAATGTATATGCCATAAGCTGTCCTGTTACAATCATCATCTCATTTTGAGAAACAACACTTCCTCTCCTGTTTGTAGGTGCCATTTCAGCTAAAAATGTAGGTACTATAACCGATGCTCCACCTACAGCCAGTCCTAATATAAATCTGCAAACAATCATAATCATTGCATTAGGTGAAAAAGTACACCCGAGTGTTGCAATAAAGAAGATAAGTGCAATGAGTTTTATTATACTTTTTCTGCCGTATTTGTCGGATAATCGCCCTCCCAATACAGCTCCAAAGGCTGATCCAAACAGTATTGAACTTGTAACTAATCCTTCAAGTGCCGGAGTTAGATTCAATTGGTCCGCCCTGCTCATAAAAGGCAGTGCGCCATTGATTACTCCAGTATCATATCCAAATAGAAGCCCACCCATGGTGGATATAATGGATATTTTCTTTAAATTTGATTCTTTCTTAATATTTTGAAAACATTCTTGAGAGTAATCTTCCATAATATCTTCCTCCATACAATTTATATATACTTTCATCTTATAATATATAATAATTTTATTTTAAGTAACAACTTTATTTTATATCAAAGTTGTTACTTTGTAAATACTGCTAATGTTATTCAACTTTGATTATTTCAAAATATCATCCAATATCACCTTGTGAAAACGAGAACAATTCCCCTGTCCTTGTTTTTACATTTTTTAGTAAATTTCAGGGGACAGTTAACAACTTTATCAAAGTTGTTAACTGTCCCCTATTTTTCATCTGTTTTTTCAAACATTAACCTTGACGTAAATGTTATAGAGTAGTAAAATTTATACTTGTTCCAATCAAATGAATAAAGTATAAAAGATTAAATATAAAAAGAGGTAACCTTTACTATGGAAGAAAATTTCTACAAAATTGAAGATGTATCTACAAAAACAGGTTTTACAAAGAGATGCCTCAGATATTATGAAGATGTAGGACTTGTTATACCAAAAAGAACATCCGGCAGCTACAGATTATACAGTGACAGGGATATAGAAAATCTTGAAAAAATAAAAGATCTCAAGGAAAGCCTTGGATTTTCCCTTAAACAGGTAAAAGAATTTCTGTTTTTAAGAACTTCAATAATAGACATGTTTGCGGCCAACAATACTTCAGATGCAGAAATGTATATAGACAGGCTAAAAGTCCAGATAAACTTTATAAATGAAAAGGAAAAATCTTTAGAAAGGGTGAAAAAACGGTGCTGTGAAGTTCTCGAAGAATTAGAAGACTTTAAAAGAAATAAATCAATAGACGGAGATGACATTAATGAAAGAAAATAACTATAAATGGACTGCCCTTTCCTGTACTACCATAGGGGCTCTTTTTTCTGTTCTAAGTGGAAGTACCCTCATGATTGCACTTCCTGTAATAATGAAAGATCTAAATGCAGGAGTGGGAGTAATAATGTGGACAATCATGGGATATATGCTGGTCCTTACTATTCTGGTACCCTCCATAGGGAGAATAGCCGACATGTTTGGAAGAAAAAAGCTGTATGTTTCAGGTTTCGCCCTGTTTACCGTCTCGTCCCTGCTCTGTGCAATGTCACAAACTGGAGTTGAACTGCTAATATTCAGAACAATTCAATCCGTAGGTGCATCACTGATGATAGCAAACAGTACTGCAATAATTACAGATGCATTTCCAAAACATGAACTTGGAAAAGCACTTGGAATAAATGCCATGATTGTAAGTGTTGCTGCAGTCATAGGTCCTATCCTCGGCGGTTTTCTCATAAATTTCGGATGGAGAACCATATTCTATATTAATATTCCAATAGGAGTATTTGGAACTATATGGGCAGGTGTATCCCTCGTTGAATTACATAAGTCTGCAAGAAATGAAACATTTGACTTCAAAGGCACTTTCAGTTTTACAATTGGAATGCTGGCACTACTTGTAGCTCTTACCATAGGAGGATTCACACAGTGGTCTTCAAGACCGGTTGTAATATTGTTCATAATAGCAGCTGTTCTCCTGGGTCTGTTTGTATATACTGAAACCCATTCAAAATATCCTATGCTGGACATGACTCTTTTAAAAACAAGGATTCTCTCTTTTGCATATTTGAGTACACTTTTAAACGGTATAGCAAGAGGAGCCGTAACTTTCCTTCTAATATTCTATTTTGAAGGTGCAAGGGGATTTGATCCGGTTACGGCAGGTATACTCCTCTGTCCTTTTGCAGTTGCAATGATGGCGGTGTCACCTATAAGTGGATCCCTCTGTGACAAGTACGGTTCAAGAGTTCTAAGTTCTGTAGGGCTTTTGATATCTGCCGCAGGGCTTCTCGGGCTTATGGAGATACGTACTAATTCCTCCACTTTTTCACTTATAATATGTATGATTCTTACAGGAATCGGTTCTGGAATGTTCTTCTCTCCAAATACCAGTTCCATAATGGCAAATGTACCTGAGGACAAACGAGGCATTGCAGCAGGGGTAAGGACCATGTTCATGAACGCCGGAATGGTGCTTAGTATTGCAATATCAATGGCTGTAATATCCTCAAGCATATCACCTGCGGCTATGCAGGCATTGTTTGTACATTCACATGTCTCAGCAGGTTCCATTGCTTCAAACCAGTTTATAAGCGGACTTAGGGTAGCTTTTACTATTTCCTTCATATTCAGTTTGTTTGCAGCTTTCATATCATATTTGAGGGGACCTGCACCAAAGTGGAACTCACAATCAGCTAAAAATTAAAACATAGGGCATAAAAAACAAGCAGACGCCAATTTCCTATTTTGGAATCGGCCTCTGCTTGCCTGATTTTTTGTTTACTTTTCCTTTATTTCCTCTATTACAAACTTGTCAAAGTCGAACTCATCTATAAAATTGTCCTTTGTAAAAATGGTTTTTCTCCTTGTATTGTATTCATCCACATTTGAAGGCAGCCAGTAAGGCCTTTCCATGTCAAAATCACGGCATATTTCATAAATGCATTTCTTCAGGCTGTCCTGGTAATCTTCCTGATCATTAAGTTCCACAACTTTATCCTTTATTATCTTGTTCTTGTCTACAATTCTTCCCCATATTTTCAAATTACATTTCTCCTTTAGTCCTCATCATAATTTTCCAAAAAGGAGTGTTTTTCACCGTTTTTTCTCCATCCAAGTATGGCATCCATGTTTACATTTCTGGCAGCATTGAAAATGGACTTATCTACATCTTTAAAGGACTTCTTCAGTTCCTTTATCATGTCCTTTATTTCATATCGCTTATTGCCTATTTTTTCTGCGGCCACCATACAGGCACAATTGAGAGGCCATATTCCACTGTTCTGTATAAAAGTCTGTATATTTTCCTCATGCACGAAGTAAAGGGGTCTTATAAGTTCAAGGCCCTTGAAGTTGCTTGATTTAAGCTTCGGCATCATGGTTTTGAAATTTCCGGAATAGAGTATGTTTAAAAGTGTTGTCTCTATGACATCATCAAAGTGATGCCCAAGTGCTAGTTTGTTGCAATCGAGTTCCTGAGCCTTTTTATAGAGCACTCCCCTTCTCATCTTGGCGCACATATAGCATGGATAATCACTTGCAATTTTATTCACGACTTCAAAAATTCCAGAGTCAAAAATATGTATCGGAATGTTCAGGTATTTGCAGTTGTCTATTAAAAGCTCCTTTATACTCTGGTGATATCCCGGATCCATTGCTATAAACTCCAGTTCAAATCTCACCTTCCAGTGGCGCTGGAGTTCCTGAAACAATTTTGCCATAAGCATGCTGTCCTTTCCACCGGACACGGCCACGGCAATTCTATCGCCTTCTTCTATCATTTCAAAATCACTTACGGCCTTTACAAACTTTGACCATATGCGCTTTCTATATCTCTTTGTAATGCTGTGCTCTATATCAGGCAGCGGTTTTCTTTCATTAAATGGAACAAGTATATCACAGCCTTTTCCTGCAATATCGCCCATAATAACACCCCCTAGTTTAAAGTTGGTGGATTTTCGGCCTCAGCCGAAAATCTTCATTATTTATTCTCTGTTCTTTGAACTTTGATATTTAGTATTATATCACATTTCAATTGGTATATCTGAAAATTCTATATTTACCTTATCCTTATTTGATCCACAGTTGTGGATATCTTCGGAACCTTCACAGACTTTTTCATCAAGTTTTAAAACAGGAAGTTCTATAGTAAATTTGGTTCCAAATCCATATTGGCTTTCCACATATATTTTTCCCCTGTGGAGTTCTACAAAGGATTTTACAAGATATAGCCCTATTCCACTTCCTTCACAGCATCCTCTATACTTGGAGTCAACCTGATTGAACCTTCTAAATACCATATTCAACTTATCCTCGGGAATTCCTATTCCATTGTCCTCTATAGTTATAAAAACAAAGTTACTTTTATCTTCAATATTTACAAATATACTTCCATTTTGTTTTGTAAACTTTATAGAATTTGAAAGTATGTTCAATATAATCCTTTCTATTTTATCACAATCTATTGCCATTATTTTCTCTTCCACATCAGTGTCAAAAGTTATACTTATGCCCTTGCTTTCTATATAAGGTACAACTGAAGTTACTGTGTCCTCAACTACGCTGACTATATTTCTGTTATGGTTGTTCAATTTCAAATATCCCGTTTGGAGCTTTGTAACATCAAGCAGATTATTTATAAGTTTCGTAAGCCTGTAGCAATTCTGTTTCATAACCTTAATGTATTTTTTATTCTTATGTAAAAGCTCCTTATCACCTAAATGATCAGGCATCTTCAAAACCTGAAGAGCAGAAAAAATAACGTTTAATGGCGTCTTTAAATCATGTATTACATTTGATATAAATTCTACATTTCTATCTTCAGCTTTTTTATAGTTATCTGCATTCTTCTTATATTTATTCAGCATATCCTGCATGGCAACTTTGTGTTTGCTCTCATTTTCAATTATATTTTGAAGCTGTTCAAGCTTTTTCTCGTTAATGAGGCTTATCTCAGTTTGGTTTCTAACATAAGACCCTATTATATATGAAATTAAAAAATATATAATAATCAGGGTAACATCGTTTGCAATATACAATTCCAGATTATAATGTATTTTATAAATATCCACTATCAATATTATAATTGAAGCTATTATGCCAATTGATATCCCAAAATTCATTCCAAACTGTATAAAAGATGTTATTATTATAACAAGAAAAAGTACTTTATAGACATTGAATTCATGGCTGGATGTGATTATCAGGAAAGCAGTAATGTACATAAAAATAATATTATCTACCATCTGAAACATTTTTGCATTATTGTTCTTGTTGTATTTTGAAAACCCTGCAGGCAAAATTCTCCACAGCCCGTAAAGTATCAATGGACCGCAGAATATACTACCAAATTTCTGTATAAATGTGTTTCCCCTTATTGCATAACTTTCAAAATATCCAACTACTGAAAAAAACAATAGAATAACCTTTACAATAAAAATAGTACTGTGAATATCCTTTCTCCCCTTAGATACTGCCATTACATTATTCATTTATATACCCCCCATGTTACGTATTATTATCTTCTAAAATATGATAATTTATATAAATAATAGTTATATTTTTATAAATTGCATGACTATTTTATAACAAGTAATATTAATTTGTATTAATATTAATATTTGAGAATGAAAAACCATACAATCAATTGGAAAACATTTCAATGACCCTTTATAATTATATCACCCATGATATTAAAAATAAATAATCCGCTAACTATATATCAAAAGTTTTTTAACTAGTTATATATATTAGATTATATAAATAATTAAAAAAATATAAAAATTCTATATTAATATAATGAAATTATTAAGTATTCAATTTTTGTATACATTATTTGCAATTTATATCGACATTTGTCGATGTTTATTTTTTAACAATAATAATTAGCCCAAATATGCACATACTAAAGCAAAGAGGTGATTTCAATGCATAAAGGCAAAAAATGGAACAGGTGGAATACTACTTTAACAATTTTTACTATTATAATATTGATTATAATACTATTGGTAGGATTTATGAGCTTTCTCCCAAAAGTAAGAGCCAGTGAAAACAATAACTATTATATAAAAAATCGCAACAGGCCGGTTTCTCTATATGTAATAGATCAACAAAAAATGACAAAATCAGAAAATACAATGATAGCTTCCCTTCAGGGGATTATTGCCTCCAAATCCAAGACACAAATATATACCCTGGACAAAAGCCACCCTGACTACATGACATGGCTCAGAGATCTAAAATCCAATTATAGTATTAAATATGAGATTGTGGATAACCCATGGGTCCTTGTTGACAAATTCAAAAAGTATGCGAAAGGGTATGTCCTATATGATGGTTCAAATCCAAAGGATGTATCAATAAACAATGCCTGTTCAATAGCATCCTTGAAATGTGCATTAGTTGTGGATAAGTCTGTGGAAAACAAGGTAAAAGAACACGGAATAACTAAACTCCTCGGTGACTGCAGGAACACAGACAAGTACTGGGCATACAATAATCTCTGGAATTCCGGTCTCAATCATTCTACTGTAATAGAACTGAATTCTTCAAGATCCAGTGCCCTGAGAGACTATGCGATTATGACAAAATCCCTTATATTCTACGAAGATGACAAAAATGATTCAAGTCTCAGAAAAAAGGTATTCGGATCCATGAAAAAAAATGGAGTATGTCTTGGCTGGGGACCTGATGAATATGGAAATATAAGTACAGCTTCAAAGTATGGAATAAATGTAGTACCTGCAGACTGGTCGTACAATTTAAGTGCACTGAGTGCTTTCCCATCCTATCCAATACTCCAGAAATCAAGTGAAGATGTACTGAAGGGCATAAGTAAAAAGTTCAACAATATATTAAAAAAGGATGCCTTCTCTCCTGCCCACTATGTTACTTTTATAATGTCTGACGGTGACAATCAGCAGTGGTACCTTGGAAGCAATTTTTCCTCTCCAAAATGGTATGGATCAAATTCAAGAGGCAATTTCAACATGGGATGGACCATGAGTCCCTCTCTATACTATCTTGCTCCTACTGTATTCAGGCAGTATTACAGAAATGCAAGCAGTGGAAACCATATAGATGATTTTTTAGTGTCCCCTTCTGGAATGGGATATATATATCCAAGTAAATTTGATAAATCCACCCTGAAGATGCAGGTGAGGAAATTAAATGAATATATGCAGTCAGTTGGACAGAATTATGCTGCAATAATAGATGATAAATCCTTTTACAATACAGAGCTTTGGGATAAATACACAAAACAGCGTAATATAAAAGGTCTGTTCTATCTTGACTATTCAAGGCAGGACAACTACATGGGAAAAATAATCTGGAGCAATGGAAAACCCATAGTTTCATGTAGAAATCTACTCTGGTCCGGAATTGAAGATGAAAATTCTCTTGTAGACACTATAAATGGATATGTACGGAAAGGCTATACAGACACAAGCAGGGAAACAGCCTATACAACAGTCTATGTACACGCATGGAGCAAGAATCTTGGAAATGTACAAAAGGTAATAGACGAACTCGGGAAAAATTCCAAAGTAAAGGTAGTAACGCCCGATGACTTTATGAAACTTGTAAAGAAAAATATAGTTACATAAACCCGTTCTATGTGCTATATTATTATTAATCGAATAATATTATCTGTATTTAAGGAGGGGTTAAAGTGAATATCTATGATTTGACAATAAAAAATGCGTATATTGCAGATCCGGAGAAAAAGACCATAACTTGGGGAAATATGGGAATATGCCGCAATAAAATATGTATAGTTACGAAAAAGGATATATCAGGCAAGCATGAAATCGATGCAAACAAGAAGATATTAAGCCCGGGATTTATAGATATTCACGCCCACATAGACGGAGATCCCGGCTGCGGCAGGCTATCCCTGATTCAGGGAGTCACTACAACTATAGGGGGAAACTGCGGCGGCGGGATGCTTGATATAGGTGATTTTCTGCAATCTCAGGACAGAAATGGATTCTTCATAAATCAGGCACAATTTATAGGGCATTCATTTGTCCTGAGGGATGCAGTTGGACGAACTGATCCCTATACTCCTGCAAACTCCCATGAAATTTCCCAAATGGAAAAACTTCTTGAAAAGTGTTTTGATGAAGGTGCAATAGGGCTGTCCTTTGGGCTGGAATACGCACCCGGTTCTTCCTTTGAAGAAGTCATAGCACTTAGCAAAATAGCTGCCAGACGGGGAAGGCTTGTATCCATCCATACAAGGCTCAGCGGCCCGGAGGAACTTGACTCCCTTAAAGAGGCAATAGACATCTCAAGAATAACAGGTGCACAGGTGCAGATATCCCACCTTGTCTACCAATATGGTACGGGAATAATGAAATCCGCCCTTGAAATGATAGATGATGCAAGACGGAATGGAATAAATGTATGGGCCGACAGTGGAATGTACACAAATTTTGCAACGGGAATGAATACAAGTGTCTACGATACAGAGCACATAAGGAAATTCGGGTGGAAATACAGCAATATGCTTGTAGCCTCCGGAAAACACAAAGGTGAATATCTTACGGAGTCACTGTACAGGAAGATGAGAAAAAGCAGTGAAGATGTAGTGATAATATGCTTTACAGGAGTTGAACATGAAATATACGATGCACTTTTGAATAAATATGTGATTCCTTCTTCTGATACAGGTCCAAGTCCTTCCGGTAATATATCCGAGGGACATCCTCAGAACTCAGGGACTTTTCCCCGATTTTTCAGGAAGATGGTATTTGAAAAACATTATTTGTCATTGATGGATGCCATAGAAAAAGCTACTTTGATACCTGCAGAAATACTTGGTTTTAAAAGCAAGGGAAGAGTATCCGAAGGTGCAGATGCAGACCTTGTAATATTTGATCCTGAGACTATAAGCGACAGGGCAAATTTCCACCATCCAGATGCAGATCCTATAGGAATTGACCATGTGATTGTAAATGGAAGCATTGCAGTATCAAATGGAAAGATAATAAAAGGAGTTCTTTCAGGAAAGACAATAAGGAGGGATTGAATCCCTCCTTGTCTATTTGCTATTCAGCCACTGGCTCCAGCTTGTTTTGAAATTGTCATTGTTCTCTTTTGTATACTGGTAGAACTGCCTTAGAAAATCAGATCTTTTCTGTGACTCGCTTTCCTTGCCTCCTACAGGCTTTAGAAGTTTTACCCCTCCAAGCAGTTCCTGCCTCTCCATAATATCTTCAAGGCTTACCTTTTTGGAATTTTTCATCATGTCATACATTGCCATAAATGTAGTAGTCCTTCCCATTCCAGCCTTGCAGTGGAAGTGAAGCCATGTATCTTCCGGAAGTTTTCTGACCTTTTTTACGAAATAATCAACCATGTCATCTTCAGGCCTTTCAGTATCCGTTACTGTGACTCTTATGTAGTCCATTCCTGTATCTTTTACAAGCTGTTTTTCACTCTGTACCTTTACGGGAATTACAGTCTTGTTTTTTATCTTAAGGGGCTCATTTAATTTAATGGACTTTAAAAGCTTCTTTTCCTCTTTTATAACCTGCTCCCTGGTAAGCCCCTTGTTTGCCTTGTTGCTGTCCGGGAGTTTCCAGCTTACTGCAAGATGATTTATGAATCCATGGGATTCCTGCCTGAGGTCCACTACGGATATCTTTTTGTCCTTGCCTATTGCATCTTTTACAAGATTTATGTTTCCAGGAGTAAACTGCTGGCTTCCTGAAGCATTAAGCTCTGCAAGACCCGTTAGATTAGGCATCTTTCCTTCAGTTTTTATCTTGTCTGAAGTTTTCCTGAATCTTTTGGGCATCTCAGCCTTCTTGTGGGAATCTACAGTTAGCTCCAGTTTATTGTCGGCTGTATTTTTCTGAAGTGCCAATACATTTACATTTGACGCTCCCAATAGAAAAATAAAAAATAATAGAAATATTCCTATCCTAACTCTATTCTTCTTCAAGTTGATCACCTTCTAAATTTAAGAATTTTTAACGTGCTATTCCTATTTTGTTTAATAATCAACTTAATTATTCACTTTATCAGTATAATATTTTTCCATTTTCCTTTTTTAAATCTTATAAAATATAAAATCCCACGTACAATCCAATCTATATACATTCCAACCCATACACCTATGAGCCCGAATCCAAGACTTACTCCAAGTACATATCCTGAAAATATCCTGAAAAGCCACATTCCTATAATTGTAGTAACAAGAGTGTATTTGGCATCCCCCGCACCCCGAAGCCCTGCTGGAAGCACAAAAGATATTGACCAGAAAGGAATGCATATTGCATTTGTCCTCAGCAGGTTTGCAGTTAATTTTATAATGTCCGGATCTTTGGTGTAGAGGGATGTCCACAATCCCGCTGTAGGGATTGAAATTGCACAGATCACAACAAGGCATATGGTAGACATCCTCCATAAATATGAAAGGCATCTTTGTGCCTCATTGCTGTCCCTTCTTCCCATATACTGGCCTACCAATGCTGTAGCTACAATGCTTATGGAAGTCCCCGGTATATTAAGCATGGTTGCTATGGAATTCCCTATGGTATTTGATGCTATGGACACAGTTCCCATTCCAACAATAAACACCTGGGTTATGAGTTTTCCACCGTTGAATATGAGTGATTCCAGGCTGGCAGGGATTCCTACTGCAAATATGGGGTGCAGTATGTCCCTGTCAGGCTTGAATTCAAATAGATTTTTGAGTTTCAAAAGCCTTGTACCCCTGAGGAGCACTCCAAGTGCTATGAACCCCCCTGCAGTCCTTGCAATGGCAATGGCAAAAGCAGCACCTTCCACTCCCATACCGGAAGTATGTATGTGAAAACTTAATACATTTATATTTATTCCATATATAAATGTATATCCAAGAATTATATTTAAGACGTTCATGAGCATTGTTATCTTCATTGGCGTCTTTGAATCTCCACTGCCCCTTAATACTCCGTTTGCTATAAGGTCAAGTGCTATAAAGGGATAGCTTATTATAGTTATTCTAAAATACATATTGGCATATTTTATTACCTTGGCCTCGGCCTGTCCGTAAAGTACCTGTACAAGTTGTTCCCTGAATATAAATATCAGCACAGTTATAACAAGTCCTATAAATACACCAGAGTACAGGGACTGTTTCATGGCATTGTTAGCCATCTTTATGTCTTTTCTTCCTATATACTGTGCTACAACTACAGTACCACCTACTGCAAGGGCTGAAAAAAAAGCTATCAATATATAATTAAAGGAATCTATCATGCCAATGGCTGAAACTGCTTCCTTGCTTATATGGCCTGCCATCATGGTGTTTACCATTCCAAGGGTTGCCACAAACAGCTGTTCTGCAAGTATTGGCATTGCCAGCTTGTATACATCCTTTCTAACTAACTTCATATAATATCTTCCATCCTTTTTATTTTTATTCAAATCGCTCAGACTATAATATCACTTGTTTCTAAAGCTGTTAATCCTGAATTTACTCATATTACAGTTGTTTTTTGAAGGTTTTCCATGCTTTGTTCTTCCATAGTTTCAATACTTTATTAATGCTGGTAATTACGCAATTTATGCACAGATAAGCTTATTGTTCATAAAATATAATTAAGCTCATATTAATATTTAAACGGAGGTTAGCATCTATGTGCGGAATTGCAGGATGGGTTAATTTAAAAGAAGATATTTCTAAATATAAAGATGTACTGGTTAAAATGACAAATACATTGAAGGACAGGGGCCCTGACGATGAGGGTTACTATCTTTCCCAAAATGCCCTTTTAGGCCACAGAAGACTTGTAGTTGTAGATCCTTCTGGCGGTGCACAGCCTATGTCAAAAAGTATAAACGGCAGCAAATATATTATTGTATACAACGGTGAACTCTATAATACTGAAGATGTAAGGAAATCCCTGTTAAAGGAAGGGTACTCCTTTGAATCCTATTCAGATACTGAAGTACTCCTGACAAGTTATATACAGTGGGGCACTGATTGTGTAAAACATATAAATGGAATATATGCATTTGCAGTATGGGACGAATCCAGGGATGAACTTTTCATGGTAAGAGATCCTCTTGGTGTAAAGCCACTTTTCTATACTGTAAAAAACAATTCTCTCATATTCGGTTCGGAAATCAAGACACTGCTTGCTCATCCTTATGTTGAACCTGTAATAGACAGGCAGGGATTGACAGAAGTATTTGCCCTTGGACCTGCAAGAGCACTTGGAAGCGGAGTATTTAAAGGCATAAAGGAAGTTCCACCTGCAAATTTTCTCATATTCAACAAAGATGGATTGAAATTGAAAGAATACTGGAAACCTGAGTGCAAGCTTCACACTGAAGATACTGAAACTACAGCTCAGCATGTAAGATTCCTTCTCGTGGATGCCATAAAGAGACAGCTTGTAGCAGATGTTCCAGTATGCACACTTCTCTCTGGGGGGCTGGACTCAAGTACCATATCTGCTGTAGCAGCATCGGAATTTAAAAAACAGGGTAAAACACTGAACACCTATTCCATTGACTACAAGGGAAATGATAAATTCTTCAAGGCAAATTCCTTTGAACCTACTCCAGACAGAATATGGGCGGCAAAGATGTCCGACTATATAGGAAGCAATCACCACAGCATAATAAATGACAACAGTGAACTTGCAGATGCACTATACGATGCTGTAAAGGCAGGAGACCTTCCTGGAATGGCTGATATAGATTCTTCCTTCTATCTTTTCTTCAAGGAAATAAGGAAGAAAAACACAGTAGTTCTCTCTGGTGAATGTGCAGATGAAATTTTTGGAGGATATCCATGGTACAGAAGGCCTGAAGATATAAACGCCAACACCTTCCCATGGTCGAAATCCATAAATTCAAGGAAGGAAATACTTTCCGACGAACTCAAAGCACTTGACCTTGAGGGATATTTGAATCAGCAGTATGAAGATACATTAAAACAGGTTCCACACCTTGATGGAGAGTCAAGGGAAGAGGCAAGGATGAGAGAGCTTTTCTATCTGAACATCAAGTGGTTCATGGTTACACTTCTGACAAGGAAAGACCGTATGAGTATGGCAAACAGCCTTGAAGCCAGAGTTCCTTTTGCAGATTACAGGCTTGTTGAGTATGCTTTCAATATACCTTCCAATATCAAATTCTATAAAGGAAGAGAAAAAGGGCTATTGAGAAAGGCAGTGGAAGGAATACTCCCTCAGGATGTTGTGGAAAGAAAAAAGAGCCCTTATCCAAAGACCCACAACCCCGAATACACCAGGGCAGTCCAAAAGAAAATGAAGGCCATAATGGATGATAAAACTTCACCTATTCTCGACCTGATAGATAAAAAGGCTGTAAATACACTTATAAAAACCGGAGGTTCTTCTTTCAAGGCTCCATGGTTTGGACAGCTTATGAGGGGCCCACAGCTCCTTGCCTATTTAATTCAGGTAAATACATGGCTTAAAGAGTACAATATCAAAATAGAATTTTAAATGAAATCATGGGGGTCAGACCCCCGTTTATGTGGGGTCTGACCTCCATGAAAAGATTGGAAATTGGGGAGATGCTTTTTAGTATCTCTCTTTTATATTATTCCCTATATCTCATTACAATAACAATCAAGAATATTCCTATAATCAACATGGCCGCTCCTGAACCATACCTGCCTTCAATCAGGTCATACACTGAAGCAATTATGTTGAGTACTCCAATCAGGAAAAAAATAGTCTTCATTATTATCAATCCCCCCTACTTATTATTATACAAAATTACAAAGGCCCCGATTACCTAAAAGGTAATCAAGGCCTGTTAAAATATTTTTGAATCTAGTTTCTATAGATATGCCAGAGTGAATTGTTCCCTCTTCTTGCGAATACATCCGTCCTGTTTGGTCCCCAGGAAACTGCTGCTGGTGCAGTTGTTATATTTCCAGCTATATTGAACCAGTTACTCCATCTGGATCCATTCCATGACATTGTAATCAATTGATTGTTTGAACCTCTCGCAAATACTTCAAGCCTGTTGGACCTTCTTGAAGATACTGCAGGTCCTGAAGTCAACCTTCCTCCAAGATCCTGCCAGCTGCTCCACCTTGAGCCGTTCCACCATAAATGGCTCAACCTATTACGCTGTCCACGTGCAAATACATCGATTCTGTTCGGTCCCCATGAAACTGCCGCAGGTGCCGAGGTCAAATTTCCACCAAGGCTTTGCCAGTCACTCCACCTTGACCCGTTCCACCATTTGTGCCAGAGGGCATTGTCCGTTCCCCTCGCAAAAGTGTCCAACCTATTTGGTGCCCAGGATGAAACTGCCGGTGCTGAGGTTATAGTCCCTCCAAGACTCTCCCAGTTGCTCCACCTGGATCCGTTCCACCATATGTGCCACATTGCATTGTCCGTACCTCTTGCAAATACATCAATTCTGTTCGGCCCCCATGAAACTGCCGCAGGTGCGGTTGTTATAGTCCCTCCAAGGCTTTCCCAGTTGCTCCACCTTGACCCATTCCACCATTTGTGCCAAAGGGCATTGTCCGTTCCCCTTGCAAATGTGTCCAGCCTGTTTGGCGCCCAGGATGAAACTGCCGGTGCGGAAGTTATAGTCCCGCCGAGATCTTCCCACCTGCTCCATCCCAAGGCTGGAAGCTGTGGAATTATCATCTGTCTTGGAGCAAATGCTCCATAATATCTCATCTGACTATACATATCCGGCCAGGCAGGCTGGTCTGGATAATATGAAAAATCGAAAAATGCATCATTATACATTAAGGAACCTCCTTGTATTCTTGTTCCTGATTAAATAATTACCAGTTATATATTATGAATACAAGCTTGAAAGTGTTACTTTTCTTTTTCTTTTAAGGGACTGGCCCCCATACAAAAAATGGAATCTCATAATTCCCTATTTCTCTAAAGTAAGATATTGTATTTTAATAGCAATTTTTGTTTCAATACTGTGTGGATTCGATGACAGTATAGGATACTACTTGAGCCTGTCGAGAACTATAACTTTTTTCCCCTACTTTTTAATGGGTTATTTTTGTGAAAAATCCCATATAGATGTTATTAAAAAATATATAAGAAAAAAATACGCAATTTAGGGGTTGTCAATTATTTTTATGATATTATACTTGTTGAATGCCAAAATTGACTATAGATGGTTTTACGGAAGTTATTCATATTCAAAACTGAGCAGTAATACAATTTGTCCTCAATACATGATAAGACTGTTCACATATATTCTGGCAATAGGTATGTCCATCTTTGTACTGGCTTTAATTCCAGGTAAAAAATTGTTTTTCACAAAATTAGGTTCAAGGACCATGGCTGTATATGTGTTTCACGGCTTTATTATAAAATTATTGATCAAATACAACTTTTTTGATCACATAAATTCTCTCTTAAGTAAAATATTGATAGTAATGCTTTCGCTGCTCATTGTAATGTTGCTCTCTTCCAAAATTATCAATAATATTGCTAAAATAATAGGTAATCCAAAATTGATAAAACATATAAATGCATAGTTTTTTACTTGAATTTCGTTGATGATTATAATACTACAAAGTATTACAATACAAGACATACATAATTTTTAAAGGAATTGTAAAACTATTTTAAATAAGATAACATGAGGAGATTAAAATTATGGATAAATTTATGATTGATTCACAACAGCAAATTGATTTGAAAACTTTTGATCCAAATGATACTAACGGATTATCAAAAGATTCCATTAAAGAAGAATACTCTAATTTACAAAAGGAATTCGCACACCTTCAGGATATTTTCTATGCTTCCAAAAAATTTGCACTGCTCATAGTACTGCAGGGAATAGACTGCAGTGGCAAGGACGGGACTACCAGGAAACTACTTAATGACATAAATCCCAACGGTTTCAGAGTAGAAAGCTTCAAAGAACCAACTCAGGAAGAATTAGGACACGATTATCTTTGGAGAATACACAAATCAGTTCCACAAAAGGGCTTTATAACTGTTTTTAACAGATCCTATTATGAAGATGTACTAGTTACACGTGTGCATGGACTTATAGATGACAATACAGCCTTTAATAGATTCAATGAAATAAATATGTTTGAAAAATTTCTTGTAAATAATAATACTATAATAATAAAATTCTTTCTGCACATATCAAAAGACTTTCAGAAGAAAAAATTAGAAGATAGGCTAGAGATTCCAGAAAAGCACTGGAAATTTTCAGCATCAGATCTTACTGAAAGAAAATCTTGGGATAAGTATCAGCAATATTACGAAGACCTGCTATGTAATTGCAGCACTGATGAAGCCCCATGGAATATTGTTCCCTCCAATAAAAGATGGTTTAGAGACTATGTTGTGTTAAAAACTACGGTGGATGTACTTAATAATCTAAATTTAAAATATCCGGACATAGATGAAAATATAAAAGAACTTATAAATAAAGTTAAAGAAAGTAATTAGGTTAATCCATACATTTTTTATTTTTGTCCTTTGCCCTTGATAATACTCCAATTGCAGCTATAATGCATACTGTCCCGATACATTGATATATACCAAGAGTTACATGCAGCCACAGTACGGATATAACTGCTGCTGACAGGGGTTCCACAGAAGACAGTATACTTGCCTCTGTTGCCTTTATATATTTTAAACTTTCCAGATAGCAGCAGAAAGCAATGAGGGTTCCAAACAGTATTACAAACATAACTGCAAATATTGGCCCGGCGGACCACTGGCCTGTGCACTGCCATGGCTTATGTATAAAACTGAAAGATACCCCACCTATAAGCATCCCCCATCCCACTACAATCATGGAGCCGTATTCTGAAAGAAGACGGCGGGGCTGAAGTGTATTGAAGGCCGCTGCAAATGCAGAACTTATTCCCCAAAACAGTGCCGGAGTAGAGATTGATATGTTATGAACATCTCCCCTGGTAATGATGAAAAACGTGCCAAGCATTGCCAGAAGAACTCCTATAAGCTCCTGAGATTTTGGAGCTTTTTTTGTACTTGCAGACATACAGCATGTAATTATTACCGGAGATAAATATTGCAGTATTGTAGCCGTTGCAGCATTTCCATATTTGATGGCGGCAAAATAGGAATATTGAACTCCAAGCATTCCTATAATTCCAAAGAGTATGATTCCCATAACATTACGCTTGGTACTCCATACTCTCCATATATTCTGCCTGGATTTTAAAGAAGCGTATAACAATAAAATAACTCCGGATACCAGCATGCGGATTACCGCAAGCCAATCCGGACTAAAATCCTTCTTCTGAAACAGGTACTGGGCTGCGGTACCTGATATTCCCCACAACCCGGCCCCTATAACTACAAGCATTATTCCCTTTATCCTCGGCTGAATTACTCTAGGTTGAACTTTTAGCATGTTTTATTACCTCACTAGTCACCGGTGACTGACCCCGTTACATAAAATGGTAAGGAGTCAGTCCCTTATTATGCAAATAAATATTACTACTACAACAAAAACTACAAGCCCTATATATATTGCCATTCCTGCAGGCCTTCCGGCATTTATGGTCCATCCTATCCCGAACCTTTTCTCTATGAAAAGTGACGGGTCATCAGGATTATAGTATATTGTGTTTCCAAATCTCCAGTTGGAATCATCATCCTTGTCTGTTTGTAAAGTACTATCTGCTATTTTTTCCCCGGGAAGTTTTATATTGGCCCCTCCCTGGCCTAATTTCAATGATATAACTATTATACTTGAAAATACTATAACTATAAAAGCAATTATTATAAATCCAAAAATTTTAGGATTTATGTTGAATATGCTAAATATCATAAAATTAGCCATAGTAAATATAATATTCATAAATATGCAAAAAACTGTCATGTATATGGACCATACTCTTCTAAATACTCTGTTTTTTCGTGCAGAAGATTTTGGATTTGGAGGACTTAGCTGCTGTTTCGACCAGCCTATGGACTTGTAGCATATAAAAAATACAGCTGTAATAAAAATCTGAGTTATTGGCATCTCCCATATCAGAAAAAGTGATTTATTCTGATAACCTGTTATATTCCCCGAAAAGTCCCAATGAGTGGGAACCCTGGATGGAAGTCCACTATAATTTGAATATCCTAAAGCTATATTTATAACAACTATAATTACTGGAATTATAAAAAACCAGGGGGATACAAGTGTATTTATTCTCTCTCTTGAAAAATCAGTATCTACGACTACTGACTGCTTCTTGCCGTTGAACCAGTTTTGCTGGTTCTTCAAAGCTTTCATCTGTCTATTGGATATCAAATACACAAAATAATTTATAAATATAAATGCAAAGACAGTAAAAAGAATCATGCCTACACTAAAGAATATATAATTTAGGAAAGTAAACAAAACTGCAGCAGGAATCTCTATCAGTAGATTATTCACTACATACCTTTTCTTTATATCCCTGATTTCCTGCATATTTATTTTACTTTCCGGCACTCTGACTCCAAATACAATTTCTTTTCTTGAAAGTTTTGGCATAAGCACGCTTACAACAGTAACTACTATAAATATGAAAAATAGATACAAAGACAGGAACAAATTTTCCTTCATAGTTAACTCTCCCCTTTCTATAAACTTTTATTGTATTTTTTAAATATGTCGCTGCATAATCTGAGAAAATCCCTCTCATCTGCTCCATTTAAATGAGCTCTCGCTATTAAATATTTTAATTCATCTTCAAGTCTTTCATTTAATTCTTTACTGTTCTTAGGAATATCCGAGTTTATTACTGCACCTTTCCTCCTGTCTATATTCAGATATCCTTCTGATTTCAGTTCGTTATATGCTTTATTTACTGTATGGAGATTTATTCCTATGTCTTCTGCCATATGTCTTACAGAAGGAAGATTATCCCCGCTTTTCAGGTCCCCTGATGCTATTCCCTCTATTAATTGCCTCTTAAGTTGTTCATATATTGGAATGTCAGATTCAAAATCAATTTCTATCAACATGGGAATCACCTCCTGTGTTATTTGTTATATATATAATATAACAAATAGCTCAAATTTGCAATAAACAAAACCAGCTGAATTCAGCTGGTTTTGTTTAAGGGGGTCGACCCTCGTACATAAAATGGGAATCCTGTTTTTAGCAATAACTCAATGCCCCCTGTGCTTTTCTTTTTTCCTAAGTCTGTGCAATTGAAATTTTATATTTTTTTCCCGATCTTTTCTTTCCCTTGAATTCTTTCTTCTCTCAAATTTGTTTTCTTCATACTGCAGTTTCATGGCTTCTTGAGCTTTAGTACCTATACCTCTGCTTTGTGTCTGTTTTTTTATCTTTCTCTGAAGCCTTTTGGGATTTATCCTTTTTTCTTCAGGCTCCTCAATTGACAGGTTACAGCTAAAGTTCAAACTATAAAAATTGTTCAATATAAAATCATACAACTCATAGTCTTTCGGCTCAGAACCAAATACAACCTTTGAAACTAAATACTTTCCTTCATTAACTTTTTCAAAAATCCCTACCCAGAACATGTCTTCAAAAAATACTGTAAATTTAATACTTACTTCCATTTCAAGCTTCCTCCTGTAAAATAAAATCAAATATCAAAGAATGGACGACCCCAGGAGGGAAGGTTACTTCTGCCTTAACTTTGGCAGGCCCGGACTACCAACCGGGACTGTGTTTTTATCTCTACAGCTTAAATACTAGCTTTTTTTATAGTGTTGGTCAAGTGACAACCGATTCATTAATGTGAAAAACAGCCTTCCATGATTTTGACATGAAAGGCTGTTTTCTCAATAAGCATCTTATATTCTAATCCAGTTTATTTTCTTTTTTTAATTCATCATAGGTTATAACACAAAAATTTGAATCACTTTCTTCATATTCTTCAGTTCCAGATACAATTGTTTCTTTCTGCCGCCCTGGACCAGCAGCTCCAGGTACCCTGAATTGATTTTTGTCAAGTTTTCCTATAGCCTTTTCTTCAGGTTTTTCAAGTTGAGGTATCCAATTATACGGAACTCTATATGACCTGTAAACCATATTCATCTTAGTAGAACTTTTCCCATCATATGGACTTATATATTCCCATACTATTTCATGATCCTTTGTAACTTCTATGATACGTCCATCAGAACCTTCTGTTATAAGGGTATTGCCATTGGGCAGACGCTGTGCATTACTTATAAAAGGACTATAGAACCTTGCAGCATCCAGTGGAATTATGAAGCCAGCTTCTTCAGGAGTATACTGCCATATTATTTTCAAAGTTACGGGATCAAATTCAATAACTCTGGAATAATCTCTTAAAGCATTTCTATTTCCACTTATGGACCCTGGGTTAGGAATTCCATAACCTCCCCATCCACCATTATCGAATACAAGTATATTTCCCTCCCCCGGAAGTCCTTTAGGTATCATATGTACATTATGCTGTCCTATTATCCATCCTAAATTGATAAGTTCTTTACTTGTATCGTAACGAGGGCCTATCTTCCAGACAATTTTTCCCGTTTTCTTGTCTATGACAGCCAAAATATTAGCTTCCCTGCTGTCTAAAATAATATTATCGGGATTAAATCTTTTATCCCCACCATCAAACCATTTGTTGGGCCCTATCAATGATATGGAATTTATGTGAAGCCAATCCCCTACACCTCCACTTGCTTTCCTTAAATTTGGATTGCGGTATAATACATTTTTGGCAGCTTCATCAAAACCAAATTCATCAAAATGGTCACTGGCATTCCAAGTCCATATTATATCTCCTTTCCAGTTAACTTCAATAATTTTGTCATCCAACAATATTTTGTCGGATATTCTATCATTTTTTATATTTTGATGACACAAAACGAGAGTATTTCCTCCCTCAATTTTTGGCTCCATACCAGGTGCATAATATCCTACTGGATTACCCTCTCTTTGATAATCATGATGCTGTCTTGCCATCCATTTTGGTTTTTGTCCTGGATCTTCTATATATTCATGTTTATTAAATTTCCAAACGATATTTCCATCCCAATCCACTTGAACAAGGTCGGCCATATCCTGAAATCCATACCTTGAATCTCTTTCCCCTGTACTTCCTATAACATATCCTCCAGGCAATATTTTATTAGGAAACCCGTGAAGGTTTTTCCAAAGCTGAACTTCCTGACCATTCATACCTATCAATAATGCTCCTATATCCTTCGCTTGGAAAATAGTATAACCATTCCAACATCTTTCAGGATTGTATATTGTGACTCCTGTTGGATAAACACTTGGATATCCCATGCTCTTCATCTCCATTCAAATTTATGATTATTTTACAGCTTTTTGGTAATATGATTTATCTGCCCAACTAGCAGTATCAAACTTATTGGTTATTAAATTGTTGTCTAACAAGAACTTTTGTGTCTTATCCAACCTTTTTATCGTATCCTGATTTATTTCTGTTTTTAATACATTGAAGTCAGGTGCTTCACCACTGTATTGCTGTTTTACAGCCTCTAAACTCAAACCAGCCTTAGTTAACAATTTATAACTGTCCTCTGGATTTGATTTAAAATAATTTCCAGCTTCAATCAGCGCTTTATCTATAGCAACAGGTACTTTAGAATTTTGTTTGGCATAATCGCTTCTTACAACTACAATACTTTGAGCACTCATCTCCGGATACTGTCTTGAACTTACAATATTCCTTGCAACCTTTTTAACAGCGGTTAACTGAAGTGCTGAATCGTCTGTCAATACAAGTGCATCCAAATTTCCTGAAATAAGTGAGGATTCTGCATCTGTAGTAACATTTACAAGCTGGACGTCTTTATCTGAAATTCCATTCTTGCTTAGTATTTCCAATAAAAACTTTTGGGCATATGTTCCCTTTGCAAATCCTATTTTTTTGCCTTTAAGATCCTTTAATGTCTTTATTTTGGAGTCATTCTTCACAACTATAGTAGAATAAATTTTATTTTGACTTATTCCAATTAAATCTGTCTTTACTCCCTTTGACTTTAAAACAACTCCAGGGAAATCTGCATATATTGCAACATCTATTTTGTTGCTGGTAAGTGCCTCATTTACTGCAGGACCTTGTCCTGAAAATGGATTGTATTCCACTGTATAACCTATCTTTTTCAATTGTCCTTCAAAAAATTTTTTTTGCTGGGCTATGGCAGCAGCCCCACCCAAAGAATACTGGCTTCCAGGATACCCTATTCTAACAACCTTATTTTCACTACCATTTGTTGAATTGTTTGAACTGGATCCCCCTCTTGAACATGCCGTAAGTGCAAACACGAATATTCCCAAAAAAACTACTGTTAACAACTTCTTTTTCATTTGTTTGTCCTCCAATTTATATAAATTTTAACCATGCTAAATTACATAATCCGACACAACACTATTTTCTACAAAAAATTCATCAAATACTTGTCTTCTAAGTAAAGAAAAATCTGGACTGTTTCTATCCCTGGGTCTGGCTATTTCAACGGGTAAAACTTTCTTTATTGTCCCAGGTCTCGAAGACATTATTACAATCTTGTCACCTAGGTATATGGATTCATCTATATCATGAGTAACCAATATCATTGTTGTTTTTTCTTTTTCCCAGATTTTTAAGATTTCCTTTTGCATTTGTATCCTTGTAAGTGCATCCAATGCACCAAATGGTTCATCTAAAAGTAAAACTTCAGGTTTATGGACCAGTGCCCTTGCAATAGCAGCTCTCTGTGCCATTCCCCCTGACAATTGATGAGGATATGCATTTTCAAATCCCTTCAATCCAACTAGTTTAATGTGATCTGATATAAGCCTTTCTTTTTCAGTATTAGAAATATCATATAATCCAAAAGATATATTCTGTTTAATGGTAAGCCAGGGCAAAAGTCTGTGATCCTGAAATACCATTCCAACTTTCGTGCCAGGTTCATTTATTTCCCTACCGTTTAAAGTTACAGAGCCAGTTTTATGCTCCACAAGTCCTGCTATAATTTTCAGTAATGTACTTTTTCCACATCCGCTGTGTCCAACAATACTTATAAATTCTCCTTTTTTAATATTTATATTGATATTTTTAAGAATTTCTATTTCTTTATAGTTCACTGTATAGCTCTTGCCTAAATCCTTTATAATAAGTTCTTCGTTATTTTCTTTCAAAGTGTACACCTCCTATAATTTAAAATCTTTCCCATCTGGATGCCAAATGTGCTATTTTTCTAAGAACAGTATCCATTAAAACTCCAACTGCACCTATTACTATAATTCCAACTATCACGACATCAGACTGCATTAAGCTTCTTGCATCGTTTATTCTATAGCCTATGCCTGAACTTGAAGCTATCATCTCAGCTGCCACTACAGACATCCATGAAGCCCCAGCCCCAAGCCGCAATCCAACAAATATAGATGGAACAGCAGATGGAAGATATACCTTTTTAAATAAATCTATCTTTTTTATCTTATATAATTTTGCTACTTCAAGATACTGTTTTGGAGTGTTTTTAATACCATTTATAGTGTTTAATAATATAGAGAAGAAAGCTCCCATTGCTATCATAATGACCTTTGAAGTTTCTCCTATTCCAAACCAAAGTATGAATAGTGGTATCCATGCCAATGGTGGTATTTGCCTTATTCCATTGAAAACTATAGTAAAAAATTTATTTGTTTTCTCGGAAATCCCCATAATTATCCCAGTACTTATGCCCAATATAACTGCAATAAAATATCCTTTAAATACTCTAATCAAACTTTGAGCCAGATCATTTATTAATTGCCCACTTTTTATCTGCAAAATAAAGGATTTTACTACATCTTCAATAGACGGAAGTAATATGGATGGAACTACCTGTAACCTACTAATTAGTTCCCATATAACTAAAATTAAAATAGGAAATAATAGATAGTTAATGAGTTGTTTTGTAAATTTAATATATCTATTCCCTTTGTGTTTTGTTACTTCCGCATCGTTTTTATCCGCATTAATCTGCATATGCATTTTCTCCTTTTTATATAAATTTATCACTTTTTTCCAATTTGGTAATAAGCAGTAAAAAAGCCAAGTTTCAATATATCCAGAAAATTCATCAAAAATATTTTCTAGCTCAATTGAAACTTGACCTCTAGTTTTTCTAGTTAGCCAACTAAAATATTAAATTTGTGCAATAAAAAACTTCCTATAGAGAAACCAAAGGAAGATATATCTTTGTGTTTCTCATCTTTCAGATTACCTCTGCTGGAATTAGCACCATTGAATATAAATAATTCAGGTTGCCGGACATCATAGGGCCAGTCCCTCCATCTCTCTCGATAAGAATTATAATATTAAATTACATATATAATATAACTTTTAAAATGCTTTGTCAATATAAATTTTCTATATTCATTACAAAATTATTTTAAAGCACATTATGAGTAATTTATTTGTTTTTAATATTATTAGCTTGTTGAATAACAATAATTGTAAACTTAAATAAGTCATCACTTTATGATATAATGTTCTCGCTAAAAAGCCAAAAAATATCAATAAAGGATGACTTGATTATGATTATATCATTAAATTATTCCACCTTTTCTTTAAGGGGGGCAGCCCTCGAGAAACATATATACTATGCTATCTATTCCATATTTATTGAACTCATTGATCCATCCGTAAGGATTTGTGCCGTTGATGCTACCGCATAAAATTTTAAGTCATAAACTATATATTTAATTATTCAACAAGCTACTAAGCAAAAAAATAAGAACCCTTTTACAGCTCTTTATTTCAGTTTCTTTAAGTACTCAATTTCAACACAGTTTTGACCAGTAACAACACCTAATTTCTTGTTTTCTTCATCAAGTCGGCCGGTAGTTTCTTTTATGTCCTTTACATCACTGGAGACATTCTTTAATACTGATTTGATTAAACTGTTATCATCTTTTATATTGCCATCTAATCTTGTAAAATGGCGGTCAATTTGTTCGGCTTGTGATTGTTGACCCTCTATTACTGTATTAAGCTTTTTATCCATGTTTTCAAGTAGTAAGGAATGTCTATTTTGCCCGGCTTTAAGTGCCTTTATATCGTCTTTTATCGGCTGTAATTCAGTTTGCAAAGCACCTTTCAATAACTCCTTTATAACTTCAATATCATTTTTATCTAACATTTTTCCGACCTCCTAGAGTAGTTTAATTATAAATGAATTGTCAAATATTTTCAACTTTAAATTTATTGATTTTTCTATTGAATATACCGAAGAATATTTCCCTTCTATATTTTTTAATATCCGTGATGTATTGGTATGATATCAGGAAGGATACTATAATATTTCAATAACAGACCAATACTTACTACTATTGCCACTCCGCTAATAATCTCCAATATGACTTTATAAACAGGATATTGCGGTGCAACTTTAGTTATTTCTTTCATTTTCAATTTTCAATCCCTTCACACAATTATGCAGTATAATTGTTAATATTGTAATTTACAGTAAATTCTTACTTTTATTAAAGTATATCAATAGCAAGTATATATTGCAACGTATATTAGCAGCCAGATCAAAACTTATGATATAGCTGCATATATTAAAATTCAAAAATTAAAAAATTGTGATAAAAATCACAAATCCATAAAATTATGGTAACATATTGTTTGTACAATAACAGACAAATGTCTGTACAGTAAAAACTAATCCATTAATATACATTTTTGAAAGGGGCTTTTTTAAGTGGAAGAAAAAAGTTTAACACGAGGCCTAAAAGCACGTCATATTGAACTGATTGCTTTAGGCGGTACAATTGGCGTAGGCCTGTTCATGGGATCTGCCAACACCATCAAGTTGGCGGGGCCATCGGTAATGCTGGCTTATGCAGTAGCTGGAATTGCCATGTACATAGTTATGAGAGTCATGGGGGAAATGCTTTATCTAGAACCATTGACAGGCTCCTTTGCAAACTATGCCAAGAAATACATATCCCCCTGGGCTGGCTATATGACAGCCTGGTGTTATTGGTTCATGTGGCTTGCCATAGATATGTCGGAGGTTACCGCCATTGGAATTTATATGAATTATTGGTTTCCAGCACTTCCCTCATGGATTCCAGCTTTAATCGGGGTAGCTATTCTAGCTGCTGTCAATATGGCATCAGTCAAGTTCTATGGTGAATTTGAATTTTGGTTTTCATTGATTAAGATTGTCACCATTATAGTTATGCTCATAGTGGGATTTGGATTGATTTTCTTCGGATTTGGGAATCATGGTATACCTATTGGTTTAAAAAACCTTACGGCACACGGCGGTTTCTTTGCCGGTGGATGGAAGGGCTGGCTGTTCGCCTTGTGTATGGTAACAGCATCTTATCAGGGTGTGGAACTTATCGGCATCACTGCCGGTGAAGCACAGGATCCCAAGAACACATTGAGAAAAGCAACTGAAAATATTATTTGGCGTATATTGATTTTCTACATTGGTGCCATATTTGTAATAGTAACAATTTATCCATGGAATCAAATAAGTGCTCTTGGCAGTCCCTTTGTGCTGACATTTGCAAAGATTGGTATCTCCGCTGCTGCTGGAATCATCAATTTCGTAGTGCTTACAGCCGCAATGTCCGGGTGTAACAGCGGGATTTACAGCTGTGGCCGTATGCTCTATACCTTGTCAGAAAATGGTCAGGCACCTAAATTTTTTGGCAGATTAAACAAAGAAGGAGTACCTGCCAACGGTATTAAAATAACTTTGGCTTGTTTGCTAATTGCTGTGGGTCTAAACTATATCTATCCAAATTCCAAATTATTTGTTTATATCTACAGTGCCAGTGTTCTGCCAGGTATGATTCCCTGGGTTGTTTTGTGCATAAGTCAAATAAAATTTCGAAAAGAACATGCAGAGGAAATGGCAGACCATCCTTTTAAATCCAAGCTTTTCCCCTATGCCAACTATATTGTAGTGGGATATCTCTGTATGGTCTTAATAGGCATGTGTATCAACAGACAAACTCAGATGCCATTATTGATTGGAGCTGTGTTCTGTGTAATAATTACCGTCGGTTATTTTGCTTTTGGAATAAACAAGAGAACTGATTCAAAAGTATAGAAACTATATTCTAGATGAACAAAACAAGGATTGGAAATAAAGTAAAAAAGTCTGCCTTAAAATCTATTTAAACAGACCTTTTTGCTTTATTTAGATTATTATTGCAACTTAAATTTATTGATATGAGCTATCATATCATTTGTCATATTCTCCAATGTATTGGCAGTTTCTTCAACACTCTTTGAAGATCTGTCCATTTCTTCAGATGATGCTGCAATTTCCTGGGAAGATGCAGATACTTCTTCAGCAACAGCTATTATTGATTCAATCTTATTATATATATCTTCTTTTTCATGATCTATTTTTATAGATGAATTATTGAAGAAAAAACATCTTAGAAACATTGTAAAAAATGTCATGGAAAATGGTATGCAGACTGGATCCATGGATGATTTTTTAAGGATTGTCTAATGATTGCTTTAATTGCAAATTAAAAGGAATTTTTACTTTTAAAGTATACCATACTTAATATATCTTTCAAAAAAATTTATATCTATAAAAATATTATTTTGAATTATAATTGTGTTATGATGTAAATAAAGAATACAGAAAATAAAAACAGGATGCTGTCAACATCCTGCAATTAACTGAGCCATTAGTATCCTTGCTGACATACATTATAACACCATTAGTTTATTTTTAATCACTAATGCCCATCTTCAGCAGCCTCAGCATCCTCTTTAGTCACATGAACTGTACTATGTGGATGATTTGGTGGTGCATAAATAGAGTATACTTTAAGTGGTTTATTCCCTGTATTGATAACATTATGCCATTTACCAGCAGGTATAATTATTGCAAAATCATCTTCTACCTTTTCTTCAAAATCAAGATTATTCCTTGAATTTCCCATCCTTACAATTCCGTTGCCCTCTTCAACACGTATAAACTGATCAACATTTGGATGCATTTCCAAACCAATGTCATCGCCGGGATTTATGCTCATCAAAGTAAGCTGCAAATGACTGCCTGTCCATAAAGCAGTACGAAAATTATTATTTTGCTTAGTAGCTTTATCAATATCAACTACAAAAGGCTGCGGTCCGTAATCAATCAACTGTATTGGAGCATCATCATCTGATAATCTTGAAAAATCAAATTTTGAATCATAATCAGCTTCATTATTGTACGATGTATACTGATTACTGGAGCGCCCTAAATAATTTGGATAATATACTGGAATGACAGGCAAACATGGATATGGATAAAAATTATAATAATACGGATATTTTCTATACATATTGTTCCTTTCTTTTATATTCCTACAAAATTATAATATGTTTCATATTTTTGAAATGTGATTACACTATCCTAATTACAATTCCTCATTATAGCAGTGAATGTATTGGTAATATTATATAGCCCTTTAGATAATTACCTGTCCTATAAGTTTAAATTATTATAAGACTAGTTAGTTAAATTTCAACATTATTTTGGCTTACCATTGCATACTGAAGAGGTGTATCTATGACATTCTGTTTTGTAGGTCTTGGTGAGCTTGATTTTGCTTCAATAAAATTTAGTTCATTCACATTTCTTAAAAGAATAAATTCTACAACTTTTATACCAGCTCCTATTTTACATTTCCTAATATTTTCTCCGATAAACCATTGATACCAATGTTAATCTTCTCTATTGTTGCCTATTGCTGCGCCCTTGCAATATGCCATGAACTAATTAAGATTAATAGTACTTTAATTTGCAAAACCCCCTTTACAACAGAAAATATAAAAAGAATGCAGAAAATATCTGCATATCTGTTTATAATTTCAGCTTACGTTTTTACTAAAGATTGGTTGAAGTTCAAGTCACATATTTTTACTTATAATTTTAATAAAGATGGCTTAATCACAGATTCAGAATGTTTGATCTTTATTTTACTGGGATTATTTGTTTTAATTCTTGCAAACATATTTAAAACAGCAGTTAAAATTAAAAATGAGAATGACTTAACTATATGACGGAGGATACTATGGCAATTATAGTAAATTTAGATGTGATGATGGCGAAAAGGAAAATGTCCCTTTCAGAATTGGCCAGAAGGGTTGGAATTACCAATGCAAACTTATCTATACTAAAAAATAACAAGGCAAAGGCTATACGATTTTCTACGCTTGAAGCAATTTGTCGTGAATTGGAATGTCAACCTGGTGATATATTAGAATACAAAGAATGAAACAAAACCTTAGATAATTAATTATGTTTTATCATGTTTACCTATATTTCTGAGTAATATTCCGTCATCTATATACTGCCATGTTACTCTAATACTCATTGTAATTGTCATCTCAAAAATATTATTAGTTCCTTGTATTCTCTTTATTCTTAATGAAGGATGGAATTCAACATATGGATTTTCATAAACTACCTCACATTTATATTTTTTGAATGGCAAGGGCATGTAATTATGTGGTCGTCTACCATTCCGATTGCCTGCATAAATGAATAGATAATAACCGGTCCCACAAATTTAAAATTTCGTTTTTTCAAGTCCCTGCTGATTTTTTCAGACAAATCATTCTTTGCAGGTGCTTCGCTATCCAATTTCCAGTTGTTTATCACAGGTTTGAAGTCAACGTAATTCCATAAGAAATTGGAAAAGCTGCCAAATTCCAATCGTATTTTAATAATCTCCATGGCATTGTTTCTTACAGATTTAAGTTTCAACAAATTTTTAATAACATTGAACTCTTCTCTGATATTTTCTATTTCACCATCGCTTAACTTTGAACAATAGGTTATATCAAAATTATGGAAAGCTTTTTTGTATTCTTCTCTTTTGGAAAGTACGATATTCCAGGACAATCCAGCTTGAGCACCCTCAAGTGTAAGCATTTCAAATATGTATGAATCATCATGACTTGGCACGCACCACTCATTGTCATGATACTGCTGCATGATTAAACTTTTTCCAGGCCATAAACAGGCATCCATGAAAAATCCCCCTTATAATTTTTAATAAATAATTATTCATCTACAGTTTCTATTATACTTTATACAGCATAACAACTGTATGTCATGTTTTAATTGAAAAACTATTTTAAAACCTTCCTAATATATACACTGAACATTATAGAAGACAACCCATAAATCAACACTGTAGAAATTGAGGCTCCTATGGAACCGAATTTACTTATCAAAACAACATTGAGTATTATATAAATTACTCCCGTTATTGCCGAATTGTAAAAATTAGCTTTTACAAATTTCATGCTTGCCAGTGTATTGCCTGCAGGTATTTTGAATGTACCTGCTATAAAATAACCTATTGAAAGTATTCTAAAATTTGTAACTGCATCTGAATACTGTTTAGTGAATACTATCTCTACAATATAGGGAGCAAATATTACAAGGACAAGTGTTATTGCCATATTCAAGATAAATAAATATTTTATAAAAATACTATATTGGTCCTTAATCCACTTTTTATCATTCCAATGCCTGGCGAAATAAGGGTACACAAAAGTCATTATGGCTATAGGAATAAATGTCAAATTAGTTGGGATCACAGCTGAAACAGTGTAAGAAGCTACCACGGAACTGTTTGGAATAAGCAAGCCTACAAAAAAGCTGTCCAGCATAATCAACAGCTGGGAAGTTGCATTTGT
The DNA here is from genome assembly GCF_000359585.1 of Clostridium tyrobutyricum DSM 2637 = ATCC 25755 = JCM 11008. Taxonomy (GTDB): domain Bacteria; phylum Bacillota; class Clostridia; order Clostridiales; family Clostridiaceae; genus Clostridium_B; species Clostridium_B tyrobutyricum. The sequence continues at coordinate 51,272 of NZ_APMH01000009.1, read as the reverse complement.
AAAACAGGTTACTATTGAATACTTGAGAAAATCCTTTTTTTCACCAGTTTCAGGATATTTTATTATTCTAAACTTCTTCAATTGGTTTCTTATCATATATATACCAACGACAATGGATACAATGTAGGCTATGTACCTCCCTGCAACTATCCCCTTTATACTGAAATATTTCCCCAGTGTCACATTTCCTATAAAGTACAGGGCTGTATTTACAACTGTTAGAATTGAATACTGCGTATTCTTGAATTCGGCTCTTAAAAGCATTTGAATTTCATTGAAGAATATTGTCATAATTGGTATGAGGGCGAAATAAAAGAGTATTTCCGTACTGCCTTTAACTGGAAGCACGAAAAATCTAGTGTATATTATTATAGCCAGGGCAATTAAGGCATTAAATATACTTCCTATTTTAACTGAATATTTGAAATAGGAAAGTTTTTTGTCCTCCATTTTTTGCATACTGCCGTATTGCAGGGAACTTGATGCCATTCCAAGTCCATCCAAGACCAAAAATATGTTTAATATAGTCTGTGCATATGAAAGTTTTCCATACAGGCTTTTTTCCAGTACTCTCGTTAAAAACATCATTATGCCGAATTGTATTATTTTATTAAAAAAAGTGGCACTGAATATTTGAAGAATTCCTTTTTTCAGTGCTTTTTTGATTATAGCTCTTTCTTCCATAATGATGTCCTCCTAATTTCAACATGATTATTTTTCCAACCAGTTTCACTAATTATAACATATTGACTTGGAGAGTTTTTAATAAATTATTGACTAATATATCCTTATATCGTAATATATAAATATATCGATATATAAATATCTTTCGAAAGAGGTACAATTATGAATAAAAATTTTAAAGACTATACTGAAAAAGCTGAAATCCTAAAAGTACTGGCACATCCTGTCAGGCTCTGCATAGTCAGGGGGCTGCTGGAAAAGGGGCAATGTAATGTAAGCTATATGCAGGATTGTCTTGAGATACCACAATCCACCCTGTCACAGCATATTCAGAAATTGAGGACAGCTGGAATCATAAAAGGCACCCGAAATGGGCTTGAAATCAATTATAAAGTTTGCAACCCCATGGTAGTCAGACTGATTCAAGTTTTATTTTAATCTTTTGTGAAATTCAATTTAAAATTATTTAAATAGGAGGAGTTCTTATGAGTAAAAAAATATTGGTGGTAGGCGGAGTTGCAGGAGGAGCATCTGCAGCTGCAAGGCTGAGAAGGCTGGATGAAAATGCCCAAATAATAATATTTGAAAAAGATGAGTATATATCTTTCGCAAACTGCGGCCTGCCCTATTATATAGGCGAAACAATCAAAGAAAGGCAAAGGCTCCTGGTTCAGACACCTGAAAGCATGCACGACAGGTTCAATATAGATGTAAGGGTAAACAGTGAAATTACGGATGTTGATGTAAACAAAAAAATAGTAAAAGTAAAAAACAAAACTGGAAAGGCATATGAAGAAAATTATGATTATCTATTATTGTCCCCTGGTGCAAAAGCCATCAGGCCAAAAATTAAGGGTATAAACAGCAATAAAATTTTTACTTTAAGAAATATACCAGACACGGATAATATAAAATCATCCATTGATAAAAAAGGAGTAAGCAGTGCCGTGGTAATTGGCGCAGGATACGTAGGCGTTGAAATGGCTGAAAATCTGAAAGAAAGAGGATTGCAGGTTACTTTAGTCGATGCCGCACCACACATTTTGGCACCTTTTGATTCAGACATGGCAGTTATGGCTGAAAAAGAACTTGTAGAAAATGGCATAAATTTAATATTAAATGACGGAGTAAAATCCTTTAAAGATAGTGATGATAGTATCGAAATCACCTTAAACAGCAATGCAAAAATCACCGCCGACCTAGCTATACTATCCATTGGGGTAACCCCAAATACTGGTTTCATAAAAAACAGTGGAATAAAACTTGGAACAAAAGGTCATATATTAGTTGACGGTAAAATGAAAACAAATGTTGAAAATATCTATGCCGTTGGAGATGCTGTTGAGGTAGTTGATCTGGTCAACGGGCAAAATACTGCAGTACCACTGGCTGGACCGGCAAATAAACAGGGAAGGATAGCTGCAGACAACATAGCAGAGTTAAATTCAACATATAAGGGTACCCAGGGCACTGCAATAATCAAAGTTTTCGGTCTAACTGCCGCAAGCACGGGAAATAATGAACGAACTTTAAAGGGACTTAATATACCGTACAAAGTTATATACATTCATCCGGCTTCCCATGCATCATATTATCCAGCTGCCCTTCCCCTGTCCATAAAGCTTATATTCAATGAATCCGGTAAAATCCTGGGTGCTCAGGCTATAGGATATGACGGTGTTGATAAAAGGATTGACGTTATCGCTGCAACAATGAGGCTTGGTGGCTCGGTATCAGATTTGACGGAACTGGAATTATGCTACGCACCCCCATTTTCCTCAGCAAAAGATCCTGTGAACATGGCGGGTTTTGCAGCTGAAAATGTTCTTTCAGGTAAAGTGGATGTTATCACTCCAATGGAATTTTTGGATTATAATAGAGAAAATACTACTCTACTGGATGTACGTTCAGAGATAGAATTTAACAATGGTCATCTTGAAGGAGCTGTAAATATACCTGTAGACAATTTAAGAGAAAGACTTGAAGAATTGGATAAAAACAAGGAGATCATTGCATACTGTCAAGTTGGGCTAAGAGGATATATTGCAGCAAGAATACTTTCCCAGCACGGATATAGAGTCAAAAACATAACCGGTGGATACAAAAGTTTATCCCTTTTAAACTTTACCCCTGAAATTCATGATACACAAACCTTAAAATCCGAAATAGCTTTAGATAAATTAAATTACGACAAAACTCTTGATGCCTGCGGGCTTTGCTGTCCCGGGCCGCTTATGCAGGTTAAAGCAAGTATGGATGATTTGGCAGAGGGACAGATCCTAAAAGTGACTGCCTCCGACCCAGGTTTCTACGAAGATATAAATGCATGGTGCAGAAGAACATGCAATGAACTCATTGATTTAAACAAAGATAAAAGCAATATCACTGCTCTTATTAAAAAAAAACAAAATAATAAAGATGGAATAAAAAATCCTGTAAAAAACATTTCATCTATGGGGGACAATAAAACCCTGGTAGTATTCAGCGGAGATTTAGACAAGGCTATAGCTTCCTTCATCATAGCAAACGGAGCTGTATCAATGGGTAAAAAAGTCACTATGTTCTTTACATTCTGGGGATTGAATATTTTAAGGAAAAATGAAAAAGTGCCTGTAAAAAAGAGCTTTATGGATTCCCTGTTCGGATTTATTATGCCAAGGGGAAGTAAAAAATTAAAGCTGTCCAAAATGAACATGATGGGTATTGGTACTAAAATGATAAGAAGGGTTATGAAAGATAAAAACATAACATCTCTTGAGGAACTGATCAAATCAGCTTTGGACAACGGTATACAGATAGTAGCTTGTCAAATGTCAATGGACGTTATGGGCCTTAAAAAAGAAGAACTCATGGACGGCATCAAAATAGGGGGGGTTGGCTACTATTTAGGTGAAGCTGAAGATTCCAATGTAAATCTATTTATATAAATCAGCCGTAAAAAGCCAATAGAAAATTACAAGGCTGTTGATAAACATATTTTGTCAACAGCCTGAAAGTATTTGAGTATAACTATTTGCCTTATTCTTGATGATGATTGCAAACTACATTTTTATCTTTTAAATTTCCATTGATGTATTCTTCAATAACCTTTATATATTCCCCTGATGCTCCTTTTATTACCTTAAGCCCATTATTCTGTAAACCTAAAAGGGCCCCTCCTCCTATACCTCCAGTTATAACTACATCAGTTCCATGCTTTACAAGTAAATCTGCCAGCCCCTGATGCTGATGTGCAAGATCTTCGGAAGATATTTTTTCAATTTGTGTAATTTTTTTATCTTCTATTGTGGCAATAATAAAGCTCTTACTTTTTCCAAAATGTTGATTCACCATATCTTCATTATTAGGTATTGCTATTTTCATATTATTCATTCTCCTTGATTTCACTTAATAAGTAATACTTATTAAGTTTTTATTAGCATATGCCAATTACATTATATAATGGATATTCTATTATTGTCAAATGCCAATAATAAAACCTTATTTATGTCCATTTTTAAATGATTTATTACACATCTTATTACAAAAAACACTTTTCTTATTGCATAAAACTTGCCTGGAACCGCATACTGGACAAATATTTCTATCTTCTTCATATTTTATTTCATATACATTCCCACAGTCCATACACTTAAAATTACAAACATTTCTAGTATAATTTCCACCATTTATATTTATTGCTTTTCCTTCTACAATAGCAGTTGCAATCTTTTTCCTTGCACTATCAATTATATTTTGAAAGGTTTGCCTTGATACTTGCATCTTTTTAGCACATTCTTCTTGATTCAATTTTTCAATGTCCTTGAGTCTTACTGCCTCAAGCTCCTCGACTTTTATTATTATATCCTCAATTTCACATTTTCTTCTACCCACTGGTACAAAATATGTATATCGGGGTAGTCTTTCTATTTTCCTATATTTAACTGGCCTTGGCATAATCTATCCTCCCGTATACCTAATAATTGCAAACTATATCTTTTCAAGTAATTTATATTAAATATCGTAAAGTAAATGGCTAATCAAGTCAATATTATATGAAGATTCAAAAAAACAAACTATCCTGTATGAAAATGTTTTTCAAAAATTTAGGAAATACCATATTTGGCAATTCCCTTTGAGAATAGTATATTATATATAGACAACGCCAAATATTTAAACAACAGCCCACTAGCAATAAATTCCGGTATTTTAAGGAGGAAATTTTTATGTCCATAAAATTAATAGCAACAGATCTGGATGGAACCTTACTGCAAGGTGATCACTTAACCGTATCCAAACAAAATATTGATGCCATAACCCATGCATCTGAAAAAGGAGTGCTATTTGCAATAGCTACCGGGAGAACCTGGGGGGTTATGTCAAACATAGCAGGGCAAGTACCTGTAACCAATTATGCTGTTCTGTCCAATGGTGCATCAGCATATGACATAAATTCCAGGAAACTGATTCCGTTGAGAGAAATGCCTTTTAAACTTTGGCATCCCATTTACATCTATTTAAAACAAAACAACTGTATTCCTGAAATATACTACAACGGAAAAAGCTATCTGGAACAGAACTTATTATCCAGCTATAAAAGTCCATATATAAAAGAAGACTTTACCAATGAATTAAAAAGCCATTTAACAGCAGTGGATAATTTGGAAAATTATCTTGTAAATAAGCCCATTGAGAAAATCAATGTATTGTTTACTCCAGAGGAGAATTGTGGACAAGTTTATGATACTTTAAAAATCAGTGAGGATATACACATTACTTCTTCTCTTCCTGGGAATATAGAAATCACTTTAAAAGGTGTAAACAAGGCATATGCTCTTAAAAGACTCTGCCTTGATCTTGATATTTCCAATGAGGAAGTAATGGTTTTTGGGGATGCGGATAATGATATAGAGATGCTCAAATGGGCAAAATGGTCTTTTGCCATGGAAAATGCCGATAAAAAGATCAGAAAAACAGCTCACTTTATTACAGACTCAAATACCAAAGACGGTGTTGCAAAAGGAATTGAAAAATACATATTAAAATAGGAATGCTCTGCAAGCCGAAAGCATCTATAAAACTGATAAAAGGCAGATCCGTAAGAACAAAACATGAACAAGACTGGTAAGGTTCTTGCGGGAGATTGCCTATAGCTTGACTCATTTTTATATACTATACAAGGGGTGTATTATTGATTGTTCTGCCATCAATGGGCAAAAAATAAATAAATTTACCTTAATCTATAAACTTGAATTTTTTCACATCAACTAGTCCCTTATCCGTAAGACGAATCTCTGGAATAACGGGAAGTGCCATAAAAGAAAGTGTTATAAATGGATCAATCCCTTCATCTACCCCCATATTTTTGGCAATATCAATCATTATTTTAGTTTTTTTCTGTACCTCACCTGCTGATAAATTGCTGATAAGGCCCCCAATTGGAAGAGGAAGGCTTGCAATTACTTTTCCTTCTGATGCAATTACATATCCTCCCTGCAGTTCTTTCAAATAATTCACAGCAGTTATAATATCCCTGTCATTGTCACCGGCAGCTATTATGTTGTGTGAATCATGGGATACCGTAGTTGCAAGTGCACCATTTTCCATTCCAAATCCTTTTAATGGAGCTACTCCAATATTGCCGGTTTTTCCATATCTCTCTATCACACAGAGTTTATTGTATTCCCTATTGGGTACGAAAACATCTCCACTGCCTGGAATTTCTTCAAAAAGATGCTCCGTTGTCAATTGTTCTTTTACAATTTCCATTACGTGATTTTTCTCTTTCCTCTTCAATATCAGTCTGTCTTCATTTAAAGGGTTGAAAACAACAGTGTTCAGCATTTCCCTGTCCTTTATTTTATACTTGAAAAGAGACAGATAATCATTATCTACAATATTGCCGGATTTTAGAACAAAATCAATGTTTACCTGATTCAGATCTTTTAAAACTGCTATGTCCGCCATATATCCTGCGGCAATAGCTCCATGATTTTTGAGCCCATAAAATCCTGCTGGATAATAAGTTGCCATTTTAACTGCTTTAACAGGTGGAACTCCAAGGCTTATGGCCTTTTTCACATTAAAACTGATATGCCCTTCTCTTGCAATATCATCCAGATGCTTGTCATCGGTACAAAACATGCATTGTTCAAGAGGGAGATTATTACGGATAAGCCCCTGTACAATGGTCCCTAAATTTTTAGCTCCACTGCCCTCTCTAATCAAGATATGAAATCCCGCTCTCATTTTCTCCACTACTTCACTGAAGTTGGTACATTCATGATCATTATCAACTCCTGCCATACGATACGCCTGTATTTCTTTTCCCAGTATTCCAGGTGCATGTCCATCTATAATTTTGTCTTCAAACAGATCAATTTTGTCCATTATCTCCACTTTGTTCTCTATTACATCACGAAAACACATGACTTCCCCAAGACCTAGAACTCCTGGATGTTCTCTATATTTTCTCATATCCTTTGCAAGGAATTTTCCTGCTCCATTTGTATCAAATTTTGTAGCCGGTACAGATGAAGGTATCATTATATATATGTTAAGTGGCACATTCTCCGCTGCATCCAGTAAAAAATCCAGTGCTTTTTCACCTTTTACATTGACTATTTCATGAGGATCTGCAATCAGGGTAGTTGTACCCCATTTGAGAATTGATTTCGCCAGTTCATTTGGCATTACCATGGTTGATTCAATATGCATGTGTGCATCAATAAATCCAGGTACAATATATTTTCCAGTGCAGTCAATCTCCCTTTTTCCTTCATAATCGCCCACACCTACAATAGTATCTTCTACAATTGCCACATCCTCTTTAATGATCTCCTCCGTAAATACATTGACTACATTTCCTCCCTTTAATACTATATCTGCTTTTTCCTTTCCAATCGCAGCCATTTGTTTTCTCGTTCTATTTTTCATTGACTTTCTCCTCTCCACACTAGAAAAAGGTATAAAAAACAACTCCCGAAAGTCAATTATATTATGCCAATTTCTAAGCATACTTATAATCAACTGTTTACGGCAGCTGGTAGAAACGCTCAACCTCATTATGAGCTTATACAAGTAATGTGTTTAATTTTTATATAATTATACTATATGGGGGTTCTTTGTCAACAGGAGATTTCATTTTGATGTATCTAACTTTATTGATTTGGGGAAGTTCATAAACCCATGCAGCCTCATCGGCTTTATCATATTCAGAGTATAATATGTTCTTTGCCAAACTTTTAGCTTTAACTGAGGAATACCCTTTAGTAACAAATTTTAAATTAGTGATGGATAGTAATTTTTTAACATTTTTTGCTGAGCCAAAACCACTGTCAGTCCTTAATATTAAATTACCGTTATGAATTTGTTCATTGTACTTAGAGATTATAGATTTTAATAAATCATCATAGTGGTCAGTACAATGAATACTCCCTGAATCTAGAGCCATTGCTACTGTTTCAGAGTGTTCACCAGTAAATGTGATAGCTAGTTGATATCCACTTTGGTTTTTGCGTTTTGAGAAATAACCTTTTTGAGCTAATTCAAAAGTTTTGCCATTTGCAATTAATCCAGTTTGATCACAGTCTACGACTACATTTTTTCCATTTTAAATTATATCAATATATAACATGTAATTCAATGCTCATGTGTTGATTATTGTAAATCATTAGGAGTAAAATATATACTTGTAAGGAACAAAATATTACTTCTTTAGGAAAGGATACACAATTTATGTCTAGAAAATTCAAGTCAGATATACTGCTTTTATGTATAACAATAGTATGGGGATCCACTTTTATTCTAATGAAAAATGTACTGGATTCAATGTCAACATTTCAATTCTTATCATTGAGATTTATAACAGCAACTATAGTACTATTGCTAATCTTTCATAAAAGAATTAAATTCTTAAATTTAGAAATTATAAAATATGGATGTCTAATAGGATTAATGTTATCTGGATCATTGGTGTTTCAGGTGTTAGGTCTTAATTTTACCACAGCATCCAATTCATCATTTATAACCAGCTTAAATGTATTGATGGTTCCTATTTTTCTTGCTATATTTTTTAAGAGAAAGACAAGCTTGTCATCAGTTATAGGAGTTATACTGGCATTCTTGGGAATGTTCTTTTTATCAGGAGGATTAAACTTCAAGTTTACATTTGGAGAATTTCTCACATTATTATGTGCTATATGCGTTGCTTTTCAAATAATATTTATAGATAGATTTGTAAAAAATCAAGACCCTATTCTTATAGGAATAGTTCAAATTGCATTTTCCAGTATTATTTGCAGTATTATATGGATTTTTACAGGATCTAAACATATAATATTTAGTTACAATATATTTATTACTTTATTTGTAACAGGGGTATTGGGAACTGCTCTGGCATTTACAGGACAAACATTCGTACAGAAATTCACATCACCTACTCATACAGCGTTGATATTCACACTTGAACCAGTATTCGGATTATTGTTTGCTCTAATAATTCCCGGTTCAAATGGAACTGTTGAGATATTAACTTTCAGTAAAGTCATTGGATGTTCTTTGATATTAGTTGGAACGATTATATCTGAGCTGAATTTAATCAAGCTTAGCAAATAGTTTCTATCAATTTCATAAACCTCATTTAATAAATATTAAAATAATAGCTTTAATCGATAATTTTCACAAATAAAATGATATATTTTATCTATGAAAAGGATATTATTGAATTTATTGCTATTTTTGTATTTACAATGCAACCCTTATGTGGTATAGTATCTTAAGTGTAAAAATAAAAGGAGATTATTATGAGAAAATTTATGATTAAACAAATAGATAAACAAAGATCTTTACTGGAACAATATATAAAACAAATAGGAAACTTAACTAGTGCCAAAATAGTTGCCGAAAGCCAAAAATTAGATATGATGTTAAATGAATATACAAAAGCTAATCATTCATATAGGCCCTGTAAATAGCCAGACTTACAATAGTCAATGTCTGGCTTTTATCTATTATAAAGAATTTATTGTGGTTAATTCTTTAATATTTATTACTTATTCTCTGTATACCCTGTGATACCAATCTATTCTCATCAATGTCACTTTTGGATATGATATTTTCTATACGAATCAAATCGAAAGGCAGGGCCAATGTCTTATTGCTCACTTTTTTTATTTTATCGCCGCGTTCCTTGGCAAACTCCAATAATTTCTCCATAATCATAATATTTTTCTTTTAAACAATTGCAATGTATAAGCATGACTCCAATTTACCAATAAAAGTATCATTATCGGCTACTGTCTTTTTTAAGTATTTTTTATTTCTCGTTGATTTGATTAATATGAAAATAACAATATCTAACTTTCTACTCTCCATTTAACATAAAAACTACCCTTATGTTTTCCTGAAACCTGCAGCTTGTAATTGTCAGTTTCATTTATATTAATTGTTTTAGTAACGGTTTTTTGGGGATTTTCAGTACTGAACAATTCTTTATTATTTCCATTGTCCAGGCTTACTTTCAAATCTCCCTGTTTAGTGGTTACCGATACATTTAAAACCAGTTTATCTCCCTTTCTAAGGTTCATTAAGGTATATTTATTGCCACTAAAACTATGATAGTACATCCTCATACTATTTTTAGTGTTGAGTTCAATGGATCTAGTAATATTAAAATTTCCACTACCACTTGACATATTAAAATGTTTCACTGAAAATGCTATTAAAATAACTAATAAAACACATACTGGAATTACAATTTTAGTTTTATTTCCTATCATAATTGTCATCCTCCCTTAGATGGAATTAAGTTCGTCTATTAACTAATATAGTACAATTATATCTTATTTTGTTATGTAGAGAAACACCTGTTTTTATCATTATTGTTCACCTAATTTCTTTTTTAATCTGAAGTTGAATTTTAAAGTCAGTCAAAAAATTTTCTGCCATTAATTGATATTGCAAGTATAAACTCGGCCATTTCCTTAATAGGCTTCTTCATACCTTCTCTCAGCCATTTTTGAATAATGCCTATACTGCCACTTGCTAAAAAATAAAATATATATTCTGCTTCCTCTTTTTTTAAAAGATTAATATTATCATTTATTAACGCTATATTCTGCTGCCCAATAATTTTTATGATTTCCTGTTGAAAGTTTGTATCACCATTTGAATTGATCAGGAGATTGAAAAGTTCTGAATTTTTCTTTATATACTCTAGAATTTTTTCAATTGGATCAAAAGGAATATAATTTTTACTTTTAGAGTCATAACTACTTAGATATTGATTGATGTCATTGATTGTTTCATTTTCTATCTGCTTCAGCAAATCATATTGATTTTTATAGTGAGAATAAAATGTAGCACGATTAATATCCGCATCTTCACAAATTTCCTTTATGGAAATTTTAGATATGGACTTTTGTTTTAATAATTTAATAAAGCTTTGCTTTATAACCATTTTTGTGTATCTTACTCGCCTATCATTTCTCTTTTCCTTCATAAAATCTACTCCTAAATAATAAAATTCTGTTAACTATTAAACACTTTATTAAAATCTGTTTTTTAACCATCATTTTTTAATAATTTAATTGTTGTATTTATTTCATGGTGTAAGTATACTGTACTAAAGAAAATTAATCAACACATTGTTTTATAAAATTTGGAGGTATATTAGATGGCATTTATAGAATTCAAAGATGTTAAAAAAGAATATGTTACTGGAGATGTATCAATCACTGCAGTAGAGAATTGTTCTTTTTCAGTCGAAAAAGGCCAACTGGTCGTAATACTTGGCCCATCAGGTGCAGGAAAAACAACTGTATTAAATCTGTTGGGTGGAATGGATATACCTAGTGGAGGTAGTATCACAGTCAACGGCAATGCGATTCATACCTATACCAAAAAGGAGCTGGTAAACTACAGGCGCAGCGACATTGGATTTGTATTTCAATTTTATAACCTTGTAGGAAATCTCACTGCACTTGAAAATGTAGAACTTGCTTGTCAAATATGTTCAGATTATATTGAACCCAAGACTGTATTGGAACAGGTTGGTTTATCTGAGAGAATGAACAATTTTCCTGCACAGCTGTCTGGAGGTGAACAACAGCGTGTGGCCATAGCCAGAGCCATAGCAAAAAATCCAAAACTGCTTTTGTGCGACGAACCTACCGGTGCACTTGATAGTGTAACAGGTCAGAGAGTTATTGAACTTTTACAAAATACATGCAGGAAAATGGATACTACAACTATTTTAATTACTCATAATGCTGCTCTGGCAGATATTGCAGATAAAGTAATCAAAGTTAAAAATGGAACTGTAAAGGACATTGTTATAAACAAAAATCCTAAAAAAGCTAAAGAAATTGCGTGGTGATAAAATTGTTATTTAAAAATACTCTAATTAAGATAAAAAAATCTTTTGGAAGATATATATCACTGTTTATAATTGTTATGGTAGGAATTGGGTTCTTTTTAGGCTTAAAGTCGAGCTCCCCGGATATTATCAATTCTGTTGACAAATATTATAAAGCACATAATTTAATGGACTTCAAGGTAGTAAGTACAATGGGATTGACGGATAATGACGTAAAATCAATTAAATCATTGAAAGGTATAAAAAATGTTGCTCCAAGCTATTCCCTGGATGTTCTTGATAAAAGTAAGGCTATAAAAGTACAAGGACTAGAAACTTCAATAAATACTGTTAAATTAATAAATGGACGAATGCCTAAATCGGACAAGGAATGTATTGCAGATATTAAAAAATATAAAGTCGGTGATAAAATCACAATTGACAGTACTACAGGCAAGAATTTAAAAAATAAAGAATTCACTGTCGTAGGTACAGTAGAATCTCCATTATATATGGATACTGATTATGGCAGTACTACAATTGGCGATGGAAAACTGACATCATTTATATTTGTAAACAAGGATAATTTCAATATGGATGCCTATACGGAAATTTATATTACTGCCGCAAATACTAAAAATGTCACATCATATTCGCAAAAATATGACAGTATATCAAAACAGATTAACAATGAACTCGTAAAGTTAAAACCTGAAAGGGAAAATGCCCGTTATCAGGAAATTTATAACAAGGCAATGGATAAAATAAATGCTAATCAGATCAAGCTTAATACAGAAAAGAAAAACAATCAGAAAAAATTATCTGATGTCAAAGCTGCACTTGATATGAATAAAGCCAAACTGGAAAATGCAAAAAAGGTGCTTGATGAAAATGAGTCTGAATTAAACAAAAAAGCTTCAAATCAGGAATCCGAGTTTCAAAAAGCAAAAAATAAAATTACCAGCGGCCGAAATCAAATTAATACTGTATTAATTAACAAGGGTATTTCAGAAAAAGAATTAAGCGCAAAGATTACTAAGTTGGGTTCCGCTATCAGCTCCATGAAAGAACAACAGAGCAAGCTATCTCCCAACAGCCAAAAATATGTACAAATTAATACACAACTCAATCAGTACTCCGCTTCTTATAAAGGATTGCTGCAACTACAAAAATCAATAAATGCACTAAATACTCAGGAAAGCAAGTTAAGTCAGGGAATTGCAATATTCAACACGCAAATAAACAGCGCAAGGGACAAAATTAAAAAAGGTAGAACACAGATCATACAAAGTGAAAAAAAACTAAACTATGGATATAGTGAATACAATAAAAATCTATCTACTTTTAATACTAAAATGACTGATGCTCAAAAAAAGATTGATAATGCTAAAAAGGATGTTTCTTCAATAGAAAAAGCCAAATGGTATATTTATGACAGAGAAGATACCGTATTGGGATACAGCAATCTAAAAAGTGCTACAGACACTATTACTTCCGTAGCAGCTGTCTTTCCACTGTTCTTCATATTAATCGTAATGCTTATGACATCAAATACAATGGCAAGAATGATTATGGAAGAGCGTGGAGAGCTTGGAACACTTACTTCACTGGGATTTAAAAATACAAGTATTATTTCAACATATTTGTTTTATGTACTGTCTGCTACGATATTGGGAACTATAACAGGATTTTTTATATTTACAAATGTTATTCCCAACATTATATACTCAACTTTAAATAAATTTATTTTACCACCACTGTCCATTAAGTACGACATAATAAGTTTATTAGTGGTATTAGCAGTTATTACAGCCCTTATGACTGGTGTAACAGTCTTTTTCTGCAACAAGGCATTAAAACAGTACCCTGCTATCTTAATGCGCCCTGTCCCACCACAAAATGGGCAAAGAATCCTTCTTGAAAAAATAGGATTTATCTGGAAGCATCTTTCATTTAATAGTAAAGTTACAATACGTAACATATTCCGTTATAAGCAAAGAGTTCTTATGACTATAGTTGGAGTGGCCGGATGTACAGCTCTGCTGGTAACCGGTTTTGGAATAAGGGACAGTATTAATGGTGTTGCAGAAAAACAATATGGTGAAATTTTTAAATATAATACATTGATTGTACTTAAAAATGAAACTAAAAGTATTGGTGGAAGCTTAAAGGGTCTGCTGGCAAAAGAAAATATTGAGAGCCCTCTTTTAATTAAACAGACATCTTTTAAAGCTGAATCAGGTAATCAGTCACTGGATACCTATTTAATAGTGCCGGAAAATGAAAATTTGTTCAGGAAATATTATAATGCAAGGAATCCCTCAACCGGGAATGACATTAAAATAAATAATAATGGTGTTGTAATTACTCAAAAACTTGCTGAAATTTTAAAAATAGGCAAAGGTGATACAATCAAAATAAAGGATATGGACAATAATTTATATTCCCTAAAAGTATCTGATGTTGCAGAAAACTATATGCAAAACTATATTTATATCAATAAAAACTTATACAGTAAAACATTTGGAAAAGACATTTCCTATAATATGATTGTATCCAATTGCAGCCAAAATAAAAATATAACAGCCAAGCATTTACTGAAAAGCGATTCTATTATAAATGTAACTTTCAAAGATGATATTCTGAGTCAAGCTGCTAATGGAAATAAAAGCTTGAATAATGTAGTTGTTTTACTGGTCGTCGTTGCAGCAATGCTGGTAATTATTGTTCTTTATAATTTAACATCAATCAATATGAGTGAAAGAAAGCGGGAAATTGCCACATTGAAGGTTCTTGGATTTAACGATGGAGAAACAAATCAATATATTTACCGTGAAGCATTTTTATTGACACTGGTTAGTATCGTAGTAGGCCTGATACTGGGTATTCCCTTTCATAGTTTTGTAATTGATGTTATAGAAGATACTGGAAATGTATACTTCAAGAATATACATGCTGGCAGTTTTGTATGGTCAGCTTTGATTATTATACTGGTTTCAATTATTATGCAGATAGTTACGTACTTCAAAATGAAGAAAATCAATATGATTGAATCCTTGAAGTCTGTCGAATAATATATTTACAAGAACTTATTGTAATAAAATGTACCTTAATAAAAACCACAGACTATGTATGCCCAAATCAACAATTAATAGTCTGCGATTTTTATTAAATTAAATCAAACTTTGTACCCTCGTCATCTATTCTGGCAATCAAATTTTGAGTTGGCTCAGCATCAAAAACTCCCAAATTAATTAATAATTGTCCATCATTCTGGCTAACATTAATTACTCTATCAGTAAACATTTTTCTTATTTTATGTGCTAAATCAGAATACTGAGCCGCCCGTTTTGCAGATGCTGATAGCGTGTAGCCTTGATTTTGAAAAATTTTTATACTGCGAACCATGAAGACAGTTTCAAGACTAAACTTATTTTTCTTATTACTTCCATAATTTTTGATATATCCCTGAGAAACCCAGTATCTTAATTGTGCCGGTGTTACTCCGGTAGCATGAGATAATTCCGAAATTCCTAATAAAACGTTATCTTCTTTCATCATCGCTTCACTGAATTTTTGAAAATCCAGCAACTGGTTGTATGGTTGTTGTATATCCATTATTGGTACCTCCTCAAAATTATTATACTTCATTTCAATGTATATAACAATTTATGATTTTAATTATCACTTTTTATCATAACTATATTATTAATATTTACAATTTAGATATTTAAATGTATAATTGATTGTACATTACTATACGATTAATGAAAGAAGGTTTTAATTTTGTCTGAATCTATTGATACTAACGGTAAACAGTATAATAGGCTTATGCTGGTTATTGTGCTGTTGGTTGGTACTTTTTGTACAGTTCTAAATCAAACAATTTTAGCAACTGCTTTTCCAACATTAATGAAAGCATTTGATATTTCAACTTCAACTGTTCAATGGCTGACAACAGGATTTCTAATGGTCAATGGTATTATGATCCCTGTTTCAGCTTGGCTATCGACTCGTTTTAATACAAAGTGGCTGTATATTACTTCAATGATTATTTTTGAAATTGGGACTATTATGGCATGTACAGCACCAAATTATAGCTTTTTATTAAGTGGTAGGTTAATTCAAGCAGTTGGTGTAGGAGTCTCCATGCCGCTTTTACAAAATATCATGCTGTCAATATTTCCACCTCACAAACGGGGTGTTGCTATGGGGCTGGCTGGTGTTGTCATTGGGGTGGCACCTGCCATTGGGCCAACACTTTCTGGATTTATAATTGATACTTGGCAATGGCGTGACTTATTTGGAATGATAATTCCAATTGTAGCTGTAGTTATCGTTTTGGCATTTTTCTTTATGAAGCCTGTTCTTAAAACCTATAAGACAAAGCTTGACTGGTTATCCTTATTAATGTCAACTGTTGGATTTGGGTCACTGCTTTATGGATTCTCATCAGTAGGAGACAAAGGCTGGAGTTCCCAATTGGTTTTAAATACATTAATAGTCGGCCTGGTGTTTATCGGGTTATTTGTTTGGCGCCAATTTACTATGAAAACACCATTCCTGGAACTTCGAGTATTCTCTTCCAAGAATTTTACGGTTCCTACAATATTAAGTTCAATTGTTATGGTAGCTATGGTTGGTGTGGAAATGATTGTTCCACTATACCTGCAAATGATTCATGGCATGAATGCATTCCACTCAGGTCTATTATTGTTGCCTGGTGCTTTGATGATGGCTGTTATGAGCCCTATTGCTGGACGGGCCTTTGATAGGATTGGGGCCAAAAGACTATCAATCGCAGGATTATTTCTATTGACAGCAGGAACTTTGCCTTTTGTACTAATAACTAAAGAAACACCAATTGTTTATATTGCGTGTCTATATGCTGTTAGAATGTTTGGTATATCCATGGTGATGATGCCGGTCACAACGGAAGCTATGAATACTTTGCCTACTAAACTAATTTCTCATGGAACGGCTGTTAACAATACTGTCCGCCAAATTGCCAGTTCTATCGGTACCGCTGTGTTGGTTTCAGTGTTGTCAAACATCACAAATAGTCAGATGCCAGGAAAATCTCTCTTAAAAGCAGCACCATTAGAATATAAAGTTAAAGCACTTAATGCAACCATGTCTGGTTATCAAGGAGCATTTTGGCTAGCTGTGGTTTTTTGTGTTATTGGATTCATAATAGCTTTCTTTATAAAAGGAAATGCTGCTCACCCTAACGAAATGCAACTTCAAAGTAATAAGGGAGGGGAAAAATAATGATAATTATCTTAATGATTATAAGTGCTATAGCTTTCTTTATCAGCTTTATTTATATTGATAAAGTACCACTTAGAATAACATTTACACTTATTTCAGGAATAGTGTTTATTTCTTCTATAATTGGAATAGTTGCAAATTATCATAGCCACTATGGCATGCAGGAAATTACAACTACAACTGAAAAACAAATATATTCTGCAGATACTACTGGTGCTATGCAAATAATTTTGTATGAGCCAATTGGCACTAACGGAGATGAAAATATTTTTATTTATTCCCCTGAGCTACACTCAAAAAAGGTTACATACACGAAAGTAGATGAATTTACTACAAACAAAACTAAAATTGTTAATTCCGGCACAGCAAATCTTAAAATTACTGAAGTGCATTGGAAATACAAGTCATCTGCTTATAAATTCTGGTTTGGTATTGCCGACAATAATAATAAATTATCCAAACAAATTAACACATTTTACTTGCCAAAAACCTGGTCCTTGTTGTCAACTAGCGAAGCAAAAGAATTGAAACAGAAAATGTCGAGTCCAGAGTTCAAAAAACAAATTAAGTCTCAGGCAACTTTATATATTCAAAATAAGATGAAGAATGCAATTGTAAAAAATCCTAGTTTGGCAACAAATAAGTCTAGGCAGCTTGAAATGCAAAAAAAATTTGCTAATGAATTTCAAGACCAGATGATAAAAAAAGCTATCCAAGATGTTAAAAATAAATGATTAAATAGTCTCAATAAAAAATTCTCAAAGGGAATGGTTATAGATTTGTGTAAAAACTAAATCTATAATCATTCCCTAAATACTGGGATCAATATCTCATCAACCAGTGATGCCAGGCGACTCTCATCAATTTCACTTTTCCACATGACATTTTCTATACGAATCAAGTCAAAGGGAAGCACTAATGTCTCATTGCTTACTTTTTTTATTCTATCACCACGTTCCTTAGCAAATTCCAACAATTTTTTCATAATCATAATATTTTTCTCTTTGGCAATTATTTTAATTTCAGCTATCTTATCATTATTTTGACTTAACTCAAATAGAAATGCACTCATAATTTCAGGGCCAACCCCCATATAAACTTTCTGATAAAGCGTAAGTAACTGTAATAAATCCTCTCTCAGACTTTCAGTTTTCTGTATTTCGTCAGATAATTCACCATCTAATACAATAGACTTTTTATATTCCTTTATCTCCCGGATTAAATCAAATTTTGTAGACCAACGCCTGTATATTACAGTACGGCTGGTTTTTGCAGTCTTTGCAATTTGCTGAAATGTAAGATTAGCATAACCAACTTCTTTTATAACTTTTACAGTTGCATCATATATACTTTCAAGCAATACATTTCCACGTTTGCGTATATTTCTATTTGTTTCTTTCATCATCCATATATCCCCTATCTATGAAAACTTCTTAAATTATTATAACATATAAATTTTAAGATACATATTGTGCTTTAATTTACGGTGGTATATAATGAGATTAAATTAAGGTACATATTGTACTGTAAGGAGATGTTAAACTTGAAAAAAGAAAAAATTCCAAAAGGTGTAATTAGCATTTGCATGATTTTGGTGCTTGGCGCACTTCCACCAATGTTTGATTCTACCATTGTCAATATTGCAGTCAACGATTTGTCAAAATTGTTTTCAACTACATTTTCAGTCATGCAATGGGTAGTTACCGGATATACCCTTTCTCTAGGAATTGCAGTTCCATTTTCAGGATGGCTAGTGCAAAAATTTGACGGCAAAAAAATATTTATGAGTACATTAGGTCTTTTTTTGATATCATCGCTGCTTTCAGGTATGGCGTGGAATATACAAAGTCTAATAATATTTCGTATTTTTCAAGGATTCGCAGCTGGCCTCATGATTCCTACATTGACTACCATGGTAGTTAATATAGCAGGTCAAGAAAATCTTGGAAGTTTAATGTCCATTGTGGGAATCCCTATTGTTTTTGGTCCTATTGTAGGTCCCATTATAGGAGGCTTGATTTTAAAACACGTGACATGGCATTGGCTGTTTTTTGTAAATCTACCAGTTGGTATAATTGCACTAATACTAATGTACTTCAAACTTCCCAAATTTGAACCTACAAATACTAAAGCCAAAATGAATTTACCTGGAATTATTCTACTTGGTCTGACATCAGGAATGTTTATCTATGGTATTACCAAAATCAAAGGAACCGGAAATAATATAACTGGCATTTTTGCTATTGTTATAGGACTAATTTCGATAATAGTATACACGATTTATGCATGGAAAATGAAAGAAAAAGCATTGATTCCTCTAAAGCTTTTTAAATCTAAAAATTTTAGTGCTTCTTTTATAGCTTTATTTTTGGCAGGGCTTGCAACCAATGGTCCCATGCTGCTTTTCCCAATATTTTTCCAGGAAGTGAGAGGCTTAGATGTAATTACCTCGGCATTGTGGCTTATTCCACAGGGAGCAGGCATGCTGATGACACGATCCATAGTTGGTAAAATGACAGATAGAATAGGTGCCCGTTTTGTAGTACTGACTTCTATAATTATTACAATCATCGGTACACTTCCATTTGCTTTCTTTGATATGGGAACAAATCCTTGGATTATATGGGCCATTCTACTTGTGAGAGGTATAGGTATTGGAGGAGTTACAATTCCTATAATGAGTGATTCTTATATAGGACTCGAAAAAATACAAATTCCACAAGCCAGTGTTGCTACCCGAATCATCCAAAATATTGGGGCTGCATTTGGTTCAGCAGTTTTATCCACTATTGTAAGTAACCATATGATTGGAAAAAAGCTTTCAACCATCAATATTTCCAATGCTTTTCACGCAGGATTTATTACAAGCTTGATTTTTACAGCAGTTATGATTATTCCTGCATTGTTTTTAACCAATAAACTAAATGTCAAATCTAAATCAGTACTATCGAGTAATACCAGTAATTAATGAAAAAGTATCTTTAACAGATAATGCTGTTTATATAATTTAGATACATTGTATGAAAGGAAAGGCTATTTGCCTTTCCTTTACAGCTTTATCCATCCATTATCAACCCAATACTGGTTGTCAGCCGATAATGTTTTTTCTTTTTTTGCAATAGCCTGATGCATCATTTTACTTATGATGAATTTCATATTTACCTTTATTTTCTTACGCGATATACATGTTTTTTTATATTTTTCGGCAGTCTTTTTCACTTTCCTGATAATAATATTTTTACGTTTATCCGATAGTTCATCCCAAATAACACCCTCAAGCAATCCTATACCCAATTCTATTAATGAGCTATATAGCTTGAATCTCACCTCTTAATAATTCACTGACAAGTTTTGTGTCACCGATTAAATTAGTTTTTGTTGGTTTTAAATCCTGGTGAAAACCTATCCCCGATAGCACAGGTAAGCACTTATAAATCTTAAATCCAGCTGAGATCACCTTTGGTTCAAATTTACTTCCATTAGATAAAAATATTATATCCAATTCATAATTATCAGTGCAATAATCTTTAAGCCCATTTGCTATTTCCAATGCATGAGTGGCTTCACCGGCATCTGAAAGTATAACAGAAAAAACAATTCTTAAATGTTTTTTATTAGACATATAACTCCACCTCTCAATATATGATTGGATCTTTATTGGCTATAAATATAACTCCCAGCGTTCTCCTTTTACCAAGTGTTCTGTCCAAGTAGTATTATTTTTTGTTTCTTATCACGAGATAATGATCTTGTAATATATTTCATTGAATTAATTAACTCTTCTTTTTCATCTTCTTTTAGATGATTTAAAATTCTACTTAAATATCCTTTATCTACTCCTAATTTATTAATTAAATTATTGGCAGTACATTTATCAATTTCATTAATTTCAAAAATTATATGGACTTCTGTTATAGAATAAGAACTATCCAGTACGCTTTGATCTAAAAGTCCTAAAATATTTGTATAAAATCGACTAAAAATGCTTTTCTTTTTTATAATATATAGTTAAAGTAACAGATGATACTAACTGTAGAATTATATTATTAGACATGCTATAATTTATTAATACAATTGAATATGTTGCATGTGGGCTACTGGTATCACTCATCCCTTTTGAAGGGAGGTGATACAATGAGTAATGACATCTTAATGTTGCTTTTCGAAGGAGGACTTTTCCTCATTTCACTATTAACATTTATAGTATTACTTATTAAAGAAATAAAAAAATAGTAGCCCCTGCGCAAGTGGATACTACTATTTTTTATTGAAAATTTAGTGTTACCAGTTGCCTAAGCAACTAGATTGTATACTACAGGATGTTAGCGCATCCTGTTTTTATTTTCTTTGTTTCTTATATATATTATAACACAGATTATTATTTTAAATCATATTTTCATAAAATTTTCGTTCATATTATTTAAAACATATCTCTTTAACACGCTCATATCAACCTATTACAC
The DNA here is from genome assembly GCF_000359585.1 of Clostridium tyrobutyricum DSM 2637 = ATCC 25755 = JCM 11008. GTDB lineage: Bacteria > Bacillota > Clostridia > Clostridiales > Clostridiaceae > Clostridium_B > Clostridium_B tyrobutyricum. The sequence continues at coordinate 29,519 of NZ_APMH01000009.1, read as the reverse complement.
AGAAAAGCTACGTCATTTATGGTAATGTTATCCTTAACCGGTATAACTCAGATTTTTTATCAGATATATTAAAAAAGTATAATTCTCTTACCATAAAAAATTAAGAAAGGAAGGTAGGTATTATCCAACTTATACCTCAGGGCTTAAGAGCTACTTCTATTTTCTAAATTTACTTAATTGCAATATATAAATAGCAATGTGCTTTTCCATCTTTCGTATATTCACTTGGAACAGTGCTTTCAAAATCTGCCGTAAATGTTCTATGTATATCGCCTGATTTTTGTTCAGACCACACCTTTTCCCATGCCTTTCTTGTACAAACACTTATTTTTCCACTTTCATCTTTTTCATCATATTTTTTATAAAAGCCTTTATTTACTTCTGCATCCATCTTTTGAAAAAAGTCTACTGTTACAGCCAGTATCGTCAGATCATAATCTCCATTTTCATCACTAGAATAATTACTGTATTTTGAAACTGGAGAAATGCCTTGCTGAAACATATGATTGGTATCAAAAAGAATGGGTAGTTTTCCACTAACAATATCTTTCCATATTTCGCCAATTACTTTTATTCCTTCTTCATAATTATTCGTTCTTACTGTTACTTCCTTCAATTTGTAAGCCATAGTTTTATTCTCTCCTTATATAGATAATTACCTTTTTACTTTTTATATAATATCACACTTAATATGACAGCAGTATGTCACGATAATTTACTATTAACAGAAAACAGTATCTGCCCTTTTTTCATCTGAAGTAACTTGTGGAAATTCATTAGAAACCATTTCTTTAATTTTAGGATAATGCAGTCAATAGTTTATTTTACTTGTCATATCTATTATATAAAATACAATTTTGGATTTTTAAATATAAAAATCAGTCATACTTTCAGACAAAATTTTTAATTCTTTGAGAGGACTTTACAAATTTATATAGAATATCTAATTATATAATATAAAAGGAAGTTATGTTCCATTATATAGAAATAATAACATGAGCAGTTTAGACATGTATAGAACCTAATTTCATGATACACTATAAACATAAAGGAGAACTAACTATTGGCAATTAAATATTTTTTACAAGGATTTCTATTTGGGTTAGCTTATGTAGCTCCCATAGGATTACAAAATTTGTATGTAATTAATACTGCTATATCAAAAAATAAATCTATTGTATTTAAAACTGCTATTATAACAATATTTTTTGATATTTCACTTGCATTGGCTTGTTTTTTTGGTATTGGATTTATACTAGAGAAATTCATGATCTTAAAAAATGCAATAATGCTTTTAGGTGGTATTTGTGTTATTTATATAAGTATATCTTTAATTAGAACAACTCCAGACAACTTAGATGAACCCAAAATAAATGAAACAATTTTAAAAATAATATTAAGTTGTTTTATTGTAACCTGGCTTAATCCACAAGCTATAATAGATGGGACTCTTATTTTAGGTGGAATGAGAGCATCGTTAATAAAAAATTCCTCAAATTATTTTATAATAGGTACTTGTCTTGCCTCTTTTATTTGGTTTAGTTCCATATCAATTATAGTTTCTATTAATAAAACCAGGTTTAACACTAAAATTTTAAAAGTTATAAATTTAGTTTGTGGATTTGTAATGTTAATATACGGACTTAAATTATGTTACAATGTAATAATTCAATTTATATAATTTTTCAAATGTAAAAATAGCAGCTCTAACCTATGATTGGAAACTACTATTTTTATTTAAATAGTGATATCAAATTGTATGTTGCAATGTTGCATTATGTTGGCAATGTACACTCATCTGTTAAAGAAGTAAATCATATGGTAATTTCAATTATTGTTTAACTCTTTTATAATGTTTGTTTACAAGATGTAACTATAACTTCCAATGTTCTTGTAAGGAATGGACACTTTTCCTTCATTATATTAAAGTTATCTCCATCTTTTAAGAATTTAGCAGTTCCTTCAATTAAAAATCCAGTTCCAATGTATTTGTATCCCATTACTTCCTTACTTCCAAGAGTAAGTTTAACTTTAGGGTTAACGTTAATATTTTTTTCTGTAAACATTTTAATTTCCTTCCTTCTTGTATATTCTAGACATATATTGTCCTGGATAACATATGTCTAGAATATATTTTTTTCACCTTTTGTCAATAGATATAATTTTAAAAATAGAATATATTTAATGTTGAATGATAATAAATAATAGGATATTATTAATAAAAGATTATACAGATGATTATGTGTAGTAAATATATAAAGAGCTATGACAGGGTCTTATATTACCTTGTACATTAGACATTGAGGGGAGTATGAAAAATGAAATTTTCAGTAGGAGTAGAATATGCAATACATTGCTTATTATACATGGTAAACTCAGAGGAAGGTAAGTCTGTGAGAATAAGGGATTTAGCCACATTTCAAGGTATCTCTGAAACTTATTTGTCAAAAGTATATGCAAAACTAAGCAAGTCAGGAATTATAAAATCTATATCAGGTGTAAAAGGTGGTTATGCACTAGCTCGTAGTGCGGAAGAAATAACATTTTGGGATGTTATTGAAGCAGTAGAAGGAAGTAAATCATTTTTTCAATGTGCAGAAATCAGACAAAATACTATATTATTAGATAAAGATAATTTACCAGATACATATACCAAATGTCCTTGTTTAATAAAAGTTGTAATGTTGGAAGCAGAAAATGAAATGAAAAAATATTTAAGCAATAAGACATTAGCATGGCTATATGATGAGGTATATAATAAAAAGCTTCCAAAAGAGGTGGAAAAAGCAACAATTAAATGGTTTAATAATAAAAGAAAATGATAATGAACGTTTCCTGCCATTCATTAAATAATGGTGAAATGGCTTTTTTAGCTTTAACACTATAAACAGTCATATCAAATTCTCCATACAATGCTATTAGCAGGAATTGCTCCAAAATCAATATATTATATAAATAAGCTTTATTTCAGATTTCCAAGAATATTATTCACTTACATTTCTTTATGGTACTTAGAGAAATATATCATATAAACTGCAAAAATAATCAAATATGCAACAAGTGCAAATAAAATTATGAGTAAATTGGCCATTATAAAACCATAAATAATTATAAGAATACCAAATACTATTCCCATAATATCAAAGGCCATTGCTTTTGCTTTATCCTCAATACTGATATTTCGTTCATCTTTATCTAATTTTTTAATAAAAATCCTGTTATATATTCCGTTTATAACTAAATATACAGATACCGACATAAAAATTGCAGATATAATTTTTGACGTATATCCTCCTACAAAAAATATTATAACCATATAATTAAGCGCAAGATAAAAGAGAATGATTTCTTTTTTATTTAATTTATAATATTTTACTATTCATAAAATAATCTTAAAGATTACCAATTAAATACCCTATTCATCTTCTTATATTTATTAAAATCCCATAGCAGCTTTGACAATTTTCATTTGTTTCTCCGACGTAAGCATTTCTAAAAGTTTAAATGCCACATGAGAAGCTGTTTCAGGGCAATATGAAGTAACAATATTTCTATTAACTACAATTGGTTCATTTACAACATTAACACCAAATTCTTTTAGCTGTTCTTGTCTATATGCATCTCTTAAATGATATGTGGTAGCTTTGCGATTATTTAAGACTCCACTCTTGCCTAATGGTAATGCCCCAACACAAATGGCAGCAATAATTTTTCCTCTTGAGTCAAATTCTCTTATTAATTTCAGAAAACGCTCATCATAAGCGTCTTCATAAAATCCAAATTCTTCAAAGCCACCAGGAATAGCTAGTGCATCATATTCATCAATATTAATTTCATCAATTGTCTTTTCGACTATTACAGGAATATTAAATGTACTCATAACTTGTTTATGAAATCCACAAGTTACCACTGGAACATCATATCCATAATCATTTCTAGCCCAACCCATAACATCTACAAATACACTAAATTCCATTGTTTCAAATCCTTTAGCCAAAAAAAGTAGTATCTTCATTTTAAACCTCCATATTCTTATCACATAAATAACGCTTATTGATAAATTGTAATATATTATATCATTTTATACAATAACCAACTACTCTTAATACTCTCAAAATATACCAATAATATTTATTAAAATATACTTTAAAATGTATAATTATTGCTATCACAATGGGCAAAATATGTCTGCAAAATACACTTTCAACTATACTGCGAGGCTTGGGTTGGCATGTGCAAAATAATTTAATACCAAATTGGATATAATCTCATCTTTCCTATTTTTCTCACAAAAATTTTTAAGATTCAATAAAATAGTATCTTTTCAAATATGCATACTCTCATATGTCAATTTTAGCTCCAAATAAATTAAAATTAAATGAACCATCTGGTAGATATATGCATCTAATTAGTGTAAGGTAAAAAAGTAGCGCTACAGCTTGCAAAGAAAGGTGGAAGTCAATTGAATAAAGATGAATTTGTAGATAAAGTTCTTGAGGCTGAATCTACTTTATATCATGTATCTAAATCAATTTTGATTCATGATGAGGATTGTGAAGATGCAGTTCAGTGTGCAATTTTAAAAGCTTATAATAAATTAGGTAAACTAAAAAAAGAACAATATTTTAAAACATGGTTGGTTAGAATTCTTATAAATGAATGTTATAGTTTGAAGCGTAAAGAATGCTCAAAGATATCTTATGAAGAATACTTTGAGTTTATCAAAGCTGATGATAAAAAGGATTATACCGAATTATATTTAGCTATTCAGAAACTACCAGAGCGTATTCGTATTACAATTGTTCTTTATTATGTAGAGGGATATTCGGTAAAAGAAATTAAACAGATTTTAAAAATACCTGCAGGAACTGTAAAAAGCAGATTATCAAAAGGACGAAAACTATTGAAAATAAATCTAGAGCATATGGAGGCAATTTATGGATAATTATAATTGGAATAATGTCTTTCTAGGCACACCCAAAAGTTTTAAAAACAGGGTAAGTGCAACATTAAGCAGCTTACCAGACCAAAAGGAGGGTGATAAAATGGAAAACAAAAAAATATATAAAAATGGATCATTTAAGAAAAGATTTATAATTGCACTGGTAGCTACTATGATGATAGGAACAACTGTATTGGCTGCTGGAAAAATATCCTCCATAACTTCAACTTCACATAATAGTGAAATGCCAACTTATACTACTATACCTACAGCAGAACAATTGAAAAAGGATTTTAAATTTAATCCTAAATTAGTTAACAAATTTTATAATGGATATACTTTTACAAATGGATGTATTGTAAATAATGAAGGAACTGATGATAAAGGTAATTCTGTAGCAAAAACAAAATCACTTAATTTTACTTATACAAAGGGGAATGATAAATTAGATCTCTATATGGAAAATGAAATATTAGGTGAAAGATCAAAGAAAGAGACTGTTATTGGTAATTATAATAGTATAGATTTATATTATCATTCATATGCTAACAAATTTGTGCCAGCAGATTATAAAATGACAGAACAAGATAAGAAGGATAAATTGTCTGGCAAATATGTATTTAGCTATGGATCTGACAAGGAAAAAATCTCTCAAGTCAAATATTTAAATTGGATGCAAGATGGAATTTACTATTCTTTCTTATCAATTGATTCTGATATATCACAAGAAGAATTAGTTAAAATGGCAGAGCAGATTATTGATACCAAATAAATTATTTAAATACCGTATTATTCAGAAATGAGTTTTACGGTGTTTTTATCTATCCAAACCATAATTTATACTTCTATCGGACAACCAGCATATAACTGAATAAATTCAATAAATGGGAACACTCCAAAATATTGACCGGAGTATACAATAACGGATTTCTGCCTATCTGATTTATAATTTTTGATGACTGCGGGCATTGACTTGCCTGAATATCTATTTCCTTCCTCCATGTTTTTGAATAATTGAAAGTACATATATTCTATTAATGTCATAGTGATATGGAAAGTTATGAAATTATATTTCGTGCTTTTAAAATCTTTAAGTTTCCAGAAATCTTTTATCTGTCTGAAGTTTTCTTCTACCTCTGGTCTTAACTCATACGTATTTATTATCTGTTTTGCAGTCTTATTTGTATTAGTAGTTAAAAATATATAATACTTGTCATCACATTATTCTTAACATAATGGTTATATGAATCTATAAGATTTGGAAAGCTGACGTCAGCAGCATCAATGCTGCCGCATCTTATATTTTGTAGAACTTTCTTTTTATTATTTTTACTGAGTTATAACATTATAAACATCCTCCGGATTATTAATATATTTATAATTTTACTTTTAAACTTAATATTTTGCCATAGTATATCGTGATTTTTTTATATTACGAATTGAAGTTACTTATAATTTCAAGTTTAATTTTCAAAAAATATGTTATAATATATATAAGAAGCCGTTACGGTTTATAGTTTAAGAAATCTTTTAATTAATTAAACTAAATGTACTTTGCGAGAGTGCATTTAGTTTTTTGAGTTTTTATCTTTGTTATCATCAACGGTAATTGAAATTTCATTATCGTTAAATTTAGAGCTGTTCTTATATTTAAGAATAGCTCTTTCTTTTAAGTATGCGAGTGTAGAAAAAATACCCACTATACCAACTACAGTAACACATACCATAGCTGTAATAACAATATATCCGCCCATGCTGCCACCTCCTAGTATGATAAACATGTAAACATTAAACAATAGTTTTCCTAGTATGATAAACATGTAAACATTAAACAATAGTTTTCCTGCCTAAAGCTTTAATCTATATAATATCTTTATAGCTTTAAAGTTCATTTATATAACTATTGTTTAATAACTCATCTTTTGAGACAATATTCTCGTATAGATAGAGGTTTACGCCCACCCCCATGAGGCTTTTTGACCTCGGAGCAGAGACTGCTACCTCTTCTTTGCGAGATGTTGCGTATAAGCTGGATGTTAATTGTATTTTTACAATTTTTCGTATATCAAACTAGGATGTAACTTGCATATGTGAGAGGATTCTATCTAAATAATCTTTTAAATGAAGGTGACTTTTTATGTATATTGTTGGTGTTGATATTGGTAAAAATAATCATGAAGCTACTATTATTGATGATACTGGTTCTATAATTGGCAAATCTATAAAATTTACTAATTCCCATAATGGTGGAAATAAATTAATTGAACATATAAAAAAATATACTCGCAATTCTAAAGTTATATTTGGACTTGAAGCTACAGGTCATTATTGGCTTTCATTATATTCATTTTTAATGACAAAAGGATATGAGATAAACGTTATTAATCCTATTCAATCTGATAGCTTTAGAAATTTGTATATTCGTAAAACCAAAAACGATACTAAAGATTCTTTTATAATTGCAGAAGTTATTAGATTCGGTAAATTTACTAATACAAAACTTTGTGATGATAAAATTCTTGCTCTAAGACAACTTTGCAGATATAAACTTTCTTTAACTACTGAAATTTCTGAACTTAAATGCAGAATAACTACAGTACTTGATCAAATTTTTCCAGAATATAATAAATTATTTTCTGATATCTGGGGTGTAAGTTCTAAAGCTGTCCTTGAAAAGTGTCAAACTCCAGAAGGAATACTGAAGTTAAGTATAAATGATTTAACTGAACTATTGAAAACAAAAAGTAAGGGGAGACTTGGTTTTAATAAAGCTGAAGAGATTCAAAATGCAGCTAAAAACACTTTTGGTATTAAGATAGCCAAAGAAGCTTTTAAATTTCAAATAAAACAACTTATTAGTCAAATACTATTTCTTGAAAAACAAATGAAATCTCTAGATTCAGAAATTGAGTTTTATTATAATCAATTTAACTCTCATTTAACAACTATTCCTGGAATTGGTTTCGTCACTGCTGCTATTATTCTTAGTGAAATTGGGGATATTAAACGTTTTAAGAATTCTTCTAGTCTTGTAGCTTATGCTGGAATTGATCCTACTGTTAAGCAATCAGGACAATTTGTATCTAATAACAATAAAATGTCTAAAAGAGGTTCACCGTATCTTAGACGTGCCTTGTTTTTAGCTGCTTCAACATGTGTCCTTCATGATAGTCCTCTTAATAAATATTATAATAAAAAGCGAAATGAGGGAAAACATCATTTAGTTGCTGTAGGAGCCACAGCTAATAAATTAACACGTATTGTTTTTGCTGTCATGAGAGATAAAAGAGATTATACCCCTATTAACTAAGCAATATTATAACTATATTAATAACTCTATGTAAAATTTTAACTATTAATTGTTTAATAGTTTATTTGCTTTGCCCAAAAATGATACCATATTATTTATTTTTAACATTTCATAATAAACAAAAATATAACTCGAAATATTATAATTTTTTATGAAATCTATTGACTTATCATAGCTGGTCTCTGCTGTCAATTACCGTAACGACCTCTTTGCAAGAGATAAATTCCGGGAGGTGACTAACTAAAAAATATTTATACTCTCGTATATATTATATCATATAAAATAGTTATTATATAGAAATTTGAGTGCCTATAAGCCATGTATTTACAAGCTCTGTACGTCTTTTTCCTATTATTTTTGTTACGATAGAATAAGATTTCCCATGTAAATAATTTAATACAGGTGAACACAATATTTCCGACTTATAGTATTATGGAAAGATATTTAAGTTTCAGGATATAAATTGGGCTAAATTTATTTATAATAATAGATCTAAAAAAATAATATATCTAAATACAATTTGGATAATTTAATGATTAAATTTAAAGATATGATAGAAGATCCCCAGTATGTTTATAATTATGATGAAGAATACTGGGCGGATTATATATATCAGAAGCTTCAGAGCTTACATTAGATAAATTATATATATAAGATCACTTTTTAAATAAGGTGCCCTATTTTTTTAAGATAGGATAAATTAATGATAATTTATCAACAAATTTCAATATTTTATATAAAAAGTCTAAATTGAATGTTACTTAAAAGCTATTTCATTTTTTAATCTGAACTAAATTAATTTCTCTGGAACAAATCTGGAGGAAATTCTCTTTATCAATATGTAATCAAGTATCAGTATAACGCCTCCACCTATAATCATTACAGAATTGCTAATCAAAAATACGCCTGTCATTTGAGCCACTAATAGGAGAATAATTGGAATAACAAGAAGACCACTTACCTGCTGTGCTTCCTGAAATGTTTCTGATTTTGCCGATACCATCACAGTGAATATCAGGGATAGTAAATTGATTGCAGGGGAAATCCATAATATAATTATGAGCCATTTTACATCTGGAAAAATAAGTTTTGAAAAGTAGATAAAACCTCCTATGTTAGATAGGATGCCAAAAATTATAAATGAAATCAATGTAATAATATAAGAAGGCACAAAAACTCCTAAAATTTTGGCTCTAAGCAGACGTTCCATGGATATTGGCGTGTAAAGCAAAGACTCCATAGTTTTATGTTCCTTTTCTCCAACAAAACTACTGGCACCAATAACTCCGGAGCACATTATGGGAATTATAAGAAAATATGATGGAAACATAAGGTTCACTGTTATTTTTATTAAAAGCTGCGAAGAGTTGTATGCATCATATTCAGAAGGTAATTTTTTTATAAGAGGTGCTATTTTTGTAAATATACTTAAATCATTTCCAATATAATTAGCACCTATCAATATTGCCAGTGGTATGATTACAACCATAATAATGGGCACAATAGTCATTGGCAGGATAACTCTTTTTGAAATTACTATTTCATTTATATCTTTGTATATCAATGCTTTTTCACTTTTATTCATAATTCAATCACTCCAAACTTATAATATTGGATTATCAGACATACCTTTTATGTATTTAAAGTACAACTCTTCCAAAGACCATTTTTTCTGTACAGCTTCATAGATTTCTCCACCACCTGCAAGTTTCCTTTTATTAAAATATTTGCCTCTTTATCACCTAAAATAGATTTGCTGTATACATCATCATGTTCGTGAGTAAATCCAAATTTCTGCGAAATGTTTTTTCCTCTAATTTTTAATCGAAGGGCTGCATTTTTCAAGGATGGTATTTTATTAATAAATAGAAAATGAGGTGTACTAAATTTAATAGCCGTTAAAAAATACATCAAGTGATTATAAATTGAAATTTATATTCTTTGGTTCTGAAGAGGTTGGTTGCAGACACTATTGCAAGTCCATTGTCATCTAATTAATTTTTGATTTGCCATTATTTATCACCATTAAAATCATATCTGCCGCCTTTTTTGCACCACCAGCAGCTTTAAAACCTTTCGATATTTTATCTGCATTTTCTTTATAAGTATGATCATTTAATATCTGTTCAATGGCATTTTTTATATCATTAGGATTGTCACTCTTAAGCATAATACCTGTTCCCAATTCCGCTGCTCGTGTTGCCACCAATGCCTGTTCACTATGTTGGGGAAATAACAGCATAGGAACACCATAATACAAACTTTCATTTACGCTGTTCATACCACAATGTGTCAGAAATACATCAGTTTTCTTTAGCACTTTAATTTGATCTACCTTAGCTTTTACTTCAAAGTTAGATGGCACTTCGCCTAAATCGGTAATCTCTGTTTTTTCACCTACAGACATAATTACACTTACATCACATTCCTTTAATGCCTTGATGCAATTTTTATAAAAACTATAATTTTTATTCAATACAGTCCCCAGGGAAATATAAACTGTTCTGTGTTCATGCCTAGGATCTTTTGATTCTACATCTATTATAGATGGACCTATAAACGCATATTTATCCGAGAATGTTTCAGACATAGGCTGAAATTCCTTTGATGTGTACACTATAGTATTGGTATCATTATCATTTTGTATAAGAGAAATAAAATTTTTTACATTATAGCCATTTATTTTTAAAAGTTTCATTTTTTTATTTATACGAGGAATTCCTATAATAGTACGAATGATTTCTCCAATACCGCGCTTCATCATTTTTGCCGTGTATTGATTAAATGCAAATGTTGTAGTTGAACATATATATTGAATCTTTAATTTCATTGCAAAAAGCTTCCCCCAAATGCATATAGAATCCGATACAATGCAATCTGGATTAAACTCTTGTAACTCACTGCATACCTTTCTATCTAAACTGATTGTCGTGTCAACTACCATTTCAATTAATGCAGCAAAATCTTTTCCTACTTTTTTCTCATCCTGAGAACGTAATTCCGGCAAATATTCATCGCAACTAATAAACTTTGCCCCCACAGATTCGATTCTTTCCTTGAACATATTAAAAGAATAGTACCATACTTCATGTCCTCTTTTAGTCAATTCATTAACTACGGGTATTGTTGGATTTGTGTGGCCATATGCAGGAATACAAAAAAACACTATTTTTTTCATATTGACCTCCTAAATTAATTTTTTTATTATGTAATCCCAAATAACAAGTGCCGAGTTTTTCTTGCCATCTATGGAATTCAAAATATTTTTTAATACTTTTATATTTTCTTTATAAGCTGGTTCCTTAATTATACTATTTACAGCAGACTGTATATTATGTGTATTCCACTTGTTTATTGGTATACGTATACCTGCACCTTGTGAAACTATATTATCAAGATTTATTTGCTATAAATATAACCTGGTTTGTATTGCACATTTTTAGAATGTGGTTAACCCTGACAAATTGAAATTTGACAACGTACCATTATGCTTATACTATTCGCCTGCTCTTTTTGCCGTATATCACAATGGTTACAATTGAAACAAGAACTATCGCAGCGTTTGCGGCAATGGTTCCCGCCCAAGTCACAGTCATGGTGCCAAAGATGGGGGATGCCGCATTGAACATGGTGTGGAATAATACGCACATAAACACACGACCTTTTCCTGATATTTTGTAGATTGCCCCGTTGAAAAACCGAAACGCAATAAGTTGAACTGCAAACATCCAAAAGTTAATGAGTCCCTCTCCGTGATTCGTCCCCGGAATGAAGAAAAGAGGGATATGCCATGCTGTCCAAATGATTCCAGTAAAAATAGAAGATAAAATAAAGCCATATTTTTTGTTAAGTCCAGGCTGCAATATGTACATCCAGCCAGCTTCCTCCAAGCCACCGATAATAAGATTACCTGGTAGGGAAAAGAAAAACGTATAAAATGGAAGTCCCATTACCGCATGGCCTGAAACTGCAATATGTATCAAAAAATACAGTGCAAGCCCTGCAACAACGTACAAATAGAGAGATATAGTATTTTTGGCGTAAAAAACAGTTTTCAACCATTCCTTAAAATCTGCTATTTTGTCATTTTTACCCAGAACGATATATGAAGCAATAGCAGGCGATAAAATATAGATTGCAAAAGGAATATTCATCCCAAATTGCTGTAACGAGTGAACCCAATTGTGAACCGAATATCCGAATTTCCCAAGAGCAATCAAGGCACCTGACACAAGATAGGCTATGCAAAATGTCAGCATCGTAAATTGTACTATGATCTTTTTATCTGTCACGATTTCTTCACCTCAGATTTTGCAGTATACATGAATTTTGACGGATAGACGCTTTGACTTTTATCACCTAATGCTCGCTTTCTGCCATTACAAAGTTGCGCTCCGTACAAAATATAAATTATCTGCAGTTCAAAGCTGCCCTACAAATTTACTATTTATGTTTATGCCAATTATAAAAATCTTTTAGTTCTGCTTTACGTTCCTGTGGTAAAACTGTTTTCTTGACACCGTGAATTGCACCTTCTAATGCTAGCAATCTATGAATACACGCAGAAACATCAATTTCTTGTATTTTTAGCCACGCCTGTTCTGCACCAATATCTCTTAATTCATCGTAAGTAAATATGCCTACTTCATTCAACTGCCTTTCAACTTCTTTTCCGATATTAGGCAATTTTGATAATTCTCCCATAATAGAACTTCCTTTCAAATTTACTATTTTATATTAATCAATCTTAAACCATAATCTTACTTCTATTTTCTAAATTTACTTAACTGCAACATATAAATAGCAATGTGGTTTCCCATCTTTCGTATATTCACCTGGAACAGTGCTCTCAAAATCTGACGTAAAAGTTCTATGTATATCGCCTGATTTTTGCTCAGACCACACCTTTTCCCACGCCTTTCTTGTACAAACACTTATTTCTCCACTTTCATCTTTTTCATCATATTTTTTATAAAATCCTTTACTTACTTCCTCATCCATCTTTTGAAAAAAGTCCACTGTTACAGCCATTATCGTTAGATCGTAATCTCCATTTTCATCACTAGAATAATTACTGTATTTTGAAACTGGAGAAATGCCCTTCTGAAACATACCATCGGTATTAAAAAGAATGGGTAGTTTTCCACTAACAATATCTTTCCAAATTTCATCAATTACTTTTATTCCTTCTTCAGAATTATTCGTTCTTACTGTTACTTCCTTCAATTTATAAGCCATAGTTTTATCCTCTCCTTATATATACAATTGTGTTTTTACTTTCTATATAATATCACATTGAATATGACAGCAGTATGTCACAATAATAGCTATAATCCCCACTACAACCTTTTTCATTTTAAATTTTTCTTTTTTTAATAAATTAGTTTGTAAATAAATTATATCATTTTATGTAATATATTACCATTCGGATACTCGGGAGATGATTTTTACGTATAAAAATAGAGTATCTGTTGACTTTACACAAATAAATGCTTTTGTATATCTCTTACAAGAGTTAAATTAATTCGATGATACTAATTTTAATCCAACTATTCCAATTACTATAAATAGAACACAAATTAATCTAATTACACTAATGGGTTCCTTGAATATTATTATTCCTAAAATCACAGTACCAACTGTGCCAATTCCCGTCCAAACTCCATATGCAGTTCCTAGTGGAAGATGTTTTAATGCTATTGATAAACAATAAAAACTTGCTATCATTCCCAATACAGTAAGTATACTTGGTATAAGTTTGGTAAAGCCTTGAGAATATTTCAATCCTACAGCCCAGCAAGTTTCCAATACTCCTGCTATAACTAATATAATCCAATGCATGGCTTACACTCCTTTATAAATATGATTTAGTATTTTCTTTAAGTTATAGGCAATAAAAAAACCAGGTAGATATATAAAATATCTCCCGGGCTTTTATCCCTCCGTGTATACAGTCAAACTATATGCTTTATCTCGGACCAGACCAGTTCTTAGTTTAAAACTGCGGAACCCTATAAAACTTCTAATAAAATATATTTAATTTTATATACCTAATATATCAAAATTCATCAATATGGTCAATATTCAATCATTTATATCTACATTAGAAATATTTTTCATAACTGCTGCACCTACTCTAATGGCTGCTTTGTTTCCTATTAACACCCATAAAATTTTAGATACTTTTCAATATTGGATTGAATATATTCGGCACTATGGTTGCCAGTGAATATATGATTTTGAGAATTTACACCTTTTTCCTGCAATATTTTATGTAAAATTAAACAACCTTCATAAAATCCACCTTCATCCCTGTCTCCCGCATCCAGATAAACATCAATATCAGAAGAAATATTATCATTTCTTGCAATATATATTGGATCATATTTTTTCCATAACTCCATATCCTTGTAATATGGCCTGTCTTCATCTTCAAGTTTCAGTTCCAAAGCAGGCATATGGCCTCCTACTTTTGAAAACATATTCTGATGCCGTAACGTATTGTGAAGAGCTATATAACCTCCTGCAGACACCCCTCCTATATATCTTCCTTTTCTATCTTTTATAGTATTAAAAGTTTTATCTGTTAAAGGTACTACCTCTTTTATAAAATAATCCTCATACATCCCCAGGTTTATAATTCTGCTGCTATCTCCTGGATCAGATACTCCTTTACAAATCAAAGATGAATTCAATCCCCTGCTGTTTTCAATCCTTGGACATACAATTATTATAGGTTTTATTTCTCCATCTTTTATCATTTTATCTGCTTTACCATTTATATCTATTTGGAACATTAAATTCTCATTTCCACTTCTGCCATGCAGAAAGTATAATACAGGTAGATTGATCGAACTATTATAGCATTCAGGCAAATACACCTGCATTGACATTTCTTTACCAAGTGCATTACTGTAAAAATTTATTTTTTCTATTCTTGATTTATTCATTTTTATGCCACCTAATTTGAAATTTTGACCATCTTAAAATATGCTTCTGCTTTTTGCCTAATTTTATTCGAAGAAAAATTATTAAAGTAATTTCTTTCACTTGATTTACCAAGCTTTTTTCTAACAGATTCGGGAAATATTTTCAAGGAATCTTCTTCCTCTTCTGCCCTTGATATATTACAATTTACAAAATTGTAGTTATTATTCTGTTCCTTAATAGTCAAAATGGCATAGAAAACTCCTCCTGTTCCCTCATACAATTTATTATTCTTAGTATAATATTCCTGGCCTAATAGAGAAATATATATATCGATTATATTATATTTTTTTGTTGAATCTATTATTTTATAATCACAAAATGCTTTTCCTCCAAAAGAAGGTTTTACTGATATTGGTTCAACGTATTTTTTAATTATGTTGTTCAAAGTGGCTTGTGGAATTGGCGGTGTTGCTTGTTTTAATACTTGAGATTTTATAGGAGAACAGCCACTTGTCATTAGAACTATCATTAATATAAGAAAATACATATATCTTTTTTTATACTTGATTTGTGATCAACCCCTTCTCATCTTATTACACAATTTATCTAACTTGAACTCAAAATTCATCTTTTTAACCCTCCCATTATCAAGCTCTTGTCCATATTCACATTGATTTATGAGTAAATTATATCATTTAGCACAAAACTATTTACTATCTTCAATTCATGTATTACATGCTTCTGTCATACACTTTATAAGCAACTAAATATATTATTAAAAAGATACACACCATACCAAAAAGCACTTCCACTAATACTGGATAAAATAATCCTCCGATGAGTCCTGTTACATACAGTGAAATTAACAATACAATAGCTGCTGCACGAAATGACTTTTTGCTAATCTCCTGTATTCTTTCATCTGTATTATTCAATCTGCTCTTCTTCAACTTTTTATCATCAGCCAATATCAATTTATTTTTTATCCATTGGGCAATAGACGCACCCATGATTCCCCCTCCAACACCTGTATAAACTCCAAGCATATGATCACTTATCTTAACTGTCCATATATTTTTAGCCAGCAAGGCAAATATTAATGTACTAATTCCTATGGCAAATAATATTATCTGTACTTTCATTCTTAATTTTATTACTTTTTTATAATCTTCATTATTGTTAACCTTACTGCTGAAAAATAAAAATTTCATATATTTTCATCCTCCCGATCAAAAATAAATATCTCTTCAATTGAAGTTTCAAAAAACTGTGCAAGCTTATGTGCCAATATAAGAGAAGCTTTATATCTTCCATTCTCAATAGATATAATAGTTTGCCTCGTTACATTTACAGCATCAGCAAGTTCATTTTGAGTTACTTTCCTTGACTTTCTCAATCTCTGTATCTTGTTTTGCAATTTATCACTTTCTTCCTGATGTATAGTTAACTTTACATTTATAGTATAGTAAACTATACATTTAATGTCAAGTACATTTTACATTTAAACATAAAAAGACTTATGAATATATATTAAAAATATAAAAAGCCTGGAACTTTAAAAAGTTCCAGGTAAACTATTTATATTTCTTTTCCAATTGCTTTTGTCTTTTGATTGCATATTGCCCAGTTAAATACAAAGCAATGAATACAAGGACAAAAATACTTAAGGAAAATATACATGTCGCTATGATCAGATGCTGTATATTATTCCTAAAATAATCCATTGTCAAATACCTAGTTACTCCAAACAAAATCCCTACAATAATAGTGCCTGCAATGCTGTAAAGCAGATATGTCTTAATACATGGCTTAGTATAAGCATCCCATGTACCTTTATGCAGATAACCTATTAATGTAAATATGCATCCAATCATAAATATTCCAAACTCCACTCCAAACTGTTTAAAAGACATTCCCATTGTAGTTTTAACAATAATACTTGCGAACAACAGCCAAAACATAATCCAAAATCCAAGATGCTCAATTTTCAGCATTTCCAGCTCTTGCCTCTCATCTATAATCTTTCTAATTTTTTTCATTTTCTTTATCCTCCCAAAAAATATCATTTAAAGTTTTCCTCAACGTCCTGCATATTGATATGCACAATTGTAATGATGGGTTGAATTTGCCAGCTTCAATCATTCCTATGGTCTGTCTTGTAACATTAACTTTTTCAGCCAGCTCTTCTTGAGACAAATCCAATGCTGCACGAGCCGCTTTCATTTTTAAATTTTTCACTACTCCAACCTCCTTACATTACATATTATACATTATAATTTGCTATATGTAAATTATATTTTGCATATAGTCTGTAATTAAGTACCTTGAAAGAAACATATTAGAAATTCTTCAACTAAATTATGGTAGGAATATAAAAATTCAAACATCTTACTTTATATGATAGGACAACCATCTAAGAAATCTTCCCATATTTTTAAAAGAAACTATATTGCATAATAATTCTGTTAACTTTCCAAATTTCCTATAAAATAAATTAAATACTAGAAACGGAAGCCATTGCTTTTTAGATTTTGGCAGTCTTTTTATTATATTTTTAAATGTATATACCTCCTTATATATCCATAAGTAACCATCATATAATTCTTCTGCCGTCATATTCTTGGGTTTATATACTACGTGCGCAGTATTGTAATTTGACAAATTAAAATCTACAATTCTATTTTTCTCTATTAACATTGAGTACAACTTTGTTCCAGGATATGGCGTAAGGATATGTGAAGTTACTGTTTCTATCTTATTTTTGATTATCCATTTTAATGTGTTCTTAAATACAGATACATCATCCTCATCTAATCCGAAAACAAAACTTGCATTTATCATTATTCCCCTTTTATGTATTTCATCTACAAGTTTCTCATACCTATTTACACTATTTTGTACTTTATGAACACTATTTATTGATCTGCCATTTATACTTTCAAAACCTATAAATAGACTTTGACAGCCAGACTCCTTCATTTCATCTAATAATTCAAGCATGTCCACTATATTGGAAGTAACAGCTGCATTCCACTTTAGTTTAAGTGGTTTTATTTCCTTTAATAATTTTTTTGTCCATTTTGGATTTCCAATAAAGTTATCGTCAATAAACATTATATGTCTTGTTTTTAATGCATTTATATCTTTAAGTACATCATCTACAGGTCTATTAATATAAGTTTTAAGTACATTTTTACAACTATTGTAGCAAAAATCGCATTCGAAAGGGCATCCCCTGCTTGTACTAATTATATTGGTATATAAATATTTTTCATTATCTATAATGGAATAATCAGGTGATACTATCTCTTTTCCTGAAATATTCTCCATGTCATAATATATCTTCTTAAGTGAATTGTTTTCTTTATCATCAAGAATTTTTGTCCAAACCCTCTCAGCCATTCCAATGCATATTGCATCAAAACTATTAACAGCCCCCTCTGGATCTGCTGTAATATGGATACCTCCTGCAATTACTGTTATCCCACGTTCCTTAAACTTCTTTGATATTTCCACTGCTCTATTCATAACATCTACAGTAACAGTTATTGCCACCAAATCCACAGGTTCATCAAAATCTATATTTTCAACATTTTCATTTTCAATGATAACTTCATGCTTTTTGGGAGTAAGATTCGCTATTGTTAGTAAGGCCAATGAAGGGGCCATTCTTGTTTTTAACTTTGTATCCATAGGTCTTGGCAGCATTGCAGGTTGTATTAATTTAATCTTCATATATTACCTCCTCAAAAAAACTTTACTCAATATTTAGCTTTCCATTTATGTATCATTTCTGTATTCTAAAATATCACCTGGCTGACAATCAAGTGCTTTACATATTGCCTCCAAAGTTGAAAACCTAATAGCTTTTGCCTTCCCATTTTTAAGTATAGAAAGGTTTGCCATGGTTATTCCAACTTTCTTTGTAAGCTCTGTTACACTCATTTTCCTCTTAGCCAGCATAACATCAATATTTATTATAATTGCCATATATTTACCTCACACAGTTAAATCATTTTCTGATTTTATATCAATAGCATCTTGCAGAAGTCGTTGAAGAACGGCCGAAAAGACTCCAACTACAGAAGCAGCAAAGATAAAAATGACTGGAAATCCCACGAGACCCGGCGCATCCTCTGCATCCGCTACAGGGAATACGAACGGTATGAGTAATGCATATATAATACTGATTGTGATTGCACAGTACTTGATATACTTTAAAGACTTTATGGATAATTCCGAGAAAGCTTTGCTCTTATCAATATAGCATAGTATTTTAAAAGTTTGATATAAAGCAAAATAAAAGGGTATAACTGTTACATATATACCTATTATAATAGGATATAGTATTAGCTCATGATTATTTGGATTTAATGGATACTTGTATAAATCAAACAATCCATATATACCAAGGGCAAGAACTGGAATTCCAATAACAATAACAGCTATTTTCAAAAAAATTGTTGAATATCGTTTCATAGAAATCACCTCACTTTTAATTTATATGTATATAATAGCATCTTATTTATCGTTTATCAATAAATATTTATTGATTTTTACTGGAAATTTATTGTTTTATTTAAAAATATGGTAAAGTATAAAATAAGATATTGACTCTAACATGGTGTGAGGCATTATTCTTAAATTGTACTTATCAATGATATTTTTAGGAGTTGATTTTATGTTTAAGATTGGAGATTTTTCCAAACTGACAATGGTATCTATACGTATGCTGCGGTATTATGATGAGATGGGACTTTTCAAACCCGCCAAAATAGATGCATTTACTGGATATAGATATTATTCAGCCAAACAGATTACCAAACTCAATTTAATTGTTTCTCTTCGTGATATAGGTTTTAATGTGTCTGATATATCAATTGCCATAAATGAGCAATCTGATGAAAAACTGAAGGAGATGTTAGAACAAAAAGAGATGGAAATAAAAAATAATATTAAAGCTGAAGAAGAAAAGCTAAGAAAAATCAATGCTAAAATTGAAAATTTAGAAAAGGAGAGAGTCAATATGAATTATAATGTTACACTAAAATCAATACCCTCATATAAAGTTATCTCATTAAGAGATACTGTACCAACATATCAATTAGAAGGAATTCTATGGCAAAAACTGGGTGAATACATTCAGAATAAAAAAATTTTTTGTAATAATATGGCTTATGCAACCTATCACGATGAGGATTATAAAGAAGGGCCAGCTGACATAGAGATTTCAGTTGTCGTTGAAAAATTATTAAATAATGCTGATGGCTTTACTTTCAAAGAAACTACACCAATAGACCAGGTTGTAAGCATCTTGGTTCCCGGTGAATATTCAAATATTTCTCCTGCATATAATTATATCGGAGAATGGATTGAAGAAAATGGATATGATATATGCGGCAGTGCCCGTGCATTACCTCTAAAAGGATCCTGCAATGAAGCAAACCCTAATGACTACTTAACTGAACTGCAAGTCCCGGTAAAAAAAATCATATAAGTATAATCTACAATCAATACAAAAACCAGCAAATTATTTGCTGGTTAAAATAACTATTCCTTCTTCTCTTTCAAACTAAAATAGGTTAATGCCCAAAAGACAATCATACCAAAAACAATTAATATCACTATTGTAATTTTACCATTACTACTTGTCATCCATTTTTCTGTTAAGCTTAGTCTTGAAATAATTCCAATAATTCCTGAAATCCATATAAAAGGTAAAAATGGCAACCAAATCTTTCTATCCTGCTTTTCATGACTAAATGCCCATATTGTAACAGCAATAATCAGAATAACTATTGCCAAAATTCCCAATGACTTTGACAAGTGCAAAGTCAAAATAGACGGAGTAAATAATTGAATCAATACAAATGAACCAATTATTAAAACGCAAAACACCCATAGAACCACAAAAGAAGCAATCTTCCCTTTAATAATTTTTGTATAAACACTCTTGTGTATTATGAAAAATACAATTCCTACAATTAAAAAACTTAATATACCATTTAAAATTAGTATAAGAATATTTATCCCCTTATCTGGATCAGTTAATGTATTCAATATCGTAAAGAAAAAACTAATTCCAAAAATCAGCATTACCAGTTTCAATGTTTGTTTCTTACTGCATTTACCAAGATTATGAATCAATTCATCTGCTGCCACCTGGGGACTTTTTCCAAAGAAATCTTCCGCTGATTGACTATCATTCTGAGCAGAAATTATATCCTGCAGAATTTGCAGCAATAGGTTTTCTATTTCGTAATCATCATAAAACAATCCAGCACTGCGAATGTATAGCAATAACTGTTCATAATATTCTTTATTTTCATTGCTCAATTTTTCTCTTAATTGATTATTCAGGTTAATAATTTTCTCTACAGAATTATCATGTTTATTCATAAAGTTTTGCCCCTTTCAAGCATATGAGATTATTAACATTGGATACTAAATTTTGCCATTGTTGAATAAATTCCTGACAATGAACTCTTCCCTCTGAAGTTATACAATAGTACTTCCTATCCGGACCTTCCGGTGAAGATTTTATTTTACTTGAAAGGTAGCCCTGCTTCTCCAATTTCTGCAGCAGTGGATATACAGTGCCTGCAACTATTTCTTTAAAACCATATTCTTTTAACATCTGAACCATTTCATATCCATATACTTCATTTTCCAGAACAATTAGAAGTACACACCCTTCAAGTACACCTTTCAAAAGCTGAGTTTGTTTCAAAATATCCCTTCTCACTTTATCTATATTGTATTACATACTAGTGTAATATCATTATATACGAGTTCATCTAATATGTAAAGCACAATAGTTGAAATTATTGCTATATTATACTAATTGATATATAATAAAACATGTATCAAACGTGTTTGAAAACAAAGAGGTGCTAAATTGAATAAATCAGATAATACTAAAAATAAATTGATTTCATCAGTAATAGAACTATTACAGGAGTATGATGACATCTCGGAAATAACATCAAGAAAAATAACAGAAAGAGCAGGAATAAATTTATCAACAATAAATTATTATTTTGCTTCCAAAGATGAATTAATGAATATTGCAATAAATAAAATAATAGGAGATTCTGCATACACCTATTTTCAGGATATTAAAGATAATATAAAATTACCAAAAGATAAACTTAGATATTTTTTAATTTCTATCAGTGATATAATTGTACACTATAAAAAATATACAAAACAAATTACTCCTTATATTTTACTTCACGGATCTTTTTCCCAAACTATTGAAATACTCTCTTTGGTTAAAGAATGCTTTAAGGAAAGTAAGAGTGATGAAGAGTGTAAAATTATTTCATATCAACTAATTTCATTTATGCAATTGGTGTTTTACAGATCAGATGAATTTAAATCCTTTAGTGCAATTGATATTATGAATAAACAGGAAAGGGATAATCTTATTGATACAGAGCTGGATTTACTTATTAAATAAAGATTTTTTGGGGGATTAATAATGGAAAAATCATTTAATTTATCTGAATATATGAACAAGAGTATTGAAAATATAGTGAAGAATATTTTAAAATCATCTATAAAAAATCCAAAGGAAACTGAATTTGTAATAAAATATATGCTGTCGGTAAAAGCTGCTGAAAATAAGAGGGCTGTACTTGAAAGCAAAGGAGATCATATTCCACCGTTTTTCATGGCAAGTATTGCTGCAAATTGCAATCTACATTGTAAGGGTTGTTATGCAAGAGCCAATAAATCTTGTGGAGATAACCTGAAAAATAGTGAAATGTCGGCAGAAAGATGGGGACAGATATTCAATGAAGCAAAGGAAATTGGTATTTCATTTGGATTGTTATTAGGAGGAGAACCTTTAACGAGAAGAGAAGTTATTGAAAAAGCTTCTGCTGTTAAAGAAATGGTCTTTCCAATCTTCACAAATGGAACCCTGTTTGATAAAAGTTATATAAATTTATTCAATAAGAGCAGAAATCTTGTACCAATAATAAGTATTGAAGGTAATAAGGATCAAACTGATGCCAGGCGCGGCACAGGCACTTATAATTCAATAATGTCTGCAATGACTAATTTAAATAAAAAGACAATCTTATTTGGATGTTCTATAACTGTAACAACTGAAAATATAATGACCGTTACAAGTAAGGAATTTGTACAGAAACTTTATAATAAAAAAGCAAGAATATTGGTATTTGTGGAATATGCTCCAGTAGACAGATCTACTGAAAATCTTACACCTACAGATAAAGAGCATTTAATACTAGAAGAAAATATAGAGGAATTGAGAAAAGAATTTAAAAATATGGTACTTTTATCATTTCCGGGTGATGAAAAATACATGGGTGGCTGCCTGGCAGCTGGAAGAGGATTTTTTCATATAAATGCCAATGGTGGAGCAGAACCATGTCCCCTCTCACCATACTCGGATGTCAATTTAAAGGAATGTAGTTTAAGAACAGCTTTAAAGTCCCCATTATTTAAAAAACTTAGAGATAATGAAATGTTAATTGGAGAACATGATGGTGGATGTCTGTTATTTGAAAAAGAAGATGATGTTAAAGCACTATTGGATCTGTAATAAATTAAATTCCAATATTCCTAGCTCTATTTATATCGCATTATACTTTTAAATAATTGATGAAAATTAAATGTATTGTAAAGATACACCGCACTAAGCACTAATATTAGCAACAATATACTATAGCTAACTATAAATTTTACTCTATTGCTTTTAGTAAGTTTAAAATAAGAGTCACTTTTATATTTTTTAGTAAAATTATATGTTTCATAAATCCCTATTACCAAAATAGCCAATGATAAAACCTTTTCCTTTAATCTCTTTGCAGATATAAGTAAATACAATATAAATGGCAATCCAATATAACATATAATGGGCGATATTGCCTCAGCTATATGTCCACCATCAAGTGGCTTTACAGGGATTAAATTCATTAAGTTTAATACTATTGAAGTGAAGCTTAACACTAAAAATGTAACATCCCCTGTAAAATAATAAATTATATAGTAAATAAGGCCAAGTATACTACCAATAAGTGGACCTCCTATTGCAACAATTGCATTTTCCTTACAATTGTCAGTGCTTTGATGAACTATATATGCTCCAAAAGGAGTAAATCCACCAAACACGACTTTTAATTTTAAAGATTTTGCAAAAATATAATGTCCAGATTCATGAACAATAAGAATAAATAAATATCCTATTGCATAATAAAAATTAATAGCACATCCTAATATTAATATTGTTAAGGAAACTATAAATATATTGAATATTATTTTGCCAGCATCCGGCTTTTTAATTAAATCCATATCCTCTTTCATATTGTAATCCTCTAATATTTTAATTTTTCAAATGCTCTTTTATTCTAAAATACAACTCCATCTCTTATATTAATAATAGTATAAATCTCCTACTAAAAAAATGGCCATAAATGGAATCCGCCATTTTTATCTTTGGGATTTGATGGTTGTCCTTTTTCTTTAGAATCAGCATCTTTTGCATCTTGTTTTGAATCAGGAGATTCAGCAGCTAGTGAAATATTGGATGAATCGAGATTCAATATGAATTTGTCCGCTTTACCCTCTATATTAATAGTAAAATTATCACTATTGACTTTAGCTAAATCCAATTCACCATTTTGGTTGGTCTTGGTAATATCAATACTTGATATAGTCTTGTCCTTATCATTATTTACAGATACTTTCACATTAGAACCATTTAATAACTCTGATTTAAAGGATATTTTACGTTTTGACTCTTTTTTATTAATTTTGAGTTTTATTTTTTCCACTTTGTTTAATGGTTGAAAAGAGTATTTAATATCTTTCGAAACTATTCCAAAATGACTACATCCATAAAACATAAAACTACTTAACAAACAAATAAATAACAATAAACATCTGTATTTTTTCATAAATTATATTTCCCTTCTCTTAATATGTAGAAAATCAAAAAATAATTTAATTTTTATTATTTATGCAGGTCAAATACCCTTGTTCTTACCAACTTCTTTAACAATACGACTTGTGTAATAGAAAATAAAATAAAGAAAAAAATGCCTGTTAAAATTATTCTTTTCATATTGCTAGGTATTGCTAAATTCACTAATGTAGTAAATATAATTGTTGAAATAGCAGCTGATACTAAAACTGCCTTTTTATTCAACTGTTTTTCCTTACTATCTAAACTTTTCTTCATAATACTTTCCCTTCTTTTTTTAAGAATAATTCACTATTATTTCAATATTTTCTACAACTATGAATAATACTTTTTTAATTCAGCAACTATATTTTGAAATGTATCCTCGAGTGTAAAAATATCGCTATGTAGTGCATTATCTATCTCCACCACTAACAAATTTTTTTGTTTTAAGGTCGTTTACATAAAGCCTTTATCTCTGGTATATCTCTTGAAGCATAAATAATGGATTTTTTTGTGTTGGTGTTAATATTACGGAAGGTATTCTCAAATTATTGCCTTCAATTATTTTTCGTTCAATCTCCATTTGAATCCCTCCTAAATGATATAATAAATTAACTATTATAAAATCATTATATCATTACTTAGACACTTTTCCACTTTTATACATTCTAAAAGCAGTAAATATACATCCAATTTCAAGCACTTTGTGCAAATTAATTTGAAGTGCTTGCAGTGGTTTTTCCATAATAAAGCCTTAAGATTTTATTAAGAAAATTATTTATTATATAACTTTTTGTTTTGCAGTACTATAATGATAAGTGTTTAATCAAAAAGAAAGGATATATCTTATGAGTATCAATATTTTGGTTGTAGACGATGAGCAGTCCATAGCGGATCTAGTCGAAGTCTATTTAAAAAATGAAGGTTTTACAATATACAAATTTTATAACGGCCAAGATGCATTCCAGTGTGTTGAGTCAGAACATCTGGAGCTTGCGATACTTGATATCATGCTGCCGGATATTGATGGCTTCACTCTCTGCCAGAAAATTAGGGAAAACCATAACTTCCCTGTTATCATGTTGACTGCCAAAGAAGAGGAAATTGATAAAATTACCGGATTGACACTAGGTGCGGATGACTACATAACAAAACCCTTTCAGCCTTTGGAACTTGTTGCCCGTGTCAAGGCGCAGCTTCGGAGATTTACAAAATATAATTCTGCAGAACCAAACCAGGAAGAACACTTTATTGCCTTTTCCGGATTGGTATTGGATATGGATACCCATGAATGTACGCTAAATGAAAAAAAGATATCTCTCACACCTAAAGAATTTTCAATTCTTTGGGTCCTTTGTTCCAATCGCGGACATGTGGTAAGTTCAGAAGAATTGTTCCACGAAGTATGGAGGGACAAGTATTTCACCAACAGCAATAATACTGTAATGGTTCATATCAGGCATTTAAGGGAAAAAATACACGACAGCGCAGAACATCCTAAATACATCAAAACAGTATGGGGAGTTGGCTATAAAATTGAAAAGTAAGAGAGATAGAAGAAGAAATGATTATACAAAATTAAAAGGGAAAGTATTTTTTCAAATGCTTATGATTACAGTTGCTGCCGCCGTCATTGTTTATCTATTGCGTCATATCCTGCGTGGACAAATTGGAGATCGTATTGTTCAATATTTAGTCAACGCTTTTCATTTTGAAAATTCGGACGCACATGAAATCTATCAGCTGATAATTCGCAACAATATGGAAATGATCATTTTTGTTATAATCCTAATATTTTTATTATGTATCCTTTTCCGATTTTCTATTTCCTGGTTCACAAAATATTTTGATGAAATCAGTGATGGAATGGATAAACTTGTTGGGAAATCCGATGATGAAATTACATTATCGCCGGAATTGTATTTCATGGAAAATAAGCTTAAGCAGATAAAAAATATTTTGGAAAAGCAAAAAAAAGCCGCACTTGATGCTGAGCAGCGCAAAAATGATTTGGTGGTTTACCTTGCTCATGATATAAAGACACCTCTGACCTCCGTTATAGGATACTTGAGCCTTCTGGATGAAGCTCCTGATATGCCTCCTAAACAGAAGGCAAAATATGTAGGTATTACACTGGAAAAAGCTTATAGATTAGAACAGCTTATAAATGAATTTTTTGAGATAACAAGGTTTAATCTTCAAACTATTTTTTTGAATAAAGGAAAAATCAATTTACTGTTCATGCTGCAGCAGATGGCGGACGAATTCTATCCAATGCTGACTCCGCAGGGAAAGCAGGTGTCAGTCAATGTACCTAATGAACTCACTCTGTGGGGAGATGCAGACAAACTGGCCCGTGTTTTCAACAACATTCTGAAAAATGCAATAGCCTATAGCTATGAAAACGGCGTCATTGACATTGCTGCTGAAGAGCAGGACAAAAATATTGTTATAACCTTTATGAATCAAGGCAATCCAATTCCACAAGAAAAGCTGGAAACGATATTTAAGAAATTCTTTCGGCTGGACACATCCCGTTCTACCAATACAGGCGGTGCAGGGCTTGGACTTGCTATTGCCAAAGAAATCGTAAACGCACATGGAGGCAATATTTTCGTGCAAAGTAATACAGAAAAAACAGTTTTTACTGTCGTGCTTCCACAAAAATAAAGGAAAGGGCAATTTATCTGATTAAATCAGATAGATTGTCCTCTTATAAATAAAGATATTCTACAATTCGTAATATACGATTTATATATTAACTCTAATTTTAAGTACAAACTGCAGTAAAGGTATTAAAAATGGGTGAAACACAAAGAGCATACCGGCAAATGCACTGACCATATAAAAAACTGCCTCTTCATGAAGGAGCAATGGAGTTTTTTTTATATTGGTACTTTGGACAGAGACCTTTTCCTGTAATTCTGACAAATGCTCTTTCATCATCCTGAAAATTGCCCATCCGATTAACGCTCCCAGAGTATTCATCATTAAATCATCAATATCCGTTATTCTTCTATTAAACAATTGACTCAATTCTATTATAAGAGATAATGTAAAACCAGTTAATGCTGTTTTCCATAACACTTCATACCTTTTCCAAATAAATGGGATTATGAATCCAAGAGGTATAAAAAGCAATACATTTTCTATGTATGGACGAACATTCTCTGCAATCCAGCGAAATGGAATCAGATTAATCTCATTCGGTGAAATATTCAACCCCTTTGATGTTATTATTCCAAAGCTGTTATGAACAATATCGCTTATGGAAGTAATACCAGTAAAAATCAGCACACCAGTAAGATAGTACACAAATATATATGCAATTACAATATGTTCAATTGACAGTTTACAACCAATCTTTTTGATTTGAAAGTTCAGTATTACATGGTATGGAATCAAGAATGGCAAAGTACCAATAAAACACGTAATTGACACTATAATAATAAACATTAAATTCACCTCCGTTGTACTTAACCCGTTCATAATAGCATATTTAAAAAAGAAATGTCTTAATAAAACCTTAAGAATTTCATAAGATGGAATTCCAACATGTCTCTTTTTTCTGTGGTTAAATGATACCAGTACAGAACAAGGAGCTGTTTTATATGGTACGAAAAGTAAAAAGAGAAAATCCAGGAATACTAATATTTATAATATTTCTATTAATTGCTGTTATTGCCTTTAGTGTTCATAAATTCATCATTACTCAAGAAAAACAACATATATTTAAGATAGAAACGGACTCAACTGTCTCCATATCTCCTGACAAGCTGACCAGTCCCAATGCTATTCTGGTTCGTTTAAAAGATGATGCTATCCTAATGCAAAAAAATAGCCAAGAAAAAATCTATCCTGCTTCTTTGACTAAAATTATGACAGCCATTGTTGCAATAGAAAATCTACCTAATCTCAATGAAGAAATAGAGCTTACCAACTACACATTTCAGGGACTGTACAAAGCAGATGCATCAATGACTGGTTTTCAGCCTGGTGAAAATGTACGCGCTATTGACCTTTTATATGGAGCACTACTTCCAAGTGGTGCAGAGTCTTGTATTGGGCTTGCAGATCAAATTGCAGGTTCGGAGCAGGGATTCGTAAAGATGATGAATCAAAAGGCGGCAGATATTGGTATGGACAATACCCATTTTGAAAATGCCACCGGCCTTCATAATAAAAATCATTATACAACAGTTAAGGATATGGCTATTCTTCTAAGCTATGCATTGCAAAATGATACTTTCCGTGAGATTTTCACTTCATCCCGTCATTCCACACAACCTACGAATAAACACCCTGGCGGTATGACCTTTTACAGTACCATGTTTCAGGAACTCAGCAATCAAAGCATTATTGACGGAGAAATTTTAGACCAGCTAGTAAAAGTCAATAGA
>NZ_APMH01000008.1 GCF_000359585.1 Clostridium tyrobutyricum DSM 2637 = ATCC 25755 = JCM 11008 | reverse complement strand
ATCTATTTTACACAAATCTATCTATATTCTCGACAAAAGTTACACATAGAGATCCTATGTACAACTCTTTATACAAAATATTATATTCTAATTCTGACTTTGGGTAGTACTAGTTGTACTGGTACTATTTTGATTAAGTTTAAAATAAGCAGTATATATGTCCTTTGCAATCTGTGCAGAACCAGCTCCCTGTCCTCCATCAAATACAACTGCATATACAGCTATCTGAGGCTTGTCAAGAGGTGCGTATCCTACATATTCTGCATAATCGGTTCTACCAATCTCTTCTTGGTTTCCCAAACTTGCAGTACCTGTCTTACCTGCAGTCTTTATAGGAAAATCTGCAAATGTACCAGATGCAGTACCTTTTTCATTAACTGCCTCCATACCAGCCTTAACAGCTGCTATATTTTCAGCACTGACCCCTGTCTTCTCTGCAACTTCCGGTTTTATCTTTTTTATAACTTTTCCATTTGAATCAAGTATACTGTCAACCAAATGTAGTTTATATCGTGTACCTCCATTAGCAATAGTAGCAATATAATTTGCCATCTGCAGTGGTGTAAATTGATTTAATCCCTGTCCTATAGAAGCATCTTCTATATTGGCTGGTACATTTAATTGAGAATTTGCATCCGAAACAGTAGTATAATTTATTGCATCTATAAGATTACTCATCTGCCTGTTTGTAATTTCTTTTTTATTGTTGGGATCTTCTTGTACAAGTTCTGAAAAAAGTTCCTTGTACTTGGTTCCATCAAAAGATTTGCTTCCATTTTTTATGGAACTCTGTATTAAATTTTTTATGTCTTTTTTAATTTGCTTAACTTTATCTGAATCATTTGCATTATCATATAGATCCAGTGAAACCAATTTGTTTCCTTTGTCATCAATTCCATCTTTAAGATTTTTCATGACTTTCCAAAGATAAGTATTGGCAAAAGAATTTTTATTGGATACTGTATTGTACACCTGACCGTATTTCTCCGGTATTTCTATTCCGGTAGTTGGAGTAGTCTTGCTATTAGGGTCTGCACCAAGTCCAAATTTCCAAGCATATTTAGCTAAGGTATCATCTCCAAAAGAATCCCTTATTCTCTTACCTACTGTCATAAAGTAAGGGTTACTTGACCTTTCTATGGCTCTCGCAAGATTTACCCATCCATTAGCTCCATCCAGATAAAAGTGCGTAATATTTCCACCACCTTTATCAAACATACCTTCATCATCTATACTAAAATCAGGAGTTATGGCTCCACTTTCCAATCCTGCTATAGCAGTCATTGGCTTGAATGTGGATCCCGGTGGTATGAGAGACTGTGTAGCATAGTTGTAAAATGGCTTAGGATATATGTCATATACATCCTGTCTTATAGTTGTATTCCCCTTTATGCTTTTGTCCAGCGGAAACAGTATATTCAATACATCAGTTTCACTTTTGCCAGGATATAGGCTCGTAATTCCTCTTTTTTCAATGTAATTTCTTCCAAATTTTTCTAAATTAGGGCTGAAATACTGATTGTACTGTTCTGATGTAAGTCTTCCAGGTACGGAAAACAGATTTGGGTCATATCCAGGCCTGCTTGCCATTGCAATTATATCACCTGTATTTACATCAATTACTACAGCAGCTCCCCTTGTTGCATTAGTAGTATCAGATCTTTGTTGACCATATGGATTTGACTGCAATTCTTTCATTCTGTCATCCAGTGCCTTTTCAGCAGCTGCCTGTACATTTTTATCTATAGTAAGTTTAACATTATTTCCAGGTTTCGGGGTTGTAGTTCCCAGTTCCTGAATTATTTTTCCATTATTATTTAATTTTACAGTTCTTCCACCTTTTTTTCCTTTTAGTACATCTTCAAAGGCAGCTTCTATTCCAGCCTGACCAATGTAGTCACTATTGGTATCATATCCCTTGGCCTTATACTTGGCTGTATCCGTACTGCTTATTTTAGATATGTATCCTAGAATTCCAGATGCCAGCTCTTTATTAGGATACTGTCTTATTGGCTGAATATTCATGTCTACTCCAGGGAGATCATTTAATATTTGTGAAAACTTCAATGCAGTGGATTTTTTAATATTACTTGCTATTACAACTGGATCATATCCTGAAAAACTATGCATTTTTATAGTATCTTTTATTATCATAAATTTTCTCTGTTCTTCCATAGGATAGCTACTATTTATACTGTACTTTTTTAAAAGAAGTTCATAGGTTTTCTTAGGAGAAATTTTAAGCAGCTGGTCATTTACCTGTTTTTTTAGTTCATCATCGGATATATCCTTGTTTTTCGTTTTTATTTTCTTCTCTATCGGCTCATTTAACCCTCTGTCCCTTTTGAATTTTATCTCCAAATTTTTTCTGGTTTCTGGATCATCACTTCTAAATTCAAATTTAAATGGATTTATCTTAAGTTCAAAATCGTCCTGCTGACTTTCTCCATTTGCATCTAAAATCTTGAATACCTTATCCATGGTTGTAAAAAACTTTTTATCATTTGTATCGGTTTGATTGTACACAAGAGTATAACTTTGTTCGCTTCTAGCCAGTATATTTCCATTCTTGTCAAGTATATTTCCTCTTGGAGCTGGATCTGCTATTTGTCTTATAGACCTATTGACAGCTTTTTCTTTGTACTGTGCACCTTGTACAATTTGCAGAGAAAAAAGTTTTCCAGCTATAACACTAAAAATAACTGTCATTACTATAATAAGTGCAGTAAATCTGGATATTTTTTTCTTTTCTTGCAATTTCATTAAATCACCATTCCTTTAAAATTTCCATTCACTTTTCATAGAATCTATTTTACAAAATCTGTATACTGGAATGTACATAAATATACATACAATCATATTATATACACTTGTAAAAAATACATCACTTATATTTATAGTCATTCCACTTAACCACAATATTACGAAAAGCAATACTCCTTTTAAGATTGACAATAAGAGACATGCTATTACTGGAATGAATCTCTTTTGTCTAAAAATATTTGCACCTACAAATCCTGCAACAAAACATATTATCATATTTACAAATGTATTTGTCCAAAACCCATTTATAAAATAGATATCCTGAAGGAAACCTGAAAATATACCTAGCCAAAGACCTTCCCAACTTCCACTGCTAATGGAGTAACAAACTACAAATGTAAAAAGCAGACTGGGATAAATGGTTTTAATTGCAAAGAATGGCATTAGTGAGTTATCAAGTATAAAGCATATAATACATATAATACCTACTATTAATAATTTGTTCAATTTTTTCATAGAACATCACCTTAATACTTTACATCTATTTGATTCTTGGGAACTACTATAAGCATTTCCTGAATTTTATTAAAATCTACAAATGGTTTTACAACAGCATTTTTCATTACTTTTCCCTTATCCAGTTCCACAGTTACAACACTTCCTATTCTTATTCCCCTAGGATATGAATTATCAATTCCTGAAGTCAAAATTGTATCTCCCTTTTTTATTTTCGACTCAATTGGAAGATAGTATAATTTTGTAAGTAGTTTATTTGTACCCTGATTATACCCCTTTACAATGCCTTCATCTGAAGTTTCATCTGAATTCTGGCTTTTTGTGTCTGATAACTGTGGTTCTGCACCTACGGCTAAATTTTCACTGGCTATAGATCTAACTATTGACCAATTCTTTTCTACATGTACTACCTGGCCTACAAGGCCTTCTGCAGTTTCGGCCACCATTCCTTTTTTTATTCCATCATTACTTCCTCTATTTACAGTAAATTCATCCAATATACTGCTTCCGCCTCTTCCTATTATGTCACAGCCTATATAGTTGTATTCCATTTTTTCCTTTTTAAAATTAAGTTCTTTTCTTAAAGAACTATTTTCACTTTTCAATAAATTATATTCAACAAGTTTATTTTCCAACTCACTATTTTTTTTAGTAAGTTGTTTATTTTGCTCTTTAATATCAGATATATTAAATATAAAACTCAAAGATTGTTTGATACCATTATTTAACTTATAAATTCCACCTTGTATTGGATTGAATACAACACCTACTCCATTTCTCATAAAGAACACTCCATTATTCTTTACGCTAAAAGAAATCAATATTAAAAACGCAACTGACAGTACTACTATAGCTACTGCCAGTTTATTTCTAAAAAATTTCATAATAATTCACTATTTTCTACTAGCTACTATTTTATCTATAGTATCTAGGGCTTTTCCTGCACCTAATGCTACACAGTCCAAAGGAGTTTCAGCTGTGTGAACTGGAATATGTGTTTCTAAATTTATAAGTTGTTCTAACCCTCTGAGCATGGCTCCTCCACCTGCTACCATGATCCCTTTGTCCATTATATCTGATGCAAGTTCTGGTGGAGTTTTTTCCAATGTTGTTTTTATTGAATCTATTATAGCAGCAACAGGCTCTTTAAGAGCTCCCCTTATTTCCTCTTCGTCTATAGATATTAATTTTGGTAATCCTGTTATCAAATCTCTTCCTCTTATTTCCATAGATTCATTTTCACCAGTATCATATGCTGAACCAAGCTGTATTTTTACATTTTCAGCTGTTCTTTCACCTATCATAAGATTATATTCTTTCTTTATATAGTTTATTATAGCTTCATCAAGTTCATCCCCTGCAATTCTAAGTGACTTACTTGTAACTATTCCTCCAAGTGATATTATTGCTACTTCAGTAGTACCACCACCTATATCAACAATCATACTTCCTGTAGGCTCATTTACAGGTAAGCCTGCTCCAATTGCTGCTGCCATAGGTTCTTCCATTAACAGTACATCTCTTGCACCTGCATGTTTTGTAGCTTCCTCAATTGCTCTTTTCTCTACTTCTGTAACTCCTGATGGAAAGCATACAAATATCCTAGGACTGGTAAATGCTGATTTGGGGCTAACCTTTTCAATAAACTTTCTAAGCATTGTATGTGTAACATCAAAATCAGCAATAACACCGTCTTTTAAAGGCCTTATAGCTACAATATTTCCAGGAGTTCTTCCTATCATATCCTTTGCTTCATTTCCAACTGCCATAACTTTTTTTGAATTAGTATTTATAGCAACAACTGATGGTTCTCTGAGAACTATGCCTTTTCCTTTTACATATATTAAAGTATTAGCTGTTCCCAAATCAATTCCCATATCTCTCGAAATTCCGAAAAATCCCATTTATACTTCTCCTTTCAACCTCACAATATTCCTTTTTCTTTCAAACTAATATATTGACCGTTTCCTATTATTAGATGATCAATAAGGTGTATACCCAATATTTCACCACATTTTTCTAGTCTATAAGTAACTTTTATATCCTCATCACTTGGAGATGGATCGCCAGATGGATGATTATGACATATTATTATAGACGCACTGCTGTTTTTAATAGCATAACTAAAAACTTCTCTAGGATGAACTATAGAAGAATTCAAACTTCCTATAAAAACATTTTTTACACTTATAACTACATTTTTTGTATTCAACATTATAACTACAAGGTGTTCCTGCTTTAATGATTTCATTTCTTTCATTACAAGCATAGCCGCATCTTGTGAATTGTGTATTTTATAATTGTCACCATCTTTAAAAGATTTAAATCTTTTAGATAATTCTATTACAGCCAAAAGTTTAGCTGCTTTTGCCTTTCCAATTCCGCTAATATTAGTAAAATCCTCTAGTGTAGAATCAAATACTCCATTTATTCCCCCATTATTTTGTATTATCCTACTACTCAAAGATATTATATTCTCTTTTTTACTGCCACAACCAAGAAGTATTGCTAAAAGTTCTATATTGGACAGAGCTTCAGGGCCATATCTAAAAAGTCTTTCTCTTGGTCTTTCATTTTCAGGTAAATCTTTAATTCTGTTCATTTAAAAACTCCTTTTATAGATTTACCCCCATTCCAATTAACATTTTGTACAATCTGTTGAGAGGCAAGCCTACTACATTGTAATAACATCCTCTAATTTCAGGTATAAATATCCCTGCATATCCCTGAATTCCATAGGCACCAGCCTTGTCTCCATATTCTTCCTTTTTTAAATACTTTTCTATCTCATTATTCGATATGTTGGAAAATCTAACACTAGTTTTCACAAATTCCTGTCTTACAATGCCAGAAAATTTATTAATAACTGCTAGGCCAGTATAAACTTGATGCTCATTTCCACTTAAAGACTTCAACATATGAAAAGCTTCTTCTCTATCTTTTGGCTTTCCAAGTATCTTTCCATTAAAATATACAACTGTATCACATCCTATTATGATAAGTTGCTTATCTTCAAGCTTATTACATACATCATTTGCCTTGCCTAAAGCAAGTTCCATAACATAAGTTTTACAATCCCCATTATACTTAATGCTGTTCTCTACAAAACCGCTTTCTACAATATCGAAATCATCTACAAGCCGTTTTAAAAGTTGCTGTCTTCTAATAGATGAAGATGCTAATATAATTTTCATTCAATCACTCCTAGTATCTTCTATATAATATTATAGCCATAATTACACCTATTATAGTCATAATATTTATATTAAAATTTATTCCTACAGTTAAAGTTAAAATTTTTAAATTTAACACCAAAGGTGTCTTTGCGCCTATTTCATAGGAATCTTTTAAAAATTGAAGTATACTTATTCTGCTGCCTATTGCATCACCTATAAGACTTCCAGCTACAGCACCCAAAAGTATCAGGAACCATAAAAAAGCTGCACTCTTAACTGTCCCCTTCACGTAAATCCCCCTACTTTAACAACATATCTAATATAGTTTATCATTTAATAAAAGCATAAACAAGTAAATATATTATTGTTAAAAAAATTTTTAAATTAAAAATAAAGATGGCAAGTATTGCAAGAGTTTTACTTATACTAACCACCTTTAATTATACACAAATATTACTAATTATTAAATTAGTTTATTTAATTTTTTTCAATACATTATATATATATATATAATTTCCTTCTACTTTATCTTTGGACAGCTGAGATGGGAGTTTGCTTACATTTTCCTTTAAATCTTTAAGTATTATAAAATTTTTGCTATTTTTATCAGCACCTTCCAAAGAGGAGCACCATTTTTTTAGTTGATCTGTCTTTATAGACTGTATATCTTTTTGAGAAAGCTTATTTAAAACTTGTAAATTTGCATCTATTATCTCTATTATTTCTGCATTGCAAACATCAGTCTTTTTTATTGTAAAATCCATATTGGAATTATCTACCTTTTGTTTCGTAAGTGATGCCATGATATCTTTTGCTGTATTATCTCCATATATCCCCAAAAAAATTCTAACTTTATCATCTTCCTGAATTTCAAAAGGTGTTCCATACTGCATGAGTAAATTTTTTTCTGCAGCCACATTTTTTTTATCTTTATAAATTCCGCCCTGTACTGCTACGAATTTAACTTGGCTTCCATCTGCAGAAGACTTTTTATTACCAGTATTTGAAGCAGCATTATTCTTATCATTGCTAACTGTGTTATTACTTTTATTTGAATTATTTTTGACAGTTTGCTGTGTACTTGCGGGAGTAGGTTCAGAAACATTATAATAATCCATGATTATTTTAGATGCCACTGTTCCGATGATAAATGCAGCTATCAATACCAAAGCTATCATAAGTACAAAATTCTTTGTTCCTTTTTCCTTTTTCAAATCATATCGTGTGTATTTCATTTTCCCACCTCATCTTCTTAAAGTTTAAATATTTATATCTATATATTAAAGATATTTAAAAAGTGAGAAAAATATTACTGGCTATTAAAATAAAAGCCTATCACTACCATAAATCAATAATGATAGTGATAGGCTTTTACAAGACCTTCGCTCCTTCTAGATCAGGTTCAAGTAAAATTATCTTCCAACTATTTTCAAGTCCATTTAAAAAATTCTTCATATAACTTATAAATTCATCGGCATTATTATCTTTAACAACAGCCATTAGTGTAGATCCTGATCCACTTATAAATTCACCTATAGATCCAAACTTTTTGACGTATTCAAAAATAGCATCATAATCTTCTATAAGTTTTTTTCTATAAGGTTGATGTATTCTATCTTCAAAACATATTCTAAGTTTGTCAAGTTCCCCATTGTTTAAAGCGCTTATAAGCATGGCAGATCTAGATATGTTGAATATACAGTCCTCTTTTAAATATGACTCAGGTAATACCTTTCTTGAAAGTGCAGTGCTCACCTCAAAGGTAGGTATCATTGCTGCAAATTTTAATTGTGTAGGCAACTTGACTCTAGAATAATTTATTCTATCTTTTATTTTTAAAGATATAACCATTCCACCAAGTGCTGCAGGCACTACATTATCAGGATGTCCCTCTATTTCAGTTGCAAATGAAATTATATCTTCTAAAGACATATTGGTATTCATAATTGAATCCGCAGCCCTTATTCCTCCAACTATACAGGCCGAACTACTTCCAAGCCCCCTTGACATTGGTATATCACATTTTGTTACATTTATTTTAAGTCCTTTATAATCATAACCATATTTATCCATAGTCTGTGTTATAGTTTTATATATCAAATTATCTTTAAAATTTTCTGTAAGTTTAGTTCCACAATTATATATTTCAGTTTCATTGTTTGTTTCTTCAACTTCCATTTCATTATATAATTTAA
The DNA here is from genome assembly GCF_000359585.1 of Clostridium tyrobutyricum DSM 2637 = ATCC 25755 = JCM 11008. Taxonomy (GTDB): domain Bacteria; phylum Bacillota; class Clostridia; order Clostridiales; family Clostridiaceae; genus Clostridium_B; species Clostridium_B tyrobutyricum. Next base: position 51,882 of record NZ_APMH01000008.1, on the reverse strand, counting down.
GAGCCATACCTAAAGTATCAAATCCAGGTCCCATATTTGCTGTAGTTGCCGGTATTCTGATATTCACTTTAGTCATACTATATCCTCCTTAGTTTTTTGAAATCAATATTTTTTTTGCAGACCTGATATATTCTCTCTTCCTTAAATTTTCAATATATTTATTTAGGTTATGTTCATTTTCAGATTTTATAAATGCCACCACTTCATCATCGTCAAATGTAGCTGCACTAGCCAATATATAACTACTTGTAAAATTTTCAGTTATACTTTCAATAACTTCTATTCTATTGTGAGTTTTTAATCTTACAAGCCATTCACTTTGTAATTCCCATTCCTTATTTATTTCAGCTTTTTTATCATTAAAAGTAATACTTTCTTCTTCTTTATGCATTATTATATCAGCTATATCTGCAAATACTGCACTAGCTGTTGGAAACATACCTGCACCTTTACCTGTAAATAAGACGTCTCCTACGGCATCACCTTCAACTAAGATTGCATTGTATTCATCTTCAATTCTTCCAAGTACAGAATTTTCTTTTACTATAATTGGCCTAACTGATGCAAATACATCTTTTCCAGTATCTTCACTGATACCCAGAAGTTTTATACTGCACCCTCTTGTTCTAGCATATCTAAAATCACGATCATCAATATTTGTAATTCCCTCTATATCCATATCTTTCCAATAAATTCTCTTATTATATGCTATTGTAGAGAGTATTGATAATTTTCGTGCAGCATCATATCCCATGACATCTGATTCAGGGTTAGCTTCAGCAAAGCCAAGGTCCTGGGCAAGTTTCAATGCTTCATCATATCCCATATTTTCATGATTCATCTTAGATAGTATAAAATTAGTAGTACCATTTAGAATAGCTCTTATACTCTTTATATCATTTCCAACCAAACACTCATTCATGGATTTTAGTATAGGTATTCCTCCACCTACACTTGCCTCAAAATGAATAGAAACTCCATTTTCCTTAGCTAATTCCAAAAGTTCATGTCCATATTCTGCAATTAAATCCTTATTTGCTGTTACTACATGTTTTTTCATCTTTAAAGCTCTTTTAATATATTCATAAGAAGGATTTAGTCCACCCATAGCTTCTACTACTATATCAACTTTTTTCTTGAAAATATCTTCTATATTATTTGTAATCAATTCCTTATATTTACTGTCTTTGTACTTTTCTACACTTCTTACTAGAATATTTGATATAGTAAGTTCCTCATCCAATCTACTTTTAAATTTATTTCTATTTTTTAATATAAGTTCAGCAACCCCGCTGCCAACAACTCCATATCCAAGCATAGCTATAACTGCCATATTCATTTTCCTCCTTAATTATGTACTTTTTTAACTAATTTGATATATAAAAAGAACTCATCCCTTACTGGGGCAAGTTCTACATGCGGTTCCACCCAATTTAACAGCAATTCTATATTATGTTTACATAGTAATACTGTCATCTCTTATAATTTAACGCAACCAAGCGGAAATACTTACTAAAATTCAGTATTCAATTCAAAGGTGATCTTCAATACTCTTACTTAAAGGATATTTCAGCATATTATCCTTTTCTCTACAAAAGCAGTTCATATCTACTCTTCCTCTTCATAATCTTTAATTTATTTTTATTCTACTGCTACCAACCTAACGTTTACTATACTATCTATAAGTTTTATGTCTTCAATCAATTCATTAATGTCTATTATAAGCTTGGATGCATCAAAAGTTATAGATACACTAGCTGCATTGTTTATAGGTATATCCTGATTTATAGTCAAGATATTGCCATGCTTTTGTGCTATTTTATCAATTATCTGTGACAAAGCTCCTGCTTTGTGCAAAATCATAAATCCCAAGGTAACTTTATGACCATTTACACCTTCTGACATTGCAAAAACTGAATCCTTATATTTATAATATGTGCTTCTACTTATTCCTACCTTTTTTACACCCTCCGATATATCCTTTACCTTTCCAGTTCTAAGAAACTCCTTTACCTTTATAACTTTTAAAAAAACACCCGGAAGAATCTCTGAATCTATTATTAAAAACCTATTATTCATAAGCTCTCCTTATTTGTTTGTCATTCGCGTACATATGTATGTGAAAAATTATATTTCTAATAATATCACATAATAATTTAAAGTTCAATCATAATTTTGAATTATTTATTTCATCTACTGAATATGTTATATTATGAATACGATGCCTTTTATCTTATTAATAAATGATAACGTTATATTTAAGTACATTTTAATAAATTGTAATAATTAAATAAAAAATAGATAAAAATTTGTGAGTTTACAAATTTTTATCTATAAATAATACCTACTTTTCAAATATTATATAAGGCACTGTTACTATAGCTATATTTCTCCTCTTAAGAAGTATGGTTTTAATTAGAAGAGCCGTCTGATTGTGCAGTATGTTTCCCCACCACTTGGTGACTACAAATTGAGGTAGAACCACTGTTACTGTATCTTTAGGTCCAGCTGAATACTCTTCAGATTCTATAAATTTCACAAGGGGTCCAACAATGCTTCTATAAGGAGATTTTTTTACTATTATAGGTATATCCATGTTATACTCATTATTGTATTCATTCCATTTTTTCAATAACTTTTCAGTTGTCATATCATCTACTGAAACATGAAATATTATTATATTATCTGATATAGTTCTTGCATAATTCAATGCTTTTAAAAATGATTTATTCAAAGTATCTATAGGTACTATCACATACCTCTTCTGATCTTTAAAATTTATTTCTTTAGGCATTTCATTTATAGATAATTTTAACTGTCTTGCAACTTCTGAGTAGTGTTTTTTTATAATAAGCATAAAATATACAAGTATAGGTATAACTATAAATACTATCCACGCTCCACTGATAAATTTAGTTATTCCAAGTATTACTGCCGTTACAAAAGTTATAAATGCCCCAATTCCATTTATGATTGATTTACGTCTCCATGCATGTTGTTTTTTTCTTCTCCATCTAATAAACATACCCAATTGGGAAAGAGTAAATGATATAAATACACCTACTGCATATAAAGGCATTAAATAATGTGTATCACTTTTAAATATTATAACCAATATAATTGATATAATACTAAGAGTTACAATTCCATTGGAATATCCAAGTCTCTTTCCTCGTTTTGCAAATTGCCTTGGTGCAAATCCATCTTTAGCTATATAAGCAAGAAGCATAGGTAGTCCTGCAAATGCAGTATTACTTGCCAATATAAGTATAATTGCAGTAGCACCCTGAACTACATAAAATAAAATATTATTGCCAAATACTTGAGATGCAATTTGTGCTACTACAGTTACTTGAGAATTTGGTACTGCATGATAAAGTGTAGCTAGGTAAGATAGTCCTCCAAATATTAAAAATACAACCAAAGACAGCAATCCAAGTACCATTTTTGCATTTTTCTGTGATGGTTCTTCAAAGTTAGGTATAGCATTGCTTACTGCTTCAATACCTGTCAAAGCTGTACACCCGGATGAAAATGCCCGTAAAAATAAAAACAATGTTATATCACCAGTGATCTGTGGGACTTTATAAACTGGCATAGGAGTATATCCTAAAACCTTAACCTTAAAAATTCCCCATACAATCATGGCCAATATCAATATCATAAATATATAAGTTGGAGTACCAAATGTCTTTGATGATTCTCTAAGACCTCTAAGATTCCCAATTGTCATAACAAGTATCAACAATATAGTTATCAAAACCTTATAATGCAAAATCTCAGGTATTGCAGATGTTATAGCTGCTGTTCCAGCTGATGCACTAACAGCAACTGTAAGTATATATCCTATGGTTAGGGATGCTCCAGCTACTAATCCAGGAATTTTTCCCAAATTATCTTTTGCAACAACATAAGAACCTCCTCCTCCAGGATATGCATCTATAGTTTGTCTATAAGAAAGAGTAACAACAAACATCAAAAATACAATGCAAAGCGATGCAAGGAACATATATTTATAAGCCATCATTCCAATCACAGGTATGAGAACCCATAATATTTCTTCTCCTGCATAGGCTACTGAGGAAATTGCATCACTAGACAGTATAGGCAACCCCCAAAAAACATTTAATTTTTGGCCTTTTAACTCTTCAGTTTTTAAACTCTCTCCTATCAAAAATTTTCCCAATTTAAATTTCATTTTTTGCACCTCTAAAAGTAATTTTGTTTTCATTTGATACGGAATGATTATATATTATTATCTATTTTTAGCATAACTCTTTTTTTTATACTTAAAGCTTATTTAGAACTATATTTATTTATATTATGGTATACATATATGTTTTTATCTGTTTTTCACAACAATTCTCCAATTTTTAAATAAAATGAATTCTAATTTTAATATTCATATAAAAATGTTATACTTAGGCTAAATAATTATAATTAAGGATGATATCTATGGATGATAAATTTATTTCAAATAACAATTTATTAAATTCAACATTCAAATCCATCTTTCAATCTGTAAATGATGGGCTTATAATAACAGATGATAAATTCAATATAAAAATGGCAAATCCAACTGCACTTAAAATATTTAATATAGGAGAAGATGTTTTATATAATATAAACTTGAAAAATATTTTAAAAGATACTATGTTGAATTCAATAATAATTACAGGTAAAAATATATTCAATGCAGATTGTATATTTTATTTAGGTAATAAAAAAATAAGATGTATAGTAAATATTGTACCTATAAAACTAAAAGATAAAGTATTGGGAATTGTTCTCTCCATAAAGGATACTAAAAGATTGCACAAAATAGTAAATAATGTGGTAGGGTACAAAGCTTCCTATACATTTCATGACATAATAACCCGCTCAACAAAAATGGAATATATTATTAAGCTCGCTAAAAGAGCCTCAAATACAGATTGCAATATATTGATTGAAGGAAAGAGTGGAACAGGAAAAGAAGTATTTGCACAATCTATACATAATTACAGTAGTAGACATAATGGACCTTTTGTAGCTGTAAATTGTGCTGCTATTCCAAGAGAATTAGTAGAAAGTGAGCTATTTGGATATGAAAAAGGTGCCTTTACAGGGGCTTCAAAAGGCGGCTACCCTGGAAAATTTGAACTAGCTGATGGTGGTACTATATTTCTAGATGAAATAGGAGAACTCCCTCTTGATATACAATCTAAACTTTTAAGAGTACTTGATAATCTAAAGATAGTAAGAGTTGGTGCAACCTACGAAAAATCAATTGATGTTAGAATTATAGCAGCTACAAACAAATTATTAAAAGATGAAATAAAAAATAGAAATTTTAGAGGCGATCTATATTATAGGCTGAGTGTACTTAATTTAAATCTTATGCCTTTACAGGAAAGGAAGGAAGATATCGAAATTCTAGCAAGACATTTTATAGACAGATTAAATTCCAAAAATCCCAACTTTCCAAAACACTTGGATAATTCCTATATTGGCAAATTAATTCTATATAATTTTCCTGGCAACATAAGAGAGTTGAGAAATATTGTGGAGAGATCCTACTATCTATGTGAAGATTCGTTAATAACTGATAAATATCTAATACATGAAAACATCAATTTAGATTTTAAAATAAATCCATTTACTCCCGATATACCAATGCCGCTTGAAAAAGTAGAAAAGGCTTATATAAGTAATGCTTTAAAATACTTTCATGGAAACGCTTCCGAAACAGCTCGTGTGCTTAAAATTGGTAAAGCTACCATATATAGAAAAATAAATAAATACAATATAGATATAAAAAAATTAAATAGTTGACAATATAAGTGAATGTGGTTATAATACAAATGTATCAATCAGCTATGCGAGAGTGGCGGAATAGGCAGACGCGCACGTTTGAGGGGCGTGTGAGTAAAATCGTACGGGTTCAAGTCCCGTCTTTCGCACCAAATTTAAAAAGTACTATTGACTTTTTAAATTACACGTTTTATAATGTGTATGTGGACATGATATTGTTTACATGTTTTAATGTGATATTAATTGATTTTTTTCTAGAATATGCGTAAGGCTTTAATTTGAACCTACATTACTAAATCGGGAGTTTAATATTTAGATGTGTATATGTAACCTTTGAGACATAGGAAGTGATAGATGCATCTGTGAGAACACCCACCTATCGAGAGATAGGTGTCAAATTAAGTTCAGCGGTATTTTGGAGTATCAATGAGAATAAAAGAGAGATTCTTATCTCTCTTTTTATTTTATAGAAAATTTATAGGAAATAATTTTTCAAAATAAATACGGATTGATATCAATCCGTATTTATTAATATAGATATTTATATACCTTATAGCTAACCTTAACTTTTTTCACGTACTTATCAGTTTCCTTAAATGGTATATAGTCCAAATTCTTCCCATCATAGGAATGATTTAAATTGCTAAGCCATTTTTTTACATTGCCCCTTCCACCATTATAAGCTGCCAATACCAAATTCATATTGTTGTTGAACTCACTTTTTAAATCATTTATATACCAACATCCCATTTTTATATTGAATTCAGGATCATCAAGCATATCTTCATTAAAATTATCTATTTTCATTTTTTGTGCAGCCCACTGAGCTGTGTCTGGTGTTATTTGCATAAGGCCTATTGCATTTTTATTAGATCTTACATTTTCTTTAAATCCACTTTCAGTTCTGATTATAGCCATAACCATATATGGATCCAAGTCATATCTTTGAGAGTATTCCTTTATATATGATGAATATTTAAGAGGATAAAAACATTTTGCTATATTTTTAGCATTTAATACTATTACTATTAGAATTATAATAGTTATTACTCTTTTTACAAATTTCAATGATGTATATGCCCTAAATATTTATTTCAGGACACTTCACCCCCTTATATTTTATGACTATCTGTTCAAGTATATCCTTTAAATTTTTTTTGGTTGTATCAAGATCTTTGGAATTATCCAATATATAATTGGAATACTTTTTCTTTTCATCTAATGACATTTGAGAATCAATTCTTATAATGACCTGGTCATATGTCAAATTATCCCTTTCTTTAACTCTATCTATTTGAGTCATTCTGTTAATCCAAACCAATATAAGTTCATCTACATATTTTCTGAAATTATTTTCTATCAAGGTTGCAGCATCAAGTATACATAATTTGTTTCCTTCTTTATCTAAGCTATCCATTTCAAATAGTATGTCTTCTTTTATATATGGCATTATTATACTTTCATATTTACATCTTCTATCACTACATTTAAATATGTAATCACCAAATTCTCTTCTCTTAAGATTGTGATTTTTATCAAAAAATTTTTTTCCGAAAGCATCCTCAATATTTTTAATTATACATGGATATTTATTTAATACTGTCTTGCTTATAAGATCCGCATCTATTACAGGTATGTTAGCCTTTTTTAACATATTGGAAATTGTGCTCTTCCCACTTCCAATTCCGCCTGTAAGACCTATTTTTATCATAAATACACCACCTTGCTATTTAATTTCGTACCAATTATCTCCTGAATTTATATCTACTTCGAGTGGAACTTTAAGGGAAACCGCATTTTCCATTTCTGTTTTTACAATATTTCTAACTACATCCAATTCGTCCTTGAACAAATTTAAAATAAGTTCATCATGTACTTGAAGTATAACTTTGCTCTTTAGATTTTTTTCCCTTAACTTATTATATACATTTATCATGGCTATCTTTATGATATCTGCCGCACTTCCCTGTATAGGCGTATTCATTGCAAGTCTTTCACCCAAAGATCTGACTATTTTGTTTGAAGATCTTATTTCTTTTATAGCCCTTCTTCTATTCATTATAGTAGTAACATATCCCTGATTTTTTGCCATATCAACAATGTCTTCCATATATTTTCTTACATTTGGATATCTTTCAAGATAAGTTTCTATATAATTTTTAGCTTCAGCTCTTGATATATGTAAATCTTTTGCAAGGCTAAAATCACCTATACCATATATTATTCCAAAATTTACAGCCTTAGCATTACTTCTCTGAGTCTTTGTAACCTTGTCTATTGGAATATTAAATACTTCTGATGCCGTTTTAGTATGAATATCACTATGATGTTTAAATGCATTTATAAGATTTTCATCATCTGCAATATGTGCAAGAACTCTAAGTTCTATTTGTGAATAATCTGCAGATAGTATTATACAATCATCATTTTCCGGTATGAATACCTTTCTTATTTCCTTACCCATTTCATATTTTATAGGTATATTTTGAAGATTGGGTTCTGTACTTGAGAGTCTTCCTGTAGCAGTCACAGTCTGATTAAAATTAGAATGAATTTTACCGTCATCATCTATAACAGACTTTAGTCCTTCAATATATGTAGAATATATCTTGGTAAGCTGTCTATAATATATTATCTTTTCTATTATAGGACTTTTATCTATGAGTTTTTCAAGTACCTGAGCATTTGTTGAATATCCGGTTTTAGTCTTTTTTATAACCGGAAGATCTAATTTTTCAAAAAGTATTTTACCAAGCTGCTTTGGTGAATTTATATTAAATTCTTCTTCAGAAAGAGCATATATTTCAGTTTTAACTTTTTCTATTTCTATTTTAAACTTTTCACCTAATTCATTTAATTTATCCAAATCAACTCTAAAGCCTTCACATTCCATGGAAGACAATACCCTTGTAAGTGGCAATTCTATTTTATACAAAAGATCCTTCATGTTTAAATCACTTATTTTTTTATCTAAATTCATATGAAGCTTACTTAATAAAAATGTTTCTTTTATCTTAAATTCACTGTCTTCTTCAGACAAGTCTACCCCAATATATTCCTTTATCATATCTTTCAAAACATATTTCCCTTTAGAAGGATTCAAGAGGTATGATGCTATTTTTACATCAAATTCAATATTAGTCAAATCCAATCCAAGTTTATCAAGTATACTGTATTGCGATTTAATATCATATCCTACCTTTTTAATATTCATACTTTCAAATATTTTCTTTAAAAGTTTCAATGATTTTTCATTATCTTCATCCATTGTAGATTTCATATTTATTACATAGTTATCGTTATAAATGTTTATAAATATATTTTCAATATAGCTCTTAGAATAACTTCCTCCATTGCATATTTCAAAATTAAAATACAATATATATTTACCATTGTATTCTAATATTTTATCCACTGCATTTTGAAACTTGTCAATACTATCTATAATCTCAAAATTCAAATTCAATTCTTTTTGTTCTGCTTTTTCAATTACATCTAAGCCGGGAATCTTATTTATTAAGGATTTAAATTGAAGTTTTTCAAATATATTTTTCAAGCCTAAAGCATCATAGTCATCTTTGGATTCTATAGATTGTAAATCTATTTCCACAGGTACATTTATCATAATTGTGGCTAATTTTTTGCTGAATACTGCCTGTTCCCTATATTCATTTAAATTTTCCTTTAACTTCTTGCCTTTTATATTTTCTATATTCTCAAGTACATTTTCAAGACTTTTATATTTCTTTATAAGCTTGAAAGCTGTTTTTTCACCTATGCCTGGAACTCCTGGTATATTGTCAGAACTATCTCCCATAAGTCCTTTTACATCTATAAATTCAGTGGGTGTAACCCCATATTGCTCTATCATCCTATTTCTATCATATATCTCTTTTTCTGTAATTCCCCTTTTAGTTATAACTATATTGATATTATCTGAAGCCAGTTGAAGTAAATCTCTATCTCCTGTTACTATATAAACTTGTATTCCCTTGTTTTCAGCAAACACAGATAAAGTTCCCATGAGATCATCTGCTTCAAATCCGTCTATCTCAAATGTATTTATAGAAAGAAGCCCTAAAATTTCCTTTAAAATTGGAAATTGTTCTGCAAGTTCAGAAGGCATTTTCTTTCTTCCAGCTTTATAATCGTCATATTGTTTATGTCTGAAAGTTGGTACACTTCTATCAAAAGTACAAACTATATAATCAGGATTTATTTCCTCTTTCATTTTAAAAAGCATATTTATAAATCCATAAACTGCATTTGTATGAAGGCCTTCATCATTAGTCAGTTCTGGAAGTGCATAAAATGCTCTGTTCATCAAACTATGGCCATCCAATATCAATAATTTTTCATTAGTCATTTAACTACTCCTTTTTAATCTTACTATTCCAACTAATATTTTATCACAAATATTAAAATAAGCTATTTCAAAAATATTAAAAAAGAACTAAACTTAACATATACAAAGGGGGATTTCTTATGTCACTTAATTATAGCTTTTATAATAATATTCCAGTATTTAAATGTGATTCTTGCGGAAAATGTTCTAACACCATAGAATCTATTTCTTATACCTCTATCAAAAACAGAGGATGTTGTTGGTACTTTCCGGAATACAGATTAATAGATATTAAAAATATAATAGATAATAATAAATTTAGTTTCATACATTATCTGGCTTCCTTACCAAATTGTTTATTACGAAATTACTCTATAAAAATAAATGGCACTTTTTTAAAGAACAAATATAAAGACTTCAAAAACTCTTGTTTCAAAAAATATAGTAATTTTGATTCATCTCTATTTTTTAAATTATGCCCATTTTCATCTAAAAATGGATGCAGTTTAAATTTTTTATTAAGACCTCATCCCTGTAATCTATATTTATGTAGAGAAATAATAAATTTATGCTCCGAAAAATACAAACCTTATTGTGATGAACGTAAAGACTACTTTGCTTACTGCAATTATTTCGACGAATGCATAAAACAAGACCTTATAGATAATCATGTAAGTTTAATCAGCAATATAAACAAGGCTATAGAGGTAATAAAAAACTGCCATATAGAAAAGTTTAATTCCAGATATTTAAAGCCTATAATTTTCAACTAATATACAATGAATTAAAATTTTTCTCTTTTTCTATTGAGATAGATTAATATATTTGATAAAATTAAATTGTTTGTGAATATATTTGCTCTTTGTGGGATAATTAAAGTCCCAGTGGGATAATTATAAAACCATATGCAAATATAATAATTTAACTTATTGTGTTAATTTAATTAAATATACAATTATTTACTAATACAATAGTTAATTATAAATCAGGAGGGAGATAAAAGATGATTTATTCAACAGAAGTAGATAGAATGTGCTGTGTAGCTAAAGGCCCAAATCATGGACCAGCTCCAATTCCAGAAGAAGGAAAATGGGTACAGGCTAAAGAAGTTAAGGATATTTCAGGATTAACTCATGGTGTAGGTTGGTGTGCTCCACAACAAGGTGGCTGTAAGTTAACTTTAAATGTTAAAGACGGTGTAATTGAAGAGGCTCTAGTTGAAACTATAGGATGTTCAGGTATGACTCATTCAGCTGCTATGGCATCAGAAATTCTTCCAGGAAAAACTATACTTGAAGCATTAAATACTGATCTTGTCTGTGATGCTATAAACGTAGCAATGAGAGAATTATTTTTGCAGATCGTTTATGGAAGAAGTCAGACTGCATTCTCAGAAGGTGGTCTTCCAATAGGAGCAGGCCTTGAAGATTTGGGAAAAGGCTTGAGAAGTCAAGTTGGTACTATGTACGGAACAAAAGCAAAAGGAACAAGATATCTTGAAATGGCTGAAGGTTATGTAAATCACATAGCTCTTGACAAAAACAATGAAGTTATAGGATACGAATTTATAAGTCTTGGAAAAATGATGGATATGATTAAAAAAGGTACAGATCCTGCTGAAGCTATTAAAAAAGCTACTGGTACATATGGAAGATATGCTGAAGCTGCAAAAATTATAGATCCAAGAGAAGAATAAGGTATAGGAGGAGTAGATTGTTATGGCATTATTTGAAAGTTATGAGAGAAGAATAGATCAGATTATACCTGTATTAAAAAAATATGGTATGAGCTCACTCGAAGACGCTAAAGCTGTCTGTGATGAAAAAGGAGTAGATGCTTATAATATAGTTAAGGGAGTTCAGCAAATTTGCTTTGAAAATGCCTGTTGGGCATACACAGTAGGTGCTGCAATAGCTATCAAAAAAGGCTGTACCAAAGCTGCTGATGCTGCTGAAGCTATAGGTGAAGGCTTACAATCATTTTGTATCCCTGGTTCTGTTGCAGATGATAGAAAAGTTGGACTTGGACATGGAAATCTTGCTGCAATGCTTTTAAGAGAAGACACTAAATGTTTTGCATTTCTAGCTGGTCATGAATCCTTTGCAGCTGCTGAAGGTGCTATAGGACTTGCTAACTCAGCTAATAAAGTAAGAAAGAATCCATTAAGAGTAATATTAAATGGTCTTGGAAAAGATGCAGCTTTTATAATATCAAGAATTAATGGTTTTACTTATGTTCAAACTAAATTTGATTATTATACTGGAAAACTTAAAATAGTTAAGGAAACTGCTTATTCAGATGGAGAAAGAGCAAAAGTTAAATGTTACGGAGCAGATGATGTTAGAGAAGGTGTTGCTATAATGCATCACGAAGGAGTTGACGTATCAATAACCGGTAATTCAACTAACCCTACAAGATTCCAGCATCCAGTTGCAGGAACATATAAAAAAGAATGTGTTGCTCTTGGAAAAAAATACTTCTCAGTTGCATCAGGTGGTGGTACTGGAAGAACTCTTCATCCAGACAATATGGGCGCAGGCCCTGCTTCATATGGAATGACTGATACTATGGGAAGAATGCATTCCGATGCTCAATTTGCAGGTTCATCATCAGTTCCAGCTCACGTTGAAATGATGGGACTTATAGGCATGGGTAACAATCCAATGGTTGGTGCATCAGTTGCTGTGGCTGTAGCTGTTGAAGAAGCAATGTCCAAATAATAAATAAAATACTAAAAGTTCTACTTAATTAGTTATAAACTAATTTGTAGAACTTCTTTTATTATTATAAACTAAATATTAAGTAATTTTTGACAATTCTGCAACTCGCCCTTATATAACCTACTGGAATGAGTTGCATAAGATTCTTCAATGATTTTATCATCTATAATATCCCTGGTATTCACATAGTTTTCAAAATCATATGCACACATAACAGAACTTCTAGTTTTATATATAATATCTAACATATCGGAATCAAACTTTAAAAAATCTTCTTTAGAGGAAATAGATATTATATGCTTCACATCTATAATGAATCTAATTCCATTATACCCTTTCTCAATAATTCCATTCTCATATTCAATTAATTTATTCCTAATTGATGATACTCCATAATATTTATAAAGATTTAATATTTTAGGAAAATTACATATGTTATGATACCAGTTTTCATATGCTCCTATATAACTTTTAATATTTTTATACACATCATTATTTACACATAACCATACAATTTCATTTTTTCTTATACCATTCTTTATATAATTATATATATTTACATAAAAATGCTCTAAGCCGAAGTAATAAAATGCAGAATTAACTCCAAAAATATTTTTATCATACATAATTTTTATCCCTTATCCTCACAATTAATTTATTATTTATATTCTACATACTATGCATATACTCCTCTTAATATTAATTAAATCAAATTAAATATTTTTATTATTTATCCCTAAAATATTCTACAATATCACTATTTTAGAATATTTTATATAATATTAGACATATATTCGATAAAACATATAAAAAAATACAATTTTATTATATATACATCATATAATATTGCAGAAAATTTCAATAATATTTTTTTATATTGACATTATACAAATATCATGATATAGTATACAAGTAATCGCAAAAAGAACTTAATATATTATGCCGAAGTGGTGAAATTGGCAGACGCAACGGACTCAAAATCCGTCGGTAGTGATACCATGCGGGTTCAAGTCCCGCCTTCGGCACCAAGTGTTTTCAACGTTTAAGAGAGTATTATTAATTTAATACTCTCTTTTGATTTTTACTATTTGTCATCACTTTGTCATCACATTTATTAATATATGTTAAAGTATAAATTACTATAATAGGATTTGAAGGATTACATTTCTAAATTATTCACATAATAAGGTAGAAATTTTTATAAATATTTAAAACAAATAATATTAATTGAAAAAATATAACTCCAGCTTGAAATTAAGCTGGAGTTTCTATCTTTAATCTATATTCAACATTAGCCTTATATCATAGAATACCTACTTCATTTTTTTAGGTTGCACTCACTTTTCGATATAATTTATTTAAATCTTTATATGATTTAAGAAAATATTAAGGAAACAGGTTTAAAATTATAGTAAAAATATATAAAGGAAGTGTAATCATGTCTAATGACATTAGCTCGTTAATTCCATATTTATACACCAACAGTATAAATACAAGTAATCAAATTTTTCAGAATCCACTTTTAAATTCAGATGATGATTCTGATAATGCAAATGACTCAATTTCAAGTTTGGGTTTGGATTCAATGCAACTTAGTCCTGAAGCATTAAGTCATCATATCATTCTATTAGAGTATTTGGTCGTATAAAACTTAATATTACATATTTATATGCTGCGTTAGTGCCTTGTATTCTCATAGGTGCCGAATTTGGTTTTACTATAGTAAATATATTTTAATTACCTGGCTGCCCTACAATTGCATCAAAATCATTATGCTTTGGATTTTTACCTTCTATTTCTACAATAAGTTTATATGGAGCACATACAACATTATCACCGGGGTTTGATATCCACCCCATCTTCATCCCTATTTTCCGGGGACTATTGGAATCAGAAATACGTATTCTACCTTTTTCAACCTTGATCTTATTAAAACCTGATTTACCATATTTTATAGTGAATTCATAGGATTTTTCTACCTTATTCAGATCAATAGTTTTTATTGTATTTCCATTTTCCTTTATAACTGCTATTTTATTTGAACTACCTAAATGGTTTCTATATGTATAAACTCCAGTTAAACTTATAATAATTAAAATTCCTATAATTAAAATAACAATTCTATCTCCTTTTTTCATATATAACCTCTTTTCAATCATTATAATTAAAATTTAACCATAATATTAATATTATTTGAAGGGCTCTGGAATAATCCAGAGCCCATATCAACCAATTATTTACAAACAGAATAATACTACTTAATTATTTAACAGACATAATAAAAATTTTATATCTATCTACATTTATTATATAGATATAATTCAATAAGTGACACTAATTATCCTACTTTATCCTGTAATTTTTTTATACTATCTTTATTATTGTTATTTATTCTGCTATTATATAATCTTAATCCAGTTATTAATATTCCTAACAAGCACATAACTCCAGCAAATATATATACATATCTCATTCCATATATAAATATATCATCTCTTCCCTTTATATAATCAATTACTCTATATCCAATCTTATGACTCATTCTATTATACAAAAGTAAAGTAGCCACAGCAGTACCTATAACCATTCCTACATTTCTGATAAGTGCATTTACACTTCCTGCAATTCCAAGCCTGTGTTTAGGTACAGTTGACATAATTAATGAATTATTAGGTGCCTGGAACATTCCATTTCCAGCACTCATAATCACTATATAAAACGTAACCATAATCAATGAAGATTTTTGATTTAAACTTGATATAAGAAATAAGCCCAAAGCCATAAATGTAAGCCCAATCAATGTAATTATTTCCGACCCTACCCTGTCTGATAAATGGCCGCTTAATGGAGCTGATATTGACAATACAATTGGTGATACCATCATAAACAACCCCGTAAGGGCTGGAGAAAGTTTCATAGAATCCTGAAAATAAAATGGAATTATTATATTAAATGCACTAAGAGCAACAAAAGCAAGAAAACCACAAACTATACCTATGGAAAACAAACTATTGTTAAAAATTTTTAGTTGAAGCAGCGGAATATCCACTTTGCTTTCTACAATAATAAATAATACAAAGCTTATAATCGAAATTACAAAACAAGAAATCATAATAACATTATCATATCCCATACTCTGCCCCTGGATAAATGCTCCCATAAACAGAATAACAGCTAACATAAAAAACACAGCACCTTTACTATCGAATTTTTCATGTACAACACTTTCTGCCTTGGGAAATACCTTGATAGTCATTATAAATGCAGCTATTCCAATAGGAACATTTATTAGAAATATGTATTCCCATCCTACAGCTGAAACTATAACTCCACCTAATGGAGGACCTGCCATGGCACCTAATGCTACAAAAGTCCCCAATATTCCAAGTGCACTTCCTCTTTCATTGACAGGAAACACCTGAGTTATAATTCCTTGACTATTTGCCATTGCTGCTCCTGCTCCAATACCCTGTATGGTTCTTGCAGCTATTAAAAATATCAATGAATGTGTGAGTCCGCATAAAAGTGATCCTATTGTAAAAAGTACAATTCCATATCTAAATATTCTTGTTTTACCTTTTATATCTCCAAATCTTCCAAATATAAGTATAGTAGCTGAAATCGTCATTAAAAATCCCGTAACTACCCATTCTATTCCAGCCATACTTACATTGAGTTTGGATGACATATCAGGCAGTGCTACATTTACAATACTTCCATCCAATGTAGCCATAAATGTAAAGGAAAGAACAGTAAATAGTATTATCCATCTTTTTCTATACACTTCATCATCAACTTTATTCATATTTTTTTCATCCCCCTACAATTCTCTATTCTATATTTTTAGATCTCCTTGGAAAATGCTATTGAATTTATAATTTGTTCCTCATCACTCCCTGGAGCTAAAATATCAACCAACTTCTCAATAACATTAAAAATCTCAGATATTATATATTTTGCCTTATCAGTTATATAATTTATATGCTCTTATATCATCTAGATTTTCCTTCTTTCTTATATATACCAGTTCTATCAACAATCTTATAGTTATTGCAGACATTGACTGGCCTACATTAAGCTCCATTGGCTTATACCAGGATATTTGCTTAATACAAGCCAATGGATATGTTCCTTTAGTCAGATTAAAATTCTTAAGTCTTTTATCAATATAAACTTGAGTACATTCATATATGATGTTAGTTAGTCTTATAAGATGGGTTACCTTGTAATTCTTGCTCATATTTTTTCTCTCCATACAATAGAATAACATAATTAATAACAATATAGTTAACTATATTGTTATTAATTAATGTAACACTTTATATATATCTACATAAACTACTAACGTAACACCTAATTAAAAATTCTTTAATAAGGAGAGATACAAATTGAAAAACATTAAATTTATAATAGATGAAACAGCTATGGATTCAAACTATGAAGACTCATATGAATTACCTGGTGGATATGATAAAGAAGTTCGTCCAAAAGATAAGTGTCCTGAACCTGAAAAACCAAAGTTTTGCTGTACAATTTCTGTACCAA
Organism: Clostridium tyrobutyricum DSM 2637 = ATCC 25755 = JCM 11008; assembly: GCF_000359585.1. Taxonomy (GTDB): domain Bacteria; phylum Bacillota; class Clostridia; order Clostridiales; family Clostridiaceae; genus Clostridium_B; species Clostridium_B tyrobutyricum. The sequence goes on along the minus strand of NZ_APMH01000008.1, from coordinate 34,479 downwards.
GAGGGCTTACTGTTATTCCAAAGAGTTTAAAAGCAGCTGTTGTAAAAGGAAAAGGATTTAAGATAAAACCTTATGGAGATATTGAAAAAGAAGTTTGTGGCTGTAAAATAAAGTTAAAAACAATAAAACTCAGTGGTTGTGCCGAAGTATTCGTAAGTGTAGCTGTTAAAGATAGAAGTGGAAATATAAGTCATTTATGTTGTTCAAGTTGTGCATTCTTTGATGATGTAAAGATTACCTGCTGCGACGAGTGTAAAAATGACATTGAATTTAAAGTTAAGTTCTTCCCTATAAAACAGGTATTTGTAGACAAAGATGACTATGACAAAGATGGCTATGATAAGGATAAATGCCACGAAGATGATTATGATAAACCTTCTTCACCTGAGAAAGCTTGTGGCGAAAAAATATTCCAAATCTCAGGAAAAATTTTCACTATATGCAAAGATAATAAATATCCAAAAAAGTAGATATATGAGATTGAGTGCAGATTGGTGCAGAACACTAATCTGCACTCATTTTATAATCATCAGCTGTTAACTATGATTTTTCTCATGTCTCCTATCATATAAAGAGAACCTGAAATTACTATGATATCATCTTCATCTGCACAAGAAAGAGCCTCTCTATATGCATCCTCATAGCTGTAAAAAGCCCTTGACGTATCATTATATTTTAGTATTATTTTATTGAGTTCATCCGAACTCTCAGCCCTATAACTGTTTGGAGTAACAGCTATTACAGTTTTAGCCAATGGTGCTATAGTCGCTATCATTTTGTCAACCTGTTTATCTGCAAGTATACCAAGTATCAATATAATATCCTTATATTCAAAATATGTTTCTATATTATTTCTAAGTGCTTCTATACCTTGTATATTATGTGCACCATCTATTACCACAAGAGGATTTTTGTTTAAAATTTCAAGTCTTCCCATCCATTTTACTGTTGAAAGCGAACTGACTAAATTTTCTTTGTCAATATCAATTCCAAGTTGAATAAGTTCCCTTGCTGCATATACAGCAGTAGCACAATTCAACATTTGATGTGATCCTAAAAGAGACAATTTTATATAATATACTTCATCTCCTATGAAAACCTCTATGTTCTGACAGTATTCGGAACTGCTATTATTTATTTTGCTTGTTTGAACTGATTTTACTGAATCAATAGGAACTTTTGTAAGTTTGCAATTTCTTTTCATACATACTTCTTTTATAACCTTCTCCGAACTTTTTTCCTGAGGGTATAAGGCAACAGGAATACCGTTTTTTATTATTCCAGCCTTTTCATATGCTATTTTATCTAGGGTATCTCCTAAAATTTTCATATGATCATAACTTATGGATGTAATTACACTTAAAATAACTCCTCCACCAGTAGATCTTGAAAATGGCTGAACTACATTTGTAGCATCTAATCTTCCTCCCAGTCCAACTTCTACTACAGCAAAATCTACTTTAGACTTATAAAAATAATAAAACATTACACAAGTTTCTATCTCAAACTCTGTAGGATTATCATAGCCAAGTTTTATTACCTTGTCTACTGCTTTGGATACTTCTGTAACACATTCTGCAAGATCATTTCTAGAAATATTTATTTCATTAATCTGAAACCGCTCTTCAAATTGTTCCAGGTGAGGAGAAGTGTACATACCAACTTTATATCCACAACTGTCCAATATCCTGCTTATCATTGCAGTTACAGAACCTTTTCCATTAGTACCTGCTATATGTATGATACTTATCTTTTCCTGAGGATTATCCAAAAATTCAAGTAATTTTTGGACTCTTTCCAATCCTAGATTAGAGCCAAATTTAGCTGTATCATGTATATACTTCAATGCTTGCTGATAATTCATAAATTCACATCCTAATGTAAATATTAACCCCATCTCTTCGCAAAAGCAAACTGAGGTGGGGAATAATTAATACTTTATATCTATTTTAAGCTATTTATTCTTTCTAAAACTGATTCAAGCATTTCTTTATATTTTTCACCTTTAGCCCTCTCTCCTTCTACTACAGTTTCAGGTGCTTTAGAAACAAATTTCTCATTTTTCAACTTCCTATCTACTCTTTCTATTTCAGATATAAGCTTTCCCTTTTCCTTTTCAAGTCTCGCAAGTTCCTTGTCTTTATCCACAAGATCTAAAAGTGGGATAAATAATTCTGCTCCTGTTGTAACTGCAGATACTGCATTTTCAGGTAAATTGTTTTTATCTTCTAAAATTTCAACTTCACTTGCTGATGCCAACTTTTGAAAATACTCTTCACCGTTCTTAAAAGCATAAAGAGCTTGGCTTTCAGTTACATATACTATAAGTTTTGCTTTTCTTGAAAACGGAACATTCATGTCAGTTCTTATATTTCTAACAGATTTAATAGCTTCAATAATATAATCCATATCCTTTTCTGCCTTTTCGTCTTTTAATGATTCATCATATTTAGGCCATTTGGATATAGTTATGGATTCAGTTTCTCTATTATAGAGATGTGTATATATTTCCTCGGTTATAAACGGCATTACGGGATGAAGTAACTGCAGACTTACAGTAAGAACCTTATTTAATACATTGTATGCTATACCTTTAGACTTTTCATCTTCTCCATACATAACCGGTTTTACGAGTTCTATATACCAATCACAAAACTCACCCCATATAAAATCATATATCTTCTGAGATGCTATTCCCAGCTCAAATTTTTCTATATTATCTGTAACTTCCCTGACAACAGTATTTAATTTTGACAGTATCCACTTGTCTGCTTCAGTATAATCAATGCCGTCTTTATATTTGTTCATCAAATCTTCATCTAAATTCATAAGTACAAATCTAGATGCATTCCATATTTTGTTTGCAAAATTTCGTGAAGCTTCCACTCTCTCAGGATAATATCTTATATCATTTCCAGGGGCATTGCCATTTATCAATGTAAATCTAAGTGCATCTGCTCCATATTTTTCTATTACATCTATAGGATCAACACCATTTCCAAGAGATTTAGACATCTTTCTTCCTTCAGAATCTCTCACTATACCGTGAATGAGTACATTTTCAAATGGAATATCATTCATGCAATATAGTCCTGAGAATACCATTCTAGCTACCCAGAAAAATATTATGTCATAGCCTGTAACGAGTGTACTGGTAGGATAATAGTATTTTAAATCCTCTGTATTGTCAGGCCATCCCAAAGTAGAAAACGGCCATAATGCAGAACTAAACCAGGTATCAAGTACATCTTTGTCCTGTTCTAAATTATGTGAACCACATTTTGTACATTTGGTTGGGTCATCTACAGATACTATTACTTCTCCACAGTCCTTGCAGTACCATACAGGAATTCTATGCCCCCACCAGAGCTGCCTTGAAATACACCAGTCTTGAATGTTCTCCATCCAGTTAAAATACGTTTTTTCAAACCTCTTAGGAACAAATTTAACTCTTTCACTTTTAACAGCTTCAATAGCAGGTTTCGCCAGTGATTTCATCTTTACAAACCACTGTTTTGAAAGCATTGGCTCAACAGTAGTTCCACATCTGTCATGACAGCCAACATTATGTACATGCTTCTGTATTTTAACTAGAAATCCCTGTTGTCTTAGATTTTCTACTACTAACTTTCTGGCTTCATATCTATCAAGTCCATCATATTTAGTGCCTGTAAGTCTTATAGTTCCATCCTCATTCATTATTATGATTTCAGGAAGATCGTGTCTTTTTCCGACTTGATAATCGTTAGGATCATGAGCTGGAGTTATCTTAACCGCACCTGTTCCAAATTCCATATCAACATAGTTATCTGCAACTATAGGAATTTCTCTATTTATTATTGGAAGAATTGCCTTTTTACCTATAAGTTCTTTATATCTTTCATCTTTAGGATTAACTGCAATAGCTGTATCTCCAAAAAGTGTTTCAGGTCTTGTAGTTGCTATTTCAAGATATCTGTCACTATTTACTATTGGATATTTTATATGCCAAAAATGTCCTTCCTGCTCTTCATACTCTATTTCAGCATCAGACAATGCAGTTTGACATTTAGGGCACCAGTTTATTATTCTATTTCCCTGATATATAAGCCCGTCATTATATAATTTTACAAAGAACTTTCTAACAGCCTTATTAAGTCCAGCATCCATTGTAAATCTTTCTCTTGTAAAATCAACAGATGCTCCAAGTTTCTTTATTTGATTCCTGATTCTGTCTCTGTATTCATGCGTCCAATCCCAAGTTTTCTCCAAAAAAGCTTCTCTTCCTATTTCATTTTTCACAATGCCATCTTTTAAAAGCTCTTTTTCCACTTTAACTTCAGTAGCTATACTGGCATGGTCTTCACCGGGAACCCATAGAGTGCTATAACCCTGCATTCTCTTTGTTCTTATAAGTATATCCTGTATAGTATCATCTAATGCATGCCCAAGATGAAGCTTACCTGTAATATTAGGTGGTGGTATTACCATAGTATATGATTTTTTATTTTTATCCGGACTTGGAGTAAAATATTTTTTCTCCTGCCATGCATTATAAATCTTGTCTTCAAATTCCTTTGGATTATATGTAGTAGATATTTCCTTCTTTTCAGACATCCAAACTCCTCCTTAAATATATAACATTTAACTGTATCACTTATTTAAATAATAAAAAAATGTCTCCATCCATAAAGGACGAAGACCCGCGTTACCACCTTTTTTTCTGCGATATCATGCAGACTCTCAAAAATTTAACGGTCAGAAACCGTCTCTGCCTACTCCATTCAGCAAAGAAACTCCAAAGCTACTTTCAAGATATTTCATATAGAAAACCTTTCAACTAATAGATTTTCCTCTCTTTATAATCTATTATCTCTACTTCTCTTTATCACAGCTAACTATAATAATTCAATTTATACAATATTATTATATCGTTAAATCAAGAACTGTCAAGAATTTTTCACTTATTTATTATATTATTTTACTACCTCTTTAGCAAAAGAATTATCTACTATTTTATTAAAAGCTGGTCTCTGAGGTATTAAGCTTGATTTATATGACTGTATTATATCCATAAGTCTATCTAGATTTTCCTGCTTAATTTCAGGGGATGCGGCGTAAGCACCTATACTTCTATAATTTTTTACAACAGATTTAAGTACTTCCATATCAGTACCTGGGAAAAATGATTTTATAGCATTTGCTACTTCTTCATCATTGTGCTTTTGAACCCAAACCTGACCCTCATAAATAGCTTTCGTAAATTTTTTTATTACGTCAGGATTTTTCTCCATATAGGATTTAGTTGAGAAATAACATGTATATGGCAATTTACCTGAAGCCTCTCCTACAGAAGATACTATATATCCTGATTTACTTTTTTCAAGCATACTCGCTGTAGGTTCAAATAATGCAACATAATCTCCTGTACCTGCTTTAAATGCTCCTGATGTTGCTGTAAATGCAAGATTGGTTATTAAATTGACGTCCGTTCCAGGCTTAATTCCATTTTTTTTCATTGCATATTCCAATGCCATTTCAGGTACACCACCTGGCCTTCCTCCTATTACAGTTTTACCTTTCAAATTTTTCCACTCAAAATTTTTCTGCTGTTCTCTTCCAACTAGAAAAGATCCATCAGTTGTAGTCATTTGAGCAAACAATATAGGATAATCCTGTCTCTTTTGATTGTAAATGTATATTACCTGTTCAGGTCCACAAAATCCTATATCAGCATTTTTACTCAACACCGTTTGCATTGTCTTATCTGCTCCCTGACCTGTAGTAATATCCAGCTCAAGGCCCTGTTCCTTAAAAAATCCTTGATTTACAGCTGCATACATAGGAGCATAAAATACAGATCTAGCTACTTCATTCAATCTTATTTTCTTTACCTCATTATTTCCACTTTTACTACTACATCCTGAAAAAATAGCAATTACAAATACAAGGCTAAAGAAAATGGCCAGTACACTTACTTTATGTTTTTTCATATATATCCTCCAATATAATTTTTATATTAATTCATAATATGAAAAAATATTATAGTTGTGTTAATTATAAATATAATTAAAAATGGATTTATACATTTTAGTACAAATCCGTTTTTAAAATCTATTTATTAATATTATTCATCAACACTTTTTCTGCCACAAATTGTCTATTTTCATTGTGAACTTTTTTCTCTTCTTTTTTAAAAGACTTAAATGCCACAGAAAGCATAAGTTTCAATCTATTTAGCTGATTTACCTCACTTGCACCTGGATCATAGTCAATAGCAGCTATATTACTGCCTGGATATTTCCTGCGCAATTCCTTAATCATTCCCTTTCCTGTTACATGGTTTGGAAGACATGCAAAAGGCTGCATACATACTATATTTTTAGTACCACTTTTTATAAGTTCTATCATTTCTGCTGTCAGGAACCAACCTTCACCAGTCTGATGGCCAAGAGATAATACCTTGGAAGCTCCTTCTGCCAATTCTGATATTGTAGATGGAGGTGAGAACCTTTTGCTCTTTCTAAGTGCATTCCTCATATGCTTTCTAAAATGTTCAATAAACTTTATTGCCACACCTTTTGACATTTCATCCATAAGTGTTCCAGATAATTTTTCACGTTTAAATTTAGCATCATAAGCACAGTATAGAAGAAAATCCGTCAAGTCTGGGACTACTGCTTCCGCTCCCTCATTTTCAAGAAGCTCTACAATATTATTATTAGCTGTTGGATGAAATTTAACAAGTATTTCACCTACAACTCCTACTTTAGGTTTCTTTATATTTTTTATCTCAAGGTTGTCAAAGTCATTTACTATCTGATATATGTTTCTCTTGAATTCTCCATGCTTTCCATTTCTAACATTTGCCTTGCACTTTTCAACCCAGTTATTATAAAGTAAATTTGCAGAACCAGATATTCTCTCATAAGGTCTAACTTTATAGAGTACCTTCATAAACAGATCACCATACATAAGTCCCATTAATCCTTTATTAACAAGCCCTGGAGAAATTTTAAATCCTGGATTTTTTTCCATACCTACTACATTTAAAGATATTACAGGTATATTCTCCATATTAGCTTCTTTTAGAGCTTTTCTCAAAAATGCTATATAATTTGTAGCTCTACAGCCTCCTCCAGTTTGTGATATTAGAACAGATGTATTATCCAAATCATATTTTCCAGATTTAAGAGCCTCTATTATCTGTCCTACAACTATTATAGAAGGATAACATGCATCATTGTTTACATATTTAAGTCCCTCATCTACTGCCTTTTTATCTACAGAAGGAAGTATTTCCAATTTATAACCTGATGCATTAAATCCTTCTTGTATAAATTGAAAGTGTATTGGTGACATTTGAGGACAAAGTATAGTATGATTTTTTCTCATCTCTTTAGTAAAAACTATCCTCTTGTTATTTTCTTCAATTTTATGAGGTTCAAATCCAGCCTTGTCTCTTTCCTCAAGTGCAGCTTTTAATGATCTTATTCTTATTTTTATAGCACCTAAATTACTAACTTCATCTATTTTTAATACAGTATATATTTTTTCATACCTATTTAGTATTTCCTGTGCTTGATCTGTAGTAACAGCATCCAATCCACATCCAAATGAATTCAACTGTATTAATTCTAAATTTTTCTGAGTTGCTACAAAACTAGCAGCTGCATACAATCTTGAATGATATACCCATTGATCTACAACTCTAAGTGGCCTTTCTATTACTCCAAGATGTGCTACAGAATCCTCTGTCAATACAGCCATGCCATATGAAGTTATTATATTAGGTATACCATGATTTATCTCAGGATCCACATGATATGGTCTCCCAGCTAAAACTATGCCCTTTTTACCAGTCTTGTTGAGATATTCTACTACTTCCTTACCCTTGTTTCTTATATCACTTTTTACCTTTTCATCTTCTTTATAAGCTAATTCTACTGCATCTTGAATTTCGCCTTCTTTTATGTGAAATTCAGCAAGTTCTTCTATAAGTCTTTTTATAAGCCTCTTTTTATTATCCAATGGTAAAAACGGATTTTTAAAATTTACATTTTTTTCGGCTATAATATCCATATTTTTCTTTATAACTTCAGGATATGAAGTTACTATCGGGCAGTTATAATGGTTATCCGCCTTTTCCTGCTCTTTTTGCTCATAGGGAATAGATGGATAAAATATAAATTTAATTCCTCTATTTATCAAACTCATTATATGTCCATGTACAAGTTTAGCTGGATAACAAACGGATTCAGATGGTATAGTTTCTATTCCAAGAGAGTATAGATTTTTTGTAGAACGAGGTGAAATCTCCACCCTAAATCCTAATTTTGTGAAAAACGTAAACCAAAATGGATAGTTTTCATATAAATTCAACACTCTAGGTATTCCTACCTGTCCTCTAGGAGCTTGTTCTTTTTTCAAAGGTATATAATTGAATATTTTATTATATTTGTACTCAAAAAGATTAGGAATATTATTTTTCGTACTTTCAGCTCCTATTCCCCTTTCACATCTGTTACCTGAAACAAATTTCTTTCCATCTGAAAATTTGTTTATTGTAAGAAGACAATTGTTTGCACACTTCCCGCATCTTCTCATAGAAACTTCTGTATTGAAACTATTTATATCTTCTGGCTTCAAAAGAGTGGTTTCATGTAAACTGCTGAATTTTTCCTTGGCAATAATAGCTGCTCCAAAAGCCCCCATAAGACCGGCTATATCCGGTCTTATAACTTCTCTGCCTGATATAAGTTCAAAAGCTCTTAAAACTGCGTCGTTGTAGAAAGTGCCGCCTTGAACTATTATCTTTTTTCCAAGTTCCTTTGGATCCCTTATTTTTATAACCTTAAACAAAGCATTTTTTATTACTGAATATGAAAGTCCAGCAGATATATCACCTACTGATAATCCTTCTTTTTGAGCTTGTTTAACTTTTGAATTCATAAACACTGTGCATCTAGATCCCAAATCCACAGGTCTTTTTGATGATTCAGCAACTTTTGCAAAATCCTGTATTTTCATATTTAATGAATTGGCAAAAGTTTCAATAAAAGATCCACATCCTGAGGAACATGCTTCATTTAACATTATACTGTCAATAACACCATTTTTAACCTTTAAGCATTTCATGTCTTGTCCACCAATATCCAATATGAAATCCACTCCTGGCTGAAAAAATTCTGCAGCCTTATAGTGGGATACAGTTTCAACTTCTCCTACATCAACAGAAAGAGCCGCTTTTATAAGTCCCTCACCATATCCTGTAACTGCTGAATTAGCTATTTTAACAGTTGATGGCATTTTTTCATAAATATCTTTTAGTATTTCAATAGATGACTTTAATGGATTACCATGATTACTTCCATAAAAAGAGTATAAAAGCCTTCCCTGATTATCTATGAGTACTGCTTTTGTAGTAGTCGAACCAGCATCTATACCAAGATAACAATTTCCAGTATAAGTATTCAAATTTCCTCTTTTTACTACACTCTTGGCATGTCTTTGTTTAAATTCAACTAATTCATGTTCACTATTAAAAAGTGGATCCAAAGTCTGTACATCATCAATTAAAAACTCATTTAAATGTGAAAGGCTTTCTATCAAACCTTTAAAAGAAATAACTTCTTCATCTTTAGAGGAAAGAGCGGCTCCCTGAGCAACAAATAATTGAGAATTTTCAGGAAAAATAATTTGATTATCCGCAAGTCCCAAGGTATCTATAAACCTCTTTCTAAGTTCAGACAAAAAATATAGTGGTCCACCTAAAAATGCTACATTCCCTCTAATAGGTTTGCCACATGCAAGTCCACTAATAGTCTGATTTACTACCGATTGAAATATGGATACAGCAATATCTTCTTTAGCCGCACCTTCATTTAAAAGTGGTTGAACATCAGTTTTTGCAAATACACCACATCGCGCTGCTATAGGATATATGACCTTATAGTTTTTAGCCATTTCATTTAGACCTTTTGCATCAGTCTGAAGTAGAGATGCCATCTGATCTATAAAAGCACCTGTACCTCCAGCACAAGATCCATTCATTCTCTGATCTATCCCGTCATCAAAAAATGTTATTTTTGCATCTTCCCCACCAAGTTCTATAGCCACATCTGTTTCAGGAATAGTTTTTTCTATAGTATTAGTACATGCTACTACTTCCTGAATAAATGGTATATCAAGCCATTTAGATACTGATAATCCTCCAGATCCTGTTACCATTATAGTTATATCTGAATCCTTTAATTTATCATAAGCATCTTTGACAACTTTGGCTATAGTACTTTTAATATCTGAAAAATGTCTTTGATATTTATTATAAACTATACTGTCTTTTATATCAGATACAACTATTTTTACTGTAGTCGACCCAACATCAAGACCTACATGAAATAAATTTCTCATAAATTATCACCTTTTAATAATATAAATTTAATTAAAAGTCCTAGAATGCAATCTTTTAATTATATGATACATTGTAATATATATTAGCAAAATAATAAATACTGTTTAATAATTTTTATTATTTTGTTGGCAATTTATACTCATAATGGAGTACTAAGTTAAAAAAATAACACTATTTATATTATAACATATACCAACATCCATGCAATTTCATAAGCAAGTATTGTTAATTTTACAATATGAACATAAATAATTCAACCCTATATAATTTACTTTTTAGGACTTATACAATAAATGTGGTAAATAAAAGGTACTGTCTCAAAATATGTTTTGAAACAGTACCTTTTATTAAACTAACGAATAAAATTAGTATATATTTTCTCTTCTCTTTCTGGTTCTGGAATATTATCTTTTCCATTTTCAACTAGTTTCATAAGCCATGCCATATTTTTACCAAGCACTCTCATGATCTGCATACCTTCTTCGTCTTTTAATGCATCTCCTGGTACTGTACCACTTATAACATTCCAGTAATTTGAAGACGGCATCAACATTTCAGCATAATTTATATAATTATTTAGTTGATTGAAAACAGGTATTCCTCCTGCACGTCTTACAGCAACAACCGATGCACCAACCTTATGTCTAAGCATCCCCCCATTAGAATCTGTTGCATAAAAAAATCTGTCCAGAAAGGACTTCATTGTTCCAGAAATTCCTGAATAATATGTAGGGGAAGCAAGTATTATACCATCTGCTTCTTTTATCTTCTGTATACATTCATTAACCCCATCTTCAGGAAGCACACATTTCTCATTTTTGTTTTTTGCACACTGATTACATCCTATACATCCTCTAATTGCTTTATTTCCAAGATGAACAATTTCAGTTTCTATTCCATGTTTTTCGAGTTCATCAAATACAGTTCTTATGGCATAATATGTGTTTCCACTCTTATTAGGACTTCCATTAAACGCTATAACCTTCATATATTTCACTCCTTATCAATATGTATAATTAAAATATAAAATACTTTAATATACAATACAAGTACGCACTTTTCAGTAACTATAAGTTTGCAGAAGGTAATGTTTACAACACTGCTTTGTTTAAAATATAAGTTGATTTATAGTCTTTTAAAGGTTCATTGTCCAACTTGTCTCTTAAATACTATCGAATCACTATCCAGTTTACAGGAAACTCCAAGCGTTGGATTGTGTTTCTGTAAAACACCTACAAGCTCCCAACCATTTTTTCCATAATTATTTAGTGTTTCTTCTACATCTAAACTTTTATTTAAGCTATAAAAGTGTTCAAGTGTAAATACTTTATATTCCCATTTCATGATGTATAAACTCACTTTCTTATATATAATATATTCAATAATATTATGATAAAGATAGCCAATTATTATACATTATCCAGTGCAATAAGAGCTGCCCCTAAAGCTCCCACTATCTGTGGTTCATCAGGTATAAATATACCTTTCTGCAATTTCTCTTCCAAGCATTTTACAACGCCTATATTTTTTGCAACTCCTCCAGTCATCATATAATTTTCTTTCTTGCCTACTCTATTTACAAGAGATACCGTCTTGGTTGCAACTGATTTGTTTAGTCCATGAATTATATCTGATATTTCCTTATTTTGTGCAACAAGTGAAACAACTTCTGATTCTGCAAATACAGTACACATACTTGTTATATCTATATCTTCTTTCCAGCTCAGAGATTTCTTTCCCATTTCGTTCAATGGAACTTCAAGAGTTCGACTCATCATTTCAAGAAACCTTCCAGTGCCTGCAGCACATTTATCATTCATGGCAAAATCAACTACATTTCCTCTATCATCCAGCTTTATGGCTTTACTATCCTGACCACCTATATCAATTATAGTTCTGACAGAATTGTTCAAAAAATAAGCTGCTTTACCATGGCACGTAATTTCAGTTATTTCTTTATCTGCAAAAGGAATACTTACACGTCCATATCCTGTAGATATTATTTTAGAAAGCATGCCAATTGTAATCCCTATTTTGTTCAAAGCTTCCTTCATTGCATTTTCTGCACCATTTTTACTTTTAGCTCCAGTTCTTACTATAGAATAAGATACTATTTTTCTTTTTTCGTTCATTACTACTACATTTGTAGAAGTAGAACCACTATCTATACCTGCAACTAAAACATCATTGTTGGAACTTTCATTTTTTATTATTCTTGATTCCTGTATATCCTCACTACCATTATGCTTTGTTTTAATGGTTTCAATAAAAGCTTCTATTCTAGTCTTCATTTGGCCACTACCTTCTTCTGTATAATCAGTTTCTATCTTCAACATTGGTATGGAAATTATATTTTTAAGCTTTGCATATTCAAAAGAATAAACATCACAAAATTTAGTTGTATGATAAACTATTCCATCTATATTGGATAAATTTTCATTTATAACTTTAATCCTGTCACTGTTATCTACCATTCTCATGCATGGAAATGAATTTAATAAAAATGATGAATAACTTAAAAGGAAGTCCTCATCTTTAAAAAGTGTAGTAGTTCTTGTAAAATTCCCCGTACAAGTAAGATTATAATTTACAGAACCGCCTGCATCTTCAATTTGCCTGATAATAGAATTTTTTACTCGTGATCCTATGACTGCAATATTTATATTTGACTGCTTGTGATTTTTTATAACATGTTCCGAATTGACTATATCTATAAACTTATCACTGTCAAATTTTTTACCTGTAAACTCTTCTATTGCATTTATAAGTTTTATAATCTCATTTTTCATCAACAAGCTTGAAGCTCTATTTCTTTTTCTAGGTACATCTATGAGATGTACAAATTTAAAATAAGAACTTTCCCTAAGTACATCATATAATCTTTTTATACTATCACAGCAGTTTACAAGAATTACATTATGAATATCTGAATTCATACACTCTTCAAGTACTGCTTTTGCATATGTACATATACTGGGGTGCATCAAAGTGTCTGCTCTATCAAATCCTTTAACATTTGGATCTATTCTAACAACTTCTTCTCCAAATGCCTTTATTATATGAAAAGGAGTATATTTACAAACATAACCTATCATCTTTCCACCTCCGATTTCTTTTCCAGTATTTCCATGAATGCTTCCATCCTTGTCTTTATTTGTCCTTCATGTGCATTACGTCTATCAACCCCATCTCCATCAATAGATAAATATGGGATATTCTTTTTCTTAAGTACATCCTTTAAAATCATCGTTCCACCACTGCACTGTTTGCATCCGAAGGAACAAAAATTTATAACTCCATCTGCATTAAAATCTTCTGCCATACTAACAACATTTTTTATTTTACCTTCAAAAGAACCATTTAATCTATTTTTAAGGAATTTTTTTGCAAGAGCTTCATAAGGATGATTATAGTCCATTTCATCCAAGTTATCGAAGTTGTAATCACAAACCAGAAGCTGACAATTTCTATTTAAATTCAAATACTCCTTTAAAGTTTCACTATAAAAAGGCATTATGTTACTCCATAAAATTCTCTTTCCCTTATAACTAGAGTATTTTTTTATATCCTCAGATTGCATTTTATAAAAGTTCAGGGTTTCTATTTTTCCTATTCCTAAATGTGAAGCAAATAATTTGAACATTTCCAGAGTAAGAGTATTGGGAAAATACTTAGATCTCAAATTTTTATAAAAACTGCGCATATATTTTTTAGTATCATTTTCAATTTTTATAACTTCCTTTAATTTTTCTTCGTTAAACTTTAATTTCGTTACATCCTCAATAAACTCCACTATTTCATAGAGCTGATCCTCTACGTATTTTTCAGTATACTCATTGTACTCATAAGGTACATCGAGATAATAATAAGGTGCTTTATACTTGTCCGATATATATCTGCATGTATTTAGATTTCCATCACATATCATTGAAGAAGTTATGGAAAATTTCGCCTTGGGGGCTATTCCTGATTCCACGGCCCCTACAAATGCTTTGTGATAATTACATAATGTATCTGAAATACCACATTTTTCAGCATGATCTATAAATATATCTTCACAATAGGTTCCCGAAAGAAATGATGAAAATCCCTCAATTAAAAGCGGTTTTATACCCATTGCATGGAGAATTTCAACTGGTGAAAATATTGTAACAAATGCTGAATTATCAGGATGTTTAATAGGTTCAAGCATAAAATCCAAAGAAATCTTATTCAAATAATTCAATGAAGGTGGAAGTTCTTTATTTTTAAAAGTTGAAGCTAAAAACTTTGCAAGAGAAAATCCCCTTTTTATCAAATTAATTGCCTTGGTAGGATTGTCTATATTTTTTTTTATACATTTTCCATATGATTTAACCAAATTCATCTTTTTTACCTCTATAGTCTGTATTTAAATTCAAGAATTTTTATGCAATAAAATAATTAGGACAGATTTAATTTTCCCTCAAATCCATCCTAATTTCAACCCTAAAAAATCACTTTCTAACTCATAAATACTTTCATATACAATATTTATACCTAATAATCTTTTTAATAAATTCATTTCTTTACAGGAAAGTTTTAATTCCTTATACCATGGTTTTGATCTCTTGCTAATTTTCACAAATGAAGAATAGTATAAATGAAGAAGAAAGTGCCCAAAATATAAAAAGTCGTCAGAAAATATATATTTTTCATTATCAACAAATCTTGCGAGCCCAAAATCTATAAGATAAACATTCCTTTTATTAAGAATAACATTCGGTATTCTTATATCCCTGTGTACTATATATCTTTTATGCAAATACTTCATTATGTCTATTAACTGTATTCCTATAGTATAAATTTCATTACGATTGAATTTATACATATCTCTGAAAATCATTTCCTCTATAGTCTTTCCTTTTTTATATTCTAGAATATAGGCAAATGTATTATTATTTTTTATTGTATCGACTATTCTTGGAATTAGTGAATGATTAACTGTTGAAAGTATCTGTTCTTCAAATATAACCTTGTTTTTGTATTTTTTTACAGCCTTGGCTTTAATTTGTTTTAACACATATCTACTTCCATTTAATTCAACAAGATAACATATCCCAAATCGTCCTTCACCTATAAATTTTATAATTCTATACCCACCAAGCAAATATCCTGGTGGGTGTATATTGCTTTTAAAAAATGCAATCATGACCATGAACTTTTATAATTTTTTCTGTGATATCTTTTATTAGAATAATAATTCTTTCGTGAATTATAATAGTGTCCACTGTTATATTTACTTCTTGAATTAGAAAATGAACCGAGCATTCTAAATAAGCGGCTAAAAAATCCTTGTCTTTTATAGTATTTACTACCTCTGTTTACATCTTCCCTATGACGCCCTTTTGATGATCTTGAAAAAAAGCTCATAATATCATCCTCCAAAACTGTTTTTTATCATTTTTATGGTATATTAATAATAGCATACAATTAACAATATATCAAATATTTAGACTATTCTTTAAAAATATTTTACACTTGTTTTTTTTAATTCTCTTATACTATACAGTACTCTGTAATCCTCAATTTCTGTATTATTAGCTATATTTTTAATGATTGTACTACACTTCTCCCTACTCTTTGCATGTACCATTGTATATAATTCATATTTCCACTCTCCAAACTTTTTTCTGCTGCAGCAGTGACTTATTTCTGGGATGGACGCCATATATCTTCCAATTGTATCCATATCCTTTTTATCCACATTCCAAACTACCATGGCATTGGCCTTAAATCCCGCCCTTCTATGATATAACACAGCTCCTATTCTCTTAAGTATTCCAGTCTCATTATAGTATTTTATTTTGTCTAAAAGCTCATCTTCACCTATACCCAGCTCATCAGCTATATCCTTATATGGTCTGGAGCTTACTGGAATTGAGTTCTGGAGCCTGCATATTATTTTTTTATCAAGTTTGTCAAGCATTTTAATTTTCCTCCATATTGAGATCTACTTTTATTTTAAACAAATTAGTTGCAGGCAAGTTCATTATTTCCTTCAAACCAGCATTTGTCCTTATATCTTTTAATATATTGTTTAATTTTTCTTCAGAATAGGTTATAATTGTAAACCACATATTATATAATCCTTCTCTTATATAATTATGTGTTACTTCATCATATCCATTTATATATTCAGCAACTTCATCTATCCTGTAATAAGGTACTCTTGCAGCACAAAGAGTACTTGTATATCCAAGCTTTTTTGAGTTGAAAATACCACCTATTCTCCGTATTATTCCTTCCTCTTTCAGTTTGTTTATCCTTTCAATTACTTCTACTTCATCAATGTACAATTTCTTGCTCAATATCTGAAATGGTCTTCTATCAATTGGAATTTCATCCTGTATTAAATTAAGCAATTTTTCATCTATATCATCCATAAATATCCTCCGTATAAATATTTAAATTTTACATAATCCATCTGACTCCATATAATTTCCATTGCTGTAATATGATGCTCTTGCCCTACATCCGCCACATATCTTCTTATGTTTGCATATACCGCATTTCCCAGTATATATTTCAGTCCTTAAAACATTAAACAATCTGCTGTTCTTCCATATTTCATTAAATGGTGTTCTGCGTACATTTCCTGCAATGTCCGTTAAATACGCACAAGATTGCACATCCCCTTTCGGGCTTATTATGCAATATTTTATACCTGCTAAGCAGCCTCTTTTGAATCTTATATTCATACCCATATTTTCAGCGATTGGAACAAATTGAGGCGCACAGGTAGGTTTCAATTCTATATGAACCTGCTGCTGTTTTTTCATTATTGATTTTAAAAGAATGTCATATTCCTTTGTATTCAAAAGCTCATCTTCCATATTATTTGCTCTTCCTGTAGGTATCATGAAAAATATATGATGTGCTGCTGCACCTATAGATACTGCAAAGTCAGTAATATCCATTATCTCGTCTTTATTCCACTCCATAACCGTAGTATGTACTTGAAACCTTATACCTGCCTTTTTACAGTTTTTCATGGCAGAAACAGTGTCCTCAAATGCTCCATTATACCCTCTGAAATTGTCGTGTTTTTTTGAGTCCAAACTGTCAAGACTTATTCCTACTGCTGCAATACCTGATTGTTTCAATCTTTCTGCGGTATGCATGGAAATTAACGTACCATTACTGCCAAGTACAGGTCTGAGTCCGGATTGTGATGCATAATTTACAAGTTCGAATATATCTTCCCTCATAAGTGGTTCACCACCAGAAAATATCATTATTTTAAATCCTGCTTTTACAATCTGATCTATAAGCAATTTTGCCTCAAGTGTATCAAGTTCCCCTTCAAGTTTTCTTCCGGAATTTCTATAGCAGTGACTACATTTTAAATTGCACTTATTTGTAGTGTTCCATGATACTATCATAATCTCATTATCTCCTCATCTGTAAGATAGCAGGCAGGATCCTCCTGCCAGAAGTCCCCATATACCGCTTCAGCTCTTGTTCTAAAATTTCCATTGCACAGATCAAGCCATCTGCATTTACTGCATCTTCCCTTGAGAAGCCCTTTCCTATCCCGAAGTCCTTTTAGTATTTTGTGAGAACTGCTTTTCCATATATCACTAAATTTATTTTCTCGTATATTTCCAAAATTATACTGCCATGTAAATTGATCTGAATGCACATTTCCATAGAAATCCACATCAGCAAATGCCATACCACACCTATTCCCTCCATTTACTTTTAAAAGATTTAGTATATGCTCTGACCTATTTTGGAATAATTTTAATGACTTCAAATATGTATATACTCCATCTGCATGATTATCAACAGTAAGTATTTCCGTATTCTTGCCAAATTCAAGTGATTTTCTCATAATAAGGTCCATAACCTCTCGAGTTTCTTCTTTTGTAATGTCTTCATCCATCATTCTGTTCCCTCTGCCTGAATATACCAGATGATAAAAACATACTCTAGGTATATTCTCCTCTTTTATCAAATAGAAAATATCCTCCAGTTCCCTATAGTTGTTTTTATTTATGGTAAATCTTAGACCAACCTTTTGGCCTGATGACCTGCAATTCCTTATTCCAGTCAATGCACTGTCAAATGAGCCTTTTATTCCTCTGAATTTATCGTGGTTTTCTCCTATTCCATCAAGGCTCACCCCTACGTATCCAACATTCAGCTTTTTCAGTGTTTTGCATACATCCCTGTCAAGAAGCGTTCCGTTGGTAGATATGGTACTTCTGATATGCTTTTTATCTGCATATTCCAGTATATCGAAAAAATTTCTTCTCATAAGAGGTTCACCACCAGAAAATAATATTACCGGCACATTAAAATCACTTAAGTCATCAATAAACTGCCTTGATTCATCGAATGTCAGCTCTCCTTCATATCTTCTATCATCTGCATTTGCATAGCAATGCCTGCACTTTAAATTACAGGTTTTCGTACAGTTCCATACAACTACAGGACCTTTCCCCCTGCTAACTCCATATTTTTCAATAGAACTTCCTTT
This sequence comes from Clostridium tyrobutyricum DSM 2637 = ATCC 25755 = JCM 11008, assembly GCF_000359585.1. Taxonomy (GTDB): domain Bacteria; phylum Bacillota; class Clostridia; order Clostridiales; family Clostridiaceae; genus Clostridium_B; species Clostridium_B tyrobutyricum. The sequence goes on along the minus strand of NZ_APMH01000008.1, from coordinate 15,583 downwards.
TATATATCTAAGATTGTCACCATAATTATGAGAATCACAAAGGAGTTTGCTCATACTTATCACTTGTACATATCTCCTTTCCAATATTTATTATTTTTTCTATTATATTAATTAATATACATAAGGTCAAATCCATCTATTGACACTTAACCTCATATTGTATATACTGTATATATTCTAATATATACAGTATATACTTCAAAAGGAGTAACAATTATGAACATAATTATTTCAAATATATCCAGGGATCCTATATATGAACAAATTACAAACCAGGTGAAAGACAATATAGTAAGAGGAACTATTTCTGCAGGAGAACTTCTGCCTTCTATAAGGAATCTTGCAAAAGAACTAAAGATAAGTGTAATAACTACCAAAAGGGCTTATGAAGAGCTGGAGAGAGAAGGTTTTATTGAAACTGTACCTGGAAAAGGTTCTTATGTATCATCACAAAACAAAGAACTTTTAAAAGAAAAAAAGATGAAATCAATTGAAGACAAACTAATGGAGGCTATAGAAGAAAGTAAGATTATTGGACTTACAAAATCAGAATTAAAAGAAATGCTGGATATTCTATATGACAATATGTAAATTGGGGAGGAAAATTCATGGACAATATTTTGGAGATTAAAAATTTAACTAAAATTTATAAGGGATTCACTTTGGACAATATAAATTTCAATTTATCTAAAGGCTATATAATGGGTCTTATTGGTCCAAATGGTGCGGGGAAAAGTACCACTATAAAACTTATAATGAATCTTATAAAGAAAAGTTCCGGATCTGTAAAAGTTTTTGGACTTGAAAATATAAAATATGAGAAACAAATAAAACAGAGAATAGGTTTTGTATATGATGAGAACTATTTTTATGAGGATTTAACTACAGTAAGTATGAAAAATATAATATCACGTTTTTATAAGGATTGGGATAATAGACTTTTCGATAAATATATGGATAAATTTGCTCTTCCAAAGAAGAAAAAAATAAAGCAGCTTTCAAAAGGAATGAAGATGAAATACTCTCTGGCAATTGCACTCTCCCATAATGCAGAATTTATAATAATGGATGAGCCTACTTCAGGTCTTGATCCAGTATTCAGAAGTGAAATGCTGGATATACTCTATTCTATAATTCAAGATGAAAATAAGTCCATACTATTTTCCACTCATATTACTACAGATTTGGAAAAAATAGCAGACTATATTACATTTTTAAATTCAGGGAAAATCGTATTTTCAGATACAAAAGACAGCATACTTGAAAATTACAGAATAGTAAAGGGAGACAAGGAACTTCTAAATAATAACATTAAAGATAAATTCATAGGAATACGTGAAAATTCATTTGGATTTGAAGCTCTTACAACCAATTCAGAGGAAGTTAAAAACTTTTTCAGAGATAGAGTTGTAATTGAAAGAGCCAGCCTTGATGACATAATGGTATATACAGTGAAAGGGGAATAAAGAATGGTAAATCTCATCTTAAAAGATATATTAATACAGAAGAAAAGTTTTATTTTAGTTATTATACTTTCATTTCTGTTACTAATTACTTCTAAAAGGCATCTTGAGGGAATTTATCCATTTATAGCGGTGTTTACAGTATATGCATTTGTAGCTACCAGTTTTTATAAGGATGAAAAAATTGAAATTATGTTAAATAGTCTTCCTGTAAATAAAGTAACCATAGTAATATCAAGATATTTATCAACATTTATATTTGTAATTACAAATATAATAATCTTATCTTTAATTGCTATTTTAGTAAAATATATAGGCATACTATATTTACCAAATGTTATAAATATCGAAAGCATACTGGTAAGTTTAATAATAACCATATTTCTAGTTTGTATATTACTGCCTATATATTTTAAATATGGTTATTTTACAACAAGATATATAACAATAGTATTACTTGTTTCTATATTTTTTATATTTATATCATTACCAAAGATATCTGGAGAGAAAGTTCAATATATGTATATTTATTTAAACAGTATTCCTGAAACTATAATGAAATCTATCATACTATTATTGTGCTGTATTGTATTTCTAGTATCAACTACACTCTCCTGCAATATCTATAAGAACAAAGATTTATAAGGAAAAGAGGTCTTAATAATGGCAAATCTTATTTTAAAGGATATATTGATACAGAAAAAAAGTTTTATTACAGGAATCATATGTTCCCTGCCAATACTCCTAAACTTCAGGAATCTTGGTGCTAGCATATACACTTTTCTTCCAATCCTGATTACTTTTGTATTTATAACAAATGCTATTTTATATGATGAAAAAGCTGAAATACTTTTGAACAGCCTTCCCATAAAAAGAATACACATAGTTTCAGCAAAGTATATATCCATATTTTTATTTACTTTAATAGGCATAATCACTATGTTTTTGCTGGTAAATATTATAAAATTTTTAGGGACTACCAATCTTCCAATATCCATGAATATTGAAAATATATTTATAACTTTTGTACTTTCTTTGATTCTTAATTGTATAAACTTTCCACTATACTTTAAATACGGATATCTAAAAGCAAGATTTATACCCTTGATATTAATATTTGGTGTGTTTTTTTTACTATCATCACTAGATGGGATACTTCATAAATATATTAATTATGAGTTTATTGTAATTAATTTAAACAATATGCCTCAGATTATACTAAACTCTATCATAATATTGATATGTTTTATTGTATTTATAATATCATTTTCACTTTCATGTAATATCTATAAAAATAAAGATTTATAAAAGAATTGTTTTTCAAGCAAGGGACTTACCCTTGCTTATTTCTGCAATTTATTTGAACAAGTTTACTATTTCTTCTTCTGATAAAGCTGTAATTCCTGAATCTCCCGAAAGTCCATCTCCTATCAAACTATCTATGAGTTTCTTTTTTTCTCTTTGAAGTTGTATTATTTTTTCCTCAATAGTGCCTTTTGCTACAAGTTTTATAACTTCTACAACATGTTTCTGACCTATTCTATGTGCTCTGTCTGTAGCCTGTTCTTCTACAGCAGGGTTCCACCAGGGATCAAAGTGTATTACTACATCCGCAGATGTTAGATTAAGCCCTGTTCCTCCCGCCTTCAAACTTATCAAAAATACCGGATTATTTCCATTATTAAAATCTTCTACTATTTTCATCCTGCTCCTTGAAGGTACAGATCCATCCAAATAGCTATAATCTATACTCTCTGCAGCTATTTTCCCTGCAATATTTTTAAGTACAGAAGTAAACTGGGAGAATACCAATATTTTATGTCCTTCATCTATACTCTGAACTAAAAGCTCCATTAATGCCTCTATCTTCGCACTATTACCTGTATAATTATCCATTACTATTGAAGGGTCAAGACATAACTGCCTTAGTTTTGTAATATATGCCAGTATTTCAATTTTGCTACTTTTAAATTCATCATCTTCTACTTTCTTTTCAATAAGTGCCAATGCATGTTTTGCATAAGTACCATAAACCTTTTTCTGCTTTTTATCCATATTCACCATAATTGTCTTCTCTATTTTTTGAGGAAGTTCTTTTATAACATCCTTCTTTTTTCTTCTTAAAACAAATGGCTTTATAAGTCTATTAAGGTCCTCAATTACTACAGGTTCTTCCTTAAATCTCTTATAATACCTCACACTAAATCTCTTTTCATCATACAGATATCCAGGCATTATAAAATCGAATATGGACCACAATTCCATTACAGAATTTTCTATTGGCGTACCAGACAGGGCAAACCTTGTTTTTGCTCTTATCTTTTTAACACTTTCAGCATTTTGAGAATGAGGATTTTTTATATATTGGGCCTCATCTAAAATACAATAATCAAAGTCTATTTCTCTATACATTGTAATATCTCTTTTTAAAAGATTATATGTAGTTATAACAACATCCCATTTATCTATATTATCAATAAGTTCTTTACGTTCTTTTTTGGTCCCATTAACTGCAGCAGCTTTCATATGTGGAGCAAATTTTTCAAATTCATGAATCCAATTATATACTAGAGATGTAGGAACTACAATCAATGATTTGCTGTTTGGATTGGAAATCAAAAATGCAATTGCCTGAAAGGTTTTTCCAAGTCCCATTTCATCTCCAAGTATACCGCCAAATCCCAAATAATCCAGCATTTTAAACCAATTATATCCTGTCTTTTGATAATCTCTCAATTTTTCTCCTAAATTATCAGGTTCCTTAAATTCAATGGTATCTATATTTTTTAACTTATCTCTTATTTTTTTAAGTTCCGACTTTCCTTTAATATATCTTATATTGTTCTGTTCTATATATTCATCCAGATATATTCCCTTGTTTTTAGGTATTTGAATATAATTCTCATTAATTTTCTTAGGTGAAACTACATCTAAAAGTTTTAAAAACTTTTTAAGTTCCAATTCCTCCAGGTCAAGATATTCTCCACTTTTTAATTTGTAATATTTAAGATTATCTCTAAAAGCTTGAAGTATAGCTGTTGTTTCATCTTCCGGGATATCTCCAAGCTTAAACTTCATTTCAAGATAATCATACTTTCCTTTTTGAATATTTCCACTAATATTTTTAGAATTAATGGATCTGATTCCTTTGAAATTCTCGGAATAAAAAACTCCCCCTACATTTTGAAGTTTTTCTATTTCACTTTTGAAAAATCTAAATACATAATCATCACCCCACATTAGGCGAAATTCATTACCCATACGTTCAAATCCAAGAGACCTTAGCAATCCTAAAATCTCCAATTCTCTTTTAGAATCTCTATATATGATTTTTTCCCTGCAATCCTCAAATATATTAAATTCAAAAGATCCATATTTAACTTTAGTTGTAAGTATAATATGTTTTCGTTTCTCATCAAAATAAAAATTAAATTCACATTTTTCATTAACTATCTTGTTTTTTATGGGTCTTGAAATAGCCACACTATCAGACAATAAATTAAGCTGAGGAATTAAATTTCTAAGTATAAACTCCTCTTTAGATGCCGGTAACGCAACAGATCTAACACCATTGAAAACCGTAAGATAAGGATTTATTCTAGTACAGTATTCAGCATCTGGAATATATATAGTTGATCCATAAAAAAACACATTGTTTCGTGAACTCAGTGGAACAGGGGGACCATTTTCCAGTTTGAGAATATAATTTCCCTTGGACATTCTTAAATCAAACTCTATAGGTGGATACTTTTCCAGTATTTCAGTTTCAATACATCTATATAAAAATCCCTCATCAAGATAAACTCTATGATCTTTTACAACTTCAAAAAATTCTCTTACAAGATAATCTGGTATATGTACATATTTTCCATCTATATTTGACTTTTTTATCTTACTTCTATATGTATGACTTTCTTCTAAACTACTTACCATTTGAATAAAATCTATAAGAACCTTGTCTTTTATGCTTAACTTGTTGTTGCTCATATTAAAAGTAAATTTTTTTCCATAGTTTATTGGTACATTATTGTAAAGTGCCATCAAAAACTGTTTTAAATTCTTGAGAACATATAGTTCATTTGAATTCATGCTACTAAGCCCTATCCTAAACTCAGCAGAAATTTTATTGTCCCATTGATTCCTATTCACATAAATTTCTATTTTTATTTCTTCTTTATGTTTTTCATCACCTAAAAGCATAGACAGAGTATCAACATTATTTTTAGATTGGAAAATATCTTCTTCCTTGTCATCATTAAACAGAGAATTTTTTAGGATATCATCTACAGACTCATAAAATGTAGCTACCAAATGCTTACAACAATAATTCTCACTTCTAAATTCATTGTTTTCATAATCCGGGCAGCTGCAATAAGTTGAAACTATCTCTTTATTTACAGCATCTATTTCAATTTGCGTTTCATACTGATTAAAAAGACTCTCTGAAATAACATTGCCTTTTATATAAATAAGATTATCTTCGTTTTCAATATTTACAGATGAAATCAAATCATTATTTATAATTCTCATTGCCTTAACATGGTTTTTACCACTTATTTGTTCATTAAATATTTGAAGCAATTTATCTCTATCCATTATATCACCTTAATAGTTAAGTATTTTTACTTACCATTATATATAATAAGCTTAAAATTTTCTATAAATTCATGGACTTTCTAGCCTGCTTAGTTTTATACATAAGATTATCCACATCATTTATGTATTCATTAAAATGCAGAGGACTACTAGAATCATACAATTTATAACCATAACTAAAAGTTAATTTATATGACTTGATATTTTTTCTATTATATTTATCAAACAATTGTAGAATTCTGCTTATAATGTTTTTAATTTCCTCTCTGTTTTCTACATTTAAAAATATAACGAACTCATCTCCTCCATATCTTGTTATAAAGTCATCTTTATTTAAAACAACTTTTATTAAATTCACTACAATTATTAATGCTGTATCTCCTTCATTATGTCCCCAATTATCATTTATATATTTAAAATTATCAAGATCTATGAAAACAACACAAAATTTTTGTTTATAATTCCCAGTTATTATTCTATTAATTTTAACAATAAGCTTTTCCCTGTTATAAGCTCCTGTGAGAGAATCTGTCTGAAGCATTTTATTTTGATAAAACATATACACAACAATAAGTATATAAGAATTTACACTTAAAGATACAATAAGTTTAAATATCAACTGAATAACTGTCCCCAAAAATATACTGATAATAAATAATACTATTATCAAAAATTCATTTTTATCTATTTTGTACTTATTTTTACATGAAAATAAAAAACTATACAACAAAAAAATACATGTACTTATTAAAGTTATAAAAATAAAAGGTCCTCTAGTATATACATTTTGTGAATTAATATTAAACATAAATTTTGAATAAGGATTAGTAATCACAAAAACACTATTTATAATAATCGGCAAAAATAAAAATATCTTATTTATAAATTTTCTATTTTTATCTACCCATGATTTTATAAATAGATACCACAAAAATCCATTTATTGGTTGTAAAATAAATATAGCCATATCCAATATTTCGGATACAAGTATAATCCCATTGAAATCTTGCCCTTCTATAACACATGCAAATGTTTGTAATATTAAACAAATTATATTTATCTTAAACATGTTAATATATAGTTTACCTCTACGCTCTATTTCATCTAAAAATATATTCTTTATAATAAATAAAAAAATAAATGATATTATAATTGCAATAATATTATTGGCAATCTTTAATTCCAAATACAAATACATCAGCTCCATATAACATGTTTTTTAGTATAAAACAACTCCAATATTAATATTAACACAAATAATGTGCCCTTATCATTAATTTTCCATTTAAAATACATATTGCCTTATTGGTTACGAATTAAGTGATATTGATTAACTTGTTATATGATTTATTTTTATGTGATATGTGATATTTTTAGCTTGATATTTCTTTAAACCTATGCTAATATATTTAACATAAAATATAATATTGAATATTAAAAGGGAGTAATTAAAATTACAAAGTCAACAGTTCGATTTAGAATATCTAAATCTGGTTTTGTAAACCTTCGGGTAATAAGACTTTTATCATAATTCACATATAAAATAGAATTATGATAAAAGTCTTATTTTTTAATAATTATTAAATTTAGGAGGGTAACTTTATGTCTACAAAAAAATCTTTAATACATCTAGGATTCTGGATAGGAATGGCACTTATATTTAATGCTGGGATTTATATATTCATGGGGCATGAAAAAGCCTTAGCTTTTTTAGGTGGATACGTTATAGAGCAAAGCCTTAGTTTGGACAATCTATTCCTGTTTCTCATAATATTTGAATGTTTTGCTGTAAATCCTCAATATCAAAAAAGAATACTTACTTATGGAATTATAGGCGCAATAATTCTCAGGTTTATATTCATAATCTTAGGTGTTACTATCATCAATCAATTTCACTGGATGCTATATATATTTGGCATAATACTTATAATAAGTGGAATCAAAATGATATTTAAAAATGATGTAGTAGTTAATTTTAAAAATAGCCGGGTAATTGGATTATTGGAGAAGATAATCCCTGTTTCCGATAAGATCGAGGGAGAAAAATTTTTTATCAGGAAAAATAAAATACTATATGCTACACCTCTATTTGCAATATTAATACTTATAGAGGCTTCTGATATAATTTTTGCCATAGATTCAATACCTGCTGTATTTTCAATAACTACAGATCCATTTATAGTGTATACTTCTAATATATTTGCAATATTAGGTCTTAGAAATATGTATTTTTTACTTGAAAAACTTCATAATAATTTTGCATATGTTAAATATGGAGTTGCATGTATATTAATATTTACAGGTATTAAACTTTCCATTACTTTCTTCCATATAAATGTTTCAGTAATAACGTCTTTGGCAATTATATTCTCCATACTTTTAACAAGCATTTTTGTATCCATTATTCTAAGCAAGAACAAAAAATCACCTGTTAATTCAAAAACTTGCGAAGACATAGCTGAATAGATATAAAATAATAATGTAACTTTATAAAACATATGAACATAGATTATATCATAAGCAATTTTATGGAGTACTTATGTGAATTATATAAATAGTACATCTTATTCTAGGGTTAACGCTGTAAATTATGCCTTTAAATATGCCTTGGAACCAAATCCAAATTATAAATATTTTTTAGTGTATAGTACTAATGGAGGAGATTGTACAAACTTTATATCTCAATGCTTAAGAGCTGGGGGTGCACCAATCGTAACTTCAGGGAGAAATCAGTGGTGGTACAATAATAGGAGCTGGTCTGTATCTTGGTCTACTGCCGGCTCCCTTTACTGGTATCTCAAAATTAACGATAAGGATAAACTATATGGTATTAAAGGCACAGAAGTGAATTCCATATCCATGATGGAACCTGGAGATATAATATTCTATCAAAATGCAAATGGAAGAATGCAGCATTCGGCAATTATAACATCATACTATGAAAACTATCCTTTAGTTTCCCAACATACCCCAAATGTATTAAATATACCCTATAAAAAAGATTGGTCAGTTAAAATGCATTTTTTAAAAATACATCTTTAAAAAGTAATTTTAACCTTATTTTAGTGAAATTAGAGATGGAAACAAATCCTATGCTCTATTAAAAACTCTATCTGTAAGTTCAACCAAATAAACATAAAAAGCACTATGGATTCACTCCAAAAGTGCTTTTTATATAATAATACAAAATATTTATATCTATTTTAATCTCTTTTCAATTATTGATTTTATATCTTTAACCAATTTTATTGAAGCTTCAATTTCAACTTTTCTAATTGACAAACTTTCAATATTAAATCCAACTGGTATATCCTTCTCCAATGCAAAATCCAATAATTCTTCAACAATATTCTCTGATAAAGATACTGATTTATGCAATATATCCTGTGAATTCATAAGATCATTTTCCATCCACTTTGGGACATTTATTCCAAGCCATTTCATGAATTGCAATGTTTTTTTAGATCCACAAGGCGTAATAGTAAATATTATAGGTTTCATCTCAATATTATTATTTTTACAGTAATAATAATAATCCGATAAAAAATTCTTGGAATTTTCCAGATTATATATTACCTGCGAGACAAAAAATTTACATCCTTTACCTACTTTATTGATTATCCTTATATGTTCATCTTTATGGGTCACATGTCTTTCAGGTATTACAACTCCACCTAAAATTAAATTTGGATTTAATTGTTCACTTATTCTATATGCTTCAGATAATTTCAACTTAACTTCCTGTTTACTAGAAGATGCTCCAACAAATACAGAAAATCTATCGCTATCTTTATCAGATTTTATCCATTTTGAAAACTGATTTTCATCATATTTTCCTACACATCTGTATATAATTTTAGGAACAGTTAAATTCTTTAAATACTCCTCATTATACAAAGCTGGATCCAATGTTTCAATAAAAGGAAATGGCCTCTTTTCTTTCTGTCTGTCAATTTCATCTTGAATATCATAAATAATTAGGCCATCTACATCAATGTTCTTTATCCGCTCTACCTGTTTTTGAGAAATTTCTACAATTTTTTGATGTAAATTGTTTAATTTTGGCGGTGTTATTGCATATGTTATTATTCCAGTTTCTCTATTCAATATTTTATCTTTAAGCATTCATTATCTCCTTAAAAAATAGTTTGATATTTATAATAAATTATACTATATAACAAAAATTTTTTCACCAATAAATGCCTCTACTAATTCTGCTATTATATTTCATGTTTAAGTGCTTAATAATTATCAGGTAATTTTCCATTTACATAATATCTTTTGCCTTGGTATCTATTTCTTCCTTTACTTTAGAAATAAAATCATCAATTGCAAATGTTCCTAAATCTCCATCTTTTCTACTTCTAACTGAGATATTTCCTTCATTTACTTCCTTATCTCCTATTACAATCATATATGGAACCTTCTGCATTTGAGCTTCTCTTATCTTATATCCTATCTTTTCATTTCTTAAGTCGGACTCCACTCTAATATCATTCTCTTTTAATTTGTCTACTAAATTACTTACATAATCCAAATGTGAATCAGTTATATTCATTACTTCAACTTGTACTGGTGCAAGCCAAACCGGGAATGCTCCAGCATAGTTTTCTATTAAAATTCCTATAAATCTTTCTATAGATCCAAATACAACTCTGTGCAGCATAACTGGTCTGTGTTTTTCTCCATCTGATCCTATATAAGTCAAGTCAAATCTCTCAGGCATCTGAAAATCCAATTGAACAGTTCCGCATTGCCATGTTCTTCCTATAGAATCCCTCAAATGGAAATCTATTTTAGGTCCATAGAAAGCTCCATCCCCCTCATTTACCTTGTAAGAAAGCCCTGCAGCTTCCAATGCAGATTTCAATCCTTCAGTTGCAGCATTCCAATCTTCATCACTTCCCATGGAATCATCAGGTCTTGTAGATAATTCAACAAAATATTCAAATCCAAATACCCTGTAGAAATTATCTATAAGTTTTATTACTTTAAGAAGTTCATCTTTAATCATATCTTTAGTTACAAAAATATGTGCATCATCCTGAGTAAAACATCTAACCCTCATAAGTCCGTGAAGAGCTCCAGATTTTTCATGTCTGTGTACAATTCCCATTTCACCATATCTTATAGGAAAGTCCCTATATGAATGTATCTTGTTTTTATAAACAAGTATTGAGCCAGGGCAATTCATTGGCTTGATGGCATAATCTTCATCATCTATTTTTGTGAAATACATATTATCTTTATAGTGATCCCAATGACCTGATTCATGCCAAAGTTTCTCATTTAATATAATTGGAGTCATTATTTCATCATAACCAGCTTTTCTATGGACTTCTCTCCAGTACTGTTGAAGAGTGTTTCTTATTATCATTCCCTTTGGATGGAAAAATGGGAATCCAGGTCCTTCCTCATGAATACTGAACAAATCCAATTGTTTCCCTAATTTTCTATGATCTCTCTTTTTAGCTTCTTCCATCATATTCAGGTAATCTTCAAGATCCTTTTTCTTTTCAAATGCAGTTCCATATATTCTCTGAAGCATTTTATTTTTTTCATTTCCACGCCAATATGCTCCTGCAATAGAAAGAAGTTTGAATGCTTTTACCTTGCCTGTTGATGGTAAATGTGGCCCTGCACAGAGATCAATAAAATCACCTTGTTTATAAAAAGATATAACCTCATCTTCTGGTAAATCTTCGATTAATTTTACTTTATATGGCTCATCCTTTTCCTTCATCAATTTTATTGCTTCATCTCTTGGCAGCTCAAATCTTTCCAATTTCTCATTTTCCTTAACTATTTTTTTCATCTCAGCTTCAATTTTTTCAAGAAGTTCTGGAGTAAATGAGAACTCTGCATCCAAATCATAATAGAATCCATTATCTATAGACGGTCCTATAGCCAATTTTACATCTGGATACAATCTTTTTACTGCTTGCGCAAGTATATGAGATGCAGTATGTCTTAATATCTTCTTGCCTTCATCATCTTCAAATGTCAATATTTCCAGTTTACATTCTTCGTCCACTGCCTGCATCAGCTCTACAACTTTTCCATTTAATTTAGCTCCTAAAGCTTTTTTTCCTAAAGATATGCTCAGTTTAGAAGCTATTTCCGCTACCTTGGATCCCTTCTCAACTTCAATTGTTTTTCCATCTTTTAAAAATATTTTTATCATTTCTTTTTCCTCCTCCTATAAAGTAACTAGAACTACTAACTCCAAGTAAAAAAACCCCTCCCATAACCATGGGACGAGTTGCCGTGTTTCCACCCAAATTAACAATAGCTACAAAACTCAAATTATAATAAAAAATACTATTGCCATCTCTATATCTTTAACGCAGATTTACGAAAATGCTTACTAAAAAATATAATATATAAATTCAGCATTTGACTCAAAGGTGGTTTTTCAATAAATATTGCTTAAAAAACCTCTCAGCTAACAAGTTTTTATCTCTTGAAACAATATTTTACCTACTTTTCCTTTTCATTGCCTTGGTTTATTCTATTATTTTATTATTCAAACATACATATGTCAATAACTAATTATAAAATATTACTTATTTTTAAACATTGCAGCTGTTATAAAACTTTACCCTGTCAGTAAAAACTTTCTGTATGGTATCTATAATCTCACTATTTCTACAATTTTCTACTGAATGTATACATATATTCTGTGGAGAATTAGTTATAAGAACACTTATAAGTAAATCTTCTGAACTAACATCCTTATCTGTTTTAAACTCTGTCAATTCATTAAACAACTTATTGGTTATATCTATTCCCTGCTCATTTCTGACAATATAATCTCCATTATCTTCTATAACTATATCCATATATTCTATTTTGCTTTCCTGAATTTCCACAAAATATTTTAAAAGTTTTATAAAATCATCGTATTCTTTTTCTACCATATATTTTTCTACTACTTTATCAATTATATTTTTTAAGTCACTTAAAGTATTTTTCATTCTAAATGATATAAATCCTTCAATATTTATATTATTAGATTCTCTCATGCAATCTATTATTTCTTCCAATATATTATTTTTTTTATTTATACAGTAAATAGAATTTTCATCTATAATGGATATATCCCCCATAAGTAAATTATAACTTTCATTTTTTATATTATCCATCTCATCATTTTGAAGGAAAAAATAATTCTCCTGTAAGAATAAATCTATTTCTTTTTTATAAAATTCCTTTACTATTATTCCATATACTATATTAGCTATCTGTATATTAAATATATTAACTAGCCTTTTATTCAGTTCACAATCACTATATATCTTTAGGAAGTGAGTACCAGACTCCAAACTTTCAGATACACCTATATTTATATTTTTTTGTTTGAAATATTGTTTTAAAGATTTTATTCCATTTATTATATCCTCTCTTTCATTATTATAAATTAGATTTAATAGTGGCATTCTCTACACTCCCTTCCAAAATAGTATGTGTTGAAAGAAAAATCATATTCAAAATTTATTTGTCAAATTTCGACAAACTTATTTCTTATAGATTAGCTTCTATAAATATTATATTTAGGAATTTAAAAATTGTACATAATTGTTATGGAAGGTATGTTAATATAAAATCTAAAAATTATCTTTTATCTTTATTTAAAAATAGTATACATTCTTCTTTATTTCTAAATTCTCTTGTAATTACTTTTCCTGTACAATTATCTATGGCTATCCATAATCCTCCGTCCTGACTTATAAACTTCCCCACCGGTCTGTATAAGTTCATTATTCTAAGTGATGTTATATGATCCACTTCTTTTATATTCATAAAAATTCCTCCAAGTATTTTAATATCTCAATATAATTATTGTCAATTATAATTTATTTTTAAAAATTAAAAAGAGCCCCTTACGAGCTCTTAATCATCTTAATAATTATATTATATACTATTTTGAAATTATATATCCATCAAAATACAAGGATATTCCATCATAATGATATTTATTTAGTTTAATATATTTTTCTTTTTTTAAATTTTCAGCTTTTTCAATATATTGTTTGGCTGAACATTCATCCATAACATATCCTTTAATAAAATGTCCTTTTTTATCACTAAAATCCCTAAAATCACTGAGTAAATCATAGTTTTTCATATTAAAACCACCTGCATAATCATTCAGATTTTCTCTTTCTTAAAATTAAAAATTAATGCAGAATTTAATTAAATAGTTTATGATCTATTTAGAAATCTTTTCTTTTCATTACATATGTTAAACACTCTTATCATATATCGATTAGTTACAAAATATAGTATTATTGTAAAGGCAACTACCACTGAAATAACTATGGGAACCTTCAAAACAAGACTAACAAATATAAAAATTATATCCATTGCCATACACAATTTAAATAATTTTTTTCTTGCCCTGTTTAGTATATTTTGATTGTATTTTACTAGCAAGTCTTTATATGCTCTAATTTCGTCTATACTGTAAGTCTTGATTTTATTTTTATTATAATAAAAATTATCAAAACAAATCTGTTTTTCATGACAGTCCTCATCTTTATTGGAACATTTATCTTTATTGGAGAACTTATCATTTTTAATAATTTCGATCAATTTTTTAAACGATAAATCCATAATAGACACCCCTTTTAAATACATTATAGCATCTGTTGGATTTTTTTACCATATAGTATCAGCTTAATAATTTATTAGTTTTCTCTTTTCCAGTTCTTTTATCAATTTATTATATTTTGCTGTTTCTTTGATAAATTCATCTTTATTTTGTAAGATCAAATCAACTTCTATATTATTTCTCAATCTTTCTATATTTCTAACTAAATACTCATCATCGGATAACCATTCATATATTTTTATTTCACCCATATTTATCTTAGTTTCTAACTGTTTATAATTTAAACAAATATTAAGCCATTTTGATAAATATTTATCAATTATAAAGTTAATATTATTATAATTTTTTTTGTTTATAATGAACAAATCAGACTTTCTATATTTTGATTCTATCCAAACCTTTGAACCATTTTCAATTCTTATAATATCATCAAGATTATATACTTCTCCTTTCATATGTTCACCCTCTTATTATTAATATACTTTCATTGTAATCCTTTTCCGCAATAAATTCAAATTATATATATAACATCAATTTAACATAAACTTATAAATCTGGTATATCAACTATAAATATTGATTTTTATTATAAGAAAAAACAAGCACTTGTGTATCAACAGTACTTGTTTTTGTTATCTGTTTATAATAGGGGGAACTATTATTTTTGATTTTCTCTAAGTTATTTCCTTAGGATAATTATTATTATATGTGGTTTTTGTTACAACTTAATGTTATATTTATTAATTATTTGTAAACACATTAATTTTAGTTTAACATATAATTATTTACAAAATATAAAAGCTCTTGAAACTGTTAAAGTTTCAAGAGCTTTTCTGGAGGCGCCACCCAGATTTGAACTGGGGATAAAGGTTTTGCAGACCTCTGCCTTACCACTTGGCTATAGCGCCATA
>NZ_APMH01000007.1 GCF_000359585.1 Clostridium tyrobutyricum DSM 2637 = ATCC 25755 = JCM 11008 | reverse complement strand
ACCTGCACAGCAGGTGGTTTTCTTTTGGACAATAAAAGGGAGATTTCTACCATAGAAATCTCCCTATATGTTTAAAACTGAAATTATCATAAATAAATATTATTTTATTTCAACTTTGTACTTATTTCTAAGCTCACTATCAAGCTTTGAATACATATATGCCTGTCTTTCTTGCAACAATCCTCTTTTTATAGCATCTTTCACTTCGTCAAAGGATTTTAAATCAGGTTC
The DNA here is from genome assembly GCF_000359585.1 of Clostridium tyrobutyricum DSM 2637 = ATCC 25755 = JCM 11008. Lineage (GTDB taxonomy): Bacteria > Bacillota > Clostridia > Clostridiales > Clostridiaceae > Clostridium_B > Clostridium_B tyrobutyricum. The sequence continues at coordinate 719 of NZ_APMH01000007.1, read as the reverse complement.
TATTTTTTCTTCTACTTTTATAAGATGATATCCAAATTGAGTTTTTACAGGTTCACTAATTACTCCTATATCTAAATTAAAAGCAGCTTTTTCAAATTCAGGTACCATTTGTCCTCTAGAGAATTTCCCCAAGTTACCGCCTTGGGCCTTAGATGGGCAATTAGAATATTTTTGAGCAGCTTCTTCAAAAGACATGCCTTCTGATATATATTTTGAAACTTCATTAGCCTTTTCAAGATTATCAACTAATATGTGTTTTGCATTTACCATTTCTGGAGTTTTATACATATTTTTATTTGCTTCATAATAATCTTTAACTTCCTCATCTGTTACATTAACTCCACCCATAGCCTTAGCTATTGCAGTCTGGGTTAAAATTTCTTTTTTAGCTTCCTCTAATTTTCGTAAATATAAATTATCTTTTTCTATGTTTGTGTCTTTTGCATAATTATATACTAATTCAAAAAATATTATTTCATTTAATAATTGTTTTTTACCATTTTCTGTGCTTAATTGTGCCTTCTTATCACTAGGAAATCTATTAATTGTATTTTGAATATCACTTTCTTTTATTTCAGCTCCATTTACAAGTGCAAGTACTTTATCTTCCATAAATTTAGCTCCTTTTTATAATATGAATTTTTACATTATCAATTATGTCACATTTTTTATTAATTTTCTATATAATAAAAAAGGTTTCAGATAAAATCTGAAACCTT
>NZ_APMH01000006.1 GCF_000359585.1 Clostridium tyrobutyricum DSM 2637 = ATCC 25755 = JCM 11008 | reverse complement strand
CCTTGGCAAGGTGACGCTCTACCACTGAGCCACTCCCGCATAATGATGGTGGCCAGACCAGGAATCGAACCAGGGACACGAGGATTTTCAGTCCTCTGCTCTACCGACTGAGCTATCTGGCCAACTTAAAACAGGTCAGAATTAATCCAAGTCGTAAACTAACTAATTAAAAGCCAATTAATTAAGCAAATACTTTGGTGGGCACAACAGGGCTCGAACCTGTGACCCTCTGCTTGTAAGGCAGATGCTCTCCCAGCTGAGCTATGCGCCCAAGACATTCGCTAATGCTTTACTAATTCGCAACTTGTTTTCCGCTGCAACAATTAACATTATATATGCTCAATTATATATTGTCAATACTTTATTTTAATTTTTTCTTCAATATAACCTTTTAGTATTTATAAAGCATTTATTGCATTAATTTATTAACAAATGTCCTTTTTATTTTAATTGTTGTTAATACAATTTAACAGTTTTCCAATTTGTTCATGAGTAAACTTATACGCTTTATTACAAAAATTACACTTTAATTCTTCTGTCTTGCCTTCTTCATATATTTCACTTAAATCTTTAACCCCTATACTTATGAGTGCTCTTTCAACTCTATCCCTTGAACAATCACATTTATAGCATGGTTGCATCTCATCCAGTATATTCAAGTCTATATCTTCAAAAATATTCTCTATTATCTTTTGAGCATCCATTCCACCACTTATCATATCTGTTACAGAAGGTATATTCTTTAATCTATCTTCCAATAGGGCGACAGTATCTTCCTGTACACCTGGCATCATCTGTATTATAAATCCCCCTGCTGCCTTTATAGTAAGATCTGTATCTACAAGAACACCAAGACCCACTGCAGATGGGGTCTGTTCTGAAACGGTAAAATAATAGGCAAGATCATCTCCTATTTCTCCTGTAACTATAGGTACCTGACCGATATACGGTTCTTTTAATCCCATATCCTTTATTACGGACAGATTTCCACTTCTCCCAATAGCACCTCCAACATCCAATTTTCCCTTACTATTTGGAGGAAGATCTATTGATGAATTTCCTATATATCCTTTTACACTTCCATCTGGATGGCCTACCACGATTACGCTCTTAGCTTTTCCACCTCCTGCTATTTTAATGGTCAAGCTGTCTTTTTCAGATTTAAGCATTGTACCCATCAAACTACCTGCTGTAAGCATTCTTCCAAGAGCAGCTGCAGCTGTAGGAGTACATTCATGCATCTTTATTCCCTCATTTACTAAATTTGTTGTAGTAGCTGAAATTATCCTAACAGTATTGTTATTTGCCATAGCTCGTACTATTTTATCTTTCATATCAATTATTCTCCTTTTTATTCACTACATAAACTATTCTTTCAGAATTTAATTGTGGAACCTTGTCACTATAATTATCTAATTTTTTTAGGACTTGAAAACCACATTCTGAAAGAATACCTTCCAATTGTTCACATTTGTATGCTCTTTCGCTGTGATGTTCATCAAATCTTCTATACAGTTGTCCTTCTTTAATAAAAAAAATGAGATACATATCAACAATTTCATTTTCTAAATTATTATCCCATATATAGGTTATTTTATCATCATCATAATCATATATATTATTTCCCAGTACTTCTGTTATTTTATAGTAGGAATTTATATCAAATATGAATATACCATTAGGTTTTAAATGTTTAATTACTGATTTAAAATATTTTGTCAATTCCATATCTTCAATAATATAATTTGTACAATCCAAGCAGCATGTTATCAAATCAAATTGTCTATTCAGATTCAATTCAATCATATTCTGACATACCAACTTGACTTTCAACTTTTTATATATAAATTTTTCTTGTGCTTTTGTAAGCATATCACTTGATAAATCCACACACCATGAATTTTTAAAATTTGGCACAATTTTTTCAGTAAGATTTCCAGTGCCACATCCTATATCCAAATAGTCTTTATTATCGATATTGCACTCTTTACAAACTTTCATTATTGTGTTGGACCAAAGTTCATAGTTTATATCATTGTTTATTAAATCATCATATATATATGCAAAATTATTATAACAATCCATATCTCTAATAATCATTTATCCTTTCTTTGATTTTTTAGTATGACTTCATTTTTAGGTATATTAAGTTGCTTTTTTCGTTTTGCCATCATTCCTCCAATTCTACCAGTCTCTTCAGAAGTCAATCCACTCCATCCCCGTTCATTCACTTTATCTTTAAGCCCCAGCTCCTCGGCAATCTCATATTTTAGCTTTTCTCTCAACTCTTCAGCTGCTGTAAGTTTTTTATTTGCCTTGAGTTTAGCCTTTATTATTTTTTTTAATGGTGTTTTTGACATATTTAACCCTCCATAGTTTTATATAAAGTATTTTTTCCTGAAAAGTGATATTTATACTTATATTCACTATTTTAAGGGTTAACTTTTTAATATCATCTGTTATAATTGTAAAAAGAACAAAAATATAGAGTTATTTAAATTATAACATTAATTTTTATATTTAGTGATATGAAATTTTAATTACAAATATTCAATATGACTACATAAGAAACATATTAATTTTTAATTATTTAAAATTTTAGTGTAAAATATTTAGTATATGTGTACATATGGTATTGAATAGCACAGTTATTTAAAATATAATTAATAATTATAACTTATAACAAATACTAAGGAGTGGTAATTAATGGATTGCAATGTAGCAGTAGTAGGCTGCACAGGAATGGTAGGAAGAACATTTATTAAAGTTTTGGAGGAAAGAAATTTTCCAATAAAGAATTTATATTTGTATGCTTCTTCTAAATCAGCAGGTAAAATATTAAAATTTAAAGGTAAGGATTTTACTGTAGAAGAATTAAAAGAAGATAATATAAAAAATAAAAAAATAGATATAGCTTTATTCTCTGCAGGTGCTTCTGTAAGTAAAGAATATGCACCTATATTTGCACACTATGGAGCAGTTGCAATTGACAATAGTAGTCAATGGAGAATGGACAAGGATATACCTCTAGTTGTACCTGAAGTAAACCCTGAAGATATAGAATGGAACAAGGGAATAATAGCAAACCCTAACTGTTCTACAATACAAGCTATGCTTCCACTTAAGGCACTTCAGAAAAAATATGGAATAAAGAGAATAGTTTATTCAACTTATCAAGCAGTATCAGGTGCTGGTGTTGGAGGATACAATGATCTACTTGAAGGATATAAAGGTGCCGCTCCTAAAAAATTCCCATATCCTATAGCTGGAAATATACTTCCCCATATAGATGTATTCCTTGATAATGGATATACAAAAGAGGAAATGAAAATGATAAATGAAACAAGAAAAATACTTCATGATGACAATTTAAAAATAACTGCTACTACTGCAAGGGTCCCAGTTTTTTATGGCCACAGCGAAAGTATAAATATAGAATTGGAAAATAAATTTGAAATAGAAGATATATTTAAATTATTTGAAAATACAAACGGATTAATTGTAAAAGATGATGTTAAAAATTTAGTATATCCAATGGCCATTGATGCTGCTGGACATGATGAAGTTTTTGTTGGAAGAATTAGGAAGGATTTCAGTGTTGAAAATGGATTGAACTTATGGGTAGTTGCTGATAACATAAGAAAAGGCGCGGCATCAAATGCAGTAGAAATAGCAGAATGCATAATTAAAAACAAATAGCTGCAATTTGAATATAATATTATATAAATAATAAATTAGAACGAGGTGTGTTTTTATGAGTTTATTTAAAGGCTCAGCAGTTGCAATTATTACACCATTTAAAAGTGATGGGTCTGTAGACTTTGAAAAGTTGGCAGATCTTATAGAATGGCACATACAGTCAGGAACCAAAGCTATAGTCGTATGTGGAACTACCGGTGAATCCTCAACTATGACTGTAGAAGAGGATAAGGCCACTATAAAATTTACTGTAGAGAAAGTAAACAAGAGAATACCTGTAATAGCTGGTACAGGCAGTAATTGTACTTCCCATGCAGTATCTATGAGCCAATGGGCTGAAAGTATAGGTGTCGATGGGCTTCTTGTAATTACTCCGTACTACAATAAAACTACACAAAAGGGACTTATAGAACATTTTAAAGCTGTAAATACTGCTGTAAGTACTCCTATAATTCTTTACAATGTACCTAGCAGAACCGGTTTGAATTTAGCACCAAAGACTCTAGAAAAATTATGTGATTTAGAAAATATAACTGCCATAAAAGAGGCTAGTGGAGATATAAGCCAAATTGCTTACATGAAAGCAATTTGCAGAGATAAGATAGATATATATTCTGGAAATGATGATCAGACGATTCCAATTTTAGCTTTAGGCGGAGTTGGAGTTATATCAGTAGCAGCCAATATAGTTCCTACTGATATGGAAAAAATGTGCGAATTATTCTTCAAAGGAGATACTGAAGGTGCTCTAAAAATCCAACTTGATTTATTTTCACTTATTAAAGCACTGTTTATAGAAACAAATCCTATTCCTATAAAGACAGCTTTAAATCTTCTAGGTAAAAGTGTTGGGAATTTAAGGCTTCCACTTTGCAGCATGGCAAATGGAAATCTCGATATACTAAAAAATGAATTAAAAAATTATGGGCTTTTAAAATAATTGCAATTGAATATTTTATATCTTGTACTTAACGTGAAAGATTTCAATCTTTCACGTTAAATTCTTCATATAAACTAACTAAAATAAAATTATAGAGGTGTATAAATTAATGGTTAAAATTATATTAAGTGGATGCAATGGCAGAATGGGTAAAGTCATATCTAAACTAGCAAATACTATTGAAGATGTATCAATCGTTGCAGGTATTGATAGAAATACTGAAAAATCCAACTATCCAATTTTTGCATCCATATCAGATTGTAATATATCCGCAGATGTAATTTTGGATTTTTCAAGACCTGATGCATTGGATTCATTAATTGAATATGGAAAAGAAAATAATATTGGAATAGTATTTTGTACTACTGGATACAGCGATGAACAAATAAAGAAGATAAATGATCTTTCTAAAATACTTCCTATATTTAGATCTGCGAATATGTCTATAGGAATAAATGTAGTAAACAATATATTAAAAAATATAAGTTCACTGCTTTATAAAAATTTTGATATAGAAATAGTTGAAAAGCATCATAACCAAAAAGTTGACTCTCCTAGCGGTACTGCTATCTTACTTGCAGACACCATAAAGGATACAATTCCAGACAATATTGAGTTTGTAAATGGACGTGAAGGTATTAAGAAAAGAGTTCATAATGAAATAGGAATTCATTCTATAAGAGGTGGAAGCATAGTTGGAGAACATGAAATACTTTTTGCAGGACAGGGTGAAACTATAGAGATAAAACATACTGCAATTTCAAGAGAAGTTTTTGCCATTGGTGCTTTAAAAGCTTGTGAATTCATGTATAAAAAAAATGCCGGCCTATACAATATGGATAACGTTATTTCAAATGACAATTAATAATTATCATTTGTCAATGCACAGTTTACAAATAATAAGGATTTTTCAGATTATGTCGAAAAATCCTTATTATTTTGCCACAAGCAAAATTCATTAATTGTAAACTGAGCAAATCCATTTTTCAATTCTATCTGCCGCTGATTTAAGCTTGTCAATATTTGATGCATATGATATTCTTATGTACCCTTCCCCACCTTTTCCAAAAGCAGACCCTGGTACAATTGCTACTTTGGCCTCTTTCAAGAGCACTTCACAGAATTTGTCACTTTTTATATTGAATTTCTTTATAGATGGAAACATATAAAAGGCACCCATAGGCAAATTGACATCAAAATTCATTTTTTTAAGTCTACTGTAAAGATAGTCCCTTCTCTTTACAAACTCATTTCTCATATATTCTACATCTTTCATACAATTCTTAAGTCCATAAAAAGCCCCCCACTGAACAATTGACGGAGCACAGGATACATTATATTGATGAACTTTCATTATTTCATTCATAAACCTATTTTCAGCACATACATAACCTATTCTAAGTCCTGTCATAGAAAACATCTTAGAAAATCCACCTACAATTATAACTTTACTTTTTAAATCTCCAAACTGAGCTATAGAATAATATTTATCATCAAAACATAGAGCAGCATACATTTCATCACTTACAGCAATAATATCATTATCCAAAATAATCTTATATAATTTTATGCTATCTTCTCTTGAAAGTATTGCACCTGTAGGATTACATGGATATGAGATAACCATGATTTTAGGATGTTCCTCTTTAATTATCCTCTCCAAATGGTCAAAATCAACAGAAAAATCCTCTTTTAAACTGTAATTTATAATCTGCCCACCTAATATCTTTACACAACTCTCATAAGCTGGATAAGCAGGAGTTGGTATAAGCACTTTGTCATTCTTATTTATAAGGGCAGTAAAAACATCCATTAATCCTTCACTGCCACCTATTGTAAGACATATTTCCTTCGAATCATACTCTATGTCCAGACTTTTGAGATAATTGGATATCTCATTCCTAAGTTCAACAATACCGGCATTAGAGGTATATGAGGTTTTATTTTGCTCTATGGCCTCTATCATGGCATTTTTTATTCCATCAGGTACATTGAAGTCCGGCTGTCCAAGAGTCAGGGATATAGCATCTGGATACTTTTGTACCTTGTTATAGAATTTTCTTATACCGGATATCTCTATATTTTGTACATTTTTAGATGTTAAATCATTCAAATTTTATTCCTCCTAGGCATGCTGTTTATTTAAAACTATACTACTTACAGCTTTCGCAAATTGATCTGGACATGAGGTTCCCTTGCCATTACACGAAATTCCCTTTAATCTCTTTACTGCCTCTTCTACATTCATGCCTTCTATAAGTCTTGAAATTCCCTGAAGGTTTCCATTACATCCTCCAACAAAACTTACATGAGTAATTTTATCATCCACTACATCAAAACTTATCTTTCTTGAGCACACACCCTTTGGTATATAACTATACATCGTCATCATCCTATCAAATATTTATATAAATTTATTATATATAATATATAAAACTTATACAAGAACTCATATAAAAAATAATTTAGTTTTACTATTACACATTTTAATACATGTACATATTATATTTGTAGGGGGTGATGGAGTTGAGCTATCTTTATATATGCAGTAATTATTCCGACTTTATATCTAAAGTTAATTTAGATGATTTCTGTGTAATCAAAAAGATTCACCTGAAATCTGAAAATCTAACCTATAAGATAGGTCCTCATGGAATATGTACAAGAAACAATAAATTAATAACAGCTAATAATTACAGCAACAGCATTTCTATAATAAATTTAAAAACTGACATAAATGAAAATAATTACTATATAGGCTCCAATTGCAATGATATTGTTACATTAGGTAATAAAGCCTATATAATATGCGGTGATTCAAATAGTTTGATAGTATTTGATTTCAATCTTAAAAAAATAGTTGAACAAATCCCCTGTGGAAATCTTCCTCACAGCATATATTTAAATGCCAGGGAAAAAATTCTTCTGGTATCCAATATGGAAAGTGACAGCATAACATTAATAGATTGCACAAATACAAAACATATAAAAAATATAAGAGTAGGAGCTTATCCTACAAAAGCTATTTTCACTATAGATGGTCAGCATATACTGGTTTGCGAAAGTAATTTGGGATCTGAATTCAAAGGAAATATATCTATATTATCTCTTAAAAATCATACTATAATAAATAGAATAACTGTAGGAAATTCCCCTATGGATATATACTGTACTAATAATTACTGTTATATATCAAACTTTGGAGATGGTACTATAAGTATGATAAATATAAATAATTATAGGGAAAAGAAAAAAATAATTGTAGGTGGTATGCCATCCAGGATACTAAAATATCGCAATGAACTCTATATAGGAGACAACTACAACAATATCTTAATAAAATTAAATGTGGAGAATGGATTAAAACAATTTATACCTATAGGGGCTGAACCTACAGGTATGATAATAAATTGATTTTTAATTTTCTAAGAGAGTTTGGACAATCTTATAGTATATGTCATCAGTATTATTCTTCCATTTATTACACAACTCATGTGCCTCTTTATCCGACTTTACACTTAATTTTATATTCATTAATGTAATTTCGTTTTTTGTTACTTTTAAATCAACTATATAATTATCTTCATCTTTTGAAATGTATTCAGAACTTATAAGTACATCTTTTTCTGTATTATTTACATGTTTTTTAAAATAATCATCTACTATTTTTATTTTTTCTTTGGATATCATATTTTCAAATAGATTCAATACTTTTATACCTTTTTTGGTAATCAGTAATTTATGATCTTTTTCTGCATCAACATACTGAATAAATTTAGAAACCAGTAATTCATCCAAATACTGCTGAAGTATAAAATAATTTATAAAATTATTTTCAAGTATAATCTCTGTAATCTTATTATTAGAAATAGGGATTTTTATTTTTTTAAATATATAAAGTAAAAGAAGTTTATTCTCCGCTAATTCTAGAGTATTTTCAGACATTTAAATCCACCTCATTGAATTAAAAATATTAAAATATCTTTATTAATAATTATAACATAAAATATCTCAAAATATATTTATCTATTTATGTAATATTTATACGCTAAAAATACTATATAAAACTATGGGAAAAAATTTAGGAGGTAAATTTTTGAGAATAAGAGCACAGAAAAAATTGTTTATGGTATGTATTCTTGTAATTATAGGTTCAGTCTTCTCTTTATTAATAAATTACAAAAATACAGGGGTATTCATGGGCATAAATAAAAAATTACCCATTTACTGTGTAGATACAAAGGATAAAAAAATATCCATAAGCTTTGACGTAAGCCTTGGAAACACCGAGCATACTAAAGAAATACTTGATATACTTGATAAATATAAAATCAAAGCTACCTTTTTTGTAGTTGGTGATTGGGTAAACAAATATCCGGACATGCTAAAACAAATTTCTGAAAGAGGAAATGAACTTGGAAATCATTCCAATAGACATCCGGACATGACACAACTCTCAAAAGACAAAATTTTAGAAGATATAAATGTAAATGAAGCAAAAATAAGAAACATAACAGGTACAGGTACAAAACTATTTAGATTTCCAGCAGGATCCTATAATGATGAAGCTGTAAGCGTAGTAGAATCTTCAGGCTATAAATGCATTCAATGGAATGTAGATAGTGTGGACTGGATGGAAAAAGGTTCTGATATTGAATACAAAAAAGTAATTGAAAATACTGAGCCAGGTTCAATACTTTTATTTCATAGCAGTGCTAAATATACTCCGGAAAACTTGCCAAAAATAATAGAAACACTTGAGAATAAAGGATATAAATTTGTTACTGTTGGCGATTTAATATATAAAGATAATTATAAAATAGATCAAAGCGGCAAACAAGTAAAAGATTAAATTACAATTTCTAGTATATTTTTAAACTTTTATGAATATTTATATGTAGATAAATAATTTAAAACTAATGGAAAGAGGGGTTTACATGGAGAATCTTATGTTAAACAACAAGATTTATCTAGAGGGGGAAGTGATTTCAGAACTTAATTTCAGCCATGAAATGTATGGTGAAGGTTTTTATACTTTTAATATTAAAGTACCAAGGTTAAGTGAAACTAACGATATACTCTTTATAACAATTTCAGAAAGATTAATAAGTGATATAGATATCAAATTAGGAACTCAAGTAATAGTAGAGGGTCAATTAAGATCCTATAATAAATTTGTAGATGGAGCAAACAGACTTATATTAACTGTATTTGCAAGAAATATAAGTGTTTGCACTGAAAAAAGTAAAAATCCAAACCAAATATTTCTTGATGGATTTATATGCAAAGAACCTGTTTATAGAACAACACCTTTTGGTAGAGAGATCTCTGACATGCTTTTAGCAGTAAATAGAGCCTATAATAAATCCGACTACATACCAACTATAGCTTGGGGGAGAAACTCAAGATTTTGCAAATCCTTAAAAGTTGGTGACAATATAAGAGTATGGGGAAGATTGCAAAGTAGAGAATATCAGAAAAAAATCTCTGAATCCGAAACAATAAAAAAAGTTGCTTACGAAGTTTCCATATCCAAAATGGAAAAGATAGATAAAACTTCTGATGAGGAAGATACGTTTAATGAGGAATCTTCAGATGACACCAATGATACAAGTATAAAACAAACTGAAACAGATAAAACTAATAATAATGTAAAGAACAAAAGAATCTCCTAAATAATTCAAAATAGGTATACACGTAATCATGTATACCTATTTTTGTTATATATTATTTTCTCAAATCTGCAACAAGCTTTGTCTTGCCTTTTGTCTTGTCATCTACAGATTTTATTACCTTTGCAGGTGAACCTGCCACAACTACATTTTCAGGAACGTCCTCTACTACTACAGATCCCGCAGCAACTACAGATCCTTTTCCTATTTTAACACCTTCTAAAACAACCGAATTTGCACCAATTAGAACATTGTCTTCTATTATGCATGGTGACTTACTTGGTGGTTCCAGAACTCCGGCTACAACGGATCCTGCACCAAGATGTACATTCTTTCCAAGCTTGCCTCTTGCACCTACAACTGAATTCATATCTACCATGGTGCCCTCTCCTATTTCAGCACCTATGTTTACTACTGCGCCCATCATTATTACTGCACCTTTGTCTATTTTAACCTTGTCTCTTATTATAGCACCAGGTTCTATTCTTGCATCTATATTTCTTAAATCTATTAATGGAATTGCTGAATTACGTCTATCATATTCTAATCTGAATTTATTTATCTTATTCTTGTTCTTTTCTAAGAAATCTGTTATCTCATCACTTTCACCAAAAATCACATGAAAATCAGCCGAACCATAATCTTCTATATTTCCAAAGTCACAATCCGATATATCTCCTTTAATATATACTTTAACTGGTGTAGCTTTTTTAGCCTCTTTTATGTATCTTGCAATTTCGTATGGATTTGTTAAATCATAATTTCCTTCCATATTTTCTTCCATTAAAAACATCCTTTCTTAAACTAATTCCTTTATCCTATTATATATAATAACACATTAAATGTTCATAGATTATATAAAATTTGATATATTTCTTGTTGAAACAAATTATATCATAAATTTTTAACATAATTCAAGTAACAAAAAACAGCCTAAAAAATAATCTGATAATGTACACAGCTTTATTTATCTCAATATTAATTAATGAAACTTAAATATTTATAGGAATTATAGACGGAGGTTATTTACATGTATTGTATCGATGCTGGTAGTATTTATTGTCCATGTCATCTTGCAGAGACTCATGACTGCATACTCTGCTCTCAGCTTTCTGGCGAAGAATTCTGCCAGTGCAAAGATTGGTGTGGTGTTTGCATATATGAAAAATATATATCCAATGGAAAGAAACCGACAAAATTGAGGAAAACTTATATGGCAACAGTGTTTAAAAAAGAAAAAACTGAAGATTCACTTTATATATTAACTCTAAAAGCACCTGAAAGCCTAGTAAAAGAGTTAGTATATCCTGGGAGTTTTATATTTTTAAAAAACATAAAACTTCCAACCTACTATAATGTTCCAATATCAATAATGGAAGCAGATATGTATAAAAGTACTATAAAAGTAGCCATAAAGGAAAATGGAATAAAGACAAAAAATATATTAAAACTAAACGCCAATGAAAAAATATCGGCAAGAGGTCCTTTCTACAATGGAATAATGGGACTTTCAAACATCAAAAAAGCTAAAAATGGAACATCTTTAATTATAGCTAGAGGTATAGGAATTGCACCTTCTATTAATGTTATAAAAAAATTAAGTTCAAATAACAATAAAATCATATCAATTTTAGATACAGAATTTAAAGATAATTTTGGAAAACAATATTTTGATCAATGCAATTCTGAAATAATAAATTCCTCTATATTGTATAATGGAGAGCTTACTGAAAATTTTAAATCTACATTGAGTAAAATTATAAGTGAAAATAATATAAATGTAATTTACTGTGGTGGACCTGACATACTGATCTACAAGATTCTCAAGTTTATAGATAAATCTATAAACTTTTCCTGCTGCAATAATGCCAAAATGAATTGTGGTGAAGGAATATGTGCAAGCTGCACCAAACACTATAAAAACGATGTAGTTAAAAGATTATGCAAGGTTCAAATGGACCCTAGAGATTTGTTTAAAGATAGAAGATTCATATAGGAGGCATTTTTATGAAAGTTATAGTAATTGGCTCAGGTTGGTCCGGATGTGCCGCTGCTCTTACAGCAAAAAAAGCTGGTGCAGAGGTAGTTATACATGAAAAGACAGATATGGTACTAGGACTTGGAAATGTAGGTGGAATAATGCGAAACAATGGAAGATATACAGCCGCAGAAGAAATTATAGCACTAGGTGCAGGAGATCTTATAAATATTACAGATAGCCTTACAAGGCATAAAAATATGGACTTTCCCGGTCACAAACACGCATGGTTGTATGATGTAAATAAAATAGAACCAATAGTTAGAAATTATTTATTGGATAGTGGAATAAAATTAAAGTTAATTTCAAGAGTTTCAGATGTAAAAATGGATGGCAATAAAATAGATGGAATATATACTGCAAATGGCGATTATGAAGAAGCAGATGTATTTATAGAAACTACTGGTTCTACAGGTCCCATGGGTAATTGTATAAGATATGGGAATGGCTGTTCCATGTGTATATTAAGATGTCCATCCTTTGGTCCTAGAATAAGTATAAGCAAATGTGCAGGAGTAGAAGATCTCCATGGAGAAAGATCCGATGGAAATTATGGAGCATTCAGTGGCTCATGTAAACTTGCAAAGGATACTATGAGTAAAGAATTAGTAAGTGAACTAGAAAACAAAGGTGTAGTAGTGCTCAAAGTTCCAAAGGAAGATATAAATTTGGATAAATTAAAGGCAAAGGTATGCCAGCAATATGCTTTAAAAGATTTTGCAGAAAACATTGTACTTTTGGATACTGGTCATGCAAAACTGATGACATCTTATTACCCTCTTGATAAATTGAGAAAAATACCAGGATTAGAAAATGTAAAATTTATAGATCCTTACTCTGGTGGCAAGGGAAATTCTATAAGATATCTTTCTGTAGCCCCTGTTTCTAATGATCTACATGTACGAGGAGTAGATAACCTATTCTGTGGTGGAGAAAAAAGCGGTTTATTCGTAGGTCATACAGAAGCCATATGTACAGGTTCTCTTGCAGGGCATAATGCAGTAAGATATGCTCTCGGCAGACCTGAGCTGGTACTTCCAACTGAAACTGCCATTGGAGATATAATAAGCTATGCCAATTACAAAATTAAAACTGCAGAGGGTAGAAAAAACAGATACACTTTTGCAGGTGCAGAGTATTTTAACAGAATGAAAGAAAAGGGACTATATACTACAGATAAAAATGAGATAAAAAAGAGAATAGAAAAATTGGGTTTAACAGATATTTTAACAAAGGCTTGATATCAAATTAAAAATTGGTATAGATTTATTCAATATAATTCTATACCAATTTATTTATAATAATTGTCTCTTTAATTAAAATGTTTGATTTTAATATTTTCAAAAATTTTAAGGTTCAACAGGTGATATATGGGCAAGTATAGAGCTTCTATGGGATTTAAATACATCTCATGTTAAGGTTCAACATAAAAAATGCCATCAATATTCGTTCCAACCCACCATATTTAAATACATCTCATGTTAAGGTTCAACACAAATGAAGAGTATGTAAATGCTATGTCTGCTTTATTTAAATACATCTCATGTTAAGGTTCAACTACTGCCGGACAACTCAGTGTGGATTTTTTTAGATTATTTAAATACATCTCATGTTAAGGTTCAACATGTTGAAAGAAAGGGTAGAGATCCGTTTGACTTATTTAAATACATCTCATGTTAAGGTTCAACCATTTGTAGATGCGAAAGTATCAAGTGTCATTCCCGCATTTAAATACATCTCATGTTAAGGTTCAACTAATTATGAAGTTCAAGCAATGTCAAGAGTAGAATAATTTAAATACATCTCATGTTAAGGTTCAACCTGCCAATGAAATAGCATCAAATACCATAACGTCTGCATTTAAATACATCTCATGTTAAGGTTCAACGGGGAGTACTAGGGAGTTACAGTTGCAAGTCTGAATGCATTTAAATACATCTCATGTTAAGGTTCAACCTGTGTAAAATAGCCATTCTTTAATTTCATTATAAGCTTTGAAAGCATATAAATAAAGGTTTTCGCTGAATTTTTTCCAACCAATTTTTATTATGCATATATTTTATAAGAAATAACGTAACCCATTGATTCTAAATAAATTGAAGTGATTCTAAATAGCAAACAGGTTGGAAAATTCAAAGTATCAAGTTTTCAGTATTTTTATCATTTATACCTAAAGTTTCCTCCTCAAAGCAACTATCATTTATAAGTTTTATGATTGTGACAAAATCCTTATCTGCTACGATCTTATTTAATTCACTTTTTAATTTTATTAATTTAGATGGAGTTATAGATCCTCTAAAAACAGAATTTTGATGATGGTGGAAATACTTTTTACATATTTTAAATATCTTATTTACTCTTTTTTCATTTACATCATAAAATACAAAAGCATAATTAAAATTAAAATTTTTTCCCATTAAAATCCTCCATACTATATCATATTTTTCAAACTAAATGGCTTGAACTCAATTCCTTCAACTACATATTTTTCAAGTTTATATCCATCTATCTTGATTGCAGATTTATATGTAATTTTCCTTTTAAGTTTTGTATGTTGAAAAACAGACTCAAATCTCTGTTCAATAGCTTGTATAAATATCATCTTTCCTTTTTCATTTAGAAGACAATAATTATATTTTTTATCAAAATGTTTGCTTACCTGAATCTGCTTTGTGTTTACTAAATCAAAAATTGTCCTATAAACTATAACTGGTTTAAAAACTTCTGATAAGTCAAGACTTAGAGAAAATCTTCCTTCAGATGGTTCATGTAAATAGCTTATAGTTTGGTTTAAATGTGTATTATAAATTTGCGATACAGTCTTTGAATATAAAATAGAATTTCCAAATGATATAAGTGCATTTATAGGATTATCTGGAGGTCTTTTTACCCTTTTGTTGAGTATAAAATCTTCTGGAAGAATATATTTAAAATTCTCATAAAATCTCTGCCATATTTCACCTTCAATTCTCAATATTTGTTTTATTCCTAAATTCTCATCTTTAATATACTCTGGTAATTTTTTTCTTATCCACTCAATTGTATGTTGTACTTCTTTTTTATCATGTCTATAATAATGGATATAGAACTTCATATATATTGTCTGCTATACCTTGTACAAATAATTTTGCTATAGTGTTTCTATTATTTAAAAAGGCTTCTACCTGTTTTACTGTCACTTTACCACTAACAAGATTTTCCTTTGGGTAAAATGTTCCACTGTAATATCCATAATAGTTAAAAAAGTGAAGTGTTATTCCTGCTTTTGCACAAAAATCAAGAAATTTAGTATTTAAGGCAATTTCATTCATGCAATATATTTCTTTTATAGATTCTACTGGTAAATAAGAATTTCCTTTGTCATTATGAAATACAATAGAATTATCTTTTCTTTTGAGTTCTCCCATACTCATTAAATATTTAGTACCATTTGCCATTAAACTTACCTTCTCTTATGTATTTTTATATATAACAATATTCATAATAAGCACATTTTTTACATCCTTTAATTTTTCCAATTTCAGGAGCATTTTCTTCTTCCAATAGTTGATCTATATCTTTAATTAATCTTTTTAATTTCAATTCATTTTCTTCTGTAAGTTCAACATATATTATCTTATTTTTCTGTTTATTTTTTTCTTGAAATTCGATTTTTCCTTTTCTAGATATACCTTTATTTTTTAATATGAATATATATAAAAGTACCTGCCATTTGACAGCTTCAACATCTGCATCTGATTTTTTTATTTCCACAAGATAATCTTTTGTAATTTTATCAATTTTAATATTTTCTATAGATATTTCTGAATTTTTCTTTCCTTCGGATTTCAATTCATGAATTATCTTTCCTATATGAACATCCTCACTGTTATCCTCCATGTTGATTCTGTTACCATGAAGCCAGCACTGCCTCTTGCAGTGGAAATAATAATTTATAAGTGTACCATTCGTTCTCATATAAATCCTTCATTATATAAATAGATTGGCTATATCAGGTGTTTCTCCTATAAAACTCTCATGATTGAATCTTCCATCCTTAACATATTTTTCGCCATCTGAAATGTAATAAATATTTCCCAATATATCATCATTGTAAATTTCTGGAATTTTATTAACCCTGTATATAAAATAATTAACTTTTGAATTTATTATAGACAGCTTAACCTTTTTCTCACAATAATCCATTTTATTATCCATTAAAAGTGCTTTAAATTCTTCCCATATTTTATTTCCATCAATAATTTCACCTTTTTCATTCTTAAGTTTTCTTGATAAAAATATATTATATTTAATCTGATTATCATCACTTATAAGTTCCATATATTTCTTTAATTGGCTAAAACTATTTTTCTTTATTTTGTTTACAAAAGCAGCATATCCATTATCATTAAACTCTTTTTTATTTTTTTGAATCCTATTTAAAACTTTACCATAATATTTTTTGAAGTCCTTTTCTTTTAGCAATATCTGAACTTCCTCTTTTTCAAGTGTGAGCTCTTTTTCTTTTCTCACATCACCACTATATAATCTACTACAATCATTGATTTTGAAAAATTTAACTTTGCCAGTATTTAAACATGATCTATTTATCCTTCCCATAAACTGTTCTTCGGCATCCAAAATTGATATATTTTTATATCCTAAATCCATATCTATATCAACTCCAGCTTCAATTATTTGAGTAGCAATTATAATTATTTTTTTATTCTTTTCTTTAGCTTTTTTTATAACTTTATTTCTATCTAACTTATTATCATCTGAAGTAATTATTGCAATTTCATGTCCATATTCTTTTAAAAACCCTTCTTTAGAAACATAGCTAAAAAAACGATCAGCAGTCTTCTTAAATATGAATTCTAAAAGTATTTTATTATTTTTTTTACTTTCTTTCATTACATCTTCCAAAAGATTTCTAAATTGTTCATCTATATCATTTCCCAAATCAATCATTTCAAATTTCACCCTATTTTTAAATAGAATGTTTTTAAAATAATGATCTCTATTCTTTATTAAATATACAAAATCATCATTATTATTATTTAAAAGTTCACTTAATCTTGGAAGTGTAGCTGACATTATTACAAACTTAATATTGAGTACTTCAGAATATAAGCTTAAAAAGTTGATTATTTCTTTCCATATAGAATTTCTGTAACTTTGAATTTCATCTAGAATTATTACCGAATTACACAAGTTTATAAGTGGAAATAACTCCTCCCTACTTGTACCAAAAAATGAGTTAAACAGATTAACATGGGTTGTTATGACAAATGGATAATTTATAAAAATTCTATTTAGAAGTGCTTTATTATAATCAATCTTTTTCTTTGTATCCAGATTTAATACGTTATTATAATCTTCATCTTTATCTTCAGTTTTTATAGGAGTTATTGAATTTATTATAGCTATATTCTTTTTTATATAATTATCATTATTAAATATTTTCATAAATTCAACTTCAGTTTGTTCTACAAGAGTATTAAAAGGAAATATATAAAATAATTTATTTATATTCTCATGTGATTCAAGTATTAATTTAGCAATATTTACTGATGTTAAAGTTTTGCCTCCACCAGTTGGTGCTTCAAGATAATATATATTTTTATCCTTATTGGCAAGATAATTTCTTTCACTTTCAATTGTTATTTCAGATCTAAGCTGATTTATGTTGTCATAATTTTCATCAATTACGGGATTATTCTTATAGTTTTCTATACTTTTAAAGATCTTATAGTTTTTTATGTGGTTTGCAAATCTTTGTTTTAAATCTTTACTTATTATTCCAAGATCACTTACCTTTTCTCCATTCATGAATTCAGATGTTGCATAATAATCAGAAGCCGTAAGAAGTGAAAAAATAAATTTAGAATATATGTAAATATAAAAATTGAGTTTGGAATTATTCACTGTATATTCATCCATATATTCCTTTGAATTATTAAATGAATTACAAATTACTGATTTCCTTGAAGTTATAATATTTAAATCAGGATAATATTCATCTTTACTGTAGTCTTCTTGAAAATTATTCAGTTTCAACTCATAATCTTCCATGTCATCAAGATATCCATGATGTTTTGATATAATATATGAATTTAGATACATAAAGTACTTCAAATAAAATTTATCAGTTTTATCAAATTCTATTTCTTTTATTCTATTATTGAAATAACTCACATATATATATGATCCAAGAAGAGAATGCTTTGATTCCCCATCTGAGTTATCTTCGTAGAATTCATTTAACATTTTATTGTATTGAAAAGAAGGATTTATTTTTCCAACATCATGCATATATACTGTATTTACCATCATTTCTTTCCACACAGAAATCACTTTTTTATCTTTTTTTGTTAAAATCTTATTTTGTAAATTATTAAGTATATTATCAAGATTTTTCTCTCTACATATAAATTTCATATACTTATATGTTAAATTTATATGTTTTAAAAGTTTCTCTCTTCTATTTTTATCATCTCTATCTCTATGTGCATACATATTAGATATATTTTCTACATTAGTCTCAAAATCAAAAAGTTTTATTCCATCAAAATACACAATATCTCCCCCTAAATTTTAAAAGAAATACAAATTGCTTTTTGTCTCTAGATCCTTATATACTTCTATATTTTGATTATTTGATTTTACATTCATATTTGTAGCTGTGAAGTGTTTATATTTATATTGATTCAATTCCATATCCAACTCAACTGGAAGATATTCTGTATACTTCCACGCTATATCATCGTCTTCTTCCTGGTATCTATCGACTTTAAAACACTCAGTTTCAAATAGGCTATGAATTTTATTAAAATTATCAATCTTTTCAATATCTATACTTTTAACTTTAGTAATATCTGCAAAATGATCGTTTTTACCCAAGTATGGTAAAAATATAGCTCTTTTATGTAAAATCATATCTGCAAATTGTTCTGTAATCTCGTCTAATTTAACATAAATCATCCACTCTGGATTTTGCAGCCATTGCTCTTTTACTATAAGATTTCTACCCTCTTCAGTACTTGCATAACCTACTGAATTATTAAATGTTTGTACTTTCTTTGTTATATATCCCTGAGAATTTAATGTTACGATAGCTATTCTTGAACTTTTTAGTTTATTATAGAACTCTGGATATATATTATTTTTAAAGTCCATACTCTGCCAATTGTATCCATGAAATCCAATTATGCTTCCCATTATTCCAAGGATAGCTATCTTATGAATATTGCCATATGTAAAATAATAATAAGTATTCACATCTGGTTTCTTAAAAAATGCAGTTTTACCAGAAAGTTTAAATCTAACTACCCTCATAGTCTAAACCTCTTTTCTTGTAAAAATATTAAATTTTTTAGTTCCTTCCGGCATATTTTTTATATCCAATTTATAATCATTATAATAAATCTCTGCATTCTTAATTCTATCTTTAATTTCAGCAAGTATTTTACTTAATGAGCAAAGCTCAAGAATACATTTATCATTTTTTTTAATAAAATTCATAAATTGAGTTAAATTTGGAAGATAAGTTTCTTCATCGGTCTCTATAAACAATGCAAACTCATTTTCACATCCTGCCTTTGAATTTGTATTAAGTGCAGTTGCTCCTACAAGTGCTCCTTCTTTAAATTTCTTATAATCATCTTCTGTATAGCCTTCTGTAAGTCCAGTTTCAACATAATCTTTATAGGAAATTGGATTTATATAGAATGGGTATAGGTAATGTGCCTCATCACTTACAATTTTTGTTCCAAGAGTACTCTGATTTGCTTCTTTACCTTCTTCACTCTTCTTATCACTTCTGAAAGGTGATAGTATCTGCTGCTCTTCAGAATTTGAAGATTGGTATACATTAAATCCTTGACCGATTTGTACAGCTCCCGTAATTGATATATTATTTCCTTCTTCTGCAAATGTGGCTCCAAAAGACTTAACATCAAGTGTTGAAAAAAGATTTTTAATTACATCTTCACTATTATCCTTTTTAGTAAGTGTGGTATTAAACACCTTATTATATCTTTCCTCAAGAGATCTTGGTCTCATCTTGTCTTTATCTGTTTTAAAGGATTTTATATATAAAATTTTTTCTCCCATGTCGTCCCAATACTTTTTTATACTGTATTTAAGTGCCTTATCACTTCCAAATATGGTACCATCTCCTATAGTCTTTGGATACCCACTAAAATCTGCATTCCAATTTGCCATAATAGATTTTATTCCAATAACTCCATATACTCTATTCATTTAATTTTCCCCCTCATAATTATTTTTTTCTGATTTTTTATATATTAAATTAGGACACAAAAATCCTGCTATTATCAAATCTTTATCCACTTCATTTTCTGGTTCATATCCTAAAATCATATAATACATATTTCTGAATTTAATAGATGGCATAATTGCATAGTTATATTTAACAAACAAACGTCTTAATTTTTCTTTTATAACTTTATCTTCTGAAGCTGTAAGTATAGGATTTATAAAGGAATAATTTTTGTTTCCCGAATTATTTAGGCTATAAAAATATTGAAGTAACTGACCTATGCAAAAATAATATTCTTCTTCACTGTTAATTTCCACTTTATAGTCTATATCCTTTTTTATATTTATCTTTTCATCCACACTTTTTCTAATATTCTTAATAGTATTTGCCATCTTATCCCCCTCATTTCTATTATTGAAATAGTCTAGTACTGCATGCCTTAAGTTAAATTGGTTTATAGCTCTATTTATATTTTTTTGATTTATAGAATTACATAAAAGTTTCAAAGTCATCTTGTTCCAAAAGCCTTTTACAAGAACTTCTTCTCCCTTATAAAACCATGTATAAAATCCATATCTATATTTTAAAAGTGCTTCCTTTACTTTGCTATTATTTAATTTTATATTTTGCGAATCCGTAAAAAAATTTTTTATTAAATATTTATTAAAAAATACTTCACTAACAGTAGTTTTCAATTCGCCTATATTGCCTAAATTTCTTTTAATAAGTTTGAAATCTTTTCCAAATCCATTTTTTAATATAGGTTTAAGTTTTATACATCTCTTTAATTTATATTCATAATTTGTTATTGAATCATAATCTATAATTTCTACTTCTTTTCCTTTATTTAATCTAAAAAAATATCCTTTGAAATTACTTTCTTTACTGTCATTCATTTTTACAGTATCTATATTATTTCTTGCTGCATATACATAATTTTTTCCTTCTGATGCATAATTCATAAGATAGTCAAATAACTTTTTTTCCATAGAAATTTTCTCTGAATCTACGAGTAAAGGTAATCTACTTTTTCTTGTTTTATTTTCTAAATACGGTTTTTTAGAGTTCAATCCCATATTGAAATCAGGTAATCCATAAACTTTATTTTTTATTTTAATATTATAATCTGTGTTATTATAAATATTAGGTATTATATACCTTTCACTTTCTTTTTTATAATTATCAAAATCCGTGTCATAAAATAATTTAAGATATGTTTTATTTAAATCTATTTTTTCTGATATTTGCATTATATATTTTTTTATCCAATTTTGTATTTTGTCTATTAATTCCACATTTGGCTTTCCATACTTC
The DNA here is from genome assembly GCF_000359585.1 of Clostridium tyrobutyricum DSM 2637 = ATCC 25755 = JCM 11008. GTDB lineage: Bacteria > Bacillota > Clostridia > Clostridiales > Clostridiaceae > Clostridium_B > Clostridium_B tyrobutyricum. The sequence continues at coordinate 64,968 of NZ_APMH01000006.1, read as the reverse complement.
TCTTCAAATTTTAAATAAAGTTCTTTACTTTTGGGCCTTTTATATTTAGTCTTAGGATTTTTTAATATACTGTAATATCCATCTATAACTTCATTACTTAATTTTCCTTTGAATTTATCGAGATTTTCCTTTTTGACATAGAAAGTATACATACTATTACTGTGTATTATTTTTTTGGGGTCTAAAGGTTTATTCATAGAGATTAGTCCACTTACATAGTCCATTTTTGCAAATTTTTTGTAATCATCTTGGGATTGATCAGTATTTTTATCTACATTTAATATTTCTATACTATCTGCAGTATCTTCAAGGGTAAACTCAACATAATCACCAGGTGAAAGTGTATAATTATCTATAAGAAGATTATCTCCATTTTCAGCCTCAGTATAAATTTTACTAAATATATCATATATTTCATTTATCAAAAATCATGGTCTCCTTTCACTTTACATATTGATAATTTACAAACCCGTATCCCCTAGATGAAATATCACATAAGCCCGTTCCAATAACCATGTAAGCAATATCTTGAGCTTTTTGATTTGTGTCAATTCTTAAAGTCACTTTGTCACCAAGAATATTTTTATTTTTGAACTTAGTAGATATAGGTTTTTTATTATCTATCCTTTCATAATTAAATAGCTGTAAGTTTTTATCTAGTTTTTCTCCTGTCAATACTTCATACTTTTTTATACTGCTATTTCTTATATATTCAAAGAAATCTGACTCACTGTGGTTATTTCTCCAATACTGCGTTTTATATTCATCTGAAATTTTAATTATCAATGGAGTTATACTATAGATTTTTTCTATAGGTTTATTATTTATCTTCTTACTTCTACATACAAGTACTTTTAATTTAGATGTATATTCATTGCATAAGAAATTAACGAAATGATCTTTTAATTTACTTTGAATACATCTTATTTGAAAATTATAAATGTTTCCTTTTTGATAAACTTTATTATCTAAAGCTAACGGGTATAAACTATTAAAACAATATCCCTTTATTTTATTTTCTGTGTGGAAATCTTTCATATTTTCATTTTTGTAAAAAGATTGGTCAATTAATTTACTTAATGATTGTATAGAATCTTCCTTTGAGATATTTTGAAGTGTATACACTTTAACATTAATATCATATATCTCCATATATTCCTCCATTTATTTACTAAATATAATAATTAATTATTATATTCTATTTATTTATTTCAATTCCTTTATAATTTTTAAAATTTATAGAGAAATTGAATAACTATATCTAATGATCTCTATGTAGCACTATTTTTAATATTTGACTTACTTGTTAATAATTTATAAACATTATTTTGACAGTATTCTTTTTTTAATACATATCCACCATATCTCCCTGTAAATGACTCTATATACATTCCTGCTTCTAAAAGGCCATTTATATACCATCTTACAATTCTTTTAGGTATTTCTACTTTTTCCGATATTTCATCAGTCTTATGTATATTTTCATCAAGTAAAATATTAAGTATTTTTAATGATATTCCTATCTTAGACATAATTATTTCTCCTTTTAATTTTTATATACAATTTATCTTAGTGATATATACATTATATCATTAATTGTGGCAATATATTGCCACAATTAATTTACTTATTACATCATATGTTAGGGTTCAAATTTAAATTAAATAAATTATATCTAAATATACAATTTAGCTTAGATTTAAATACATCTCATGTTAAGGTTCATTTTTATATTATACCACCAAAAACTAAAATTAAACAAACCTCTGTAAGGAACACTCCCATCATCCACTTCATATAATAAAACATAGCCTGTAATAGGCATGTAGGGAGATGATATATTGAATAAACTAACAGTAAAAGATATATATATGAATTATCATTCACTTAAAGGATACACTGAAGCCTTAAAGGATATAAGTTTTTCAGTAAAAGAAGGCGAATTTTTAAGTATAGTCGGTCCTTCTGGCTGCGGAAAAAGTACACTTTTAAACATAATAGCAGGACTTATAAAGCCATCAAGCGGTGAAATATACGTTGATAATAAAAAATTGGAATCTGTTTCTTCAAAAATGGGATACATGTTTCAGAGAGATCAACTATTTGAGTGGTCCAGTGTATGGAACAACATAACACTCGGAATAAGAATACAACATAAATCCATATCCTCATACAGAGATAACTTAATGGCACTATTAAAAAACTACGGTCTTATTGACTTCATAAATTATTATCCAGATGAATTATCAGGAGGTATGCGTCAAAAAGTTGCTCTAATAAGAACTTTGGCCTTGAATCCTGAAATTTTACTTTTAGACGAACCATTTTCTGCTCTTGATTATCAGACTAGATTAAATATAAGTGATGAAATATATAAAATATTAAAAAAAGAAGGTAAAACAGTTATAATGGTAACCCATGATATAGCTGAAGCAATTTCCATGTCCAATAGAGTTTTAGTACTATCCAACAGACCTGCAAAATTAAAGACAATATTCAACATAAAATTTAGTCAATCCTATGATTCACCATTGGAATCCAGGGAAGATTCTGAATTCAGGATTTACTTCAATAATGTGTGGAAGGAGCTAAATTATAATGATAGATAACTTGAAAGAACATGAAAAATATATAAAAAGCATCATCACAAGAAAGAAGAAAATATTTATATCCAGATTGCTCATATTAGTAATTTTCTTTGCACTATGGGAAATGGCCGGAGATCTAAATTGGATAGATCCCTTTTTAACTAGCACTCCATCTAGAATGTTTAAAAATTTAATCAAGCTTTATCTGGAAGGTACTCTATTCAAACATATAGGTATAACCTGTATTGAAACAATAATAGGTTTTCTTTTAAGCACAATTTTAGGAACCTTAATAGCTATACTTCTTTGGCTGTCGGATTTTGTATCAGATGTACTTGATCCATATCTAGTTGTATTAAATGCCCTTCCTAAAATAGCATTGGCACCAATTATAATATTCTGGGTTGGAAATGGCATGTCAGCCATAGTTATGGTAACTGTTTTAATATGCATAGTCGTAACTATACTTACAGTATTAAATGGTTTTAGAGAAGTTGATAAAGACAAGATAAGGTTATTAAAAACCTTCGGAGCTTCAAGGTTTCAAATATTGACACATCTTATAATGCCAGCTTCAGTTCCAACATTGGTATCCACCTTAAAGATAAATGTAGGGCTTTCCTGGGTAGGTGTAATTATGGGAGAATTTCTTGTTGCAAAGGAAGGACTAGGGTTCCTCATAATATATGGAGGGCAGATATCACAGCTGGATACAGTAATGGTTAGTATAATAATACTTGCAGTACTTGCATATCTTATGTATAAACTTGTGGAATTGGCAGAAAATAAAATCAAAAAGAAACTAATGCATTAGTTAAATGGAGCTAAAGTTCTATACTTAAGCTCCTTAATTTTTTTATAAGAATATTTTTAAGTAATTTGGATATAAATTATTATATAGGAATATTTTATACATATAATTTGTTAATGACTTCAAGTACAATAAAGGAGGATACAATGAAGTACTTTCAAAAAGCCAACGAATACTACAATGATAGGGATTATAAAAAAGCCATTGTCCTATATGAAAAAGCAATAAAATTAAAGGATAACGAAGTATCTTCACTATACAATTCTGCAGTTTGTCTCATAAAATTAAAGGAATACTCAAAGGCAATTCCTAAATTAAAGGAGGCAATTAATTTAAAAAGGGAAAGTAAATACTTTTTTAATTTAGGATATTGTTACACTATGCTAAAAAACACCAAAAAGGCATTGATTTCATTCAATACCGCATGGTGTTTAGATAATTCTGATAAAGATTGTGAAATGGCAATAAATATTTTACTTAAAAAATATATATCAAGATCAAAGTAAATGGTAATATAATTTACCATTCACCTGCTATTTGAGCATTTCTATGATCAAGATTAAATCTGGAATTGTTAAAATAATTTCCACCTTTATAAAAAGTTGTGTCTACATTTATCCATTTACCCTTTTCAGGTATATATACTTGATTCCATGCATGACTAACCCAACTTACTCCATTAAATCCTTCTCCTGTTATCAGCCTGACTTTTAAGTTATTTGCTCTTGCCATAGCTACATATAGAGAAGCATAGTCAAAACAAATTCCCTTTCTAGTTTCGAAAGCCGGTATAGCTCCAGAGCTTACATTGAAATCATTATTCAAAACTTTGTTAGCTTTTGCATGATCATATGATATATTTGAACCAATCCAATTATATAAATTGTCAGCCTTATCTATAGTTTCAGTCCCCTCAGACCCTAATTCTCTTGCCAATTTATTAATTTGAGCATTTGATTTAACTCCTTCATCCAAAGTTACTCCGTTGTAATATACTACAGCCTTTCTATTATCAAATTGTTTTAGTGGAATAGATGCATTGGATTGAATCTCCTTTTGGGAGTTTGCTTCTCTTATAACTATCCTGAAAGAATTATTCAATATATTGGGAAGATTTTTTGCAATAGTCGAATTGGTAACAGGTATAACTATACTCTTGCAAATAGTTTCATAAGTCCTGGAAGCTTCAAGATATCCATTCAATTTATCATTTATATTAAACATAGATAATATATTTAGTATAAAGGTTAGCAATAATATATAGCATACAGCCTTAGGCAATTGAAATATCATTCCAATTATTCGTTTAAACAAATTACCTTTTGAAATAAGGAATTTCTCTATACTATCCAATGCAGGATAAAATGTAACACAATTTAGTATATCCAAAAGCAATTTGATAATTCTATAGATAATAAAAACAGTTATGGGTATTACAATTGCATATATTATCAAATTATTATTTTCTAGATAGTTAAGTATCTGCTGAGGTATATAGTAATAAATTCTTTTGTATATCCCCTGATCATGTTGTATAAATATTTTCTTTCCAAAATATATACCTGATATTATAGCTATTATAAAAGATATATTTCTGCCGGCATCATCAATTTCAATTTTTAAATCTTTTGAGGAAAATTTAAACAAAAATCCTCTTAAAACAGGATATAAAAATACTAGAGTTATTATAAGTGTTACGGGATTTATTTTCATAATAACAACCACCTTTTAAAGTATCTAAAATAAAAGAAATCCCTATGATGAATACATAATTTACAGTCTATATGAAAATATCAAGTTAGATATCCTCTTGCATAATCTTTCTTAAAACTTGCTTTATATCTTCCCATAAATATCCCCTTCTCATTAGATATTGACTAAGTCTTCTATTTATTTTATTAATATCATTTTCAGACCTTGTTATTATATTATACCTTTTTTTTGCAATATCGTATAGGGGATTGGTGTCTTTTTTGGAAATTTTTTCTTGTTGAATAAAATCATCTTTTTTTATTATCTTTTTTAGAATATTTTTAGCAAGTTCTATTTCATATCCTCTTCTAGTCAAGTAACTGCCAAGTTTTAGATAAACCTTCTGAAAATTATTTTCAGATTTAATAATTATATCATATTTCTTTCTAGCACAATTTAAAGCATTTTCTTCATATTGACCTTTATCCATATCACTTAAAATTCTGTCTATCATACACTTTTCTATACCTTTCTTTACTAATTCATGTTTTATCTTGTTCCTTCCACAGATTCGGATTTTTTCTTCTGCGTATAATGATGCAAATTTATTGTCATCCACAAATTTATAATCTTTTAAAAAGTTTAAAGTTCTCAAAACCGTATCTATATCATATCCTTTTTTAAGAAGTTTATCGCTTATTTGTTTTTCCGTTTTATAATTTCTTTCTAAAATATTGAGAGCTGAACTCTTACATTTTATATAGTTGTCCTCATGGATTATGCCCTTTATATAACCCAAATCTATATATTCATTCTTATCTATTCTGTATCTATATACAAGTTCTCTGCTGCAGGAAAATGAGAATTCATAATCTATATATACATTTACTCTATTTTTATTTCCCTTTTGAACTTTTATATCCGTTACTAAATTTATATTATTTTTATTCATAAATATTTAAAATCTATCTCCTTATTATTTACTACTCTTCAATATATATATTGTAGGATTATTTAAAACCTTTCTGGCAACTTCATATATATGGCTGTCCTTTATATTTTCCATTTCTTTAATATCATCATTGAATTTAAATATGCTTTGTTCATCCATTGATTGAGTAATTACATAATTTCCAATATCAGTACTATCATCTAAAGTAAAAGCAATGGATGTCTTTAAAGCCTTTTTCATAGTTATAATACTATCTTTATCAAAGATTATTTTTTCTTCCTTTATATGTTCAATACAACTTAAGATAATATCAATGGCTTCCTGAATATTTTCCTCATTTACAGTTGCATATATATATAATGTTTTTACATACTCCGTTAAATCAAGATCCGTATAAATATCATATCCAAATCCATTTTCCTCTCTTAACTTTCTAAATAGTATTGAATTTGGACTTTCTCCTAATTTATAGCTTAGTATTCTAAGAGCCAGTTCCTGTTTTTTATCCAATCCGTAACATGTAAATAAGAACATTATACTGCTCTGTTCTATATCTCTCTTATAAAATATCTTTTTACATGGAAAATTATTTTCAACTACAATGTTTTTGAGTTCAATAGATTTAGGCTTCCAATTTTTTAAATACCTAAGTATAATATTTATAACCTTCTCATGTTCATAAGGAGATACAACAGATATAAAACAATTATTGGGTAAATAGTACCTATTATAAAATTCAACCAGATCCTCCCTTGTAAATCTAGTTACATTTTTTTCACTTCCACAGATATCATATCTAAGTGAACTATTTTTAAATCCAATTTTATTTATCTGCATAAAGCTGAGCTGCTCTATATCATCTTTATTAGATCTTATTTCAGATAATATTACATTTCTCTCTTTTTCCAATTCTTCAACATTAAATTCAGGATTAATTATCATATCAGACATTATTTCTATAGATTTCTCTAATTCTTCCCCTAAACTTGTAATACTATACACTGTTGAGGTATTGTCCGTATATGCATTATACTCTCCTCCTAAATTTTCCAAATCCCTGTTCAACTTTTCATTATCTCTTTTTTTAGTGCCTTTAAAAAGCATATGTTCTATAAAATGTGACATTCCATTTTCCTGGGGAAGCTCATACATAGACCCTACTTTTATTCCAAAATGCAAGGCCGAAATTTGAGTATCTTTTTTTATAGTGATAAGTTTTATTCCATTAAATAAAGTCTTTTGGACAGCATCAAACATATAATTCTCCTCTAAAATTAACAAATACATAGTTTAAACTTTTTGTTTATATTACATTATATCATAATTAAATTAGAATAATCTTATAAAATGTGAATTAGAATTTGATAATATTACAATACTATGTTATGATAGGATTTGTTTTGTAATATAAAAAAGAAAGAGGAGTTTTAATGAGTAATATGAATTTCAGCAATTTAAATTTGGAGCCTAAAATACTTCAGTCAATAGATGCTTTAGGATTTGAAGAACCTTCTCAAATTCAAGCAGAATCCATTCCTGTAATATTGGAAGGACACGATGTAATAGGTCAGGCACAAACAGGTACTGGAAAAACTCTGGCATTTGGCGCTCCGATGCTAAGTAAAATAGATCATAATAGCAATCATATATCTACGCTTATACTCACACCTACAAGAGAACTTGCAATTCAAGTAAATGATGAATTAAGTAAACTAGTTAAATTCAGCAAAATACGTCTTATGCCAATATATGGCGGTCAACCTATTGATAGACAAATAAGATCATTAAAAAAAGGAATAGATGTAGTAGTTGGTACTCCTGGTAGAATAATAGACCACATACGAAGACACACAATAGATTTGAGTAAAATACAATTTTTAATAATGGATGAAGCTGACGAAATGTTGGATATGGGTTTCATAGATGATATAGAAAGTATAATAAAAAATACCAATCCTAACAGACAAACCTTATTATTTTCCGCAACTATGCCAAATCAAATAAAAAAATTAGCATCCAAATATATGAGTAAAGACACTAAATATATTAAAATAGAAAAAAATACATTAACTGTTGAAAAAATAAAACAATATTATTATGAAATTAAACACAAAGACAGATTTGAATCTTTGTGCAGGATACTGGACGTAGATGAACCTTCCAGTGCTATAATATTCTGCAAGACAAAAAGAGGTGTTGATGAACTTGTAGAATCCATGCAGGCAAGAGGCTATAATGTAGAGGGTATGCATGGAGATATGAATCAAAATCAAAGAATGAACACTCTTAGAAAATTCAAAGATGGAAGTTTAGAATTTTTAATTGCAACAGATGTAGCTGCAAGAGGTATAGATGTAGAAAATGTATCCCACGTTATAAACTATGACCTGCCTCAAGATACAGAATATTATGTACACAGAATAGGAAGAACCGGAAGAGCAAATAAGGAAGGTATTGCCTACTCCCTTGTAACTCCAAGAGAATATATACTTTTAAAACAAATAGAAAAATATACAAAGAGCAAAATAAAAAGGAAAGAAGTACCTACAGTTGATGACATATTTGAAGCTAAATATAAACATATTGCAGAAAAAATAAAAACTACATTAAGTGAAAATAATTTTAAAAACTTTATTCCTATAGCAACTGAATTAGATGAGGAATATAATCTAGTTGATGTAGCAGCTGCACTTATGAAAATAGTTTTCGACAATGAAATAAGTTTTGACTATAAAGAAAACTCTATAAATAAAAATATAGATGAAGAAATAAGATTGTTTTTGTCCATAGGAAGAATGGATAATATAACTCCAAGAAAGCTAATTAAATTCATAACTGAAACATCATCCGTTGAAGCGCATGAAATCGGTGATATAGATATATTAAACAAATTTACATTTATAAACGTATCTGAAAGTATTGCTTCAATTATATTAAAAAAGACCAACGGGAAAAAATTCCAGGGAAGAAGAGTTTCTGTGGAAGTCGCAAAGAGCAAAAAATCTAAAAACAGATAATTATTCAATACCCACAAATGCATTTTGTGGGCTTGTTATTATAAAGAATTTAAAAAAGGATAGTGAATTTATGAATAAAATTGCTTTTAAGGGAAGCTGCATGCTAAATCCTGTTCCTGCAGTACTTGTAACCTCAAGAAATAAGTCTGGAAAAGTAAATGTATTTACCGCAGCCTGGGTTGGAACTGTGTGTACAAAGCCTCCAATGATTTCAATATCCATAAGACCTGATAGACTTTCATATGAATATATAAAAGAGACTAAGGAATTTTCAGTAAATCTTCCTAGTTCGTCAATGACACGGGTATTAGATTTTTGTGGAGTTAAATCTGGAAGGAATACAGATAAAATAAAGGCTTGTAAATTTAATTTAAAAGATAGTACAAAAATCAATGTACCTTATATTGAAAACTGTCCTGTAAATTTAGAATGTAAAGTAAAAAATATAATTCCTCTAGGTAGTCACCATCTTTTTTTATCTAATATATTGTCCGTTAATGTAGATGAAAATGTTATCTCAAAAAATGGAAAAATACATTTAGAAAAAGCTAACCTTATCTGCTATTCTCATGGAGAATATTTTAAAATTTCTTCAAAACCAAGTGGTAAATTTGGCTACTCAGTGAAAAGAAAAAAATAAAATTATTGTAGAATACGTTATTCTACAATAATTTTTCTACTTTAACATCATAATTTCCATCAGGAGAATCAACTGTAGCCTTTTGACCTACCTTTAGTTTAAATAAAGCCTTACCTAAAGGAGAATCTATACTTATCCTCATATTTTTAACATCAGCTTCTACAGAACTTACCAAAGTAACTTCTTCTGTATCATCTATGTCATAAAATCTTACCAGTGCAGTCTTATTAACATCAAATACATCTGCAGCATCGGAACTTTTTATTATAATAGCATTTTTAAGCTGTTCCTCAAGTTCCTGTATTCTCGTTTCAGTCATAGATTGGTCATCTTTTGCAGCACTATAATCTGCATTTTCACTCAAATCACCCTGTGCACGTGCAGACTTAAGAGCAGCCTTAATTTCAACTCTTTTAACTGTTTTTAAATATTCAAGTTCCTCTTCTAATTTTTTCTTGCCTGATTCTGTTAATGTTAAATTCTGCATAAAACCACCTACTATTCTAAATTTATGATATATTATTCTTAAAAATATGTATACAAATCATCTTACTATATTATAATATTACTATTAAAATAATACAAGGAATTTACTTATGTGTTTAAATTTTGACAGTACTGTACTTTGTTATAATTTAAATTATTGTAAATTTATCCATTATGATATAATCATGTTAATAGCAGCAATTATTATTTTAACTTTTTGGGGGGATTAATATGAGAAAAGAATTTTATCTAAACAATGGAAAAATAATGATAAATTTCACTGAAAAATACTGTGACACATCGGAAAAGTTATTAGAAAGTTCAGCATTTAAAACTGTTTTAGAAAAATATTTAAAAAAATCACAGAGAAAAAACACTTCCATATATAAATATATTAAAAATGCATCTACTATTACTGAGATAAATAAGCTTATCCAGAGTATAACAAACTTGTTTAAATTGCTAATGGTATTTAAATTAGAAGATATTAAAGAAATAGATACAAATTTTAAATCTATTTTTGACAATAAAGACAAACTTATATTATTTATAGAAGACTTATATAAATTTTGGAGGAAAATTGAAAGATATACAATTATACATGACAATAAACCAGGTGATGGATTTCAGGATGCAAGTTTTATAGATTCAAATATTGCATTTTCTCAATTAATATTGGATACTTATAGAAAAATCGAGGAAAATATTATATCACACAAGCCTCAAATATATAGACAACTTCCCGCTGGTGGAAATGCAGGGCTATTATTAAATGATTTGCCACATTTGTATTCAGAAGATTATAAATGTCTTCAAAACATTCCTTTTATTAAATCAATTATGTTAGATCCTCCATTTATAACTTATCCTAAAATGAATACCCGAACAGGTATGTTTACTGAATGCTTTGAAAATCCTTTGAAACAATGCACTATAAAATATGACCACTGGTTTTGTTATCCTGCCAAAGTCGGCGACCTGCTAGCCTATATATATTTTCATAGGAATTTTATGGCTCATGGCATAACCCTTTGTAATCTCTTTGAAATAGCAAGGGAAAGTGAATATAAAAATAAAAAGCCCGATATCGTCTATGTATTTGGGGCAAGGGATTCTTTCAAACAAATGAGAACGATTTTTTATGATGATAAGAAAAACAATATAATGCTTGGGTATATAAATTATAATGAGTCCATAGATTATTTTGGCTATATGAAAAAAATGACTCTTACACTTCACAATCTTATAATGATAAAAAGAGGATACCTTCCTATTCATGGAGCCATGGTCAATATAGTCACAAAAGGCAACAAAACTGCAAATATAATTATAATGGGTGATAGTGGTGCTGGAAAGTCTGAAACTCTTGAAGCATTCAGACAACTTGGGGATGAATATATAAGTGACATGAAAATAATATTCGATGATATGGGAACTGTCAGACTTGATGAAAAGGGTTGCATATCAGCTTATGGTACTGAAATAGGTGCCTTTGTAAGATTAGATGATCTAGATAGCGGATATGCTTTTAAAGAAATAGACAGAAGTATTTTCATGAATCCAGATAAAATAAATGCACGATTAGTTATTCCTGTATCCAGCTATACTGAGATAACTACCGGATATCCTTTTAATTTATTTTTATATGCCAATAATTATGAAGATAAGGGCTCTGAACTAGAATTTTTTAATAATTGTGATACTGCTATAAAAGTATTTAAAGATGGTGCCCGAATAGCCAAAGGAACTACATCGGAAAAAGGCCTTGTTAAAACTTATTTTGCAAATCCTTTTGGTCCTGCTCAAAAATCTAAAGATACAGACAAACTTTTAAATATATATTTCAATCAGTTTTTTAAGTCTGGTATAAAAGTTGGACAAATTAGAACACGCCTTGGTATATCTGGCAAAGAAAAAACAGGTCCTAGAAAAGCTGCCTTAGTACTTCTTGAAGAAATAAAGCATTTACAAAATTGACCAGCTTAATATATTGACATAATCTAATTGTAAACTATATAATATTTTTGTACTAATAAAAAGAAATTCATGCAATGTTTAATTTGTATGTAATTGGAGCATATATAAATCTGAGAAGGATTTTTACTTGGGTTTTTGTATGCTCTTTTAGTTTTGCATAGAAAATTATATAAGGAGGAATTATATGTGATTAAAAATTTAAAAGATATATTCATGCTGCTTTTCGGTTGTCTTCTAGTCGCTTTTGGAACTTATTTTTTTCTGGCACCTAGTCATATAGCTGCAGGTGGAATTAGTGGTGCAGGTATAATTGTTAATACCTTTTTTCCAAATATACCCATAGGACTATTTATGATTTGTGTAGAAATACTTTTATTTATAATAGGGTTCATAATAATAGGACCTATTTTCGGTGGTAAGACAATATTTTGCAGTTTTTCTATATCACTGATGATATTATTGATGGAAAAGATATATCCCACTGTTAAGCCTTTTAGTTCGGATACTCTAATGCAGCTTATATTTGGAGTATTAATATGTGGTGCAGGTATGGGAATAGTCTTTAATAAAAATGCATCTACAGGTGGAACTGATATAATAGCTAAAATAATTAATAAGTATACAAAAATAAGCATAGGTAAGTGCATACTTATACCCGATATTGTTGTAGCTATTGCTGCCTGTGCCGTTCTTGGAATAGACAAAGGTATGTACGCAATGCTTGGAATACTATTAAATGCAACAATTATAGATAGAGTAATTATAAACTTAAATACTTACAAGCAAGTAGCTATAATAAGCTCAAATGGCAAAAAGATAAAAGATTATATAGTTGAAGTTCTAGATCGAAGTGCAACTATATACTATGCAAAAGGTGCTTATAATAATAACAATAATGAAGTTATAACAACTATACTGGATAGAAAACAATTTCTCAAACTTAAAGAATATATAGTAAAAATAGATGCTAAGGCATTTATCACTGTAAATGAAGTAAATGAAGTACTTGGAGAAGGTTTTTCAAGTATAATATAAGCATATTGCCAAATATGGACTTTCGATATTATTGGAAAGTCCATATTTATTTAATTAGTTGTTTATTATATAATATATTATTAAGTGCATTTTACAGATATATACCCACATAAGTATTTTAGAATAACAATTTAATTTTGGGGTATAATTAGAGTTATCATATATAAAGGGGGACAATTTATGAGAATTCCAAAACACATAGGTATAATCCCAGATGGAAATAGACGATGGGCTGCCAAGAATGGAATGAGTAAAGAAAAAGGTTATGAAGCCGGTTTAAAACCAGGCATAGAATTATTCAAGCTCTGTAAAAACCTAGGTGTTAATGAATTAACATATTATGGCTTTACAGTAGATAATACAAAACGGCCTAAAATACAGACCCAGGCTTTTACTGAAGCTTGTATTAATGCGGTGGACATATTGTTAAAAGAAAATGCATCTCTTCTAGTAGTTGGTAATTCAAATTCACCAATGTTTCCAAAGGTGCTTCTCCCCTATACTGAGAGAAAAGATATTGGAAAAGGTGGAATTAGAATAAATTTTCTTGTGAACTATGGATGGGATTGGGATTTAAATAATTTAAGCAATTCACATTCAAAAAACAGAAATTCAATCATATCAAGTTTAAACTCTCATGATATAAGTAGAATGGACCTAATAATACGTTGGGGTGGCAGAAGAAGATTAAGTGGATTTCTTCCAGTACAATCAGTGTATTCCGACTTTTATGTAGTAGATGATTACTGGCCGGATTTCAAGGAGCAGCATCTTTTAGATGCATTAAAATGGTATGACAATCAAGATGTAACACTAGGAGGCTGAATCTTATTTAACCTAACATAAACTTCTTTATAAGTGCATATTTATGTGCTATAATTTATTTTAGCAATTCATAATTAAAAAAAGAATTCTTTAACATATAAGGTGCTTTTACTCATTTGTAAAAGATAATAGGGAATCAAGTTATAATCTTGAGCAGCACCCACTACTGTAATTTGGACGAAAGTTTCTAAACCACTGTTTGTATACGGGAAGGGAAACAATTAGGATGAAGATAAGCCAGGAGACCTGCCTTTTATGTAAAACTGAATCTTTGGGATTGAAGATAAGGAGGAAAATTAAATGAACAAATCAACTATCGTAGGTTACCCTAGAATAGGTGTTAATCGAGAACTAAAATTTGCAGTGGAATCATATTTTAAGGGAAATATAGATTCAAATGAACTATTTTCTACAGGAAAAAAATTGAGGGATGAATACTGGTCCAAACAAAAAGAAAGTGGATTGGATATTATACCGTCAAATGACTTTTCATACTATGACAATATGCTGGATATGGCATTTCTATTAAACATTATACCCCAAAAATACAAGGATCTTGGTCTTTCACCATTGGATACATATTTCGCAATGGCCAGAGGTTATCAAAATAACTCTAAAGATATAAGGGCCTTGCCGATGAAAAAATGGTTTAACACAAACTACCATTATATTGTACCTGAAATAGATCAAAATACCATCTTTTCAATTAATGATACTAAACCTTTTGATCTCTATAGAGAATCAAAAGAATTGAATATAGAAACCAAACCGGTAATAATAGGTATCTTCACTTTTCTCAAACTCTCAAATTTAAAAGGTAATACTACATTTGAACACTGTTTGAATAAACTTGCAAATATATATATAGATATATTAGACAAGTTTCAACAAGAAGGCATCAAATATCTGCAAATTGATGAACCAATTCTAGTAACAGATTTAACTGAATATGAAATAGAACTATTTAAAAATGTATATGATAAGATCTTAAATAAAAAATATAGTTTTAAAACATTGCTCCAAACATACTTTGGAGATATAAGAGATATATACGAAAATTTACAAAACCTAAAATTTAATGGAATAGGATTGGATTTTGTGGAAGGTAAAAAAAACTTAACACTTCTACAAAAATATGGATTTCCCGACAACAAGATATTAATAGCTGGAATAGTCAATGGAAAAAACATATGGAGAAACGACTACAAACACAGTATTCAATTAATGAATAATATTGGTAAATATATTGATACAAATAAAATTTATATAAGTACCTCATGTTCTCTTCTGCATGTACCTTATACTGTGAAACCTGAAGGCCATATTGATGACAAAAATATAGGAAAAGTAGATAACCTTATAAACATGTCAGAATATATAGAGAGCTTATCTTTTGCAGAAGAAAAATTAAATGAACTTTCAGAAATAAAAGAACTATTGAAATGCAAAGATTATGAAAAACAGAGCAAATATATAAAAAATCAGGATATATTAAAAAGAAAAAGGCAAAATCCACTATGCTATAATAAAGAAATTAGAACGAATATAAATAATTTAAAACCAGAAGATTTTACAAGAAAAGACTCTTTAGAATTTAGAAAAAAAGTTCAAAATAATACTTTTAAACTGCCTTTATTACCTACAACTACCATAGGATCTTTTCCGCAAACTCATGAAATTAAAAAACTTAGAAAAGATTTAAGGGGAAATACTATTACCAAGGAAAATTATGAAAATCAGATAATGGAAAAAATTAAAGAAGTACTTAAGCTCCAAGAGGATATTGGTTTAGATGTATTGGTTCACGGAGAATATGAACGTGCTGACATGGTTGAATACTTTGGAAGATTGTTAGATGGTTTTCTGTTTACCAAAAATGGTTGGGTTCAATCTTATGGAACAAGAGCAGTAAAACCACCGATAATATATGGAGATGTAAAGCGCACTGCTCCTATGACATTAGATTGGATTAAATTTGCCCAAGATCAAACTGACAAGCCTGTAAAAGGTATGTTAACAGGTCCCATTACAATTTTAAACTGGTCATTTCCAAGAGAAGATCTTGACTTAAAGCAAATAGCCTATCAAATAGGTTTGGCAATTGGAGAAGAAGTTTTGGATTTAGAATCTGAAGGAATAAAAATAATACAAATTGATGAAGCTGCTTTAAGAGAAAAACTTCCCCTTAGAACTAAAGATTGGCATAAAAAATATTTAGATTGGGCAATATCTGCTTTTCGTTTAACAAACTCAAAAGTTAAGAGTGAAACTCAAATTCATACCCATATGTGCTATAGTGAATTTTCAAGTATAGTACAAGAGATTAAAGATATGGATGCAGATGTATATTCAATAGAAGCTGCACGTTCAGACTTTTCAATACTTGATTTTTTAAAAAATAATAATTTTAAATCTCAAATAGGGCCTGGAATATACGATATTCATTCTCCAAGAATTCCATCCATTGAGGAACTTGAAAAATCAATAAAAATTATGCTGGATAAAATTGATTGTGACAAGCTTTGGATAAATCCTGATTGTGGATTAAAAACAAGAGGCATTGATGAAGTCAAAAAAAGTTTAATAGACATGGTATTGGCAACAAAAAATATTCGAAAAAAACTTAATTAAATTTTTCCACTTATATATTAAGGGTATTTTGAAAATAATATTTATAGAGGTGATTATAAATGTTAGACAACAAAAAATCCCATAAAAAAATACCTATTGAAAATCACGAAACAGCTGCCTGGGCAAATATAAAGAAAACAAAACCTGTATCAAATGTACCTATTGGAGATATAGTAGATATAGATAATGCCAAAAACTGGGTAGAAGAAAATCAAAAATAACTTTTATTAATAAAACAAACCTTGTGTCCAATACAGACACAAGGTTTGTTTTTTATATTTCTAACCTTTTTTCTTATTTTCATAATTTATTTCTGATAATCTCTTATATATAGTATATCTATCTTTTGCATTCTCTTCTGACACCTTATATAATTGCTCGGCTTTCTGAGGAAATATCTTTTTAAGAGATGAAAATCTTATTTCACCATCTATATGTTCCCTAAATGAGGTCTTTGGTTCTTTTGAATCCAACAAGAATGGATTCTTACCTTCAAGTTTTAATACAGGATTAAATCTATATAGTTGCCAATATCCGGCATCTACAGCTTTTTTCTCCTGTGCTATACTAGTTCCCATTCCAGTTTTTATACCATGATTTATGCACGGAGCATATGCTATTATGAGAGATGGGCCTCTATAATTTTCAGCTTCTACTATGGCTTTCAATGCATGATTCATATTGGCTCCAAGAGCTATCTGTGCCACATATACATATCCATAGCTCATAGCCATGAGCCCTAGATCTTTTTTCTTTACTTGTTTCCCAAGTGCAGCAAACTTTGCTACTGCTCCTGTTTGTGTGGATTTAGAAGACTGTCCTCCTGTATTTGAATATACCTCAGTATCCATTACAAACAAATTCACATCCTCACCTGAAGCAAGTACGTGGTCTACTCCTCCAAATCCAATATCATAAGCCCATCCATCTCCACCTAGTATCCACTGAGACTTCTTAACTAGAAAATCTTTTTTCGCTATTATCTCTTTTAATATACTGTCGGTTTCATAAGCATTGGACTGCATGATTGAATCTACAACTTTTTTTGATGATGTTTTAGAAAGACTTCCATCATCCATAGTATTTATCCATTCATTAAAGGATTTTATTATATCATTTTCTTCACTTTTTTCCCTGGAATTTTCAATATAATGCAGCATGAGTTTTCTTATTCCATCTCTCATGTACTTTACGGCCAGATACATTCCATAACCATACTCAGCATTGTCCTCAAATAGTGAATTTCCCCATGAAGGCCCTTTTCCTTCGCAATTTTTTGTATAGGCTATAGAAGGTGCACTAGCAGCCCATATAGATGAGCATCCAGTTGCATTGGCTATCATCATTCTTTCACCAAACAATTGAGTCAGAAGCCTTATATAAGGAGTTTCACCGCATCCAGGGCAAGCACCATTGAATTCAAGCAGCGGAGTTATAAACTGGCTTCCCTTTAATGTATTTCTATTGATTAAGTCTTCCTTTCTAGTTAGACTTATAGCATAATTCCAATTTTCACATTCAGCATCTACTTGTTCTTCCCATGGCTTCATAATAAGAGCCTTGCCTGGGGCAGGACATATATCTGCACAATTTCCACAGCCCGTGCAATCCATAGGACTTATTTGAATCTTAAAATTCAAGTTTTCAAGTCCCTTTCCCAGTGCCTTTTTGCTCTTGAAGCTTTCTGGTGAATTGTTTATCTCATCTTCATTTAGAAGAAATGACCTTATAGTTGCATGAGGGCATACATATGAGCACTGATTACACTGTATGCATTTATCAATCTGCCATTCGGGTACCATTACAGCTATTCCTCTTTTTTCATATGCTGAAGTTCCTACAGGATAAGTCCCATCCTCCATATTTAAAAATGCACTTACAGGAAGATTATCCCCCTCGTTTTTCTCCATTGGTCTCTGAATATTTTTAACAAAATCAGGTTCCTCTATATTATCATTGTATTTCTGTGATTTTTGTTCTGCATTTTTCCACGAATCAGGTATATCTACCTTTTTGACCAACTCTATACCTTTATCTACAGCCTGCCTGTTCATTTCAACAATCTTTTCACCTTTTCTTCCATAGGTCTTCTCTATAGAATCTTTCAAATATCTCACAGCATCATCTATAGGTATTACCTTTGCCAGTTTGAAGAATGCAGACTGCATTACCATATTGATTCTTCCACCTAAACCTATATCCCTGGCAATTTTCACCCCGTCTAGTATATAAAAATTTACATTGTTTTCTGCCATATATCTCTTCATTCCTGCAGGCAATTTATCATTAAGTTCATCTTCACTCCAATGGCAATTCAATAGAAATGTTCCACCTTTTTTAAGTCCTTTTAAAATATCATAATTATATATAAAAGATCTATTATGACAAGCTATATAATCCGCACTATTTACTAGATAAGGTGATTTAATAGGCTTTTTTCCAAATCTCAGATGAGATACTGTAGTTCCTCCTGATTTTTTACTATCATAAGAAAAATACGCTTGTGCATATAAATCAGTATTATCTCCAATTATCTTTACTGCAGATTTATTTGCTCCTACAGTTCCATCTGAACCAAGTCCCCAAAATTTACAACTTATAGTACCTGCAGGAGTAGTTTCTATTTCTTCACCTTGTTTAAGTGACATGTGTGTTACATCATCTTCTATGCCTATAGTAAAATACTTTTTTGGATTATTGCATTTCATATTTTCAAATACTGACAATATATGTGAAGGTGTAGTATCTTTTGAGCCTAAACCGTATCTTCCGGCAAATATTTCAGGTCTCTTATCTGATTCATAGAATATTTTACATACATCCAGGTAAAGAGGTTCACCAACTGAGCCTGGTTCTTTAGTCCTATCCAAAACTGATATCTTCTTTACTGTATCCGGCATGACATTGAAGAAATATCTTTCTGAAAATGGTCTGTAAAGATGTACTTTTATAGTTCCTACCTTTTCACCTTTATCCATAAGATAGTCTACAGTTTCATCTATTGTGTCACAGATAGAACCCATTGCAACTATGATGTTCTCCGCATCTTTGCATCCGTAATATTCAAAAGGTTTGTAGTCTTTTCCTGTTATATTGTTTATTTCATTCATATATTGATCTACTATATCCGGAACCTTGTCGTAAAACTTATTGGATACTTCTCTTCCCTGGAAATATATATCAGGATTTTGAGCAGTTCCCTTGACAGTTGGATGTTCAGGATTTAGTGCTCTACTTCTGAATTCATTTATTGCATCATAATCTACAAGTTTTTTGACTTCACTGTAGTCAATTACATTTATTTTCTGATATTCATGAGAAGTTCTGAATCCATCAAAAAAATGAAGAAAAGGTACTCTTGACTTAATAGCACTTAAATGTGATACAAATCCTAAATCCATTGCTTCCTGAACATTGGATGATGCCAACAGTGCAAAACCTGTCTGTCTGCATGCCATAACATCCTGATGATCTCCAAATATGGAAAGTGCATGAGTAGCAAGTGCACGTGCACTTACGTGAAATACTGTTGGAAGATGTTCTCCTGCTATCTTATACATATTGGGAATCATCAAAAGAAGCCCTTGAGAAGCTGTATATGTTGTTGTTAATGCACCTGCTGATAATGAACCATGTACAGCACCTGCAGCACCTGCTTCCGACTGCATCTCGCTAATTTTAACGGTATCACCAAATATATTTTTTTTCCCCTGGGATGACCATTCATCCACTGCTTCTGCCATAGGTGTAGATGGTGTAATAGGATATATTGCAGCTACTTCAGTAAATGCATAAGAGGCATACGCAGCCGCCTGATTTCCATCCATGGTTTTCATCTTTTTTTCCATTTTAATTCACTCCCTCAATCAAATTTCAAAATATATATCTTTATTTATTATTTGAAATATATAGATTCTCATACACTATAGTTAAAAATAAATTTTTAATAAGCATAAATGTGTCACAAAATCTTAATAAAGGCTCTATTATAATCATGTAAAATAAATTTAATTTACAATTGATTTTTATATTAATTTTCTTTATCAACTGATAATACATATCATATCTGATTTCTATTGACTTATATAGATTATTAGACTATTATAATAATTGTTATACTTTATCAAATGATAAAGTTTGAATTTTATGGGAGATGTTATTATGAATCAAAAAATAAAAACTGCCAGTCTTTCTATTCTTTCCAACAGCAGTTTGATAATAATGAAATTAATAGTAGGTATATCAACAGGATCTGTAAGTATTATTTCTGAAGCTATTCACTCAACTATAGATTTAATTGCTTCTTTAATATCATTTGTTTCTGTTAAGATATCCTCAAAACCTGCAGATACAGAGCATCCCTATGGACATGGTAAATTCGAAGATGTATCTGGAGTAATTGAAGCATTGCTAATTTTTGCTGCTTCCATATGGATAATTATAGCAGCCCTAGATAAACTTATTTTTCCAAAGCAGATTCACCCATCCAGTATTGGATTTTTAGTCATGTTTATATCATCAGCTATAAATTTCTTCGTATCTATGAAGTTATCTAAAGTGGCTAAAAAAGAAGATTCAATGGCTCTTGAAGCAGACGCTCTTCACTTAAGAACTGACGTATATACTTCTCTAGGCGTAGGTATTGGACTTTTCTTAATCTGGATTACTAAGTTAGAAGCATTAGATCCAGTAATAGCTATAGTGGTCTCCATATTTATTTTAAAAGAGGCATTTAATTTGTTGAAAAAAGCATTTGAACCTTTAGTAGATGTAAAATTGTCAGATACAGAAATTGAGACTATAAAAAATATAATATCAAAATATGATTCTGTGTTTTGTGGGTTTCATAAACTTAGAACAAGAAAATCAGGAAACAAGAGATATACAGACCTTCATCTTGTGTTTCCCGGAGATACCCATGTAAAAGATGCACATCATATATGTGATGAAATAGAAGATGAAATATCCAAAAAACTGAAGAGTACAGAAACAATGATTCATATAGAATCTTGTGATAATAATTGCAAGGACTGTAATCTGAGTCATAATGTACAACATAAGGATGAAAAATATTGTGTAGATATGATAAAAAAAATTGATGGACTACTGCAGTAGCCCATCAATTTTTTATTTTTCAACAGCTTCTGAATTCAATGTTTCTATCAGTGCATTAACATCTATGCCATGTACCATAGCAGCTTCTTCTACAGTTTCCGCTAAAGATGCTGGGCATCCAATGCATCCCATTCCGAAACTCATCAATGTCTCTCCATATGCAGGATTGATTTTAAGAACTTCTCCAATAGTCATATCCTTAGTGACTTTAGTCATAATATACAACCTCATTTCCATTTAATATTATATTCTAAATTATGAGATTTAGCTAATATAAATATAACTACTAAATCACATTTATAGATATATAGTATATGATAATACTAAAATTATTACATATCAAGTGGCAACTACCTAGTTTTTTACTGTTATAAATGGATTATTATTGAATACCTCTAAACTATACTATATTACTACATTATATAATAATTTATATCAATTCATCAATTTGTAATCGGAATCTATTATCTTAAAATTATCCTTTAATCCCTTAGTTATATATACTTTTTTATCTTTAGTTATAAATATTCCCTGTAATCCACTTATACTATTTATATAATCAAGGCCCTTGTTAATCCCTAGATAAAATGCATTTTTAGTCATAGCATCTGCATTTATGGAAGTATTTGTAATTAAAGTTACACTAGCCAAATTGTTGTCCATAGGATATCCTGTAAATGGATTTAATATATGATGATATATCTTGCCATCTTTTTTAAAATATCTCTCATATATTCCTGAAGTAACTACAGTTTTGTTGGTTACCTCAAGTGAAGCTACTACATTTCCTCTGCTTTGGAAAGGATCTTGTACACCTATTTTCCATGGTTTACCTTGAGGATTACTATTTAAAGCCAATACATTTCCTCCTAAGTTTATGATAGCATGTTTGACTCCATTTTCCTTAAGTACCCTTGCAGCTTCATCTGCAGCATATCCTTTGGCTATTCCTCCTAAATCAAGAGACATACCTGTTCTAGCAAGCATAACTTTTTTATTTTTTTTATCCAGTAATAAGTCCTTATAATTTACAAGAGCCCTTTTAGCTTGAATTTCCTTATATTCTGGCAGCCTTGCATGATCTGTGCCAATTCCCCAAAGCTTTACAAGAGGTCCAACTGTTATATCAAAACTTCCTCCTGATTGCTGAGAATAATATTTTCCCTTTTCAAGCACATAAAAAGTATCATCTGATACTTTAACATACTTTTTCCCTGAACCTTCCGCTATTGCATCCAATTCTGTACCAGACTTGTTTACACTCATCTTGTCTTCAATTTGTTTAACTCTATTAAAAGCCTTATCGATAACAGATTCAGGTTTATCATCATATAGAGTTATAGTACATATAGTTCCAAGCATATATTCTGTTTTTGAAATTGGTTCTGTATCCCTTTTATATGCACATCCATATAAAGGAATTATACTTAAAATTAAAATACCAATAATAAATTTTCTCATTGTTTAATCCTCTTATAATTTAATAATTAATTAACATCTTTCTTAATATAATACTACACTAGAATAATATTAAAAACTATATTATGCTTAAATACATTACTTTAATTTTAATGGAATTCCACAAAATGATATATATACTTCATCACTATTTTCTGCTATAATTTGATTTACCCGTCCAAGTATATCAGAAAATATTCGACCTAATCTATATTCAGGTACCAAACTCAATCCAACCTCATTTGTAATAATTATTATATCTCCAGTATTTTTTTTGGACTCTGAAATTATATTGTTTATTTCATTCAATATATCATTTTCTAACTCATTTATTTCACTAGAATTCAATTTGTCAAAGTCACTAGAACTTTCAAACATTATATTAGCAACAAGTGTACCAATACACTCCAAAAAAATGTATTTAAAACTGCTCTTTTTTATTATATTGCCGATATTTCTATATCCTTCATAGGTATTCCATCTAGGGTTTCTACGTTCTCTATGTATTCTTATTCTTTCCTCCATATCTTTATCTGTAGCTATAGATGTCGCTATATAGAGAACCTCATCTTCATTTGAAAGCATCTCTTCGGCAAAACTGCTCTTGCCACTTCTGCTTCCCCCCGTTACCAAAGTTATTTTTCCCATACATTTTCACCCCTATTATAAATTGACTATTGCGGCCATAATTATGAACATGAATATCTCCATAATCTCATTATTGGCTCCAAGCAAGTCTCCAGTCAACCCATTAATTTTTTTATTACAGTATAAATTAAAAATATATGACGTAATAATAGATGATAAAGTCAATATACCTGAATATAAAGGATTTATCCTAAGTACAAATAATAATATTACTGCAGTAATTACTATACTTATTAAAAATTGAGGTAATTTTACCGTGCCTATAAAAAGATTTCCCGTTCCCGTATCCTTAGCCGTCTTACCAATAGTAACAATAAATACAGTAGATAATCTGGACAATACAGGGGCTGATATTATGGCCATAGAAAATCTAGGCACTATAAAACACAAAAGACCGTATTTAAAAATCAAATCCAGCACAACAGCTATGCAAGAGTAGGTGCCTACCCTACTGTCTTTCATAATTTCTATTATTTTATCTTTCCCTTTAAATGCAAAAAAGCCGTCACACATATCTCCAAGTCCATCTATATGCATGGCTCCAGTCAACATTATGCCAATCAACAAAACTATTACTACACATACATTAACAGGCAGTACATTTATTAAAATTTTATAGGCAATCCACTGTATTCCACCTATTAAAAAACCTATAACGGGCATAAATACAGCGCCCCACTTAAAATTTTCTTCTCTGCAATCAAGATTTTTATTAATATTAATTCTAGTCAAAAATTGTATCATCAACAAAAAATTATTTGCTATGCTTTTCACTTCTCTAACCTCTTCCACTTATCTATTGAATCCATACATACAATATTATCAATATATAGATTATTGTATTCATATTTTATAAGAGATACTTCCCCATTATGAGAAGAAAACTTCCAGAAAAAATCTATATTTCCACCGAGCACATAACAATAAATAGATCTTATAACCCCAGAATGTGTTACTATCAATACATTTTCACAGTTTAATGTTTTTAAATAATCCATGAAGCTTTTGACTCTTAAATAAAACTGGGTATAACTTTCCCCTCCAGGTGGTATAACATTTTTCCAATCACTGCACCACATCTTCCATTCCCTTGGATAACATTTTTCTATATCTTGATAACTCTTTCCTTCAAAATCCCCCATATCCATTTCATTAATTCTTTTGTCAACTATTATCCTTTTTTCAACATCCTTTACAATTATTCTAGCAGTTTTCAAAGCTCTTTTTTTTTCGCTTGTGTATATCATGTCAAAATCTATACTTCCAAGCAAACCTGATAATCTTTCTGCTTGACATTTACCTTTTTGGGTTAAATTTATATCCATTCTTCCATAATATAATTTTTTTGAATTTGCTTTAGTCTCTCCATGTCTTACAAAATATAAATTCACTAATATCCTCCATGAGTTTGTTAATTTGCTTTTAATGTCCACATTAATTATAATATTTTTATTGAAAAAAAACTATAAAAATAAGAGCAGTTGTTCTGCTCTTAAAATGAATGAGAAACGAATATATTGTTAATTTATTAACATATTAATTTTATCACAATACGCATATAAATCAAGTAGTTTATTAAAAAAAACTAAAAAATAGTATGTTTTAAAATAACTACTATAAAATTACTTTTGACAGTTAATAATATCTATTATATAGTTATAATTGAACAATAAATATTAAGGATGGTGTATATGGATAACTTAACAGGTATATTTAAAGATAAGAAACTGAAGTTAACCCCCCAGCGTATTGCCGTATACAAATATCTAAAATCTACTAATGAGCATCCTTCTGCGGAAACAATATACAAGTCTCTTCTATCAGACTATCCCACAATGAGCTTAGCTACTGTTTATAAAGCACTCAAAACTTTAGTAGAAGTGGACCTTATACAAGAGATAAATGTAGGTGAAGGTAATTTTAGATATGATGGTAATACTGCGGTTCATTCCCATATTCAATGTTTGGAATGTGGGAGGGTAGATGATGTAACTGGTATTTGCTTTTTTGATTTAAATGACAAAATTAAAGATAAAGTTGACTATAAGGTTATGAGTAATCAAGTATATTTCTATGGAATATGCCATGACTGTCAGAACAAACTAAATAATTAGCAATTTAGAGCAGTAATTACTGCTCTAAATTATTATATTGATTTAATAATCATTATTTATTATATCTTTCCACTCATTTCCTGTATACTTTCCAGATAGTATATCATCTATCTTTGAAGATATGCTGCTTACTATTTTTTTAGGAATATTATACACAATAGATATATTGTCATCAGTACTATTTTTTATATGAGATGAAACAATTTGTCTTATACCTGTATTTTTGCTATTTATTTTTTTGTTTCCAGTAATATACCCCATTTTTAATAATTTATTCTGCATATTATCGCCAAAAACAAATTTTATAAAATCACTTATCGCTTCTACATTGGATGCATTAGTTGGAATACTTATCAAAGTATTGGATACTACTGGGACCTTAATATTTTTCATATTTTCATATATGAAATATACATCCTGTGATTTTATATCTTTAATATAATAAGAAGATAGTAAAATCATGGGTATCTCCCCTCTATTAAACTTTTCCAATGTACTTTCATTTCCTATCTCGAATGTATTTTTATTTATAACTTTGTTTCTAACTAGATTATTTATATCACTAAATATGTCTTGCATATATTTTAACTTTTCATATTTCTCCTTATTGCTGCCATATATATTCTCCAAATTTATCATAGAAATAGACTTTTTGCTACCAAGTAAAGAAAATACAGCACTATTTATATCCATATCTTCATTTAACAATACTGGTATTTTTTTAGAACTATTATTAAATGTTTTTAAAATATTTTCAAATTGTCCCATAGTCATTGGTGCCTTTATATTTGCCTCAGTAAAATACTTTTTATTATATAAAAATTCTAAATTATATGGAATTATAGGTATTCCATAATACTTATCGTTAAATCTACCATAAGCTTTTACTACTGAATAATATCTATTTGTAATATTATCTTCTTTATAATAATTTTTCATATCTGAGATAAGGCCTTTTGGTGCTAGATTAAGTAAATCTGATCTATTTATAAAAACTATATCAGTTCCATTAATAATATTATCATCTACTTTATTTCCTATAATATTATTTATATTGATTTTTACATCAGGGTTATTTTTTCTATATTCATCTGTTAATATTTTTATTGTATTTAAAGATTCCTTGTCCTTTACACCTATATACATATTAAGCTGTTTCTCATTGGACTTTTGAGTATTAAAAGAGCATGCAACAAAATTTAATGGAAGAATTAGTATTAAAAAAAATGCTGCTATCTTCTTGCAGTTCATATTACTAACCTCCTTATATAGAACTAAAATTTATTTCATATAAATTTATTTTGTGCATATTAATTAAATATATAATTGTTTTATATAATTTATTGGAGGTGAAATTTATGAAATTAAGAGTAATATTTCTAAAAAAGAAATATTTGTTTTTTTTGATGCCGTTAATTTTGTTCTTGATAATTTTGGTACTCATAATATACAGGAATTATACGACTTCCTCAACTTTCACTACTATATCAAAGGACACAATTTTAAAATCAGATTTAAATGGAGATGGAATAAAAGATTCTCTGTATGTAAAACAAGCCAATAATAAATACCTAATAAAGGTCAAAATAAAGGATAAGATATTTGATATAAACACAGATGATAAAAGCTCCATATTAAGTAACTACTATACATACTGGCCTCTTAGAGTTACTTTAATGGATATATCCAGAGACAGAATCCCTGAAATATTTCTTCAGGGATCTCTTGGTAAAAATTCAGTTCAAAGAATTTTTGTTTTTGATGGCAATAATTTCAAAAATATAATTTCAAATTCAAATAATATATTGGGTTTTATAGATTGTACAAATAATAGAACTCCTAAAGTTATAACAGGTAGATTTCAAGGAGATATTATGCTTCTCACAAATTACATATTCTCAAATTCTAAATTTAAAAACTATAATTTAGAAGATAATCCTGGTTTTCTCGGAAAAGACACTGTCTGTTCATTTATAAATTTTATTCAAACACTACCATCTAGCAGACCATATGAACCTAACAATATATTTTCTTCCAATATATCCAACGATGATATGTATGTATTGGATAAGTTAGCCAAGAGTGATACTGCGTATACATTTCAAGATGCTATATTCAAAGAAAGAAAGTCTGATAAAAACGGAAACAGTGCAGAAGTGCAATGGACATTAAATTTCAAAGGAGTTTCAAACTCTGACACTTCAATAATAAAAAATTATTCTATCAATATAATCCTTGATGCTGATAAAAACAGCAGCTCATCTAATTATTTCAAAATAGTATCTATATATTAATATAATATAAAAGGGACCGCTTATACGGTCCCAAGGGGGATGGGGGGTTATTGTATCAAATAAATAATTATTTGATACTAGGAGAATGTATCTCCGGTTACAATTATTATGCTCTCCAATTTTAAATAATTTATACATAATCTTTAAAATATTTTTCTTTTGTGTCAAATAATATGATATTGAATAATATATAGTATATATGTCTATTATCGAATAGAAAATTATACACATAAAGATGAGAAAATAAAAATCTTAAGGAGGTTTTTAAATGTCCAAACATCATCGTAAATATGAAAATAACGGTTTTAATTTAAGTGATCTGTTGAAAAATATAGATATATCACAACTTATGTCCATCTTATCATCAATGGGTGGAATAGGTGGGCTCGGAGGCGGATCAAGAAATGATAACATTGGTTCAATTTTAAATAACTTAAATCTTGGAGATTTAGGCAATGGTGGAAATAGTGATGATGGTAACTTTAATGATTCCAATATAAAATCTAAACTTTCTTCTTTAGAAAAAAGGCTTTCAAGTTTAGAAAACAGAAATCAAATGCAAAATGACCTACTGGAAAAAGTTAGAGAATTACAAAAATCACCTGATGCTGCCAAATATTTAAATGATTTTATCTCAAACAATAATAAGAGACATAGATGATCTAATAATTCTCAAAAGGCACTGTCTTAATATCCTCAGTGCCTTTATTTTGTTATATTAAAAATTGAATATTATATTTTGGAATAAATAAGAGAAATCATAGTCACAGAGTTAAATACTGCATGATTAATCACAGCATACCAATACCCTTTCTTATGAATCAGATAACAATTATATATCCCTATCCAAAGTATTATAAAAAATACATTTATGTTAAAATGAACTAATGAAAACATCAAACTGCTTAAGAGTGCTGCTCCCAATACTCCCAACCTGCTCTTGAATATTTTTTCAAAAAATATCCATCTGAATACGAATTCTTCAAGCACCGGTGCAAATATTACAACTACAGGAACCATGAAAACAAGTTTATTTAATGACATATTTGTCATATTAGTTACAATCTCCTGCTGATCCAATTTTATCTTTAAACTATTTTCTATTGCATTCTGCAATAAAAGTATTATTATAACGACTAAATATGATATTGCAGCCAATCTTAATGCATCAATAATATTAAATTTTTTAATATCAAATTTATAAAAATCATCTGTAAATCTCATGTATACTATATTTATTATTACAAATATAAATGGAACTATATTTTGGGTATACATGGAAAGACCTATAAATAAAATATTTATAATAAACAAAACCACTTTGTTTCTTTTATCACGAATCCAGTACTTATCAAATACTACAATTGGTGGAATATATGCTATTAAAAATACTATTATATTCTTAATTAAATTAAGATTAATCAATTAATCACCTTCTACTACATGCTCAATTTCATTTAAGAGATCCTCTTTTCCCTGTTTTTTCAAAGAAGAAAATGTTAAAATTTTATAATCCGGTTTTAATCCAAATGAATTTCTTATAATATCCAAATTTTTGTTTAACTGATTTTTAGATATTTTATCTATTTTAGTAGCTACAATTAAAATTTTATATTTATAATACTCTATCCATTTATACATCATAATATCGTCATTAGTTGGTTTATGTCTCGAATCTACAAGTAACACTATAGCTTTTAGTTGATGTCTGCCAACAAGATACGTTTCTATTATCTTGCTCCATTTATCCTTTTCTGATTTTGAAACCTTAGCATATCCATAGCCTGGTAAATCCACAAAATAGAATTCATTATTTATCATGAAAAAATTTACAAGTCTCGTCTTACCTGGGCTAGAACTGACTTTAACAAGCTTTCTTCTGTTTACAATAGTATTTATAAGTGATGATTTTCCAACATTGGATCGACCTACAAATGCTATTTCTTTAAAATTATCATTGGGATACTGATTTTTTTTGACAGCTGATATTATAAATTCAGCCTGTTTTATTTCCACAATCAATCACCTCTTCTTTAAATAATACGTACTATTATATTATGTTATGTTATAAATTTACATTATAATATTAAAATAAATATTTTCCTAACTTCCATTAGAAAAATATTTATTTTAATCAATCAACTAAAGCATTTTCCAATACTGTATCTATATCATCTGCTAGTATATACTGCATTTTATTTTTAATACTTCTAGGTATTTTCATTATATCTTTTGCATTGTCTTTAGGAATTATAACTGTATCTATTCCAGCTCTATAGGCGGCCAAACTTTTTTCTTTAAGTCCTCCAATCGGCAGAACTCTTCCTGTTAAGGTTATTTCACCAGTCATAGCCACATTATGTTTTACTTTTTTATTGCTAAGTGCTGAAACTATAGCTGTAATCATAGTAACTCCAGCTGATGGTCCATCCTTTGGAATAGCACCTTCAGGTACATGTATATGTAAATCACAATTTTTATAGAAATCCTCTCTTATATTGCTATATTTTTTATAATTTGCTCTTACATAACTATATCCCGCCTTGGCAGACTCCTGCATAACATCTCCAAGTTGCCCCGTAAGCTCAAGTTTTCCTTTTCCTTGCATAACTACTGCTTCAACAGGAAGGGTATCTCCACCATAAGCTGTCCATGCCATTCCCATTACCACTCCTACCTTATCATCTTTGTCGGCTTTATCATAAACAAAAATATCAGATCCTAAATAAGATTTAACTTTGGTAGTATTTATAAATATATTTTTTTTATTTTTTTCTATAATCTCTGTAATTGATTTTCTTATTATAGATGATACTTTTCTCTCTAAACTTCTAACACCTGATTCCCTAGTATAATTGTCTATTATAGTATATATGGATGAATCAGAAAATTTAATTTTATCATCTTTTATTCCATTTTCTATTAATTGTCTAGGTATTATGTACTTTTTGCATATATTAAATTTTTCTTCACTAGTATAACCAGATACTTGTATTATTTCCATTCTGTCCATAAGCGGTCTTGGTATATTATCAAGACTATTAGCTGTAGTTATAAATAGTACTTTTGATAAATCAAAATTCAATTCTAGATAATGATCTCTAAATGTATTATTCTGTTCACTATCCAATACTTCCAAAAGTGCATCTGCAGGGTTTCCTCTAAAATCTACACCCATTTTATCAATTTCATCTAATAAAAATAGTGGATTAATAGATTTGGCCTGTTTTATGCTATATATTATCCTTCCTGGAATAGCACCTACATAAGTTCTCCTGTGTCCTCTAATATCTGCTTCATCTCTTATTCCGCCTAATGACATTCTAACAAAATTTCGGTTTAATGCCTTGGCTATTGACTTTGCTATTGAAGTTTTACCTACACCAGGAGGACCTACAAGGCATAAGATGGGGCCCTTTAAAGATTTATTTGTGCTTTTAACTGCAAGATATTCAATTATTCTATCTTTAACATCTTTTAATCCATAGTGATTTTCATCCAATACTTCTCTAGCCTTTTTTATATCCAAATTATCTTTAGTTTTAATATTCCATGGTATATCCAGTATCCAATCAAGATATGTCTTTATTATTCCATTTTCTGTTGAATAACTTCCTAAACTCTTTAATTTGTCCAATTCATAAAGGACCTTATCTTTTACGTATTTTGGCAATTTCTTTTTTGCCATTTTATTTTTATATTTTTTTATTTCTTTGCTGTTTTCACCATCTTCCCCCAGCTGTTCCTGTATAATTTTAAGCTGTTCTTTTAAATAATACTCCTTTTGGGATTTGTCTATATCCTTCTTTATTTCTGATTCTATTTTCTTCTCTACTTTTAAAATTTCCAGTTCATTGATAAGTATAGACAATAGCTTATTTAATCTGTCCTCAACTTTATAACAATCTAGGAGTTCCTGTTTTTTATCTTGTTCTATAAATATATATGAACTTATAATATCAGCTAATCTTCCTGGATTTTTGGTATCATTTTCAGTTACTATAGATTCCCTGGTGGATTCTCCTGATAACTTTAAATATTCCTCAAAATTTTTCATTACTGATTTTATAAGAGCATTGTAAGTAATATCTTCACAAACTTCCTTATTGTCATCAATTAACTCTATATTTACTTTAAAGAAAGGTTTTTCCTGAATATATTCTCTTAATATACCCCTAGTTTCACCTTCTACAAGTACTCTTACTGTATCACCAGGTAATTTTAATATTTGTTTTATATTACAAACTGTACCTATACTATGTATATCTTCTTTATTAGGTTCCTCAACCATATACTCTATCTGGGATGATAAGAATATCTTTTGTCCATTGAGCATTGCATCTTCCAATGCAGTCTTTGATTTTTCTCTACCTACATCAAAGTGCAAAACCATATATGGAAATACAGTGATACCTCTTAATGGGATTAGAGGAATAACCTTTAAATTTTTATCCATATCTTTCTCCTTACTTAAAAAGTTTAAATTCTACAAGAATTATCTATAATATAATCAGACTAGTATATTATAACTATAAAACATGCTTTTTTCAATTATTGAGTTTTTATGATTCATATATAAAAAGGAGCACTGAAATTCAGTACTCCCTTTACACCTATGCAGTTTCAGGCCCTTTTCTAGTTCTTGGTTTTTTAACTTTTATAGGAGTCCTTTTCCCATTTTCAACAGTTATAAGTTCCGGCTTTTTATCTGCTATGGTATTTTTATTTATTATTACCTTTGATATCTCTTCTTTTGAAGGTATGTCAAACATTATATCCTTCATAGTTTCTTCTATAATAGCTCTAAGTCCTCTTGCTCCCGTATTTCTCTTTAAGGCTTCATCTGCAATTGCTTCTAAGGCTTCATCTTTAAATTCCAATTCTACATTGTCAAGTTCAAAGAGCTTTTTGTATTGCTTAACAAGTGCATTTTTAGGCTTTTCAAGTATACTAATAAGCGCCTTTTTATCCAATGCATCTAGTGTAACAACAATAGGAATTCTTCCTGTAAATTCTGGTATAAGACCAAATTTCATAAGATCTCCAGGCATTATATTTTTAAGAAGCTTTCCAATGTCCTTATCCTTTTTGGATTGTATTTGTGCTCCAAACCCTAAGGTACTTACTCTTGTTCTTCTTTCTATTATATTATCTATTCCATCAAAAGCTCCTCCACAGATAAATAATATATTTGTAGTATTTATCTGAATAAATTCTTGATGAGGATGTTTTCTACCACCCTGTGGTGGAACTGAAGCAACTGTTCCCTCCAATATCTTCAAGAGTGCCTGTTGTACTCCTTCACCAGAAACATCTCTGGTGATAGATGGATTCTCAGATTTTCTTGCTATTTTATCTATCTCATCTATATAGACTATTCCATGTTCAGCCTTTTCTATATCATAGTCAGCATTTTGTATAAGTTTTAAAAGTATATTTTCAACATCTTCTCCTACATATCCGGCTTCTGTCAATGTAGTTGCATCGGCAATAGCAAATGGTACATTCAGGAATTTAGCAAGAGTCTGTGCTAAAAGAGTTTTACCTGAACCTGTAGGACCAAGCAAAAGTATATTACTTTTCTGTAATTCTACATCATCATTTTTACTATTTGAATTTATTCTCTTATAGTGATTATAAACTGCTACTGATAATGATTTTTTAGCATCATCCTGACCAATTACATACTGATCAAGATAGTTTTTAATTTCCAAAGGCTTTGGAAGAGACGTTAGATCTGTCTGAACATCATCTTCAAATTCATCGCTTATTATTTCGGAACAAAGTTCTATACATTCATCACAAATATATACTCCAGGTCCTGCTATTAATCTTTTAACCTGGTCTTGTGTTTTACCACAAAATGAACACTTGAGTTGTTTTCTATCATCATTTTTGGCCATATCTACACCTCACCTAAGGTTATTGTTTCTTTTCAATAACCCCATCTATTAATCCATAATTTTTAGCTTCTTCTGCTGACATAAAGTTATCTCTTTCTGTGTCTTTTTCAATTACTTCCAAAGGTTGACCTGATCTATCACTAATTATCTTATTCAATTTTTTCTTTATGTTAAGTATCCTATTTGCATGAATCCCAATATCAGTTGCCTGACCTTGAAAGCCGCCTAAAGGTTGGTGTATCATTATTTCAGCATTTGGCAGTGCAAATCTTTTTCCCTTTGCACCTGCTGTAAGTAAAAATGCTCCCATGGAAGCAGCCATACCTATGCATATAGTAGATACATCTGATTTTATATATTGCATTGTATCATAAATTGCCATACCGGAGGTTATTGAGCCTCCTGGACTATTTATGTATAAATGTATATCCTTGTCAGGATCTTCTGCCTCTAGGAACAATAATTGAGCTACTATAAGACTTGCTGAAACATCATTAACTTCTTCACTCAACATTATTACTCTATCTTTTAGAAGCCTTGAATAAATATCGTAGGATCTTTCCCCTCTATTAGTCTGTTCAACAACTACTGGTACTAAGCTCATAAACTATCTCCTCCTTTTTATAACCATTTTAAATGATTATTATACATAAAATTTAGTTTCTACAAAACATAAAAATATTATTATTTAAAATTAATTGCCGGAAAATTCCAGCAATTAATTCTTACACATTATATTATGCCACTGCTTTACTATTGTCAACTAACATTTTAACAACTTTTTCATTTATCACATCAGTCTCAAGATAGCCTTTTTGACTATCAAGAATTAATTTAGCTGTCTTTTCTGGCTCATTATTTCCATATTGTTTAGCCATTTCAGTAGCTCTATTCAATAATTCCTCATCTTCTGCCTTTATGTTCTCCACTTCGCCAATTTTAGAAATTACCAAATCTGTTCTGACTTTCTTTTGTGCAGTTTCTCTCATATATTCTCTAACTTTTTCTTCTGTATTATTTGTGTATTTATAATATGACTTAAGATCTAGTCCTTGATATTTCAATCTCATTTCCAAATCTTTAAGCATAGCATCAATTTCCTTATCTACCATTATGTCTGGGATATCAATTTTAGCGTTTGAACTAACTGCATCTATAACTGCATCTTCATATTCTCTCTTAGCTCTTAGTTCATTTTCCTCCTGTTTCTTTTTCTTTATATCTGCTTTTACTTCATCTAATGTATCAAATTCAGAAATTTCCTTAGCAAATTCATCGTCTAATTCTGGAAGTTCCTTTATCTTTATTGCCTTAATTGCAACTTTGAATAATGCCTTTTTACCATTTAATTCTTCACTGCCATATTCCTCTGGAAATGTAACTTCTACATCTTTTTGGTCTCCAACTTTTAGTCCTATAAGTTGATCCTCAAAATTATCTATAAATGTTCCAGAGCCTATTTCAAGTTCATAGTCTTTTCCTTCTCCGCCTTGGAACGCTTTGTCATCTACATATCCTTTAAAATCTATTACTGCTATATTTCCCTTTTCAACAGTTCCATCCTCTTTTGTTTCTATTCTAGCATTCTTTTCCTGTCTTGATTTTAATTCCTGTTCTACTTCTTCATCTGTTACTTCATATGTATTTTTCTTAACTTCTACACCTTTGTATTCACCAAGTTCAACTTCAGGTACTACTGTAACATCAGCTGAATATATAAAATCCTTGTTTTCACCAATTTGTACTATATCGATTTTAGGATAATCAACTGGTTTAATATCATTTTCCTTTAAAGCTGTTGGATATGTCTCATCGCAGCAAAAGTTTATAGCATCTTCATAAAATACTCCTTCACCATAATATTTCTTTATTATGTTCATAGGAGCCTTGCCTTTTCTAAATCCAGGTATATTAAACTTTTTAGCATTTTTAGCAAATGCCTTTTTAACTGCTTCATTAAATTTTTCCGATTCTACTGTTATTTC
This sequence comes from Clostridium tyrobutyricum DSM 2637 = ATCC 25755 = JCM 11008, assembly GCF_000359585.1. Taxonomy (GTDB): domain Bacteria; phylum Bacillota; class Clostridia; order Clostridiales; family Clostridiaceae; genus Clostridium_B; species Clostridium_B tyrobutyricum. Next base: position 28,797 of record NZ_APMH01000006.1, on the reverse strand, counting down.
CATTTTTACTACATTGTTTTCTATTTTTTCCACTTTAACGTTCATTATTCATTTCCTCCTAAATTACACTATACACTTATATTAACATTAACCATGATATTATATCATATATTATTATACATTCATACAAATTAACCATCAGTAATTTTTTAAATTATACCTTAAATTATAATTATATCGTCTAAAAACTATATATTATAATTATATACCAAAAATCACAAATTTTATAGCCGATTTTTAGTTTTTCAATATTTTTGCCTATCAAGATATTTTTTAGCCTTTATAAGTTCAGTGTATTCATTATAATTTTCTTTGTATACTTCAATTATGCCTATTCCATTATACCCTATTTCCTTTAATTTACAAAATATTTTTTTATAATTTACATTTCCCTGACCAGGGAGCAGACATATACTATTTTTAGTTCTATCATTTATATGAAAATTAGCTAACTGATCTTTCATTACTTCTATATAATCATCTGGTAATTTTCCAGATTTATATGCTTGTTTTATGTCTAAAGTAAAATATAGAGGTCCTTTACACTTTTCTTTAATTTTATATAAGAATTCAATACTATTTGACATACACCAAAATACGTTTTCCTGACATAGTTTTATTCCATACTCTGCAGCAGTATATGTAAGTTTATCATATACATCAATGATCATATTCATATTAATAGAATCCATATTGCAATAACGCATTCCATGGAAAGTATAGCAATGTGCTCCTACTTTTCTTGCTACTTTACATATCTTTTTAAATAATATAAAACAATCATCTCTTCTTCTTTTGTAGCTGTCAAATAAATATGGTTCAAAAGAAACTGAAAATGCATGTACAGAATTTACTCTAAAATCATTTATCAATTCTTGTTCTAAAATTAATTTTCCAAAATCATCTTCATACTCACTAATACTGTTTAAAAACAATTCCCCTGTATTAAATCCGATGGTTTTCATCAATTCTATACTGTTTTCCGTCCTTACATCAGGATAAAAACAAGCTGATGACATACCTATTATCATAAGAACCTCCTATAAATTACTGTTTTTGCTCTTTGTAATTTTTTGCATTGAAAAAGCCAATAAACCTTAAGTTTTATTGGCTAACTTCACCTGCTGCTGTTAGATACACAGTTGTTCCATCTGAAATAACTGTAAGTCCTTTATCTGTAACATCTCCAAACTTTATGCTTTCTCCTTCTATGGACTGGACCATAACATTGCTCTTATTTTGCAAATTCCGAATCCACACATATTTAGAAGTCTTGCCAATCCATGGAAGCTGGCTTATATATGCAATATTATCATTATCTATAAATTTTGGAGAACTGCACCATATATAACTTGGATTTGATGATAACTGAGATTTCTTTGCTACAACTGTACCATTAGTAGATACATATTGAGAATTAGTTATATCCTGCTTATTTCCATTAATATCAAACAACAGTATACTCTGCGATTTATCATCAAATAAAACTATATTTTTCTTTGAAGGACTTATGCTATAGGCTACATTAGCATCTTTAGGGGTAACATCTTTAAAAGTCTTGTTGTTATTGTTGTTTTCATATGTTAAATTTACACTTTTCCCACTACTTAATTTAACTTCATATTTCAAGTCATTACTTTTATTTTCAGCTTTAGACTCTGTACTCTTAGTTGGCTGTTTTTTAGATACATCTTTTGTATTATTATTCTTTATAGATATACTTTGTTTTTCATTCTTTACATCTTTTAAAGCAGTTTTAAAAGCACCTGTTAAATAAATGCAGAGCAATGCTATAACAACTATACAAATAATAGTTATGGCAAAAATTCGTATTCTTCTCTGCTTCATTTTCTTCTCATATTCCTTACTAAAAATACTTGGCTTTTTTCTCACTATATTTCCGCTGTTTCAGTTTAACAGCAGTACCTCCCTTCTTTTTACTTTATTAATATAATTCATAATGATTAGCATTACTATCACAAAACTCAGTTTTTATTATAACTCAAATACTCATGAAATAATACTAACTTTTTATGAATTTATAGAAGTCAATAAAAAAATAATTCCAGGCGTTCTATTAATTGTCTGGAATTATTAACTTCAATATAGAATTAATATAATTACTTGAATACTCTGCTGCCAGGTTTTTCATAGGCCAAACCTTTTTTACAAAGTGGACAATTGTCTGAATCATATGTATTTATATTCAATTTTACAGCACTGTAAACCGGATATGGTATCTCTACACCATCTGCCCTTCTATCTACTATACAACAAAATGCTACTACTTTTCCTCCAAGTGACTCTATAACCCTGGCAACTTCAAGAGATGATTTTCCTGTAGTAATAACGTCTTCTGATATTATCACCTTTTCACCTTTCTTTATTTCAAAACCCCTTCTTACAGTCATATTTCCATTTTGTCTTTCTGCAAATATTCCAGGCTTTTTAAGTTGTCTTGCCAATTCATATGACACTACTACTCCACCCATTGCTGGTCCAACTATCTTATCAAAATCAACTTCTTTTAATTTATCCGCTACTATACTCAATACTTCACAAGCCTTATCTGGATACTGAAGCAATTTGGCACACTGACAGTATCTATCACTATGTTTACCTGAAGATAGTAAAAAATGTCCTTCCAACAATGCTCCAACCTCTTTTAATTTATCTACAACTATATTATCCATATTTTCCTCCTAATATTCATATAATTTATATTATACCTGTTATTTCTTTCAAACTCTTTATATTTTGATTTCTCATGTAATTTTCCAATCCGTCTATTATATCCAAACATATTGTGGGATTAATAAAATTTGCAGTTCCAACCTGTATAAGACTTGCCCCTGCCATTATAAATTCTACTGCATCCTGCCATGAGCATATTCCTCCAAGTCCGATTACAGGCACATCCACAGCTTTTGAAACCTCATATACCATTCTAAGTGCTATTGGCTTTATAGCAGGTCCTGAAAGTCCTGCTGTTATATTTTCGAATATTGGTTTTCTTCTCTTTATATCAATAGCCATGGCTTTAAATGTGTTTACAAGTGAGACCGCATCCGCTCCAGCTTCACAGCATTTAACCGCCATATCTACAATATTTTCTGCATTTGGAGACAACTTTACTACCAATGGTTTATTACTGCAATGTTTTTTTACACTATTTACAATTTCATAGGCAGTAGAAGATTTTATTCCAAATGCCATTCCTCCACTTTTAACATTAGGACATGATATATTCAATTCAATCATATCTACACTTGAATCACAAAGCAATTCAACTCCACCTATATAATCTTCTAAAGTCCCCCCCCCTAAATTTGCTATTGACACAGTATTAAATTTTTTCATTTCAGGAAGTTCATACTTTAGAAAGTGTTTTACTCCCGGATTCTGAAGTCCTACACTATTTAACATTCCAGATGCAGTTTCAAGGACCCTTTCCCCGTCATTACCAGCTTTTTCACGTAAAGTTAGTCCCTTTGAGCATATACCTCCAAGTTTTGAAACATCAAAGAATCTATTATATTCCTTTCCAAATCCAAAAGTACCTGAAGCTGCCAATACCGGGTTTTTAAAATGCACTCCGCATATATCCATAAATCTCCTCCTTATGCATTAAAGAACTAAATCTTCACCTGAAAATACAGGTCCATCACAACAAGTTCTCTTATTACCATGTTTAGTCTTACAAGTACACACTAAACATGCACCAACCCCACATGCCATGTGATTCTCCATAGAAACATATAAAGGCACCTTCTTGTCCCCACACATGTTTACAACCTTTTTCATCATTGGTTCAGGTCCACAGCATAATACCATATCATAATTTTCCGGGTGAAAAATATCAGTTATATATCCTACTGTTTCTTCACCTTTGCCAACTTCTACGGAATAATAGATATTATCTACAAATTGTTCAAATCTATCCAATATATAAGTATCCTTTTTAAATCCTGCATAAAGGTCTATTTGAATATTTCCTTTATTTAAAGTTTCCTTTATATTTTTTACTAGATACAGCATAGGTGCAATGCCTATTCCCCCTGATACTATTGAAATCTTTCCATTCATTTTATCAATATCAAATCCATTTCCAAGGGGACCTGTTAATTTAACTTCATCACCTTGATGTAATAAAGATAATTTTTTAGTTCCATTTCCAACTACCTGATATAAAAAAGTTATCTTATTTTCATCCAAATAACATATACTTATAGGCCTTGAGAGAAGTGGATACATATTCCAGGATCTCAACATATAAAATTGTCCCGGCTTTCCATTAAAATTACCTTTAAATTCAATTTCATATATATTATCTTTAATTTTAGTGTTTTTATCTACTCTACAGGCAATATACTCTAATTTATCTTCCAAATGCATCTTCTCCATTTCTATAATATAAAAATATATTATAAACTTTTATTTACTTCTTCTAATATACTGTCTCTCATCTTAATTACTTCTAATCTTGCACACTCTGCATAGTCTGTGTAATTATCATACTTTTTATATGCCATTAAAATTCCTCGAGAAGAATTTACTACACCACCATTACCGTCTTTCAAATATACGGCAACATCTTTGGCAGCTCCGCCCTGTGCTCCATATCCCGGTATTAGAAAAAACATACTGTCTAAACTTTTTCTAAGCTCTTTACCTTCTTCAAGATGAGTACATCCCATAACTCCTCCAATGGAACTATATCCACATTGGCCAAGATATTTGTCTCCCAATTCTTTAACTTTTTGTCCTAAAACATTATAAACTTTTCCATTTAGTTTTGTATCTATGTATTGAATATCTCTTGCTCCATCATTGGATGTTCTTATAAGGACAAATACTCCTTTGTCTTTCTTTTGTATATAAGACAAATATGGATCTATGGTATCAAGTCCCATATATGGATTCAAAGTTATGAAGTCACTTTCAAAATCACCTTCAAAATGGGCTTTTGCATACATTTCTGCCGTCTTTTTTATGTCTCCTCTTTTAATATCTGCAATAGCTATGGAATTTTTACTTTTAATGTATTTTAGTGTATCTGAATAGACTTTTAGGCCCTCAATTCCAAGAGCTTCATAATATGCAATTTGTACTTTAAAACAAGCTGCTACATCAAAAGTACTGTCAATTATATTTTTATTGTATTCAAATATAGTATCACAAATATTCTCACTGGACTTTACAATATCATCAGGCATATATTCAACTGCAGTATCCAGGCCTACACATACATTCCCCTTATTGTTTACACTTTCATATAGTTTATCTATTATCATAAAATACAACCTTTCTAAACAGAAAAATCCACATCAGTATAAATTTCATCACAATAATTACATCTATATTCTCCTAACTCTTCATCAGACAAATAAAATTCTTGTGCTAAGTTTTTTTCTACTGAAGTTATACATCTTGGATTTTTGCATTTAATCACATTTTTTATGCTCTTAGGCAGTTTTAGCTTTACTTTTTTATCAATAACTTCATCTTTTATTATATTTATAGTTATATTTGGATCTATGAAACCCAATATAGCAAAATCAATTTCCAGTTTATTTTCTATTTTTATTATATCCTTTTTTCCCAATTTTCCACTTTGAGCATTCATTATGAGCGCTACTGAATAATCCACATTATTTAATTTCAAATAATTGAATATCTTCATTCCATAGCCTGCTTTTATATGGTCTATTACAATTCCATTTTTTATACTATTTATTTGAAGCATATTCTAATCCCCTCCTATAATTCCAAGCCTAAAAGTTTCATTATAAGTGCTTCTCTAGCATAAACCCCATATTGGGCCTGTTTAAAATAACATGCTCTTGGATCATCATCTACTTCACATGCAATCTCATTTACTCTTGGAAGTGGATGAAGGACTATCATTCTTTCAGGAGCCTCCTGCATTTTAAGTTTATCCAAGATATAGCTGTCTTTCAACCTAATATACTCTTCTTCATTAAAAAATCTCTCTTTCTGAACTCTTGTCATATAGAGTATATCCAGTTCCCCTATAACCTCTTCAAGCTTTTTAGTTTCCTTATATACTACATTATTTTTATCTAGTTCCCTTTTTATATATTCAGGTACTTTAAGTTCGCGGGGAGATATTAGAGTGAAACTATTATTTTCATACATGGACATAGCTTTTATAAATGAATGTACGGTTCTTCCGAACTTAAGGTCGCCGCAGCAGCCTATTTTTAGATTTGACAATGATCCTTTAATAGATCGAATTGTTAAGAGATCTGTAAGTGTTTGTGTAGGATGCTGATGGCCACCATCCCCTGCATTTATTACAGGTATTTTCGAGTATATAGATGCCACTTTGGGTGCCCCTTCTTTAGGATGTCTCATTGCCACTACATCAGCATAACAACCTATTATTCTTATAGTATCAGCTATATTTTCACCTTTGGACACAGAAGTAGAATTAGGTTCTGAAAACCCTATTACCTTGCCTCCTAATCTAAGCATTGCGGTTTCAAAACTAAGCCTTGTTCTAGTACTTGGTTCATAAAATAATGTGGCTAAAATCTTTCCATCGCAGCAATGTGAAAAATCTTCAGGATTTTTAACTATCTGGTCTGCTAAATCAAAAATCTCATTTAATTCTTGTTTAGAAAAATCTTTTATATCTATAAGATGCCTTCCATTTAACATTTATAACTCCTCCTTCTTAGCCTCTCAGTGCTAAATTTAAAGGTATAAAAAATGCCCTCATAAAAAGAAGGCATAAATATACTATATAAACTACAAAGTACACCTTCCAAGCCTCTCTGGACTCATTTAAAGGTAATATTTTATTGTATTAAATATAGCATAAGGTACAATTAATGTCAACTAAAAATCTTATAAATAGTTGTACACATTTTAATCATTCTGCATACTATATTAATGTATATTTTATAGAGGTGTTTTCAATGTATAATTTAAAACCTGAAACTTTTGATTTTAGATCCGTAAAAGGTATTTCCCAAAGACAACTTGATGAACATTATAAATTATATAAAGGATATGTAGACAATCTAAATAAAATCTGGAATACGCCGTATATTCCCAATAATTTTAGTGACAGCAATCCAACTTATTCAAAAATGCGAAGCTTGAAACTTGGAGAAACCTATTCGCTGGATGGTGTAAAACTCCACGAGCTCTACTTTCAAAATATGACAGGTGGCAGTAAAAATCCTTATGGACCTGTGCTTAATGCTATAATGGATCAATTTTCATCTTATGATAATTTTATATCTTATTTTACAAATGTAGGATTATCCATGAGAGGATGGGCTGTTCTAACTATTGATTCAATTGACAACAAATTCCACATAATAGGAAGTGACCTACATGATAAAGGGGCGATTTGGCTTTCATATCCAATATTAATACTTGATGTATACGAACATGCCTATTTTATGGATTTCGGAACAGATAGGAAAAAATATATTTCTGAATTTATAAAAAACATAAACTGGAATGTGTTGAATTCAAGATTTCAAAAATATATTTATTTAATGCAGTCTAAAAATGCTAGACAATATGGTCAATATCCCTTTAGATTCTTCTACTAATATCTTAAATGTTTCATATGAAGAATGTGCATAATATACATCATATAGCATAAATTATGCACATTATCCACAATATGTTGTGGATAACTTTATTATATAAGAAAATAAACATCTGGTATCATCCAAATGCCTACTTCCCCCTCTAAGTCTTAATCTTAGGACAAGTTCTATTATATATGTAATTTAATGTAAAATCAAGAATTAATTTCTATATAGAGATATAATCAAATTCTTTTATTAAGTTTGGTAACATTTGATACATATTTTTACTATCAAAAAGTATATACTATATTTAGAAAATAGATGGAGGTTAAAATTATGAATACGCTAATGAAAAATGTGGAATTTTCCAAAGTACTTAATTTAAAAGAACTGGTTTCGTATCAAGAAGGTCAAGTTATAAGCAGAACTCTTGCTCAAACACCTAATGCAAATATTACTTTATTCTCTCTTGATAGAAATGAAGGAATCAGTAAACATATAACTGCAGGAGATGCAATGGTACAAATTCTAGATGGTACAGCAGAGATTACAATAGATAATAATACTTTCACTGTTAAAGCAGGTGAATCTATAATTATGCCATCAAATATTCCTCATTCACTGCAAGCTTGTGAAAGATTTAAAATGTTACTAACTGTTATAAAACACTAGTTTATTCAACTGGTGTTTTATTTTTATGATAAAATAATATATAATATGTGAATAATAATTTATTCAAAATAAGTGGGTGTATTTTTTATGAAAAGAGTAATTTTTCTTGTAGACATGGATGCTTTTTTTACAAGTTGTGAATTAACACGTCATCCTGAAATTTTAAACAATCCTGCTGTGGTAGCTGGTGACCCTAAAAAACGTTCAGGTATTATATTGACTGCAAACTATGAAGCCAGAAAATTTGGCATTAAAACGACCATGCTATTAAATAAAGCCTTAAAACTCTGCCCACACTTGATTATTATTGCCCCAGATCGAAATTTTTACAAACAAAAATCTAAAGAAGTTATTGATATTCTATCATCATATACTCCATTAATTGAACAAAATAGTATTGATGAGGCATGGCTTGATATGACAGGCTGTGAAAAAATATTTGGAAATCCAGAAAAATCAGCAGAACTTATCGGAACATGTCTAAAAAATGAATTAGGGTTAAGTTGTTCCATTGGTATATCTGAAAATAAATTTCTTTCAAAAATGGCTTCTGAGATGAAAAAGCCTTCGGGTATTACAGAGCTTTGGAAAAAAGATATCAGAATTAAACTTTGGCCTCAATCCATTAATTATATGTATGGAGTTGGTAAACACACTGCTGAAAAACTTAAAAATATAAGAATTACAAACATTGGTGAATTAGCTCTTTCCAATAGGGATATTCTTATAAAAAAACTAGGTAAAATGGGTTCTGAACTCCATGCACTTGCCAATGGAATTGACGACTCACCTGTTAGGCCCCATTCTCGTGATGATATAAAATCCATTGGTAAATCTATTACACTTTCCAAAGATACTTTTGATATGGAATATGTAAAAATAGTTTTAATGAAACTTTGTGATGCAGTTGGAATGACAGCAAGAAAATATAATAAAAGTGGTCATATAGTACAATTAAGCATAAAATATTACAACTTTCATGTCATTACAAGAAGAACAACTATACCTTCAACTTGTTTGGTAAAAGATATATACTCAGCCAGCATTAAATTACTTAAAAATAACTGGAGCTCAGATACACCTATTCGCCTTCTCGGAATAAGTCTTAGTGGATTTTCAGAAGAAAATAGTTTTGCTAAACAGATATCTATGTTTGAATTACCTAAAATAAAACATTATACAGAAATCCCAAGTAAATACGAAAAAATAGAAGATGTAATTAGCAGTATAAGGAATAAATATGGTTTTTCAATTATAAATAGAGCTGTGCTAATGAATAAAAGTTCAAAAAATAAGTCATGACACATATATTATATATAACATTTATTTCCTTGTATTAAAATTGTTCTTTAAAATCACACTAATAAACATAAGGGAGGTTTTAATAGATGAGGAAAAAAGAAAAAACAGCTGTAAATAATCAATGGACATCAACACCTGAGAAAACATCTGAAGAATTAGGTGCTGGTCATAGAAAGAAAAAGACAGCCACAGACAATCAATGGACATCAACTCTAAAAAATAATATTGATGAAGATAATAACTAAATATTAAATTATTAAATGAAGAGATATGCATTTGGAGTCAGTAAATACTTATCTCTTCATTTAAACATTTAAAGGAACATTTGACACATAACTATTTATGAAATTAATGATGTTACATTTATTTTAATACTGCTTTATTAAAAAATCAACTATTTTTTTATAATTTTTATTATGTTTTGTTCATTTATATATTTATTTAATTTTTAAACTCAAAGAGGGGCAAAATGTCCCTCCCCGTTTACTTTTTCATTTTCTCAATTATTACTTTGTGATACCGATTTAAAGCTGAATCGAGCATCTGACTTGCAATAATTATTTCTGGATCAAGCAAATCTTTCTTTTCTGCAATCAAAATGTTTAATTTTATCCTCAAATTTTCTAAATCTGAAGATATTTTCTCAATTTTTGACATTATATTACCTCCCCTCCTAAATAAGTATAGGAAAGAAGTAATATCTTGGAAATAAAAAAATAAGTGCACTGCTTGCCAAAATTCAGGCTTACATTTGCACTTTTATAATATTAAATACTATGTTTAGAATTATATATCACATATTATAGAACTGTTCAATTCTTGTATTTGGAAATATCCATTTTAGTACATCATATACTTTATATTGAACTTCTGTTTCATCTTCAATGTTCCAATATTGATGACATAATTCTTCAAGTATAATAGTAATTATTTGAGATTCTTCAAACTTTAAATCCCTCCATCGTTTAACCGCATAAACTGCTAAGCAGAATTGATTGCCAATACTTTCATCTTCCATCTGCAGCAAAAGACTACCCTCTTCTGTAATAACAGCTGTTATTCCCATAAGATCTGAATATTTTTTATGTTCACAATTTAATTGTTTAACGATAGCTTGCAAAGCAATGGAAAAATATTTGGCCTCATTATCATTTAAAGCATATGCAGTAAATATCTCAAATTTGTCTTTTAATTCATCTGGAACTACAGGGACTTTACTTGGGACTAGATTTTTTAAAATCATGACAACACCTCAATCTTCATAAAATATCATTACACTTTATATTAACATTTTATGTAAGTATATTAAAACACTTTATAAAAATTTGTGTTAAAAAAATAAGCATTCAGATTATTTTCCAAATGCTTATTTACATGGGGAACTATTATGTTACTTTTTTATCTCTTACATGTATTATTGTATATTGCTTTTGTTACGATAATGTGCCAATTTTATTAATTATTTATTTATTTTGTTAACAATATAAAAACTCAAGCACATTTAACTAATAACTTTGAGCAATATGCGGAGTTTTAAAACTTGAATACAGATGAGATACAACAGAATTGTAGTAGTCTTTTTTATCTTTTGGATATTCAATAGTAAAAGTATTTTTAGAACCTTCCCCAACTACTATATCCTTATAGATTATTTTATCTCCATGAACCCATGAAAATACAACTTCATTATCTACCTTCTTTTTATATGACGCATTTGGATGCTCTTTAAGTAAATCATTATATATGGAAGTAGGAGTATCCTTTGATACATTATTACTGCCGTATACAGTGAATTTTGCACTACTATCATAAGTCTCCATTGAAATACCATCCCCATTTGTCGGTGATTCCAATTTTGTCTTTAACACATTCGGATATTCTATAGAAAATCCATATCTTTCATTTTTATAAAATATGTATGAAATCTGCTCCTTTGAATTGTTTTCATTGATATTACTTGTGTATTTACTATAAGACTTATTATTTGTATTTGAATTAACATCCTTCTTATTATTGGAATTTTTAATCTTATTTTGTTTTAAACTCTCAGCAAAATTAATACTATCTTTAATATTTGAATCTTGCTTATAATTTAAACACTGTTTATATAGAGCTATAGCTTCATCATATTTACCTGAATCCATGTATTTATTCCCTGCATTTATTAGTTCATTATAGGATTGAATTTCATTATATCTATTTATCCCAAAAACTATTGCCATAAGTGCTATAAACAATGATATAATTATAAAAATCTTTTTCTTGAATTTAGCCTTACTCATCTCCATTTTCCACCTTTATTTACATAAATTAAGACTATCCAATTTCGAATAGTCTTTTTTACTATATCATAATATTATAATTAATGGCAATAGCCCAAATGCTGGAATATAATGAAAATCAAAATAACTTTATTTATACAAAACTGCTATTAAATTCTATGTATATTGTTTTTAAATTTTACTTTTTTCATTTCTTAGTTTTTTGTTTGGTAAGAAAATTATCAACAGTTGTAGATTATACAGATAACAACTTTGTATTTATATAATATTCAAATTTATTAAAATATCAATAAGTTTACATATTACATAATATAGTCATATATTTGGGCTCTTTTTTCCAGTTTGCTTAAAATTAGATTGATTCGGAATTAAAATTGAAATTAAAACCATAATACAACCAATTATCATCCTAAAAGAAACACTTTCCCCTAATATAAAATAAGAAAAAATACATGCTGTTATACTTTCCAAAGACATGATCAAACTTGATATTGCAGGTGAAATAATTTTTTGCCCCTTTAATTGGAATAAAAAACCTATTCCCAATTCAAAAACCCCACAATAAAAAGTTCCAAACATAGCTTTTCCACTTACGCTTTTTGGGAAAGGTTCCAATAAAAAAGCAAAAATAATCGCCAAAATACCGCATGTTAGAATCTGAATCGTATGGATTCCTGCTGATGGTACTTGTTTTGGAATATCATCAATTTTTATAATATAAACTGTATAAATGATTCCACAAATCAAGCACAATATATCACCTGAACTAATACCAATTCCTTTATCCAAAGTAATAAACCCAATACCTGACATGCAGATAACTGCAGCAATTATATCCTTCAAACTTAGTTTTTTGCTTTTCCAAAAGAACTCAGTAAATGGAATTAATATTACATATATATTTGTAATAAATGAACTTTTCCCCGCAGTTGTTCTATTAATCCCTTCACTTTGAAAAAACATTGCACAAAATAGAATACTCCCCAGTATTATTCCATTTTTTATACTTCTCTTTGAAAATCCCTTTAAACCTTTATGACAATATAAAATCATAAAAATTGAAGCAAATATAAATCGTATTGCTAAATTCCAAATTGGAGTCAATGATTTTAGAGAATCTTTTACAACTGCAAAGGAACTTCCCCATATTAAACTGCAAATTAATAAATATCCAATTCCCTTAGCCTTCATATTTTTATCCATAATATTACCTTTCTAAAAAATTGGGACTATTACAAAATGTAATAGTCCAGATTTTTTAACTTTATCTTGAAGACTTTACCCTTGTCATAACATCTACCATTGCAGATGTTGAATTTGCATCGAAATCATTAATATAAAACAACTGCTTTTTCATTTTATCCGTTAATACACAAGCTGTATTTTTCGCAAGACTATCAGGTAGCTGTGAAACTGCCGCTTTATTCAAGCATACATATTTATATTCCTCCGTGAGTTTTGCTGATACATCAGGTCTTAAACAATAATTAATGAATAATTCTGCTTCCTTCTTATGTTTGCTTCCTTTAAGCAATACAAAATTATCAATAGAAAACGATTTTTTCTCATTATCCATCACAACTTGTAAATCCTTATTCTGATCCATTGCCTGAAGTGCATCTCCGCTATATACATTAGCTACAGAAATTTCACCTCTTGCAAGCATTGTCCTGGCATCACTTACATCTGAAATTGATTTAACATAATCTTCCATATTATTCCAATAATTTATTGTTGACTTAATTGTATCTACATCATGAGTTGTTGGATCCTTACCCATGGCAGTTAATGCAATAGATATATCATCCTGTGGATCATCTGTTAAAACAATATTATTTTTCAATGCATTATTTTTTAAATCACTCATTTTATTTATAGTTACACCTGATTTATCCAGCATTTTTTTATTTCCAACCCATAAGCTTACAGTTCCCATATATGGTACTGTATATTGATTATTCTCATCATATTGTAAATTTTTATAACTTGGATCTATGTTTTTAAGATTTGCAATTGCATTTTTATCATAAGGCTCAAGAAGTCCTTTTTCTTTCATTGATTTGATATAATAATTGGTTGGAACAGCTATATCATATTGTCCTTTTTTCCCTGCAATTAATTTAGCCATCATTTCATCATTTGATTCATATGTGGACTGTACAACTTCAATTCCATATTCCTTTTTAAAACCATCAAGCACATCTTGTGTCATATATTCAGACCAATTATAAAGATAAAGCTTATCTGCATATCCATTTTTCTTTGCTTTAGAATCTTGACATCCTGAAAAAAGTGTTGCCAGAATTATACAGCATATTAGAACAACCAAAGTTTTCTTTTTCACAATTATTCCCCCTTATTGAATACTAATTTTCCATTTATATATGTTTGACATATTTTTGTCTTATAAAGCTCAAAAGCGTCGATAGACAGCACATCTTTATCCAAAACAACAAAATCGGCATCTTTTCCAACTGAAATTGTCCCCTTTCTACTCTCAAGGTTACTTTCATAAGCTCCATTTACTGTAAGCACCATAAGTGCTTCTTCTACAGAAATTCTTTCGTTAGGATTAAGTGCTTCCACTCCTTTCTTGCCAGTTTCAACACGATTTACCATGAGATGAAGACTTGTCATTGTATCTGCAGGAACGGTAACTGGCCAATCACTTGCCTGACTTGTAACAATACCTTTTTTTATGAAAGAAGCTGCCGGATATTCCTTGTCTGCACGTTCTTGTCCAAGAAATGGAACCTCCAGGTTTCTATAATAAATTGGATTTTTAAAATGCCAATATGGATTTATTACTGCTACTATGTGTAACTGTTTCATACGATCTATTTGTTCTTCTTCAACAACTTGCAAATGTGTAACTGCATTTCTCCTATCAAAAATTGCCGTTTTATTTTGTGCATACTCATACGCATTTAAAATACAATCAAGTGCCGCATCTCCTATCGCATGTGTATGGACTACATATCCTTCTTTTATGGCCCTTGTTACCAATTTGTTAAGCTGATCCTGATCAAATAAACTTTCTCCAAAATCTCCTGGTGCATCATTATACTCTTCTCTTAAAAAAGCAGTATGAGCTTCAACCACACCATCTATAAATATTTTCAATGTTGTAAGACGTACTTTGTCATAATTAATTTTATTTTTGAGAATCTTTGCTTTTTTAAATACTTCTTCATAATCATCATTTGGTTCTAATGTATACGCCTCTGTGAAGGTAATTTTTAGTTTTCCTTCCCTGGCAAGTTCTGCATAAGCTTCATATCTCAAATCATAATCTTTTCTCTTGTCAAGCATCGGTTCGAATACATTAGTTACTCCTGTAGAAAGCGCCATACTCTGATATGCCAATATACCTTTTTTGTAATCATCTTTGGTATAAGCCGGCATAATATTTTGTATTAAACTTCCTGCCAGTTCCTTCAGCCATCCCGTAGGTTTTCTGGTACATGGATATCTTACTATTATTCCCCCGTCAATTTCAGGAGTTTTTTCATCTATTCCAGCCATACTCATAGTTTTAGAGTTAATCCAAAAAGTATGCTCGTCTTCACTTACCATTATAATTGGAATTTGATTTGAAACTTTATCCAGCATAGCTGCTGTAGGTCCAATTTCATCAAAAACCCCATTTTGGTATCCCTGACCAAAAATTATATTAATATCATCATTATTTTGATAAAATTGTTTTATTTTTTCCAGGTATTCTTCAGCAGTCTCTACTTCATGAAGATTTACTCCAAGTACAAGATCAGTAGTACTTGTAACATGTGCATGGCCATCAGTCATTCCGGGTATGATAATTCCCTCTTTATTTTCGATAATTTTGGTGTTATTTCCAAAATATTTTGAAATTTCACTTTGCTTTCCAACAAATACTATTTTGCCATTCTTTACTGCAAATGCCTCTGCCAGCGGCAGCAGTTTGTCTGCAGTAAATACTTTTCCTTTCACAATAAGATCTGCTTTCATAGTCAAGCCTCCCTTTTTTTAAGAAATACCTTCTTCACTAAAAAATACATTAAATATGTAAATATAATTACAAACATAATTAGTGAAGATAGTGCATATACATCAGTGGATATTTTTCCTCTTACCATGCCATATACCTTAATTGGGAATGTAATTTGTCCAGCTCCACAAACAAAATAGCTTATAATAACATCATCAACAGATAATGTTATTGACAAAAATGCCCCTGAAATAATACCTGGAACTAGCATTGGAAGTGTAACCCGTTTTAATGTATGCCATTGATTGGCTCCTAAATCCATTGCAGCTTCCTCAATTGACCGGTCAAAATCAGCAATACGAGCCCTCAAAGTAATAATTACAAATGGCACACAAAATGTAACATGTGCAAAAACCAAAGTAGCAAATCCCATGCTAAAACCCATTAATGTAAATGCTGCCAGAGAGGCTATACCTATTACTAATTCTGGAATTACAATTGGTATATAAAGAAGACTATCAATAAATTTTTTCAACTTAAAATCATATCTGTACATACATATAGTTGCAAGTGTACCTAAAACAACTGAAATGATCGTACTCACAGCTGCCAATTCTATCGTTAAAATCATATAGTCTATCAATTGATCTCCTTGAAATAAATGCTTGTACCATTCCAATGTAAAGCCTTTAAATACAATATTACTGTCATTTGTATTAAATGAATAAATTATTACCATTATAATTGGAAGATACAAAAACAAATACACTAAAAACATAATAGCATAGGAGAAAAATCCTAATTTTTTCTTTTCTTTTCGCTTAATATTTTTCATTATCTTCCCCCTTATGCCAATTCATCCATATTTCCAACTTTAGAATACAATTTTATGATCACCAAGGTAAACACAATTAATAATACGGAAAATGCTGCACCAAAACACCAGTTACGTGCTACCATAAATTGATTTTGAACTAGATTTCCAAGATAAGTTGAATTTCCTCCACCCATGACATCCGATACATAAAATGCTCCCAGGCTTGGAATAAACACTTGAATTGTACCTGCGAAAATACCAGGCAAAGTCAGAGGAAAAATAACTCTGAAAAACGTATGCACTTTTTTTGCCCCCAAATCATTGGCAGCTTCTATTAAAGTAGAATCTATTTTTGAGATAGATGTTTGAAGCGGCAAAATCATAAATGGGAAAAATTCATATATCATACCAAACAATACAGAATTATCTGTATATAGCATTTTAATTGGGGAAGAAATTATGCCAAATTTCATTAATATGTTATTTATTATCCCAGAATCCCTTAATATATTTGCCCAACCATTTAACCTTATTAAACCATTTACCCAAAATGGAAGCATAATAAGCAGAAGCAAAAACGCCCTCTTTTTAGGTTCTACCTTACTTACTAAAAATGCAAAAGGATACGAAATAACAAGACATATCCAGCTGCTATTAAATGCTAAAACTATAGACTTCCATACTACTTTCATATATAGTGGGTTAAATATCTGCTTGTAGCTGTCTAGAGAAAACTTCCATTCTACACCTCCATATTGACTACGTGTTGCAAAACTTATAGCAAGCACATAGATAAGCGGCAGCAGGAGAAATAAAAAAAGCCATATTCCTGTAGGACCTACCATGGATAATATTGTCAATTTATTATTGCTTTCCTTATTCTCCTTGTTTTGTAAAACCATATGTCTTCCCCCCTTCTACTTAAATACTGCGTCGTTAATTATATTATAAAGTGAGTCATCTTTAGTATGCATTACAACTGCTTTTTCCAAATCCCAATAAACATTTACAAGTGTACCTTTAGAATTAAGCTCCGTATCAGGGTGGTTATTTAATTTTATACACTTTCCGCTAGGTAATTGAACTACTGTCTTTATATTGGAGCCTGTGTATATATGTTCCTTAATAACACCATTTAAGCAAAATCCTTCTATTGGTTCTTTTGACAACTTCATATGTTCCAAACGAACCGATATACTGACTATTTCATTCTTTTTAAATTCATTTCCAATTGCTGATACAGATCCATCTTCTATAACAAGTTCAAGATTTTTTCCAATTTTCTTTGAAACTGTTGCTTCAAATATATTTGATTCTCCAATAAAGTCTGCTACAAACTTTGTCTTAGGTTGTTCATAAATCTCTTTTGGAGTTCCAATCTGTTCGAGAATACCCTTGTTCATAACTCCAATACGGTCACTCATAGTAAGAGCTTCTTCCTGGTCATGTGTAACATAAACAAAAGTAACTCCTAATTGCTGTTGAAGATGTTTTAACTCCAGCTGCATTTGTTTCCTAAGTTTTAAATCAAGTGCCGCCAATGGCTCATCTAGGAGCAGTACCTTGGGATTATTTATAAGAGCCCTTGCTATGGCAACACGCTGTTTCTGTCCACCAGACATTTCACTTGGCTTCCTTTTTTCAAAATTATTTAATTGTACCAGTTCCAAAATTTCTTCAACTTTTTTCTTAATTTCACTTTTTTTTATCTTTTTTTCTACCAATCCAAATGCTATATTATCAAAAACATTCATATGGGTAAATAGTGCATAACTTTGAAAAACTGTATTTACATCCCTATTATATGGCTGCAAGTTAGTTGCATCTTTATTCGCAATTACAACGCTTCCTTCTGTTGGAATTTCGAAGCCTGCTATAATACGGAGAGTTGTAGTCTTGCCACAACCTGATGATCCAAGCAAGGTTAAAAATTCCCCTTTATAAATATCAAGATTTATCTTTTTCAAAACCTGATTGTCTCCAAAGTATTTGCTCACATTTTTTATTTGTACAATAGGAACAGCATTTTCATAATCCACATAAACCACTCCTTATATTATTAGACTAACACCAATTTATAAAATGTCTCTGCCTCGTTCACCTGTACGAATTCTCATTACATCTTCTATATCTGATACAAATACTTTTCCATCTCCAACACTACCTGTTGACAATTTTTCTACCATTTGAGACAATATGCTCTCCAGATCTTCATCCCAGACAATTGTCATAACATATAACTTTGGAAGCAAATTAATACTTAATCCCAATTTTTCAAACTCCGGGTTTTTAAATCCTTTTTGATGACCACATCCCATAGCAGACATTACTGTAAGACCGCTATATTCATTTTTAGATAAAATTTTTTTTAAATCATCTAATTTTTCCGGTCTAATAATCACTTCAATTTTTTTCATAGCACTACCTCCTTAATAATATTTCTACATTTATTTTTATAATGATGATTATAAACTATTGTATAATACCATGGTCAATACAATATTTTATCTATCGTAAACTTTTAAATCTGTCATATCTTAGTGCTGTAATATCAACTGCTGTCTTTTTACCCTCTACCATTTGTGCAAGCATATATCCAACTGCAGGAGCTGTTCCAAAACCATGTCCTGTAAATGCACATGCCAGTATCAATCCAGGTACTTCATCGATATGACTGATAACCGGTACTCCATCAATGCTTAAGTCTAACCAACCGCCCCAGCTTCTTACAATATTTGCGTCTTTTAAAACAGGGATATATCCCATAACGGCACGGCAACCGGCAGACATAGTAAGAGAAGACGTCCTCAAGTCATCCAATTTCATGTCGTTTGCCTCCTCAAGTCCAGACTCGGAGCCAAATACAAAAGATCCGTGCTTACATTGGTGTCCGTAAAAATCTGCATCGGCTGTTCCAAGCATCATATCAAACATTGAAATCTGCATTTCAGTTACAAGTGCCTCTTCAAAATATCTGGTCATTGGTATGTCAATTCCCACTGTTCTTGCTATTTCACGACTTTCATAGCCTGCAGCTAAAATAATATTTTCTCCTTCAAAAATTGTACCGTCTTCCAATATTACCTGACGTGCCTTCCCATGGAATTTTTTAATTGCTGTAACTTTAGCTTCTGTATAAAATTCAACTCCTAATTCAATTGCTCTCTTGTAATATGCCAGAGTTGCCAGCATTGGATTTGCATGGCCGTCTGTAGGACACCAACTTGCTCCAATAATATCATCAGATAAATACGGGCATAATTCTTTTACTTCTTTTCCATCAATCATTCTTACATCAAGTCCCAGTTTTTGTGCCTTATCCACGAGATTTTGCAGTTTTTTCATATGTGCTTCTGTCTTGCCAAGCCTTAAATTGCCCGATTGAAAATACTCTACATCCATCCCAAGTTCTTCCGATAAATTAGGCCAGAATTTTTCAACACTGTATATTGCATATGGAAGTTCGCGTTCATCTCTGCCTGACTGCCTGACTCCCCCCCCATTTCTGCTTGAACCTCCATGCCCTATACTTTTTGATTCTTCAAGTACAATTACATTTTTAATGCCTCTCTTGGCAAGGTAATATGCTGCTGAATTTCCAACAATACCACCGCCAATTATGACAACATCCGCATTTTTCTTCATCACAAATTTCCTCCGTCATTTCCTAATATTTTCATCTCCATCGGCCTCATTGGAGCTCGTGAAACAGCTGGCTCGACTTCAAGTGAAGGCATTTCTAGTTCCTTTGCCATTATAGATTTTACTAATCTCTCACAAGTCTGTCCCTGACATAATCCCATACCTGTTCTTAAATACCGCCTCATCTCTTCAATTGTAAAAATTCCTTGATGAACTGCCTTTCTTATCTCACCTTTTGTCACTTCTTCACACCTGCAAACCACAATATCATCATCTGCATCTGGAACGTAGTCTCCAATTCTCTTCAAGTTTTCACTTATATCAAACATTTTAGGACCTCCCCGTTTTATAAAATCTTGCTTTCATTGCCATATTTTTAGGTACTTTTATTGTAAGAAGATTTGTATGATCAAATAGCATTGCAGTTTTAACTCCAATTACTTCCGCTTCACAAACTACTTTTCCACTTCTATCCATCGCTTTTCCCTTTTCACCTTTTTCAGGCAGTGGTAAAAATTCATATGGAATCATTACACTTGCATATTTCTCTTCAAAATCTTCATCTACTAAAAAAATAGCTTGTCCGGGACACGAGGCTACACACATACCACAACCAATGCATATCTTGTCTAAATCAACAATTGGCAAAGACGTTATATTTTCGCCAATTGTTATGCACCCTTTGGGACATGCGTCTTGACATGGATTACACGGAATATTTTGCGTACATTCCATTACAGGATGTATGCCTGATTTTTTAACTATCCCTGGATAACGAAAAATTTCATCATCTGATATGTAACCTCTATGCAAAAGATTCATGGATATATCAATATTCTCATCTGTCTTCTTTAATAATTTTCCGCGATTTTCCGGACCAAACATACCTTTTCTCAAATTTTCCAGGTCACACTTCAATTTTGTATAATATTTCTCTCTTTTTTTATTACTTAAATAACCTAAAGTATATGCAATATCTATTCCTGAGATTCTCCCTTCAATCATAGCTGAACTGGCTTCTTCAATTGATGAAACATCTCCCGCAGCAAAAATACCGCCAATAGAAGTTTCACCATATTCATTACAAACAGGAATATACCCGCCTTTAGTGCTCATCATCTCGCATCCGGCCTGTTTTAATAACTGTGACATTGGTGAAAGGCCTACTGCAGTACAAATGGTATCAACATCAAAATGTTTTTCTGTTCCAGGTTTGATTTTCCAGTTTTTATCTACTTCGCCAATTACAGCACCTGTCACACACTCTTTGCCTTCCGCCTGTATAATTGTATGAGAGGGATAAAATTGCACTCCACATCTTGCTATCTTTGCAGCATGTACACCATATCCGCTTATTCTAGGCAATACATCTATTAATGCAGTAACTTCACAACCTGCCTGCATCAATTGATAACTTACAACCAAACCCACATTGCCTGTTCCAACCATCAGTACTTTGTTTCCTGGTTTAACATGGTGTAAATTCATTATTGTCTGTGCAGCTCCTGCACCTATTACTCCAGGCAAAGTCCACCCTCTAAAATTTAATGCATTTTCGCTGGCACCTGTTGCAATTAAAATAGCATCACCTTTATAATGAAATACTACATCATCCATTTTGACTGTAATTTCTTTTTCTGGATACAAACCGATTACCACAGCATTTAATTTTACCTCAACTCCATATTCTTCTGCTTTTTTTAATAATTCTTCTCCTATTTTAAATCCGCGAACTTTTGCCCTGTTTTCTTTTGAACCAAAGAACTTATGAATCTGTTTAAAAAGTTGTCCTCCTGGTTTTGCATTTTCATCAAAAACAATTGTTGTCATACCTGCCTTTGAAGCTTCTATAGCAGCAGACAAACCTGCCGGACCTGCTCCTACAACGATTAAATCATATCTTTGCATATCAATCACTCCTCAAATGAACTTTTTTCTGTTTCCACACCATACTGTGTCTGTACTACCATTCCCTCAACAAGGGGAGTAATGCATGTGCGAACATTAGGTTTTCCATTTACAATCATTACACAATCGGTACACCTGCCAATAGCACAAAAGATTCCTCTTGGCTCATGTCTCTTTTTGGTGTATCTGTGTACCATAACTCCTGCAGCTTTTAATGCAGCTGCAATAGGCTCCCCTTCATATCCTTCCAAACTTTTTTTATCAAAAGTAAATGAAATCTTTTTTTTCTTTGTATTCCCTCCAAAAATCGGATGCTTGTCTATTCTAAACATATAATTATCTCCTTCTTTATAATCATTTAAATTATAGCTGACCTGTCCCAAAGATTAAGTTTTATACCCAAACCCTTCTTCAATGCATTTTGATAACATTCATATCCCCATGCAACATCTTCTATAGGAAGTCCTTCAATTGCCACAAGTATAACTTCATCATCGGATGTTCTGCCGGGAGCTTTTCCAGTAACAATATCACCTAAATTAATAATACTTTTTCTCTCTATCAAACCATCTTTAACCATGTTTACAAAGTCTTCACCCATACATCCAGTTGGCTTTCTATTTAAATTTTTATCGAATACTACAGGATCTTCATTGGAATAATCTTCATACATACTATAATCATCCACTACTTTCTTGATATCCATAATACTTTTATGTTCCATATTAAAAGTGCTGGCTGAAATAATTACAGCTCCCGGCTTGAACCATTCCCTTTCATATTTTGGCCACTGTCCTTCTTTAACAGAGGCAGCTTCACTAACTATATCTGCACCTCTGATTGCTTCTTCCAAAGTACTGCAAATTTTAATGTTTTTTACATTAAAATATCTACTTTCAACAAATTTTTTCATTTTTTTGGCTGTTTTTGATTCAGGTGAACTTCCCTTTATTTTCACAGTCTCAATATTCGGAAAGCATGACATAATCGCCATTGTACATGCCTTATTAATGGCACCAGGCCCAACAATAGATAATACTTTGGAATCTTTTCGAGCAAGAAGCTTGGCAGCAAGTCCCGGCATAGCTCCTGTTCTCATTGCACTCAATAGATTTGCAGACATATATGCTATTGGGATCCCTGTTTCTACATCATTTAAGGAAACCATCAGTATAGATCGCGGCAAACCATGTTGAGCGTTTCTTCCATTAGAGCCATACCACTTCTGCCCTGCTATATGAAATCTTCCTCCCAGATAAGCAGGCATGGCAATAAATCGTCTATCTCTAGAATTATTTAATGGAAAGTTCGGAATATAAGACTTCTTAGGGAACTCCAACATAATTCCATGCGCATTATGATTAGGACCCCCCATTATATAATCCCCCTTACTAAGCAATGCCATTGTCTCTCCCATTACCTGTATACACATAGAAGCATCCAATACACCAGCTTTTATCATATCCTGCTCGTTTAGATACAAAAAATCAATTTTAGTACTTTCCATAAATATCTCCTCCGATTTTTATGCACTTCAAATTATTTTTATAATTTTATGTCTTATATAAATACTGTTTTAAGATGTATTTCCTTACATGCCTACATTATATTGTCTAGTATGATACTAATGTCAACAATATTAAATATATTTTTGTATACATAATAAATCTCATATTTAGGAATAAAACTTATTGACAAAATAATATATTATGATATATTATTTATTAAATTGTTAAATAATAATAGTACAAAATACCAAATAGTTATTTTTCTTATGCAATATTTATAAATTTGAAATATTATTTGTAATCTATATATTAAAATTATTTTCTGGAATCCATAGTATGATACCACTTTATTGTGAAAGGAAGGATTAGTTTTATGATCAATGAAAATTGTTATAAAATTGGAGAAATATCTAAGTTGTTCAATATAGGATTAGATTCTCTACGTTATTATGAAAGAGTCGGAATCGTGTCCCCCAAGAGAGATCCTATAAACAACTACCGTATTTATAGTCTTGATGACATTCGCGAAATTGCTATAATTCGTGAACTTATGGAACTACGTTTTCCATCAAAACAAATAAAAGAATTAGGTAGGAACAGAAACTTAAGCACATCCATGGAATTATTGGAACGAGAAATAAATATTGTAAATGAATCTATTGTAAATCTATATCAGACAAAGGAAAGCTTAAATACTAGGCTATCATCCATTAAAGCAATCTTGAAAAATTCCATTGAATTTTACCAGATTAAGATTTTAACTTTTCCAGAAAGATCCTGTGTTATGATTAGTGAAACAAATATTCCAGATCGTATGGTTACATATACAGCTACAAAGTATATGCATAAAACGAAACAAAAATTTCCTATAATAGGTTCATGTGACTGTTATACCCTTGATTTAGAAAATAGCAACCCAGATTCGGATTATTATAAAACAGAAAATGTATTTTTTTATTCTGAAAGTTCTAATTATGTAGGTAATTATTTTCTTCCTCCTGGAAAATATTTATCTTTGTTTTATAGAGGAAACTTAAAACAAACTAAAAGATATGTCCCTAAAATGCTGGATTTTGCAAAGGAACATAACTTTGAAGTTATTTCGCATCCTATTGAAATAGGACATATAGACTGCTATGAAACTTTAGATGAAGAGGAATTTATAACTGAAATACAAATACCTGTAAAGCCACTAAAAAAGCGTGTAAAATTAAATACAAATTAAAAAATTTAACTGTCTCATGTCAGAAAGACAAGAGGCAGCTAAATTTTGAATACATATTTTGTTCAATTTAATAACTATAATAAATGTGGCTCGTTCCACAAATTTAATTTTGTTCCTTTTCCAAGCAACAATGCTTTTCTATAACATTCATATCCCCATGCAATATCTAAAACCGGCATACCTCCAGAGCTTATTAAAAACATCTCGTCTTCAGACATTCTTCCTGGGGTAACACCTCGAATAATATCACCTAATGAGCGAACATCATCCTTGGTTATCTTACCATCTTGTATCATATCAACAAAAAACATTCCCGGTGTACCAGTAGATATCCTTTTACCAGTTTTCTCATCATGATGTTCATAAGTAGTAATATAATTCTCATACATATGAATATTATCAACTACTTTAGTCATATTATTACAAATAAACTCCCGATCTATTTCCATTGTTCCAGAAGAAATAAGTATACAGCCTGGTTTTAACCAATTACTGTCAAATGCAGGCCATTCACCTTGTTTTGAAGATACAGCTTCACTAATAATATCGGCATTTTCTACTGTTTCCTGTAAAGTACTACAAACTTCTACACTCTTTATCCATGAGTAATTTTTACAAATAAATTCTGATAAATCTTTAGCCGTCTTTGATGTTATAGAACTGCCTTTTATTTTAATCTTCTCAATATCTTTAAAATATGGTAGAATACTTACAATGCAAGCCTTATTTATTGCTCCTGCACCAACTAATGCAATAACCTTTGAATTCTTTTTAGCTAAATGTTTTGCTATAATTCCAGACATGGCACCAGTTCTCATTGCACTTAACAGATTAGCCGACATAATTGCCAATGGTTTACCTGTTTCTACATCATTCAATATCATTAGCAATATAGAACGTGGTAATCCTTTTTCATTATTGCCTCCATTGGAACCGTACCACTTTTCTCCTGTAAGATGAAATCTTCCACCAAGATAAGCTGGCATTGCCATAAAACGTCTATCCCTTGTATCTGCAATTGGGAATTCCTTTATCTTAGATTTTTTAGGAAATATTACTTCAATACCATGTTCATTGTTATCTCTACCTCCCATTAAATAATCACCTTTACTTAATAAGATGTTTACTTCTTCCATAACTTCTACACAACGTTCAGCTTCCAAAACACCAGAATCTATCATATCTTCTTCACTTAAATATAAAAATTCAATCCTTTTTTCCATTGTTTACACCATCCATTCAAAATCAAAAGCATAATTTATAAATTTTTATAATGTCCTTTTTATATAAAGACACCATACATTCTTCAGTTCCTGATTCGCAAGCCTTTTCAGCCATTATTTCAAATTTATCCCTTGTATTAATGCCTAAATCCCTCAATCTACACTTTAATCCCATGTCTTTAAATAATCTTTTGGTTTTATCTATAGCTATCTCTGCAATTTGCATATTAGACAGATCTGAATTTATTCCAAATACATTTTTCCCATAATTTGAAAATATTAATGCCGTTTTTTCATTTAAAATGTATTTCATTAAAGCAGGAATAATTACTGCAAGTCCATGTCCATGTGTAACGTCATAATATGCACTTAACTGATGTTCCATGGCATGAGCCGGCCAGGGTCCCATTTTTCCACATGCTATAAATCCATTAATAGCCCAGCTTGCTGTCCACATTAAATTAGCCCTGGCATCATAGTCATCAGGTTTTTTACATGCTATAGGACCATAATGAACACAAGTTTTTAGCATTCCTTCAATTATACGTTCCTGAAAATATGTATCTTTTACACCATTAAAATATACTTCAAATAAATGCGAAATAATATCAACAGTTCCACAAGCAGTCTGATATGCTGATACTGAAAACGTATTTTCCGGATCCAAAATGGAATACTTGGGATATAACAAATAATTTTCAATTTCCATCTTGTCATTAGTTTCCTCATTAGAAATTACAGAAAAACAATCCATTTCAGATCCAGTGGCTGCTAAGGTCAATACAGTAATAATTGGAAGAACATTTTTAACCAAACTATTATCCAGTACCAAATCCCACACCTTTCCATTATAATAGTACCCTGCTGCTATAGCCTTTCCACAATCTATACTGCTTCCGCCACCGATAGGTAAAATTACATCAATACTATTTTCTCTACAAATCTTAATTCCCTTTTCTACTGTATTTACACGTGGATTAGGTTCTACACCTGATAAATCATAATAAGTAATACCATTATCATCTAAAAGTTTAATAATACGGTCGTATAATCCTATTCTTTTTATGCTTCCTCCACCATATACCAATAAAACTTTACTGCCAAATTCATTAATGAACTTTGGAAGTTTATTTATCATTCCCTTTCCAAATGCTACTTTCGTTGGAATGGAATATATAAAATTTTGCAAAATATCACCTTCCTAAAAGAAGTAATTTTTTATTATAATAATTACTATATACTTTGGTATAATACCAAGGTCAAGTGGACTTTATAAAATAAATGAGTATAGATTGGATGATAGGCTTCAATAAATAGAATAACTTTTTAGTGAAATGATATAATAGAATAATTATGGAAAAGAAGAAATTAATCATGTCTTAATCAATGGTGAATAGATATATAATGCAGTCTGAAACTATGAAAGTGTCTAAATAAAAGAATAATTAGAGTAGAAAAAAACCAGCAGAAGTCCATATAACTGCTTAAGAAAAATAAACAACTTATTATTGCGAAGAATGATATTTTAAAACAGGCAGCGCTGATTTCTGGAAAAGAGTAGTTGAATAAATCAAAAAATAATTTTGTCCATATATAACCATATAAGAACACAAAAATACAATAATGGACTAACTCACTTTGAGGGAAGGTATGGAAACTAAAAGATTAGGTTGTTATGTTAAAAAATGATTGACCATTACAAGTTTATAATCCCAAATTTCAATTTTATGCACACTGTTGATAACTTCTAAATACTTGGATTTTAAAAAATCTATATTGTCAGTTAAGAGATCAATAAAAAGTGTTTATTCGTTTCAATAATAATGAAAAATACCTTCTTATAGAACAGAACGAAGAAAAACTTAAAGTTGGATCAGCTTATGTTAAAAATGATTATATTTTTTCTAATCCATTAGGAACTGCAACTGATCCTCAAAATCTCAGGAAAATATATAAAAGGATTCTAGTAAATAATAACATTCCATATAAAAAATTTCACAGCTTAAGACATACATATGCAACAAGATTGTTTGAAAAAGATGTTCCAATAAAAACAGTTCAGATGCTTTTAGGACATTCCGATATTTCAACTACCTCAAATATATATGTTCATGTAATGCCTGAACAAAAAATTGAAGCTGTTAATAAAATAAATACTCTTTTTAAAGTAGAATAAAATGAAATAATTTCCATTAAAAACTTTGGCGGGAATATCAAATTTAGAGGAAAATAAAAAACACTGAAAGTCAGTGTTATCAATGTTTTATGGTGCACCCAGTGGGATTCGAACCCACGGCCTCTGGATTCGAAGTCCATCACTCTATCCAGCTGAGCTATGGGTGCTCAAAATATAAAATTTCCTTATAAACAAAATGGAGCGGGTGAAGGGAATCGAACCCTCATAACTAGCTTGGAAGGCTAGCACTCTACCACTGAGTTACACCCGCATACAGTATTTAATTATGGTCGGGGTGACAGGGATTGAACCTGCGACCTCATGGTCCCAAACCACGCGCGCTCCCATCTGCGCCACACCCCGAAAGTACAATATTTATATTATAACTAATGGTGCGCCATCGGGGATCCGAACCCCGGACAACCTGATTAAGAGTCAGATGCTCTACCAACTGAGCTAATAGCGCAATCATGGTGCGTCTTAAGGGATTCGAACCCCCGG
>NZ_APMH01000005.1 GCF_000359585.1 Clostridium tyrobutyricum DSM 2637 = ATCC 25755 = JCM 11008 | reverse complement strand
TGGTATTGATAAAAGCATATGTATATGATCTTCACATGCATTTGCTTCTATTATTTCTACTCCCTTCCAATTACATAATTCCCTTAATATTTTTCCTATCTCTTTTTTTCTTTCTCCATATATTTCTTTTCTTCTATACTTTGGTGCAAATACTACATGATATTTACATCTCCATTTAGTATGTGCTAAACTGTTGTTGTCCATTTAGGGCACAAACCTCCTTTGAATTATAGATTTGGCTGACGAGACCATTTCTATTTTATCAAAGTGAGGTTTTTTGTTCACCGCTTAAGCTTTTCTGAACTCACCTGCACAGCAGGTGGTTTTCTTTTGGACAAAAAAAGCCAATTAAGATGATACTTCATCTTAACTGGCTCTTTAAAATACCTTATTCAATTACAACCTCTACCTCAGTCCCATCAAGCAAGCTTACTATAATCTCCTTTCCTTCAAACACCGTCATCTTCTCTGTTATCTTACAAAACAAGTTCATATCAAATTTTTTTATAGGCTCTGCATCTCCTATGATTTTTATAAACTGCCCTGCCTTATACCTCACTAAAGCATTCTCACTTTTCAAATGCTCTTTCCACTTTTGCATGAAGTAATCCCTATTTTCAATCATAGCATTAAAGGTATTTATAAAAGCCTGATACAAAACCCTTTCATATATATGTTTGTTGTCACACCCCTTTTTACCTTTTATTCTATATCTACTGCTGCATATCCAGACCTTTACTCTAGGTGTTTCCTTAGTGGAACGCCAGGTCTTTCTTCCAAAGTAACTACCACATTTTCCACATATAATCTTGGCTGCAAAGGGATTATCCGTTGTCGCATAATTAGATTTTTTCAGATTATATTTTTCAGCAAATGCTCTCCTTCTCTCTATTTCAAGCTGTACTGCCTCCCACATCTCCTTGTCTATTATTGCAGGATGGTTTTCTTCCACATAGTACTTTGGAACCTGCCCTTTATTCTCTGCCCTTTTCTTTGTGAGAAAATCAACTGTGTAAGTTTTCTGAAGAAGTGCATCTCCTTTATACTTTTCATTGCCTAACATTTTTCTTATGGTGCTTTCATACCATTTGAAAGTTCCGTTCCATTTAGGAACCTTATCCTTCTCAAGATCCCTAGCTATACTGTTTATCCCTTTTCCGTCAAGAAATTCTCTGTATATTCTTCTTACAGTTTTAGCCTGTTTTTCATTTATTATAAGATTTCCATTTTTATCTTTGTCATAGCCTAAAAACTTTTTATGATTTATATGAAGTTTTCCCTGCTCAAACCTTCTTCTTATTCCCCATGTACTGTTTTCTGAAATATTTCTTGACTCATCCTGAGCAAGTGAACTTAATATGGTAAGCAGCACTTCTCCTTTTGAATCCAGAGTGTTTATATTTTCCTTTTCAAATATGACTCCGATTCCAAGGTCTTTAAGCTGTCTTACATAATTCAGTGTATCCAGAGTATTTCTTGCAAATCTTGATATGGATTTTGTAATTATCATATCTATTTTACCGGTTCTGCAGTCCTCAATCATTTTATTAAACTGTTCTCTCTTTTTAGTATTAGTTCCCGTAATTCCCTCATCAGCATAAATACCGGCAAGTTCATAGTCAGGATGGCCATTTATAAATGCAGTATAATAATTAACCTGTGCTTCATAGCTTGATAACTGTTCTAATTGGTCTGTAGACACTCTGCAGTAAGCTGCCATTTTCTTTTTCTGGGGCTTTGTATTCTGTGATGAATTGCTTCTGCTTGTTCTTGCAGGAATAACTGTAATGTTTCTTGCCATCTATAAATTCCTCCCTCACAACAATTTCTTCTTTTATATTAAGCCTGACCGCTGTTTCGTCATCGATTACAGTTCCCCGGCAGGCATTCTTTCCATTTTCAATATAATTACTGCACTGCCATACTATTTTTCTGCAGCTGAATTTACTGTTCCAGGTTCTTCTCCTTAAAACAGCCCCGCATTTACTGCAGTACATCTTCCCTGTCAGAGCATATCTTCTTTTATATTTGTCTCCCTTAAAATTACCCTTGGCTTCAGCTCTTATTCTTATTTCCTTCTGAACTTTCTCCCACACATCTCTTGAAATTATGGGAGAATGGTTATCTTCAATGTAGTAACTGTCAACTTCTCCGTTATTTCTTATTTTTTTCTTTTTCAGATGGTCTAAAATGCAATATTTCTGTAAAATGGCATCTCCCTTATATTTCTCATTTTTCAATATCTCACGCACGGTGTTGTCGTGCCATTTTTTATTTCCTACGGTGGGAATACTATCTCTATTGAGTCCTTTTGCTATAGTAAAACTTCCACTGCCACTTAAGTACTCACTGAAAATCCTCTTTACTATTTCTGCCTCTTTCAGATTTATAACTAACTCTCCATACTCATTTTTATCGTATCCCAGGAACCTTGCTGTATTTATAATAAGTTCTCCCTGCTGAAACTTTTTCCTGACTCTCCATTTTAAATTGTCACTTACATTTTTGCTTTCCTCCTGGGCAAAAGAAGAGAGGATGGCAAGCTTCAGCTCTCCATCCCCTGATAAAGTATTTATATTTTCTTTTTCAAACCTGATTTCAACATCCATGTTTTTTAACTCTCTCGCTATCTGCAGCGTTATCACCGTATTTCGTGCAAATCTCGAAATGGATTTTGTTATGATTAAATCAATTTTTCCTTCCCTGCAGAGTTCCATCATTTTCTGAAACTCCGGTCTTTTATCAACAGTTCCCGTAATGCCCCTGTCAGCAAATATACCTGCATACTCATAATTCGGATTATCTGATATAAGCTTTTTATAGTAAGTTATCTGGTTTTCCAGGGATTCACCTTGTTTTTCACTTCCTGTTGACACCCTTGCATAGGCGCAAACCCGTTTCTTTTTATTTACTTCCTTTACAGGCTGTATAATTCTGACTCTCACAGGCTTCCACTCCTTTCTGTCAAATTTGTATTACTATACATCACTCTGAACCTGATAGAAGTCAAGTCATATGAATGTAAAAGGACTATTTACTGAATGTCATAATCACAGCATCAAAGCCGGCGGTCTTAAGTTTCTTTAGTTGAACTTCGGCATTTTGTCTTGATGAAAAAGAACCTGCCATAACTCTATAAGCAGTTTTTCCAGTGGATATCTGCTTTGGAGGCATTGAAGTCTTTGCCGGTATTTTTTCTGTATAACTGATTCCTAGCTGGGATAATATAGCTTTGGCTATCACCCTTATTATTTCATTTCTCTTTACATCAAACAGATTATTATCTACACTATTGTCAATAAAGCCAACCTCAATTAAAACAGCAGGTGCCTTGGTCTCCCTGAGAACATGGAAGTTCGCAGTTTTAACTCCCCTGTTTATAAAACCTAAAGCTGCAAGGAAGGTCTGTATGCTTTGTGCCAGTGCTTTAGCCTTTGTTCCTGCGTTTAGATAGGTATAAGTTTCCACTCCTCTGGCTTTTTCAGGCTGGTATGCATTCCTGTGAAAAGATATGAAATAATCATAAGTACTTCTGTTTTCAAAACTGCTCCTCGCTCCAAGACTCACTGTGACATCTGAAATTCTTGTTTCATCAACAGTTATTCCGTATTTTCTGACTTCCGCCGCTATAGCTTTTCCTATACTCAATACATCAGCACTTTCTTTTCTGCCTTTATAGCAGGCACCGCTGTCCGAACCGCCGTGTCCATAATCAAAACATAATCTTGCCATTATTTATCTCTCCTCTCATTTATCTGTTCTAAAATATTCTTCAGTTTTTCAGGTACAGGAAGTCCAACCTTAGCTGAATTTTCCATTATACTGATACCTTCATTGGAAATGTAGAAAAAAATAACAGCAGTGCGTATTGCACTACCGTTTTTAACCAAATGCACGTCTATTATATTTCCTATTCCCACGAGTACAAATATAAGTATCTTTTTAAATATTCCCCTGAAGCCAATTTCACTTGAAAGCTTTTTCTCAAGAACTGCTGACATAAGTCCTGTTATATAATCAACTGCCACAAAAGTAACCAGTGCATACAAAAAGCCATCGAAGCCTCCCAGAAACCACCCGGTATATGCTCCAATGACCGCAAATATTAATTGAAAACTATTAATTAAATTTTTCACTTTATCTCCTCCACATGTTATTAATGCTGCGACATATCCAGCGGATATACATAGTCACAGGTAAAATCATATTGTATTTTCATAGTATTTGTCGGGGTTTTGGTTATTGCCTCCGGAAGTAGTGTATGTGCTGAAGCCGGAACGATATACTGCTGCTTTAACTCTCCATAATTACTATCGCCAGCTGTAAACAAGGTTGATGTATCTTCATCCCATGCAATACTATCGTAATCAGTAGATGTAAAATTTGAAGTGCCGTAAATGCTCATATCGCTGTTAAGCTGAAGACAAGTGCCATAATTTATCATTACCCAAAATTTATTATTGGGTATTTTAGTTAAAATAATATTGCCTGAACTTCCTGTGTATATTTCAGCTTTGCTTGAAAAAGTTCCATCTTTATTATATTTTGCTATACAGCTTTTATATTTGGAACTTGAACCTGAGGAATCCGTGCAGCCATTGTACGTTATATACACATTGGCAGCATTTACTGCTATATCATAATAATGCACACCTGATACAAGTTCACCTGGAATTGCAGCACTTTTAGGATATGATTCTACTACAGTAAAATTTTTATCCAGCTTTTTAAAAGAACCGTCACTTATAAGTATCCAGAAATTTGTACCGTCATACGCTATAGCTTTAGCAGCTGCAGGGAGAGTTATATCACTTTTCTTGTCACCTGTAATCTTGTCATATACATATAGTGTTACTGAGTTAATCTTCAATGCATAAAGATTTGTTTCATCTGTACACAGATTATGGTCAGGAAGGTAGTTTCCACTGCTGCCTGCTTCTAAAGTTCTCTTGGTATACAGTGAATTTATCTTCGGACTTTGAGCACTGCTTCCAACTCCTGCTCCGCCGGTCCAGTATATGCTTTTAAAAGTTCCGTTGGCTGCATTTGTTGGAAAATCCATAACATAATGTTTTGTGTTTTCATTTCTTGTTGTTTCAACATTATTTACATTACCCTTTAAGCTGTCACTGCTGCTGTACTTATATATGCTGTCAGCATAACCTATAATATTTCCCCAGGTGAAATAATCATAAGGATCTTCTGCGATATCTCCCGTAGTAAGAACCATTATCCTGAACGGATAAGTTGTATATATTCGGGTGAGCAGATTATCCTGATTATTATCCAGCATAGGATAATAGAAGCCATCAATATAAGCTATATTGCCAAATACGGCGGATATCCTGTTTTCACTTTCAGCTTCATATGTCTGTTTTCCAGTAAGTGAATCATACAGCTTTACTGTAGCCGTTCCTGTGAAAGGCAGTATCAGTTTTTTCTTCAATACTTCTATTTTAGTACCTTTTATTAGGTCTTTGCTGTATGCCAAGCTTTGCTTATATGGCATAGAATTCCCCCTCTCTGATATTTTAAATATAAAAATACCGTAAGATTCAACTATGAATAATACGGTATCCTAATAAATTTGTAGATTGTCAATAAAAATCCCTTATAAATTAACAAATATACTTGGTTCTTATATCTTCCAGATTTATTATTTTTTCATTAACTACAATAGAAAACTTACATATTACACTGTTTCCCTAAGAACTAGTTATAAAAGACATTCATTTTACATCTTCAAATCACTTACCTACTTATTTATAATACTGGTAATAAATTCTAATGTCTCATTAACATCAGATGTTTTATTAATAACTTTATATCTAACTCCAATGCGTATAGCAACCTCTTTTGCATAATATATCTCTTTTTTCTGAAATTCTTTCATAAAATCAATAGAGTAACTTTTTGCATCTCTATCAACTAACCTTTTTAATATTTGTGATTCGTGATCTACCAAAACTATTATAGCCTTTAATCCTAATAACCTAAATGTATTAAAAGGAACCTCAACTATATTTTCATCACGATTTAATAAGCAAAAATGTCCATCTAATAAATAGTATTCTTCATTATTAAGATATCTGTCAACAGATTCAAGCAAAATATTTTGATTTTCTCTCACATTGCTAACTTCTTTATTTTTTGTTATATTTTCAGATTTTAAATTTGATATTAATTCACTTGCCGAATAATGTTTTAATGATATCTTTTTAGATATTTCCTCGCATAAAGTAGTTTTTCCAACACCATGTATACCTCCAACAAAAATAACCTTTTTATCAAAATCACTATTCATTAATCAAAGCCCTCCCCATCTAAAGGTACATAAATGATTGTGGCGGATATTTTATCTTTGGATTTAATTCTTCTAATTCTAATGGTTTTTTATATACTTTAGTTTTTTTTATTGCAATCGCAAATCCATTTTCTCTTTTTGAAAAATATTTCATGTACGAATTCTCATCGATTCCGGAATACAGCTTAGTTTGTTCCCATATCGAATTTGGATTTCCTCTTAATATATCATCAATTTCAAATTCACCTATAACTTTACCTACTGGTTTTGTAGCATATACTACAATTGTTTTTATACCTTCCCTTTTAAATAAGTTTCTTCTATACTCATACTTTTTTTCTCCCATAAAAATTTTTTCCGCATATTGTGGCTTAATCGATAATAAAACTTTCATCTACCTCACCTAATTCTAATATTTTTTGAAATTTTTTATCACTTAATTGTACCGCTACCCAGCGTTGTTCTCTATCTATTCCAACCTCTTCTATTAATTTTCGTCTAATAATCCTTTTATTTAAAGCTATACTATATAACATCTTTACTAAATACTTATACTTTTTAGTCTTCCAAAAACATTTTAATTCACTCTCATCAAAAACACTATGTTTAGCACAATATTTATAGAACTCATTGTAATCTTTAAATTCACTTATATGTTTAATTTGATTAATAACACATATAGAAGTAGCTACAGAGGAATACTCTGCTTTTTTCCCTTTATCAGCTGTTCTATAAATAACTATTATATCACCTTTCTCATACGCACTTAGATTAGCACCAGAAAGATATATTTTTTGTATACTATTTGTAAATGCCGTATCTTCTACAACATGATCTTTCTCGGTTTTAAGTTGAGAGTTTGGAAACATTCTAGTATGATATTTTGGGAATATCGATAGCATAAATTTTTTATTATTTTTAATATTAATTTTTGGATAATCTAAAAAAATATCTTCATATACTTTTTGTGAATACTTAAAATATACGTCTTCAATGCCCGCCTTACTATTCTTAATTCCATAATGTTCAAATCCATATTTTAATAATAGACTTATTAAAGAATCATGTTTTTTAAAAATCGTAACATATGCTTCTTTATAACTTTTCTTGAACATTTCATCAATTATTATTTTTATAAATCTTTCACCGAGCTTAGTACCATGTGCATTAATTTTAAACGTTCCAACTTTCAATCTTCTCTGCTTTCTTAAATTCGGTATAATCGAAGTATCATCATCATTCTCTTCTTTTAAATATAAAAAGCCCTGAATACCATTGTCATCTAAAATAAACGCACTCTCATCTTTTTTGGATTTTTTATTAAACCATATGTCAAAACCAGGATAATCATCCTTCAAACTATTAAAGAAATCATCTTCTAAATTAATTTCACTAAACTTTTTTCTCTCAATAACGTCCATATCTTCTTCCCCCATTATCATAAATAATACTATTTTAACATATTATTTATATTTTTCGACTTGAAACATTATTGCAACTACCCCCTTTTCTTTTTCCTGTCTTGGTGAATATATACTATAGATTTTATTTAATATTTGATATATATCTAAATTACCATATCCAAAATATGAAGAAGGAAACCTATCATATAATTCTTTGAAAGTTAAAAATTTATATATTCTTTTAACCTTTACCAAGACTGACTCAGTTAGTTCTGGAAGCCTATAAAATATTATTTTATCTCCCACATTAATTTTTCTTCTTTTCTCATCATTAAGCCGAACTTCCATTATCTTATTATTATATTTTACGCTACTAAACTCTTCGGATCTTAATTTCATTTCATGTAACACAACAATAAACCACCTAATTTGTTCTTTTGTTCTATTATGTTTAAATTTAATAATTTTAATTTGAATATATCCCTTTTCATGAAATTTAGATTTTTGAAAAATAAACTACATCAGTTATTCTATTATTTATAGTAACATATGTTCGATTTAGTGTAAATAATTGCGTTTACATCTTTACACGATCCATGCAATTAAGTCTATTTTTTATGTCCTTAGCATAACCATTATTAACATTTTATCATATTTTCACATCATTATATTCATAAAAAGTAAATATTTTGACTTTCTAATATTACATTAGCCATTCTTTACATTCATCATAGTAGGCGCTATATGTCTTCTACTACAGAAGACTATAATTAATCCTCAATTCTTTTAATTTTAAAATATCCGTACTTGAACTAACTTCCATATACCAGGCAAATCTTATCCTCTTATCTGAAAGTCCAAGAGATGTCCACTGTGCTTCACTAATTCCCTGAAGAACTGCAGCAGACATTCCTTTTGATTTTACATCCTGCATATTTGTTATATCCACCAGTATCCACGAACTTCCGTCCCATACTTTCCACGAAACTCCACTGTCTGTACTCACTATAAAAGCTATAATTCCACTGCCCGTGCTGTCAACAGTCAATACAACATTTGTGATATCCTGTATATAGGCTTCACTAAATGAAATATCCTCCAGCATTCTTACTATTACAGGTTTAGGAACAATTGTCTGGATTATTTTTGGCGCAGGCAGTTCTTCTGAAGGCGACCATATTTTTAAGACCGGAGATGAATATACAAGTCCTGTTCTTTCTTTGCGGCAGACATCATCGCCATAGGTTTGAAATTTCTCTGCTGTCAGCGGAAGTTCTGAAACTTTGACATAGCTTTCGCTTACACTATCCCAGTGCTTGATATCACTTCCGTCAGCTATAAGATATTTTATATCGGTTTGAATATAGGAACCTTCCTTGACAGTATATGCTTTTCCCTGTTCCTGCCCGGGGATAAAAGCATAGGATTTACTGTTTTCAAGAGTTAAAGCAGTAGTCCCAAGCACAGGATTTGCAAAGGAGTTAGTACCTGTATTAGGTATTTTATCAATGACAAGCACCATGGCACTGTCATCAAACAGTATAAGTTCCCACACAAGATCAAGAATGCCCCAGCTGCTGTAGCTCTGATGTCCTTCCCACCTGATTCTGAATGTTGGTCTGCCGTTCACTGTTTCTTTTGCATAGTAGATATTATCTGCCCCGGCATCTCTCCTGTTTATTTTAAGCTGTTCAGCTGCACCGGTGAAACCAACCCAGGAATTTCCGCTTATGCTGATTGCAGTTCTGCAGTTTGTTCCATTATAGAAAAAATCGAAACCAATGTCCGGGAAACTAACTGTGCTGTCATCATTATGAGAACTCAACAAAGTCATGCCGCTGTTTCCCTTTGGAGAAATCACAGCTGCAGTGTATATGCCCAATTATTTCACCTCCAGTTTTTCAATTCCTTTAAAATTACCGCTGTCCAGAAGTTCAAAGCTGTACATTTTACCTGAGTCTATTGTTTCATCAGCTGCCACTTCTTCATAAACTGTTCTGAAATAAAGTCCATCACTATCCAGTATTAATACATTTTCATCTATTGAATATCTGTACTTGTACTGTTGGGTAAAATACAGAATATCCCCATACTTTTTAATTGAAATGTCATGATTTGTACTCATCTGCTTTCCACTAGTAATTGCTGATATATCTGCTGTTTTGTAAACACTCAATGTAGAAATAACAGGTATTTGCATTTCTGTTTTTATACATTTACTTTTTACTTTGCTTAAATACAAGCTGTTTATATTCACAAGTTTCTGACTCTCAAGACATTCTGCATGCGGGTGTTGGGCACTTAATCCACCCTGGAGATTTCTTCCGTCAATCATACACTGAAGATTGAACATTGGTATATTTACTGTACTTGTATCCACCTTTAAAAACACCGCTATATAATGTGCTCCCTGCTGAACCTGAGGTATTCCAAGAGGCATACCTATAACATTATCCCCCTGCTGCAATTTCTGCCTGGGTGTAAATACAATATCCTCATTGTCCAGCTGAATCTGAATTGTTATTGTGCATGAACTTTCTGCTGTGCAGTACATGCTGAAATTCATTGACAGATTTGTATCCGCCACTGCCGTTATCCCAAGATAAACCGGCTCGACAGGCGACGTACCTACAGTCAGCGGCACAGGATTGGCATAATAAAGCATTGAGCTGAAAGATGCGGCCACCTTATTTCCCAGTTCATCCAGGGTTGTTTTAATATTTGCCGTATCAAGCTTGTTAAATATGCTGTCCTTGGGCTGTCCCAGTTCAACTTCAGCATTTACACCTGTTAAGACATCCTTCTTTATTTTAATTACAGGTACTTTCACATCAATACCAAAATCTTTGTGCCTTACTATAACCAGATCTCCTATGCTTACTGTCTGGAGATGTTTATAATTTTCATACTCCTTTGTCCTGCTGAGTTCAACAAAATCCACATCAATGTTAACCCTGCTTAAACCTATTACCTCTGCCGCCTCCTGTGCCAGCAGCCTTAATGTGACCTCATCTTCTGCATCCTTGAATTCCACCTTTTTTATTATGGGAAAAGGCGGATAATCGTCACTGTTCCAGTTAGGCACGCTTATATATTTTTCAGTAAGCTTTACACCATTTTTACCTAAGGGATAGAGTTTCGTCACAACACTTGTTGTATCTATATTAAACTTCAATCCTGTTATATTCTTACCCTGGGCAATGAGAACTCCTGCATCACTACCTATAGTTTTTAATATCTTGATATCAAAATTGTCTCTTTTAAGTTCTCCGCATCCCCATATATCAATTATTGAAAATATGGCTTCCACAGGATTTTTCTCCGTAACGCTTATGGAGTTTGAAATTATAATATCGCTGTCTGCAGAATATATGGTTATCAAATCTCCTACTAAAGATTTTTCCAAAGCTGTTTTTACACTGCAGTTTTCGGCTTTCATATTTTCTATAAAATAATAAGAGAGGTCATAGAATATATGCTTTGCCCATACCTTAATTACATTTTTGCTATCACTGCTTTTCTCTACCTTATATATTCTAAAGAGCTGATCCTTTGCCCTGATAATATTCCATTCAACCAGATACTTTGATTTTTTAGAATTAGAAGGATACTCTAGCTCTAAGGAATAATCTCCATTTAGTTCTTCAGTAATATAACAGCTTATGGCTTCACTTAAGATTCCAAGGCCATTATTATCAAAGTTCCCTTTGGCAGTCTTTTTATCATAAACACATATCATTACAGCCACCGCCAGTTTGGCAGAAGTTCAGCTTTAACAACATCCCCGCTCCATTCCATTATATTTTCCCCGGGTTTCAGTTTTGGAAACTCCCCTGTCATCTTTCCGTTCAGGTTATTTCCGGCATTATCATAGCAGTCCTGTATAACTGAATCCACTATGATTTTTTCAGATACACCTTTAAGACTTATCTGCTGTCCATTTATTTTAAAAACTATATCACCAGAACCATAAATACTTATTACAGGCTCACTTTCAATAGTTCCCGGATTAGTTACTTTTGCACATGAAGTATTTATGATTACTATATTGTTTTCCACTGCATATTTAAAAGGCCTGCAGTTAAATATTATTGGAAACTCGCTAAAATATTTATAAACCTGTTTAAAATCAATAGCATTTACCACTTGAGCAATATATTTTTTATCTGGTTGAAAACTGAATGTCAAATCACCTTCACCTGCTTCAAAAAGCCAAACTGCTATATCATCAATTTTATCTGCAAGATTCTGCGTATCCTTTACTGAACACTCAACCGTTAGTGTTATATCATCATAGGTTTTTTCATCAAACCTTAAATTAGAATTTCTTCCGGGAATATTTATTATATTTACTCTGCGTTTAGGAGAAGGGAGGTCTGGTCTTTTTGCTATTAAAATTCCAAAATCATCGTAACTGTTTCTACCGCCAAAATTAAAGCTAAGCATTCTAAATTCCTCCCTTTCCCATAGAAATTTTCCTTCTGTAAAACTCTAATTCATATGCAAGCTGCTCTATATCTTTTTCAGTATAATTATTAAAGTTTTCTATGTGCAGTGTAAGTCCGTTTCTGCTGCCCATATTCCTGTTTTCTTCTGAGTTACTGTTATAATTACGGGATATCGGTATTTCTGACACCCCGGTACTTACCTTCATGTCAAGCGACAGTCTGCTTACAGCATCAGAGACAAGATATCTGCTTTCATTTATCCCTTCAGCAAGACCTTCCATAAAGTCCGGCATCCAGCTTTCGTAGTCAGTAAGAGGGCCTTCGTCCGGAACTGAAAAGTGAAGATAGCTTCTTATTTTGGCAGCTAATGCACTTACTGCATCTTCAACTCTGCCTACAGCAGATCTTATACCATTTACAATTCCATTTACAAAGTCTGCTCCATAGCTCCATGCCCTGCCCGGCAAACTTGCCAGATAATTTAATGCATTATTAATACCACTTTCTATGGAACTTCTTACACTTCCTATAGTACTATTTACTCCATCCTTCATTCTTGTGAACATACTTGATCCATAATTATAAAGCTTGCCCGGAAGTTCTGAAAACCAAGTTAAAATAGAATTCCATATGTTAAGTGCTGTTTCTTTTATGTTACTACAAAGATTTATTACAGTTTCCTTTAATTTAGTCCAGGCATTTACAGCTGTATTTTTTATGGTTTCCCATATATTTGTTAAAGCCGTTTTTATATTTGTCCATATATGCTCCGTATCAGATTTCAGCTTTGTAAAGTTTCCGGTAACTATATCAAGGATTATAAGAACTGCTCCTGAAACAACATTTTTTATAATGTCCCAGGCAT
Source organism: Clostridium tyrobutyricum DSM 2637 = ATCC 25755 = JCM 11008 (assembly GCF_000359585.1). Lineage (GTDB taxonomy): Bacteria > Bacillota > Clostridia > Clostridiales > Clostridiaceae > Clostridium_B > Clostridium_B tyrobutyricum. Next base: position 139,439 of record NZ_APMH01000005.1, on the reverse strand, counting down.
TTTTAAATATGGTCTTATAAAAATTTAAAGCTGGCTCTAGAAAGCTCTTTATACTATTAAGGCCACTGCTTATAGTACTTTTTAAGTTTTCCCAGGCAGTTAGTGTTGCAGTTTTTACATTTTCCCAGGCATTAGTAATAGATGTTTTGATTCCTTGAAAAATAGTTGTAAGTTTAAGCCATAAATCATTTGCCCCCTGCTTAATGGTATCCCAGTGCTTATAAATTTCATAACCTGCAAGTATGGCAAGTCCTATGCCGATAACCCAGGGGTTAAATACCATTCCAAGTATTTTAGACATACCGCTCAAATTGCCTGCGGCAACTGATACCTTAGAAATGGCTGTAGATATATCCCCTACAGCTCTTACCACACTTCCTATTCCAACCAGAGCCGGACCTATTGCAGCAATCACTGCCCCTATGACAAGTATTATTCTCTGAGAACCCTGATCCAGTTTTCCAAATGCCTGTATCCATTCATTTAACCTGGCAATTATAGGAGTTATTATAGGGAGTATATTCTGTCCCATTGTAGCACCCAGTTCTTTTAAACTCTCCTGAAATACTCTCATCTGGTTGGCAGTACCTGCACTGGTACGTTCAAAATCTCCATGTGAATTTTTTGTCTTATCCATGACATAGTTATATCTAAGCTGTACCTTTTCCGCTTCAGTCATATCCTGTGTTTTTTTCTGTATGCCTTTTGAATAGGCATACTGCTGCAGATTCGTATCTGTCATAACTATACCAAGCATTTTCAGACTCTCTGTTTCACCAGTAAATATACCGTTTAAAGCTTCTTCAGCCTGTTTTATATCTATATTTTTAAAACTGGACAGATCACCTGCAAGTCCAACAAGAGACATGGACATTTTTGCGGCTTCTTCCTGGCTTAATCCCATGCTTGTTGCCATATCTCCGTAGAGGGCAGACATATCAAGTGCTGTCCCCTTTGCTACGCCGTAGCTTTTTAAAGTGGTATCCGACCAGTCTTTTACCTTTTGACTGACGTTTCCAAATGCAACCTCCACTTTGTTCATGCTCTCCGCTGTGTCTGAGGCAAGCCTTACACTTGCAGCTCCTGCGGCGGCAATGGGGGCGGTTACTGCAAGTGAAAGTTTAGATCCTGCACCTGCCAGTCCGTCACCTATGGATTTCATTTTACTCCCTATATTTTCAAAACTTTTACTTAAGGAAGTCCACCTGCTGCTCTGGGTCTCTATTTGTTTATTGGTCTTCGAAAGTTCATTTTCCATCTGTGACAGGGTTTGTCTTGCCTTATTTAATTTTATCTCAAGGTCTTGGGTGGCTTTGCTGTCTTTACCTTTAGTTTCAGCACTTTTGGTATAGACATTTTCAAGAGTGCTTACTTTTTGCTTTTGAAGCTCCAATTGCTTGGATAGACTTTCTGATTTCAGCTTAAGTCCCTCAAGACCTTTCCCATTTTCTCCAAGTGCCGCAGTGTTTGCCTTAAATTCACTGTCAAGCACTCTTAGATTTCTGTTGATACTGCTTATGCCATTTTGAAACCCGCTTGAATCCAGTCCTATCTTCACAGCCAGACTTCCCAGTTCTTCAGCCACTCTCTCACCTTCTTTACAATATATTTAAAATGGCATCTAAGTTTTGCTTATATTTCTTATTTGCCCTGTAAATTAAGATATCAAAGTAAAAAAATATATCCATTTCATCAACATCATTTAGTGTCCATTCCTGCTCTAAAAGCTTAGAATAGATCTCCTTTATAAAATCAAGCGGAGAAAGCTTTTCATCTGCTTCTCCGCCTACTTGTTTGGGAATTCATTTAATTTATTTCCTAGGTTTCCCACTATTCCGTTTATGCTGCTGTTAAGAGTTTCTATCAGTTTATCTGCATCCAGTCCGTCATAAAAATCATCTCTGGTAAATTTATTACCATATAGCTCCACTATAAAATCCACAAGTCCATCTAAATCTTTTGTCTTCATATTGCTAAAATCTATATTTTCGTTAATTTCAATAGCCTTTCTAAGCATTCTTGTTTTAACTTTAGGCATTACATAAGTCTTATTGTTCAATGCTATCTCCATAGACTTTACCCCCCTATCAATGAATCTTACTTATCGGATAAATTAACCTGCAGTATATGCTAAAGTTGAACTTAATACTAATCCCGGTGATCTGCCAGCTTCCGCATCTGCCTTTACCCTTACCTGTATTTTTCCTAAATCATAAGCACTATTTCCAACATTTTGTGGATTTTCTGTTACCGCTGACCATGTTGCTCCTCCATCTGTACTGTACTCATAATCTGATGCATTATCATATCCACTAACATTAGTCCATCCAAAAGTATTAGCTGTATCATCCTGTACTGGGTTAGTTGGTGCTGCTGGTATAATCATTGATTTATACACACTAGCAAACCATGCGGCTCCACCTGTAAATCCACTATCTTCGTCAGCTGTATATTTCCACTTACCATCTGTTCTTGTAACAAATGTACCTTTAATTTTAGGTGTCTGAAATTTTGTTTTGTCTTCCTGTGATGAATGTTCTTCTTCAGGTTCACTAAATTTGCCTTTAAGAAGCCATACATATCTATACTTGGCATTAGCTTTTTTAATTTTAAAGCCTACAGCAACATATGGTGCTGAATCTTGAACATCAGAACACATAACTTTAGTTGTTGAATCAATCGTATGTCCAAGAAGTGCCGCCTGTACTTCAAGTGGTAAATCCTGTGTTTCAATTTCAACATCTATTTCACCTAATGATGTAGCTGTTTCTACAGCTTTATTATCAGCATACAGCGTATCCGAATTGCTCTTTGGACTTATTTTTACATTTATTGCTGGTGAAATTAAAGCCGGCGTACCATAAACTGAAGTAATTTCATCTGTTAAAACAGCATAAACTAAATTTTCTACTCCTATAGGAGCACTGTTTACTATTTCTGACATTATTTATATTTCTCCTTCCATCTGAATAAAAAATCTTATTGCCTTATGATATACTTTAATATCATCCTCAAATAAATCAGCCGCAGAAGTTCTCATAAACCCTGCGGCCTTCATATTATTTTTTACTTTTTCTACAAGCTCTGTATAATCGTTTTTGCTCCATACATCTATTTGAATATAATATCCCGTAGCTTTTTCTTCATTATCAGCATACTGCTCACCCTGTTCTAAATAATTAAAAAAGGTTATATAGGTATTTTCTTTCCCTTTATATTTTTGAAATGAAACAGGTACATTAAGAGGTTTTAAAGCTTCTACTACTAATTTGTTTATCACTTTAATCCTTCCTTTAGAGTTTCAGCTATAATTCCTTTTATATCATCTATATTTTTTTCATAAGCAGGTTGCAGGAAAGGATGTGCAGCTCTTTTACTGGTTCCAAACTCAATAAATTTTCCATAAAATATTTCTGAATTGTCTCCCTTATCTACACCCACAAGGATGTATTTAATTCCCTCTTTCTTTTTTACATTGGTTATCTTAAGACCTTTTTTAAGTTTCCCAGTCCTCACAGGAACATTTGCCTTTGCATCTTCAAGTACAGGTTCTGCTGCATTTTTTAGTGCTTTATTTTCAAGTCTTCCTACATTTGCACCTATCTGTTGAAGTTTGTTTAATATTTCATCAACACCCGTAAGCTCTATATTAGCCACTATTCTCAACCTCCAAAGCTTTTATTTCTATATATTTGTTTCTATATTTAATGTTATCTATGAAAGTTATATTGTACTGTTTATCTTCAAATAATATCCTCATATCATCTGTTATACCCTGCAAATACCTTATAGTAAATTTAACAGTTTTCTCTGCCTGCCCAGCTGCAGCTGCAAAATATTCTCTTCCCATCAAATTTGATACCTCTGCCCAAACAGTTGAATAATCCTCCCATACCTCAACTTCAAATCCATTTTCATTTGTAGTTGCTGTAAGTTTTTGAAAGATTATTTTGTGTTTCAATTCTTCCGTTCTCATACTGGTATCACTCTATTCAAACTTAATAATGAATTTCTTGCTTCTTCAATTTTAGTTCTTTCATCAGGCTTATAATCATCATAGAGAAGCCTCATATGAAGAATCATTGCCCATTTAACTGTTTCTGGAATATCTGCTTCTTTATCTCCAAAACCAGCTATAAATCTAATCCTTACAGCATTAACAGTTTGTAATGCTATTGTTGGCCATAATTTACAGTATCCAAGTACAATTCTATTAACAAAACTATCTGTATCAACAATATAATTACTTGAATCAAATATATACTCCTGTCCACCTGCATCATAGTATTTTACACTTTCTACACTTTGAACTGGTGAACAGTTTTTAAATGAAATACAATTATCCTCCGGGAAATAATCCCGCACCATTTCTAAAGTTTGAGTAATATACTTTCTATTTTGAAAGTCCTCGCAAAATTCTCTAGCCTGCTTGATCATGCTGAGTAAAATAATATCATCATCACTTCCGGTTACTCTTAAATGCTGTTTTGCTTCCTCCAAAGTTATAGGTTCAACTGCTGGTGGTGTTATAATTTTTAATGCCATAAAATCACCCCAAAAAACAAAAGAGCCTAAACAGCTCCCCAAATTCAATTAACTAATATCTAATTTTTTTCATCCCCAGCATATTTGTTTTCCAATATAAATTCACCACTTGCAAAATTTGTAGCCTGTGAACTAGCTCCAAGTCTCACATTTAAACAAGTAAAACCATTATTTATATCAAGTTTAGCTGGATCAATGTGAAATATTACCTGCTTATTCTTTGCTGTATTTACTACAGTATAACTTACTCCATCTGCTTGCCTTACTAATGTATCACTTGCCCCAACATCTTCATTTGCAAGTATAGGAACATCATTTGCTAAAGGCTTTTCAGCAGTTCCTTCTATATCCTGTGCCTGATATAAAGATACTTGAGTTGTATGTCCCACAGTTTGAGCTAAATTTACAACAACTGTTGCTGTAATAGCATTCTTTAAAGTTACATAATTACTTGTTATTGCAGCATTTGTTGTTTTAGGTTCAAATGCTTGTATTAATTTATATTTTTCAATTAATGCCATAATTTATTTTCCTCTCTTTCATACTAGTAAAATTTGTCTACCTCACTTTTTAATATAGATACATTATCAAGTAATTCCTTTAAGCTATTCATAAATAATTTCCATACTTCTAAGACATCATGTATAATTTCCCCAAATTTTTCTTCTTTCTCAAGTGGTTTACTTGACTTAACTATATATCTTGATTTCTTTGAGTTTTTAATTCCTATACTTTTATCAAAATATGAAAGCATCTGCTTAGTTTCCTGATCAACTTCATCATACTCATAACTTCTTAATGGTGAACAATCAATTCCAGGATTGCTCCTATGCGTAAATGCATTTCGTATATTTTTCAAATTTTTAACATGAACATTAGTATCAAATTCATTAACAACAGAACATATTAATTTATACTCTTTTTCATCAATCCAACTAACATTTTCCTTAAAGATATCAAATATTTTTAATCCCGCACTTATTTTTTTAAAACTAACTTCAGTGTTTTTTAAATTCTTTAGGGTTTTTATTACTTTTACTCTATTATTACTACATACCTTCTTATCAACATATATCTTAATTTGTCTATTAAATAATTCATAAATTAAAAATGAAAATTTTTCTCTGAAAGTAAATAAATCATAAATTATTAGTTTTAAATATCTTTCTCTATTCACATACCTTAATGTACCTTTTAATGGACTATCAAATTCATTACATATCCTATCGTATGATAAGCATAACAATAATTCTTCAACTATATTACATTTTAGCCATTCTATTTCTTCAAGCCAATTATGAACATTAGCTGTATATTTTCTATGCATAATAATATCCCCACTAGGCGTATATAACAAATCTTTCTCTACTAATTTGTACTCTACATTAGCAATTTTATCTTCCTTACATATATCTGTCATAGCATCATATAATTTATCTTGAACGCTTAAATATTGTTCTTTAGAAAATGGATATCTCATTTCATCTACTCCCATCTATTTTTATATAAAAATCCTCTACCATCATTATAATAGAAACATCCATCTTATCCCAATATTTTAAAATATATTGCTATCTATCAGCTAAAGTAACAAATGGACTCAAAGCATTAGCTCCCTTATAAGGTGTGATTGGTTTATTTCTATAAGGAGCACCATTAAACTTATAGATAAATCTAAACACCTGCTCATCGTATAAAAATCTTACATGTATGGACACATCTGCTGTTGGTGCTTTTTTATCTATTCCTATATACTGCGTAGGATCTGCAAGTATAATATCTCCTTTTTTACCAAGCACAGAACACTGCTCTATAGGAACTATTGGTCTATTTAACAAAGTGCTGTACTGTGAACTTGAAGCTCCTCCAGATGGTAGAAATACTGGTGCTCCTCCTGTTCCTATATTAAGTGCCATTGTGTAAAGCTGTGGTTCTATTTCTTGATTAATATACCACACGGCATTTGCTCTAAGCCTTGCAGGCACTGAACTCCACATTTTAAGTATATTTTCGTACTTTATAGTTCCTGCAGCTTGATTTGATTCTTTTGGTACTGATACAAGTGCATCTGAATTAAGTATTCCAAGCGGCATACCAACACCTGTACCATTTATTATTGCATCATCAATTTTAAAAGACATTTCATCAGCATATGCTTGTTTTACTATTGCCTCAAGAGCTGTTGCATCCTGGAGCAAATCATCTGTAACATAGCAAAGTGCCAGTAATTTCTGAAGTGCCATATCAATTTCTCTAAACTTAGGCTTTGACTTTGTAACAGTTTCTGCTTCAGCTATCCAGTAAGCTTGAACACCGCCCCATCTGCTTCCATTAGCCCTGCTGGTTTCATCAATACCAAGAGTTCTTAATCTATTTGTATTTGCACCAATTGGAATCATCCTTATTCTGTTTGCAACCTGACTTTCGGACATCATAACATCAAACATATCCTGTATAAAATCATTTTCCAGCATAAATCCACCTTCAGAACTTACACTTTCATTTAAACCGGAAGCTGAATTTTGATATACAAGCCTGTTGTCCATTCTTCCCCCAGGTGAAGATGCCTTTGCCACAGCTTGAAGAAATTCTCCTATGCCGCCTTTCCATTTCTTCTCATTAGGGTTTTTAGGTTTAGCATATATAGGTTCATTGACTGGTGTCTTATTAAGCTTTTCTCTTTCTTTTAGCTTATCTTCCGCCTCTATTGTTTTTTCAAGATTTTTAATTTCTGCCTCTAAATCATCATATAACTTTTGCTCCTCTTCATTCATTGCTCTTGCTGCATCAATTGCCCCTTGTACTATAGCTGCTTGTGAGTCAAGTTTTTGTTTTAATATTTCTTTTAAACTCATATATTAAATCTCCTCTCATGAATTTCATTTAGTTTTTTGTATAAATCTATTGGAACTTGCTTTTCATCCTTAGCTGTTGGAATTTTATTATCATTTATGTCTTTTTCTTTAACCTCTTCTATATCAACATGATTTTCTTTCGGTTTGTTAGCTTGGTTTTCATGCAACATCGGTTCTCTAAATTGAATTTTACTTACTTGAAGATTTTTATATCTAGTAATATCAACCTCTAATCCATTAATATCAAATATTCTATTATTTAACGAAGCTGCTACTTGTTTTTCTTCTTCAATTTCATCTGCAAAGCCAAATTCTACTGCTTCTTCTGCTGTCATCCATGTTTCTGCATCCAGCAGTTCAACTATACTTTCTTTCTCCATTCCAGTCTTATCTTCATATACTGAAATCATGCTTTCTCTTACTTTATCCAGATCATCAGCTAATTTTCTAAAATCTTTTGCATTCCCCATAGCAAAAGACCAAGGATTGTGAACCATAATCATTGCATTTTTAGGCATTTTAACGTTATCTCCTGCCATAGCAATTATTGAAGCTATACTCGCTGCAAGTCCATCCACATAAACATTAACTGCTGCACTATGCCTTTTTAGCATTGAATATATCGCCTGTCCTGCAAACACATCACCGCCGCCGCTGTTTATATAAACATTTAAAGTTTTAATATCTCCAAGTAAATCTAATTCTTCCTTAAAATTTTTAGGTGTAACTTCATCTCCCCACCAAGTGGAGTCACTTATATCCCCATATAAAAGCAGTTCTCCTTCATTACTATTTTCTTTTGCATTAAATGTCCAGAACTTCTTACCTTTACTCATGTTTTTCACCGCCCTTTGAAATCATTTCATATATTTGCTCTGCCACCTCTTTGTTCTTATTTTGTGTATCAGTAGAATCTGCTTCACTCATATTTAAAGGCTGTAAATATATATCTCCATTTTCAATTGGGTCCATATTTTCAAGTCTTCTTATATCATTTACACTAAGCCATCCCCACTGTCTGCCCTGTGCATAAGCTGAAGCTCTAGTCTGGGCATCTCCTCTTAAAAGTGCATCTACCTTGAACTCGAAGTATCTATTTTTCATTTTTGATTCATTTGAAAGCAGTTGCAAATTCAAATTTTCTTCCCATCTTTTAAACCAGGGGAGCATTGTATAAACAATAAACTCTAGGCTCTGGTGTTCTATGTTATTGTTGGTTGATCTTGTTAAATCCTGTACCAAATGAAGTGGTATCCTAAATATCCTACATACATCTTCTATCCTAAATCTCTTGGATTCTAAAAACTGTGCATCAGTAAGTTTCATAGTAACTTCTTTAAACTGACCGCCACCCTCAAGAATCATTGGTACTCCTGCATTGGAAAGGCCCGTATAATTTTTCTTTATGTCCTTTTTTAATCTCTTAAAAGCTTCGTCTCCCAGCTCATTAGGATACTGAAATATTCCACTTGTTGATGCCCTGTTAAGATAAAAATTTCTTTCAAATTTGTCTTGGGATAATCCAATATCAATAGTTAATGCCGCATAAGTTAGAGGTGTTACTCCTATATAACCATCCAAAGTTAAACCTGGAATATGTAATATTTCATCTCTTGTTTTTGGCTCAGTTTTACCATCAATAAAGTAAAGTAGCCTGCCTGTATTTTTATCTATATCAATCCTTACTCTATTCCATAAAATAGGTCTGAGTTCTAACAAATCACCATGGAGATTGAATACCTTCTGGGCTATAAAGTTTCCGCCTAAGTTCATATTACTCATTCCTGTTTCCTTAAACTGCCCCGGTGTCATTTCTGGATTGGGTGTATAATGCATTAGCTGATATTCTGGAGCATCTGTAACTTGGACTCTATTGCCTTTACTGTCTTTCTCATATAAAAATATAGGACAACTAGCAAGAGTTTCTGAAAGCACCCTATTACAAGCAAAAACTGCTGTAAAACTCATAGCTGTATTAGCATCTATGGTTGAATTATCTGCTGTAGGAACATCTTCGCCAGCTAAAAAATCCTGAGAATATTTCTTCAGGACTTCAAACAATGCATTCTGTGAAGTAAGAAAAAGCTTACATCTATCTATAAATTTCAAAACATCACTTCCTAATCAAGTAAACTTCTCATTCCTCTTTTTTCATAAACTGATTCTTTAGATTCATGTCTTATTCCCCTATCAAGAGCCATTATTAAAGCAACAGCTCCATCTATTTTTTCAGTGGACTTTTCTTTATCCGGCTTTATGTTTCCTGCTGGATCTGTTCTTACAAATATGTTATCCATCATCCAGCTTAATACAGGATGTCCCCCATGAGCTATTTTCTGTTCTAGAGTTATTTTCATAAGTTCTTTTGTTGGTGGGCTCATATCCTTATATCCTTGTCCAAAAGGAACTACAGTAAAACCTAAGCCATCTAAGTTCTGAACCATCTGCACAGCTCCCCAGCGGTCAAAGGCTATTTCTTTTATATTAAATTTTGTTCCAAGTTCATCTATGAAGTTTTCAATAAAGCCATAGTGAATAACATTTCCTTCTGTAGTTTCAAGAAAGCCTTGTTTTTTCCACACATCATAGGGAACATGATCTCTTTTTACTCTAAGTTTCAAATTATCTTCCGGTATCCAGAAGAAAGGTAAAACATAATATTTATCATCCTCAGTTATTTGTGGAAAAACTAAAACAAAGGCAGTAATATCATTTGTACTTGAAAGATCCAAGCCGCCATAACATTCTCTGCCTTTAAGTTTTTCAATATTAACTTCAAAAGAGCACTTGTTCCAAACATCCATAGGCATCCATCTTACAGATTGTTTAACCCATTGATTAAGTCTAAGCTGCCTGAATATATTTTCTTCAGCTGGATTTTCCTTTGCACTATTAAAAGCATCTCTAACCTTTTCAATAGGTATAGTATGCCCAAGAGAAGGATTTACTTTATACCAATTTTCTTCTAAACTCCAATCATCTTCATCTTTAATTCCATATATCACAGGATAAAAAGTTTTATCAATTTTCTTACCTCTTAAAATGTCTCCTGCCTTTTGATGTACCTCATAGCATATAGAATTTCTATCTGTTCCAGCGGTTGTAATTAAAAAGAACAGCGGCTGCATTCTTGCATCACCACTGCCCTTTGTCATAACATCATATAATTCTCTATTAGGTTGTGCATGTAACTCATCAAAAATTACTCCATGAACATTAAGTCCATGTTTACTAAATGCCTCTGAAGATAAAACTTGATAAAAGCTTCCAAGAGGCATATACACTAATCTCTTTTGAGATATTACAGGCTTTATTCTTTTCTTAAGTGCCGGACATTGATCCACCATATCTACTGCAACATCAAATACAATAGATGCCTGCTGCCTGTCCGCAGCACAGCCATAAACTTCAGCTCCCCATTCATTATCTGCACAGGTAAGATAAAGAGCTATAGCTGCGGCGATTTCACTTTTCCCATTTTTCTTTGGAATTTCTACGTATGCAGTATTATACTGTCTGAACCCATTTTCTTTAATATTTCCAAATATATCTTTAATAATTTTATCCTGCCAGGGTAATAAATCAAATGGAACTCCATGCCACACGCCCTTTGTGTGCCTTAAATTATTTATGAACTTTACTACTTTTTCAGCTTTCTTTTCATCAAACATCTTTACACCATCCTTAGAATGTCTTCCATAGGATCATCAGTTTTACCTGTTTCTGTACCTACTCTAATCCTAGTACGGGATGATGGTGTTAATCCAAATTCAGAGCAAAAGTCCTTCATAATTTTAAGATAGGTTTGAGCAATAGAAACTTGCGGCACCTGTTGAATATATCCTGATGGTGTTTTAAAAATAGTACCATGTTTTGTTAAAAATTCTTCTGCTTCCTTCCACCTTGCATAAGCTTGGCAGTATCCAGCAAAAGCAGCTGCATCAACCTTGGTAAGTACACCTACTTGTTCTAATGTCTTTGTCATCCTTCTCCATTCTTTTTTAGCTTCTGGTTCAAGCCATGACGGACATTTTGGAGCTTTCTTTTCAGGTTTTGGTTCATTTAAATTTAAAGGTCTTTTTCCTGGATTTCCTTCAAGAACCTTTAGAGCTGTTGGTTTTGGTTTTCTTCCCCTTGTCGCCATGGTTTCACCTCTAATTTTAAAAAAATAAAGCTTATACTTAAATAAGCTCACTCCACAAAGTATAATGTTTATAATTAATTCTACATTCAAAGCTATCTTAGTTAAATTATCTGATTACATTTTTGTCTTCATGTATTTAGATATTATTACATCAAATTTTTGTTCATTAAGCTCTAACTTTCCATATTCATTTTGGTTTGAAATATTATATACCTCATCACTTTTATATAATATATGTTTCTTAGGATAAAAACTATATATCCTTTCAATACCATCTGACTCTTCAAAAAATTTAATATTTTCATCATGTATACTAATAATAGATATAATATCTCCTTCTTCATTGGTTAATATAATTGCTTCATTTATTTCAGAATAAATGAAGTTTAACTTAATAACTTCTTTCCCTGATTTTCTAATAACTTGAAACTTTATAGTTTGATAAAACTCATATTCCTTATCTAGTTTATATTCTACATTTTCAATACTTTTATTTTCCAAACATTTATCTATAATCTCATTCACCCAAGTTATAATTAATTCATTACTAGCTAACCACTGCTCATGTGTTTCCTTTTTAGCCTTTTCTAAAATTTTATCCATGATACTCATAATAGAATCGTCAAAATATCTATCTGCATTAAGTATATTTTTTACGTAAAACTCTTTTATAATATATAAAGTGTCATTAAGAGTAATTAAAATCTTGTACCACTCATAAACTGATGTATATCCTAAATGAGTGAGTGTATTTCTGTATTGTGCTAATTTATCCAATGTTTTATACTGCCTATTTGTAATATTTTCTTTAAATATTTTATTAATTAAGCTGATACACTTATTATAATCTATTGTTTTATAATCATTTTCCCTAAAAGTAGCATGGTATGATAGTCCTGCTTTTTTTCTTCCTTTAATATACTGATTATGAAGCATCCTACAAACGGCTTCGTCACTTTCAATATCTACCTTAAATATCAAAAATTCATTAATGTCTGAAAGAATTTTTTTAGTAAATAGTTCTATTGAATTATGTATTGCTATTACTGAAAATTTAAGATTACCATAGTGATCTACAGAAATATCTAAACTATTAAGATTATCTAAAAATTTGTTGTAAAAATCTAATCCCACTTTTAATGAATTAATCCCATTATCCATTATATGAAGTTCCATATTATCCCCCACCCATATTATTATTCTTTATAAGTTAAATTGTACCATAATAATTAAAAACAAAAAATTAATATTGAGAGAAAAATTATGTTCTTCAATCTATTTTGTTTTGCTTTTAAATTTCTTACTTCTAAAGGCACTGTTACCACTTAGGTTTTTAAGTAATTCTTTTCTTGCCCTTTTATACCCATCTCCTATAAATCCAAGCCTTAAAAGCCAGGTTCTAAATGTATATTTTTCATTATCCGTTTGCCTTTCCTTTGGAGAAGAATGTTTAAACTTCTTTGAGCTTTCATTAAGTGCCCCAGCAAATTGGGCAGCAATTTCAGTATTCTCAAGACCTTTTATAAATTTAAATTTTAAAGTTTCCTTTTCAAAATCAAAGCTAATACCCGGACACTTTTCCTCTCCAATTTCTAAAGCTGCTGTTTTAAAATCTTCAATGCTTGAAATCCTTATGTTATTTATACCTTCTACAAATTCTTTTGTAATAATGTCTGTTTCAATGCCTAGTGCCTTTTTTATAAGACTCTGCTTACTGTTTATCATATTTATTAGATTTCTTAAGGTAATCCCTGTATGTCCAGCCATTGAGAATATAATTTCTGAATTCCCAACCTCTACTTTTACACTTTCTTCTTGAAAATCATTTAATAATTCTTCAATTTCCACTTCTACGCCTTTTGAATTTTTAATTTTACCATCTTTATCGATAGTTATAATTCCTTGTGGCGATTTAATTTGGTATGCAAAACTTGGTGTCCCCATATATTCAGGTTTCATCCCAAAATGCTCACCTAATATTTTTACAGTTTCTTTTCTATCCAAATCAATTACCTCCTGTGCTTTTTTGTTATTACATATATCACTCTAAAGCACAGATATATCAAGTTATTTATGAAGGTTTATTTTCTTTAAATAAAGGCTAATATGAGTACCAAGGCGGTGATATCAATGAAAAAATCAAGTTTCATAAGAATAGATACCCTTGTAACTATTTCAGCAATTATGATTTTTATATTAGCAACAGTTAAATTTATGCACTAAAAAAAGTCCCTTCAGGCTTTTTATTTTTCTATGGCTGTGTATCTTGGGTATGTATATCCTTCTGAATCTACCAAGATACTTTTATTTGTTTTTGTATTTTTTACCCTTATGCATCTCAACTCGCCTTTTTCATTGCAGCCACCATCTTCTTCTGATATCCATGTTTGATCCTTCCAAAGTTCCTTTCCAAACTGTTCAAATTCATCATCACTCAATTCAATTTCTTTTATAACTTCATAAGATGTTCCTCTCATTCCATCCTTTTCAGCTTCTTTTGTAAACTCCTTAAGTTCCTTTAAATTTAAAATCTTTCTTCCAAATAATACTATCATTTTGTTTCCCTCCATGTGTTTTTTTGTTATACTATATATCACTCTAAAACACAGTAATAGCAAGGGCTTTATTCAACTTTAAGCACATTTTTATAATCTATTTTTTCACCATCTCTTATTAGGAATACTTCCTCATTTCCAGAAGTTTCTATATATCTTTTTACAATAACATCACAATATTTTTCATCAAGCTCTACTGCATAACATATCCTATCTGTTTGTTCACAGGCAATTAAAGTAGATCCACTTCCAGCAAAAGGTTCAAATACTATACAGTTTGTCATGCTGCTATTTTTAATTGGATATGCTATTAATGGTACCGGCTTCATTGTTGGATGATCCGGACTTTTGCTCGGTCTATCAAAATTCCATACAGTTGTCTGTTTTCTATCTGAATACCATCTATGCTTCCCTGTTGGTTTCCATCCATAAAGTACAGGCTCATGCTGGAATTGATAATCACTTCTTCCTAAAACCAATGACTGCTTTACCCAAACACATACGCTTGAAAGATGAAAGCCAGCTTCTTTAAAAGCTTTTCTAAAGTTCAATCCTTCTGTATCCGCATGAAAAATATAAGCCCCCGCCCCATCATCAAGTGCTGCAAATATATTTTTAAAGGCAGCTAGTAGAAATTCATGAAAACTCTTATCATCCATGCTGTCATTTTTTATAACTCTTTCATTTTCTTTTCCTGCTGAATAGTTAACGTTATAAGGTGGATCAGTAACACATAGATTAGCTTTTTTCCCATTCATAAGCTTTTCAACATCAGAAGCTTTAGTGCTGTCACCACATATTAACCTGTGTTTTCCTAATATCCACAGATCGCCTGCTCTTGTTATAGGTTCTTCTATTTCTTCAAGAGTTTTATCTGCATCAAAGTCATCATCCTTAACTTCTTTATCATGAACTTTAGAAAATAAATCTTCTATCTCTGCGGCATCAAATCCTGTAAGTGAGATATCAAACATAGATTTATCAAGTTCATCTAAAATATCAACTAACTTTGGCATATCCCATTCTCCACTTACTTTATTAAGAGCTACATTCAATGCCTTCTCCTCATCTGAACTTATATCAACAACTACGCATTCAATTTCCTTCGTACCTTCCTGCTTTAAAACCTTAAACCTTTGATGTCCCCCCACAATATTTCCTGTTTTCTTATTCCAAATTACAGGTTCTACATATCCGAAGGTTTCAATTGATCTTTTAAGTTTTTCATATTCAGGATCTCCTGGCTTTAAATCTTTTCTTGGATTATATTTAGCTGGATTAAGTTTCTCAACAGCTATCTTCTGAATGTCCACTTTTTCACCTTCCTTAAAAGCAATAGAAAGCACCTTAAAAAGTATATTTTTCATTTAACTTCTTAAGGTGCAAAACTTTCTGTAATTCCTTTAAAATTCAGCATTTTCCATATTTAATTTTTTGCCCATACCCCCTTATGGAATTTTGCGATTTTTAACACGAAGGGGACCGCCCGGCCTTCTGTCGCAAGGACTGGAGGATTTACGCCCCCCTACCCCAGGCACTTTTTGTTCACAGGTTATCCACAACTTGCCCACAGATATTTTAAACAATCTGTTGATAACATTTTTACTTAAAGTCATAAGCGTAAACTCTTCCTTTCTTTTCCCATCTGCCATCCTCCTTAGCAGTCTTTCTATCATGACAGGACTTACATAAAGACTGCCAGTTACTTTCATCCCAAAAGAGTTCTTCATTACCTTTATGAGGTATAATATGGTCAACTACTTCTGCAGCAGTAACTATACCTTCTCTTTTACATTCTTCACAAAGAGGATGCTTCAAAAGAAACTGTTTCCTTAACTTGTACCATCTACTATTATAAAGTTTCTTAAAAGGTCTGCTTGTCTTGTCGTATTTACTTTCAACTTCTTTTTGATGCTTGCTGCAGTACCTTTCATTAGTAACTTCAGGACAGCCTGGATAACTGCAAGGTTTAGCTGGTTTTCTTGGCAATTGATTCACCTCATTTTTATCAAAATAAAAAGTCACCACAGTTGGTCTGCGATGACTTTTTGCATTTTCTTTCTACTTTTCTATTATAACTTTATCATTTTTCTAGGGTGTCTTTCAGTGTCTTTTAGTGTCCTCTTTTAAATTCATCTCACAATTTTCCAATGCCTTCCCATGAAGTTTATGAATATAACGTAAGCCATACCCCATCTCTACTGCTATCTGTTCCCAGGTCTTAAAGCAAAGATATCTAAGTTCTAACAATGTTTGGTATTCAGGGTTGCTAATCTTTTTTATAATAAATACGAATTCCCTTTTTAAATCAACTAATGTGTCTATATCCGCATTTATTTCATTCTCTAAATCCACCATTTTAGCTATTATGTCCTCCATAGAATGCACATTACGTGTTCCACTAGGTAGTGTATCACTTAATGTGGATGTAGCTTTTGCAGCTAATGCCCTTAAGGATACTATCTGCTCAAGTTTACTATTTATCCTTTGGTCAATTCTATATGCCTGTGATAAATATTGTTTCGCTGTCATTTTACTTGTCCCCCTCTAGCCAAGGCATTTTGCCATTGTAATAAGTATCAGAAATGCTTTTTTGAACTGCCTTATCTAGTGAAGCAATACGAGCATTTGCTCTATTAATACTTTCCTCTTGCTCCTCTTCAGTTTTGAAGAATGAACAACTATTATTAGCACACTGTATATCGTTAAGGATTTTACACCTATTGTTTTTATTTGCAAAGCAATTTTTATTCATAAGTTTTGCCCTCCTTTAACTTAGCCTTTACTGCAGCTATTAAATCTGATTGTACTTTTTCTTTTCGTTTTAAAGCTCTTATTATATCCTCATCAATAGTCCCTTTAGTAATAATATGGTGGATAACAACTGTTTCATTTTGTCCTTGTCTCCACAGTCTTGCATTGGTTTGCTGATAGAACTCTAAGCTCCAAGTAAGCCCAAACCATATAAGAGTTGAACCTCCTGCTTGAAGGTTTAGTCCATGTCCTGCTGATGCTGGATGAATTACTGCTGCTTCTATTTCACCATTATTCCAATCCTTAATATCTTTTGAAGTTTTTATTTCACGAACCTTAAACCTCTTTTTAATTCTTTCTAAATCATGACTAAACCAATAAGCCACAAGCACCGGCTTTCCATTTGCTGATTCAATTAAATCTTCCAGTGCATCAAGTTTTTTATCATGTATCGTAAAAACTCGCTTGTCCTCACCATACACAGCACCATTTGCCATCTGACAAAGTTTATTTGATAAAGCTGCAGCATTTACAGCATCTATTTCTTCACCTTTAAGGGATAAAACCAAATCTTGCTTCATGCCATCATAAGCTTTGCGTTCTTTTTCTGAAAGTGTTACAACAACCTCATTTATAACACATTCCGGCATTTTCAAATAATCTGTGCTTTTCATAGAAATGGTAATATCAGAAATGAGACGGTATATTGCATCTTCAGCACCAGCTTTTGGTTTATAACTAAACACCATCTGCTGATTTCTTTTATCTGGATCAAAGAAGTTATTACGGTAATGAGTTATGAATCTTCCCAATCTTTCACCCATATCAAGAAGCCTAAACTCTGCCCATAAATCCATTAATCCGTTACTGCTTGGGGTTCCTGTAAGTCCTACAATACGTTTTACTTTAGGTCTTACCTTTAATAGGCTTTTAAATCTTTTTGCCTGATAAGACTTAAATGATGATAACTCATCAATTACAACCATATCATAGTCAAATGGGATGCCACTCTCATTTATCAGCCAGTCCACATTTTCACGATTAATGATGTAAATACCAGCTTTCTTATGCAAGGCTCTAATTCGTTCCTCCTTATTACCAATTGCAATAGAACATCTTAGATTATTTAAATGCTCCCATTTATCGCACTCCTGTTTCCAAACATTAAGGCCTATTCTCAAAGGGCATATGACAAGCACTTTTTGAACTTCAAAGCTGTCATATAGCAGATCATTAATAGCAGTCAATGAAATAACCGTTTTTCCTAATCCACATTCTAAAAACACTGCTGCCACAGAATGCTCTAAAATAAATTCACTTGCATAATCTTGATAGTCATGCATAAAATCACGTTTTAATAAATCTGCCATCTTTTCCACGCCCCTTTCTAGCTGCATGAATTTTGGCATGTTTACTTTTTGATAAAACTTCTAAATTATCTAAATTATTGTTATGATGATTAAAATCAATATGGTGGACTTCTTCATTTGGAAGTAATTCTCTACCAGTAGCTTCTTCCACGATTTTTCTATGAATTTCCTTACCATCAACTTTTGCATTTTTTTCATTTAAACCAGTCCATCTATAAAAATCTACACTACATTTATGTGAGCAAAAATCATGCTTAGTTCTCTTTATATCAGATTCCTTTTTTAAGAATTCCTTCTCACACCAGTCACATTTGACAAGCACCTTTTTGCTCTTGAATTGGTAGCTGCACTCTTTACAGCAGAAAAAATGTTTATTTCTATTTTTATGGCTCATTCTATGCATTATTACGTTTCCACACCAATCACATTGAATTTTTAATTTCACTTAAAACCCCTCCAATCTGTTCTGCATCATCTATGCAGTAAACCAAAAAGCCTAACTGCTCCAGCTGCATTTTTCTATTTACTTGCAGTGGTCTCATTTTCTTACCTTTTGCCTTTAATTCAACAAAGGCGAACCTGCCCTGTGGTAAAAGTACTAGTCGGTCTGGCACTCCATCAAATCCAGGGGATACAAACTTAGGAGAAATGCCGCCCATCTTTTTAACTGCTGTTACAAGTTTATTTTCAATATATTTTTCAAGCATAAATGCCTCCCAATTTTTAAATTAGAACAGGAAAACAAATTTGAACTAATTTCCTATACGCGCGTATACATACACCTGCACACGCTCACTCTTTCTTTTTTATTATTTTTTGTTTATATAGGTTTCAACTTGTTCCACCTATTCTAAATAGCTTATTTTTCTTTAATTCACTAGCTTTTTTAAGTGAACCAATTTAGAAACAAAGTATAGTACAACCCTACTAACGTTCCTTTACTCTGGAATAAGCACGCTGCTTTCCATAGATAGGGAAATTACTTGTTCCGTTTTTGTTCCCACAGTACTTGTTCCAATCACTAATTTTTCTCATAATGGCTCCAATAGAATAAGAATCTGCTGTTTTCATAGAAGATGCATCTTTGCCAAAACACTCACACCAAATTTCCATGTTGCAGACAAGATTTCGTTTTACAGTACCTACACGGGTGCCGCCACCAAATTCGCTGCCCCCAAGGAAATTTCTACGTTCGTATAAAGACATTGTGCCCCAATCCTCTGGCAAAAGAATATCAAGATAAGTACGCACCAAGCCTTCGCGCTCATCGGTTTCCATGGCATCAGCTTGTTCACCACTGGCAAGAATAGCATCATCACCTTCGAGATAGAGTTTTTCACCTTGTTCATATAGATAAATAGCCTCTGCCCAAATCTGCTGCACTTCTTCAGTAGTAATTTGCCATGACTTTTTAACAGAATTGCCACTGATACGAACTGGCCAAAATCTGCGGTTGCCTGAAATATCTCGTAAAAAGCCATTTTCAGCATTAGTAGAACCAACAATAACGCACTGTCTTGGATGGTTTTCTACATTTACTCCATAGCTTGCTCTATATTTATCATCTACTCTTGAAATAAAAGATTTAACAATTTCAACATCTGTCTTACGCATTCCAGCAAGTTCACCAAGTTCAAGCATCCAATATCCCTGCAGCTTTTCTGGACCTGCCTTATCTTTCATATCTGTAATGGTTAAACTATCTGAAAACCATTCTCCAGCTAGTTTTGCAAAGAATGTAGATTTACCTATACCTTGTGGCCCATTTAATATAAGTACGCTGTCAAATTTTATTCCTGGTTGATAAATGCGTGCAACTGCCGCCACCATTGTTTTCCTAATTACTGCTTTTGTATATGTGCTGTCAGCTGCTCCAAAATAATCTATCAAAAGAGTTTCTACACGGGCCACACCATCCCATTTGGGCAAATTATCAAGATACTCCTTGATGGGATGATAAGCTCTTTCCGCAGCAACTGCCAGCACAGCATCTTTTGTTTTAGTAGGAGCATAAATTCCATATTTACTACTTAGATACACCTTTAAAGATGCGTTATCTGAATCATTCCAGCCGTACTTAATTTGCTTCCAAGGTAAACCACCTTTGGCATCTATACCATCACGATGGCAGTTAAAAGCAAGTGACTTTAATCCGTCATCATTACGCAAAATCAGCACAATATTATCCAGAGCGCCCTTTACTTTACCTTGCTTATCAAGTTCTAAAGCAGTCTGCCAATCATCCTCTGAAAATTCCTCTTCTGCCTGTGCTTGTCTTTCTTTTGCAAATTCTGCTTTTACTGCAGTATCCTTAATTGCAAAATCACACATTGACACATAAGACGGTAGTTTACTTGCAGCTGTATTTACAGCCGCCTTATCATCAAGAGAACCAAATTTATGGATACGTACAAGGTCAAATGCATTTAGAAGTAAACCACTTGCAGGGTCTGTAGCATGATGGCTGTATGCAAATTTATCATCATAAATAATTACACCTGCACTGCTGTCAGCAGGAATATAATCATAGCGGCCTTCAATTGCAGATGGCGCATAAACATCATTTAAGAATTTTTCAATTACATCACGAATTGAATAAGTACGGCAGAATGTTCCTACTACACCTTCCTTTAAAAGAGGATCTGCTTGTTCTTTTAAACTTCTTTTAATAATTTCAGATTGACGTGAAGATACTGGCCAGGTAGTGGTATCTTGCCAATTATCATATTTGGCAAGATATAAATCTGGATCAAGTAATGCTCCATCATTTTCTTTATATACAAATACACCATTTGAAGATGTGGAAGGCCAGTACATAAGACGTTCTGCCTCATAGGTTGTATCATCAAAAAGGTCAATGCCTATTTCTTTTGCCACCATACGAGCAACAGCTGCATACTCCTCCTCACTAATTTCACGAGCAAGTGGAATGATTAGACGAAGTCTTGGATTTTCTAGTGTATGTTTATGGGTTGAATGCATACAGCATTTAAAATCAAAAAGCATTATAATTTGCTCCCATATATCTGCTGCTGCATAATCCATATCTAATGTTAAAATAGAACGGCAAAGCACATGCCCTTTCTTACGTCTGCCCTCCCTTAAATAGCCACCCACAAATCCACCCACATCTTTAATATCATCTTGCTGTCCTCTTTTTAGTTTGCGGTATTCTTCTATGGTTTCTGTTGTTTTTTGCGTGGTCTTTACACGGGAGCAAAAATCCTTCCATGAAATATCTGTGTTTTTCCACTTTTTATCCATACGGCTATTACCAACTGCAATTTTCATAAGCTGTCCACCTCCTGTAACTTCTCATTGAAATATCTAATTAACTGTTTGCGTTTCTTTGCCCTTTCAATTTCTTGTGCCATCCCATTTGATATAGTATTTCCAAATACCCATAGTTCATTGCATTTGCCAAGTAAAACCATATTCATGAACATAGCTAATTCCCTCTCCTGTGGAATGTCATCATTCATAAACTGAGGAAAAAGCAAATGTGGAGCAAGTGGGATACGATTCATCTCCAATGCAAACCTGCAGAAAGCACGTGCCTTTTTTACATTAATTTCAATATTCCCTGAATAGGTCGAGCAAATATATACAAGAGGCTTAAAAACAGAGTTTTTTTCTGTCTTTAAACCTTTGATAACATTTGTAATTGCAGCATAAGGAGTTGGGTCATAATAACCTTCGGAATTAAATTTATTAACTCCCATACTACTTAACCTCCCCTAAGTATCGATTAATAAAATACTGCTGACCTTTGCCTGTAACTTTTGTTGTTTTTGAAATTGTTACATGACCATCCGAATGTGTAATTGCTGTTTCTTTAACTTTAAATAAACCTAATTCCATAGCCATTTGCGTTGGAGCATTATAATCTGTTCCTTTACGTTTTATAAGGTATCCTTCTTGACGCAAGCGTTCAAACAAACGGTTTTGTCCAATATCAAGGCCATTGCCTTTAAGAATTTTAGCAAGTTCCCCTATAAGCATTGTTCCATCTGATACCGATACTGCATCAGCAAAGACAACCTTAGGCTTATCCTCTGTTGCTTGTACTTTTAAGCACTCTTTTTCTTCTCTTTCAGCCTTAAGTGCAGTCAATAGCTTTATCCATGAATCTGGATCATTCATAATTTCTTCCATCTTCTGTGTTGTGATATAAGCACCATGCTTACGAATAGAAGGTAAAACTTCATCAAAAACCCATCCTTCAAAACGGTCTGCAGCAGGTAATTTGCTGTGAGTTATAAGA
This sequence comes from Clostridium tyrobutyricum DSM 2637 = ATCC 25755 = JCM 11008, assembly GCF_000359585.1. Classification (GTDB taxonomy): domain Bacteria; phylum Bacillota; class Clostridia; order Clostridiales; family Clostridiaceae; genus Clostridium_B; species Clostridium_B tyrobutyricum. Next base: position 116,952 of record NZ_APMH01000005.1, on the reverse strand, counting down.
CGGTATAGATTTCCTTCATCTATAAACTTAGCCTGCTGAGTTCTTCCAATATTGTCGATGACCGAACGAAACGTTACCCCATCTTCACGGCAGTGATCTTTAATTGCTTTTTGGGGATTTGTGTAACCTAATGATGCTGCAATATCAGTTCCACAAAATATTACCTTTCCATTTTCTTCAATGGTTCTAACTGTACCAAACTCTGGATTTTTAAAAATTTGTATTTCGCTCATACGAATACCTCCGTTAAATTTATTGAGGAAATATTCCTCTGCCTATAAGCGAAAAACTAAACATAATCGAACCCCTAAATATTGAAAACTTTTTATTTCTCTTGTTCCTTATTCCTTTTTATAAAATCCACATTCATAGCCATCAGTATTAAGAATCAGTCCTTTTGCCCATGCTGGTGTTTCACTCATAATCCTACATACTTCTTCTGCAGAAGATTTCCCTACTGGAACTTCAAGAACCACTTCATCATGAACGTGCATTACAATTTGAAATCCATGAGCAGATAATCTAAGCATTGCCTCAGCTAAAATATCACGGCTAATTGCCTGAACAATATTCTCTACAAACTTAGGACCATAACTTTCTATTCGTTCCCATTTTTTCGTACCACCAACACCTTCATAGGTAACAGACTCACCACCAAATCTGTTCTCTCCAATAAGAGGTTTCACATAGGCAAGCCTTCTTCCACTTGGCAGCTTAATAAATAGAATTCCGCTTTGATAAAAAATTCCGATACCATATATCCCAATTGGTTGTTTCGTTTTTACTACAGTTTTTACTGCACGGTCTATCCCCCACCAAAGAGAAGTTATATTAGGATTAGAATTTCTCCACGCATTGACGATAGGTTTTAACTCATCTTCAGCAAGTCCCATTTGAACTGCGCCCATAGCTTTAAGTGCTCCTACTGATCCGCCATAGCCTAAGGCTAATTCTGCTATTTTACCTTTCTGCCTTAAATGCCCGTTAATACCATTTTTCTCAACAGGAACATTAAACATCTGTGATGCTGAGGCACAATAGATATCTCCACCACCTGCAAATATATCCATTCTCCATCTCTCACTAGCAAGCCATGCAATAACACGAGCCTCAATTGCTGAAAAATCTGCTACAATAAATCTACTCCCATGCCTTGGTATAAACGCTGTTCTAATTAATTCTGATAATACATTTGGAATGCTGTCATATAGTAAATTTAAAGCTGTAAAGTTTCCGGATTTCACTAAAGAACGAGCCTGCTTTAAATCTGGAAGATGATTTTGAGGCAGGTTTTGCACTTGGATTAGCCTGCCAGAATATCTTCCAGTCCGATTTGCACCATAAAACTGAATTAAACCTCTGGCTCTGCTGTCACTGCAAACCACATTTTCCATTGCTGTATATTTATTTACGCTGCTTTTTGCAAGCTGCTGTCTAATTGAAAGCACCTCATGTATTTCTCCATCTGTATCTTCAAGTAACTCCGAAACTACTGCCTTGGAAAGAGAATCTGTTTTCATACCTTGCTCAAGAAGCCAATCCTTTAATTGTGCAGGAGAATTAGGGTTTTCAAGACCTGTCAACTTCTTTGCTTTTTCCATATTTTCTGCTTTGAATTTTTCATCGCAGGAAATTGCCTGTTTTACAAAATCCATATCAAGATTAATACCACGGTCATTGATTATCTGGTCTAAGTGGTAATTCTTCCGCTCGCTCTTTGATACAGGAAATTTAGATAATTTATTTTGTATCGCCATTTCTGTTTCCACATCACGCTTGTTATAGGAGATGAAAGTTTCCCATTTTTCTATGTCATGCTGTGGTAAATTACGAGTACGACCCCCGTTAGATTTTGTTGGGGTGCAGGGAATGCAAAAATACTTTATTAAATTTTTACCTTCTGATAATTTTTGTTTTTCAAGACCTAATACCGCTCCAACACCCTCAAGGGATAATGGAAGTCCTAGAGTTGCTGACCATACCATGGTGCAGTGCCATGACTTTGGTGAAAGGTAAGTACCTGTTGGCATACCAAGCCACTTTGATAAGCATATTCTTTCAAACTGTGCATTGAATGCAGATTTAATTATTGAATCATCCGTAAGTGCTGATATGATTTCCTGTGGAATTTTCTCACCCTTAGCAATGTCAACCACCTGTACCTCACCACTATCCACCGAATATCCAAACAGAAGAATATCAAAATCCTCGCTCTCGGCATAATGATATACACCTGACTTTTGAAGATTGACACTGGAAAAAGTTTCAATATCTATTGAAATATGTTTCATATATACCATCCTTTCAAAAGCAAACAAGGCAGCAGAAAATATCCTCCGCCACCTCATCTCCATAGTTATTTAGTTCTTATGCTAAAAAATCATCGTCTTCCACAGCAGTGAAATCATCAGCTGCATTTGTTCTGCCGCCTAAAAGCTCGCCATCCTTAATCTTTTGAATATTGCCAAGTCCACAGGCAACACCCTTGTTGCCATTACTGTTGAAAGCATAGAAATTTAAAGACACTCTTGCATAGCAGCCACTATACACTTCATTGCGGTCAAGGATAGGTCTTACTGCCTTATCCACAATCTGAGGTGCAGTTATACTATTTGCATTTACAAAATAATGTCCTTTGTATGCCTCATCATCACGCTCAATGTCTCCATCCCTTAAAGGCAGTTTAATAGCAGCTTTATTTGGCTTTTTACCACCGAACTTTGCAATACCCTCTTCAATTGCTGCATCTATTGCTGCATTAACAGCGTTTATAGTTTCCTTATCTGACTTTGGGATAAGTACTGATACACTGTATTTTTCAGAACTTCCATTAATTGATGCCGGCTCCCAGCCGTGAAAGTAGCTTAGACGTGTATTTACACTTGTAACAACCTTAGTTTTGCTTTGATTTATCATAATTTTCATCCTCCATAATTTCATTAAATTCATTTTTTGCGTTTGATGTATTTATAGACGTTCTTTTATCTGTAATTGGAACCAGTATCGGCTTTCCCGGTGGTTTATATATGAGGTAACCGAGAATTTTCTCAAATTGCTTCTTACCCATAAGTTTCTGCATTTCAGTAATGGTGATAAGTCTTTGATGGTAGATATCTTTATATCCATTTGCCTTAGCTGCATCTGCTACAGCATTTTCATCTTTATACTTGCGATTAGATCGACCTTCTACTACTTTAAATCCACTCCACTGTTTACCATGGTTGATGGCGGCATCTGTGACATATGCCATAATTTCATTTGCCCATTTAGTTAAGTCAGGTATCTTATGAAGAATTTCTTCTACCTCCATATCCGTTAAAAGTGGTGGAAGCATGAATTCAGCCTTTGCAAGTTCCAATTTTGCCTCTGCTCTTGCACGACATTTTACTGATGCTTTACAAAAAGTACACCATTCTCCAGGTAGGTATTCTCCCTCACCATTTATAGCCATCTGAGCCTTTGGCTTTAGTTCATTTTCTGCCCAATCCTTTAATTCTTCCACTAAAATTGTCCATGTACTAATATTTTCCCTGCGTGGTTGAAATATGGTCATGGATACTTCCTTAATATCATAAAGACTATCAAAAATCTCTAAAGAACCTAGTGCATATAGTTTCATTTGAGGGTTGTCTACTGCATCTACCAAAACTCCCATGCCATATTTAAAATCAATAATATGGAGTTTCTCATCACCAATAATAATGCAGTCAGCTGTGCCAAATCCCTGTGGTACATAAGAAGAAAAATCCAGCTTCTGTTCAATAAGTACCAGTGGATCACTGCAGCTTTGTTTTGCTATTTCCAACTGCTCCATTACAAAATCTACATAAGCATCGCTGTGTTCTTCCATTTCATCAGTGTCATAACTTGATACTGGTCTTTTACTCCTCATCCTAAGTGCTTTACGAAGTTTATGCTCACAAAGAGCATGGGCAGCAGTACCTTCAGCAGCTGCTGTGCTTTCTTTATCTTTATCTTCAAATTCAAGTTCCAGTCTTGCCGATGGCAGGCAGTTGAGCCACCTATGTGATCCTGATGCAGAAAGTATCGCATGACTACCCATCTATAAGTCCCTCCGCATCTTTCAAAATATCAGCATAATGCTTAGGGTCAACCTTACTTAGCTTTGCCGCACCGTATTTCTGAATAATTTCACGCACCCCTGCAGTCATTCCAGCTTGACTCTTTTCTGCAAGAACAGCCCTTACATCCTCAAGCTTAATTTTCTTATTAGCTGACTTTGCTGTTTTCTTTGGCTCTGACTCTTTAACTGGAGTAGGCTTCTTATTTTTATCTGCAGGTTCGCTTTCTGCCATTGCATCACAAACAGCCTGCAGGCTGTCTGCCAAAGAGCGAATATCTGAAACCACATCAAGTAACAATTTGATTTTACTCACGGCTTTCACCTCCTTTAAGTTCATGGATTTCCACAGTTTCAACCGAGTCACCCGGTGTAAGCACAAGTACATTCACTTTTTCACCGAAAAGAAAATTTAATAATCTTTTGCGGATTTGCTTTGTACAACTCTCAATAACAGGATTAGGGTTACCACTTGGTTGCGCAATGTTGATACATACTTTATGTTTTAAACTCATAGCTTTTGCTCCTTTCTGAAGGGTTTTATTTACCCATCTGTCCATATGCAAAAATCTTAAGGGAATCGAACCCCTTTTTTGAAAACTTTATTTAGGGGGATTTTACCCCCCATTTTTAGATCTTTTTACGAAGATTATCATAAATCTTTTTTAAACGATTTCTAATAGCTGCTTCCGTAACACCTGCTTTAGCTGCAATAGAAACGTTAGTTTGTTTTTCATAAAATACTTTTTGTATTAATTCCTTCTGCTTAGGCTTTAGGGTTTCAATTGCAGCTCTTAGCCTGTCTATCTTTTCTTTATGCTCTGTTTTCTCAATAGATTGAATAATACTTTCCAATGGATTTGAATCATTATCAACTAAATATGGATTGCGGTCAGCTGAATTTTCTTCTTTTTCGTCACAATAAGCATCCATATGCACTGGCACATGGTACTTCTCACGTCTACCCCCATTGTATTCTTCATCGTCAAAGCTATGTAGAGTAGCAATTATAGCATCTGTGACTCCATTCTCATTTGGTACAATTTTTATTGCCTCTCCATTAGCTGAGTAATAAATATAATTTGTTCTGTTCTTTTTGCTTGTTTTGTAATTTCTTAACATAAGCGCATCCTTTCCGCCGAACTGCATTGGCAACAAAGGATACAAAAATAAGTCTGTGCCAGAAGTACACAGACCCTTTTATCCTGAAAATGAGCGCAACAAGGGAAGGTACTTCTATTGCACCACCACAGTCCTTGCGGACTGGATCGAGACAATATGATGTATCCTTTGCCCTTATTGCAAATCAGGCATTTAATATTTTTTTGTAGACGGGAAGCGGTTGAATTTAGCTACTTACGAAGAACCTTTCCTCCATCTATTGTTATTGTAAGTTATAATTAGTTTCTAAAAACGGACACTTCTATGCCCGTTTATTGCCATAAAAAAGCTATGATTTAATGAAAAAAGTGCATAAAAAAAAAGACCGTATACACAACTACAATAATAAGTAACTGTATATACGGTCATGATTTAAAATAGAAAAAACGGACATCCATATGTCCGTTCCTCCTAAAAAAATTATAAAGGCTCTACATTGTGCTCAGCTAAAAAGCACCTTATTTCATCCATGGATTTACCATAATAATATATAAGTACAAATCTATACCATCTATGATTTTCATCCCCCATAGATAACGTAAATGGAGATTTTTCAATAATGTGAAAACTAATCTCTGGTGGTAAATGCATTGCTAGACAAATTGATAACAAAGCATTTAATGAGCCCTTAGATTCACCCTTAAAAATTCGTCTTAGCTGGCGTTCGTCCATAAGAACTTTCTTGTTTAGTTTCACAAAAGTAATTTTCCTCCATTTTCTTAATTTATCTAAACAATCAAGGTAGTTATTGGAGAGCAAATCATACATTTTTGCATTCTCTGCCATTAATTCTTCTAAATACTTATTCTGCTTTTCCTTGGTTGAGTTCTCGTAGCCATTACAGTATTTTATCTCAAAATCAATAGCAGATGATTCATCCCTGTTAAGAAAACACTCACTATTATATTTTTCTCTACAACCAGCTTTAACTGATAAAACGAATACCAAGCAGCACTCATCCATATGATTTAGCGCATAATTGGTTAATACTGCAAAACCATTCTCATCTTGTGTTAAATATTTGGGATGATTTAAAACAAAATGTGAATCCACATATTGATAAATCCCTTTTACCCCAATATCTCTCAGTTGAGGATTAATTATGCTTTCAATCGCAGCATCTATTACACCTATTGAAAAAGTTTGATTTCTTTGCAATGTACCTTTTTTAAATCTATGCGGCTTAACATAATGACCATCTATGTAGGTGAAAGTCCCAATAGCCTCTTCATATCCGGCATCAATCATACGAATTTTAGCTGCTAACCTTGACACACAGAAGAATGCTGCCAATGCATCAATAACTGGTTCCATTACATCTATAAGTTTAGATGTTCCAAGTTCAGTTCTAAACTGCTTGATAAATTCAAATGCCTTGGTCTTAAACATAATCAACGGCATTTGAATCCTTGGTGCAAGTGCATTTGCCTGCCACTCCATCCAGTCAGCTGCATCTCTAATGTTATCTTTTATACCGCCTACTACTTGACACTTAATTTTACTAGCACTGCTGTTATATAATCGCTCCAATTCAAATGCTTTCCTATGTTTGTCCCAATGAACGCACTCGTGCACAATGGTGTTATTGACTGACCCAAGATTACGAAGAAAGTACGCTTTAGGATCTACGAATATAGTACGGGCATCGACATGAGTTTGTACCATTTCATCGCTGTTTTTATCATAAAATTCTGCATCACAGTCATGAAAGTATATCTGTCCAAAAACAGAGAAATCCTTTGTAATCTCTCTCATTTCCACGACAAGACCCATTTTTTCTGCTAACACTTGTGGTTCAACTGCAATCGGGGTTTTTAATGCTTCAGGGTAATGTCTTCTAAGGAAGTCTGTAGCAACAGATTCTAGTTGTTCCTTATGAATGATAGGGACAAGGGAGTCCGACATAGGTTTGGGCTGCTTATTTTTGCTGGTATACTCAGTTATACTGGAGATGGCAAGATCATCCAAATTACAATCTAAATCTCCTGAGCATTCCACCATAAACCATTGCCGGCAATTTTCTGATTCATCATAGTGATAATCTGACTCTCGGACTTCAAATTCAGCTTCCACAGCAACATCAAATTCTATTTTCATGTCTGGTAAATCATTAACAGACACATACTTTATTTCTATATCTGACAATTCTATGCCACCGATATTTCTAATTCTATATAGCCTTAAGTCTAAGTCATCGTAGTTATCCCCAGTGTAACTTTGTACGGTAGCAAACATCTCATTATAGAATCTTTCTGCCACATACTCTTTAAATGAACGATTACCCGACAAGGCACTCCCCCCTCACCCATTTAAAAATATATTTTAATAGATTTCTTTAGTTATGAATACTAATCCATAGGTAAATTATAGCATATGTTACACCTATCTCAATGTTTATTTTGCATTCATGAATTTTAATTGTTACATCGCTAATTTTGTGATAAACTTTATTTTGTAACTAAAATGAGTAACTAAGGCGAGGTGACATTATGTCCATAAGTTATAAAAAGCTTTGGAAACTTCTTATAGATAGAGGCATGAAAAAGAAAGACTTGAGGGAAGCAGCTGGTATTAGTACGGCTTCAATGGCCAAGCTTGGCAAAAATGAAAATGTTAATACTGACATTTTAATAAAAGTATGTAAGGCTCTTAACTGTGATATTTCAGATATTATGGAAATTGTTGATAATAAGGACTAATGGGATTTTGTTCACTAAGGAGGTAGCAAATTGTCAAAAGAAATGATATCAATGGATAAAAATTTTTGTATCGGTTGTCCTGAAGTAAAAGATATACCTAAATGTATTATTCAAAATATACCTAGCAATAGTTACATAGAAGATATTATCACAAATTCAAAGTTAAAATGCTCCGAATATTTTGTCTGTCACAAGTTCGCTCAGAGCTTTGAAAACCATAAACTTGTTGTTTTAACAGCATGCGATGAATGTGGATTATGCCAAATTGCATGTTGCAAAAAAAATCCAGCATCAGTTACTAGTTTGTTTACTAAAAAATTAGAAGATGTCCTTTTCCGTGACCTAGGAAAAGCAAGCATTCTATTTCAATCTTTGATTCCGTCTGCAATTGTAGCATCTGAAGTACAAGTCAAAGGGAATTTTCGAACGAAACGTATTGATTTAGTAATCTTTTTAAATGACACGGCTTACCTTATAAAGTTGATAAAAAACTTAGATAAGATACCGTTTTATTCTCGTTCATATGGTGAAGTGATTGATACATATAAGGAAATTTACCCTAATATAAACTTTATTTATGGGAATTTAATTCCAGCTTCTAAACTGAGAATCAAGTTACCTTTTGATGCTCAAGTATACAATTTAGAACAATTATATCTTAAAGTAGGAGGTAATCTCTAATGGCATTATTACTAAATAGAAAATATGGTAGTCGTCTTGAATGCCTTTATTACATTTTGACATCATGCTACAAAAAGTATGGCGTTACAAAAGAGTTTAATCTTAAAAATTTAAAATTTGATCCAAATGATGTATACAATGTTCATAACTATTGTAACCTCTTGAAAAATATTGTTGGTAGGCAATGTTGCCCCTATTTAATCAATCCCCTCAATTTATCCAAATGTTATGCTACTCAGTCTGTTGCTAGTGATTCTACAAAATCAAAAGCTGTAAGCGATATTGGCGGTTCACTTGAAGCTCTTGGCTTTATTTCCCGTAATAAAAGAAAATATAAAATTTCTTCAGAGGGTGAAAAGTGGGTTAATAGCGATTTTTATTCATCTGAATGGGAAGATATCGCAAGAAAAGGTGTGTTATCATATGGGGTTACAATTGGACTCCTAAATAAAATAGCAAAACTACCTATAAACTTTTCCTATTCAGGCATTTATTTAAGCTATCCTCATACTACAGAAATAGTAAAATATATTGATAGTTCTGGTAATACAGTATATATTGATATTTCCACAGATAGCCAACGTGATAGTAATACGCGAACCATGTCTCGATTAATTGGCTGGTGCGTCACTGTAGGACTAATTGAGCCCCAAGACGTTTCTACTAACGATTCGCCGCTTGCTCATATAAAATATAGAGATTTCGTAAATTCCGAAATACTTACCGTACGTAATTATAAAAAAACTGATCATTATATAAATCTTTTCAACTCAAAACCCTATGTTAGCAATCCACTTTCTTATTCGAGATTACACAAAAATGTCGCTTCTTTAAGAGAAAATGGAGGCGAAGATTTAAGAAATGCTACACTGGAATATAACAATAATATATTAAATAGACGTTTTGTTTTTGTATACACATTAAACTACTATAGTAAATTAAATAAAGCTCTAGACTTTGAAAAGCTCGTAACTGCAATGAGTAAATACTCAGATGAATTTTTTTCAGAGGATAATGATCCTACTACTCTAATGGAATCCGAAAGTGATATCGCTGATATTGCAGGAATACCATTTGATATAGATGATCATGGTATGTTAATTCCTAAAACAACTATTAATGATGATATCCTTAGTGAAGATGCACCCAAGGAATCAATAGCATTGGCTAAAAAAGTAATAAAAGAAATGGAGGCTAACTAATGATATATAAATTTAGAAAATACAAAGATATTGATTTTTTTGTCAAAAATATCCCAAAAACTAAGAGGGATGAGGAATATACAATTGTCTATAAATGTAATGGATTAGATTTTTCAAAATCTAATCCATTTACACAAAAATGCTTTGGTTGTCTTTTCTGCATTTTTGATAATGATGAGGTGTTTAAATCTTTTAAAGAATTTTGGGGAGATGACTTCATTAATAAGTATTCAAATGAATCGTTCCAGGGAAATCCTATTCCTATGCCAAATGCAAAAAAAGCCTTAAAAAATCCAATCAAAAACCTTGAAGAATTTACCGGAGTAGACGAAACTTCAAATATACAACCCTGGACTTCAGGTATAGTTAATCACATGTGTTCCTCTTTTAATCGAGTAGGTATGGAAATCCCAGTTTTTAATAACGATTATGACCGCAATGGCCGGTTGGATGTATGTTCTATGACTTCAGATAAGTTGATTGCAATTGAAACAAAAATTTCCTTAGATGATGCATTAAAAGATGAACGATTTATTGAACAAAATTATAAATACACAACAGAAATTGAAAAATCAATAAAAAACTATAATTATATTACACTCTTCGGCGGTAAAGAGACTGATTTATACCCCGCCACTAGCCCATACTGTACCGGAAAAATCGGCTCAAAATCTAAACGCTTTTATGATATTGTTACTACAAATAACATCAAGTTCATCTCTGCAAACGCCCTTTGGTGCTTATGTTGCCGCTACCTTGAACGCGGTAATAAATATTCTTGGGATATCTTTTTGAGTCAACTATTCTCCGATTTAAATTGCATAGGATTATTATCTGCTGGAAAAGTCGTAAGTAATAACGAAATCATTTCCATAGAGTCCTTTTAAATAAATAGGATTGCCAAGTATTGAATGGTACTGACAATCCTATTTATTATCTTGTTTTTCCTCTTCAACAAGCATATCTGAAAGCGACATTTGCTGACAAGCATTCTTTGTTCTTTCTAACTTTACCTCAATAAGCTGTTTATATTCAGGATTTATTTCATATCCTATAGCATTTCTACCTAATTCTAATGCCGCCTCTGCTGTTGTACCAGTTCCCATAAATGGATCTAATACAGTATCTCCATAAAAACTGTACAATTTGATTAACCTATGTGGAAGTTCTTTCGGGAATGGAGCTGGATGTCCTTCAGACTTTGCCTTTGCCGGTTGCATTTCCCAAAATGAATCAACTGCCCAATCGGCCCATTCCTTATGTGTTAACTTTGACTTTTCTTTAATTTGTTCACTTACTTTATCACGTTTCCCCTTTTTGCAAAATACAATAATCCATTCATATGGAAATGTTGAAAAAATATTAGTCGGATATGGATAACTTCCAAAAGAGCTAAATCTTACAATCTTTCTTTTATCCCAAATATAGAGGGCTAACGTGAACATTTTACCTGTTGAATCCATGAACTTTTCAATATCTGAAATTACTGTATGTGTAACCCTTCTATTAAAAGTGGTTGCTTTCCCAGATTCAAACAAAGGCATTATATTTATACATAACTTTCCATCTGGTCCCAGGACTCTTATGCATTCTTTCCAAACTTCATTTAAATCATTAATATAATCTTCATATGATTGGTTTAGGCCAATCTGGCCTTCATTATCATAATCTTTTAAATCGCCATATGGAGGACTTGTAATAATTAATTGTACACTTCCATCCGCAACTTCTTTCATATTTCTACTATCACCTATGTATATATCAGCTTTTGGTTTAAAATTCATGTTTTACTATTTCTCCTTTATATTTATCCCAAACAACAATTTGCTCTTTTCTCTTAGTCTTATTTAAAACATCAAATACTTGACTTGAGCTACCGCTATAACTTCGTTCTTCAATATATGAAGCCTCTCTTATATTTCTAAAAAAGTCTCCGCCGTTAATAACTTCACCTTTAACCCTTTTATCACCAACTACAAATATAATTAACGCATTCTCAGTTGTAACTTTCTCTAATTCTTCAATAACAGCTCTCATACTAGTTTCATATGTATCAACGTATTGAATCAGATTTTTCTTTATCTCTACCCTATCTATCTCAAAAATTTCATACACAAGCTTTCCATAATATGCAGTATAGTCCAATCCATCAAAATATGGTGGGCTTGTAAAAACAAAATCAATACTATGTGATTCTATCATTTCTGATAATTTTCTACTATCACCATGAATAATTTTAGCAGCTTCGCAATCAAGGGTATTAAAATATTTAGAATGTTTCTTTGTCTTTGATAACATCTTCTCAAAGAAATCAATATAGCGTTTTGGTTCAATATTTTTTCCTACTGTACTTGAAGTCCAAACATAGCCATTACAGCCTCTTGCAGCGAGTGCAATTGCACCAAAAAATACACCTTTAAGGTAATCGTTCATTGACTCATAGTAGTTTTTCATACACATGATTTCTGCAGCTGTCTGTTCATGAAAAGATTTTAAAGGCCCTTCAGACATTTTTTCGTAATTTTTAGAGTCGTAATCTTTCTTAGCCATTTCAATCAATTTCTTACATTCTTCAACACTACTTCCTACTTCTTTATGTACTTTTGCTTTAGCTAACTGAACCGCAAGTGGATTGTTATCAACACCTATAGCCTTCAAGCCATGCTTTTGTCCCTCATACACTATAGTTCCTGAACCACAAAACGGATCCAAAATTGTTCCTTTTGATGGTAACTGTTTAATAATATTCTGCGCATCTATAGCTGAAATTTTTCCTCTGTATGGATAAATTCCATGCATTGAATTTGGATTATTAACACTGTCTATCTTTTCAAAATGTATAATTGGATTCATTTCTCTCATCTCTACCTCCGTCCTGGTTTTTATTCGATATACGTAAAATTATTTCTTTTGTTTTTAGATCAACATAAACATCAAATAATGTTTCACCCTTCTTAACATCAAGATTAGTAAGTACCTGCTTAGGCAAACGTATACGCATATCTTTTTGAAGAACGTAAGTATCTAAATAAATATACTTTTCATTTGGCATTTTTGAACTCCTTAATCGATCTAATTTTAGACTGATTTTAGCATTTTTTTAGTCTAATGTCAACATTCACATGATAATAACATAATAATATTGTTTCGCATCTATCCTATCTCCACAACCCTATGAAGTTATCTAATCTATCTCCTCCACCTCTCACACATTTTTACGGTCGACTTGTTTCCCCAATAAATAAAAATAAAGATTTTGGAGGTTAAAAGTATCTGCCCAGCAACTGGAAGAAAACCTTCCAAACTCAAAAATCCTTTATTTATCAGTGCTTTAAGTAATCCTTATTTCTCCACCCTCGACATCAATACCACGCACTCCACATGCCCCGTATGTGGGAACATATCCATAAGCTCTACCTTGTCAACCTTATATCCATAATACTTGAGAGCCTCCAAATCCTTTACCAGTGTCTTTGGATTACAGGAAACATACACTATTGACTTTGCACCAAAATCTATAACATGCTTTAATGCCTTTGGATGGACTCCAGGTCTTGGAGGATCGAGTATTATAACATCTGGTTTATCTACCAGTGTCTCTACAACTTTCGCTACATCACCAGCAATAAACTCACAATTTTCAATCCCATTTAGTTTGGCATTTTCACTGGCAGCCTTTACTGCATCTTCAATGAGCTCAACACCTACTACCTTATTTGCATCGGATGCTACTATTTGTCCTATAGTTCCAGTTCCACAATACAGATCAAATACTGTTTTAGATGATACATCTCCAAGAAATTCTTTTACTATACTGTAGAGCTTTTCTGCTCCTCTTGAATTAGTCTGAAAAAAAGCTCCTGGTGATATTTTAAATTTAAGTCCTAAAATTTCTTCTATTATATAATCTCTTCCATAGAGTACATTTAACTTTTCTATTTTAACTATATCTGAAATAGCATCATTTAAAGTATGAAGTATTCCAACCAATTTGCCTTCAAAACTCAAATTCAAAAGTTTTTCTTTAAATTCCCGCAGGTCAAAATCTATTTGTGATGTGGTAACCAGATTTACGAGAATTTCTCCCGTATTCTTTGCCTTCCTTATAACCAGATTTCTCAAGTATCCTTTTCTACTCTTTACCTTATAATAAGGAAGCTCTTTTCCACGAAAATATTCCACTACAGCATTTAGTATCATTCTAAAATCATCATCTACCAATTTGCATTGTTCTACGTTTACAATTCCAAAGCTTTTCCCCTTTATATGCATGCCAAGATTTAGAGGTCCAGCTTTTTCCGCATCTCCAAATGTAAACTCCATTTTATTTCTATATTCAAATTGCTCCGGTGCCTTTTCTATACCTGAAAATTCAAATTCAGCTATACCTGTTCTTTTAAATAGATCCATAACCTCTTTCTCTTTCAATTCCAGCTGAAGATCATGGGGTATAAACTGTGAATTGCATCCTCCACATAGTTCAAAATGGGGACATGGCACTTCTATTGCACAATCCATATTTTCCAAAATTTTTATAGATTTTGCCTCCAGATGGTCTCTCTTTTTCTTGGTAAGCCTTGCCAGAACTTTTTGGCCTGGAAAGGTATTCTTTATAAACACCTCTTTCCCATCTAACTGTGCTATACCTGTAGAAGGAAAAGAAGCATACTCTATATCAAATTCATGTACACTTCCAATTTTCAATTTTCTGTTTCCTCTCTTATGTTATTCTATTTACTGAATTTTTCTCCTAAAGTAGCTCTAAATTTGGTTTTGCTCATTACAAATGGATAAAGTATCAAAACTATGATAAATACTATTATAAACATAGATTTCATATCCGCAATATAGTATCCAGCTGCAAGTCTTAAAATAAGGTCAATCAGATACACTATTGCTATAGACACAACACCTGTAACTATAGTATCTATAATTGACCACTTTAATCTTTTATTAAAAAATCCAGATTTATTTTGATCCATATCTTGACTATCCACTTTACTTATTTTAGAAAAGTCATCTTTTTTTACAGTGCTTTCTTTTTTTTCATTCTTCTGATTTTGAGGGATATCTTTAATTTTATCTTTTTCTTTTTTCTGTTGTTTAGTAATATTATTTACCGCTTGTTTTTTAACTTGTTGTTTCTTGTTTTCTTCCTTTTTTGTTTCTTCCTTCTTAACTTCTTGCTTTTTAACTTCTTGCTTTTTAACTTCCTCTTTATTATCTTCTGACTGCTTTTCCTCTTCTATCTTTGCCTTTTTGGTTTCTTCAAGTTTTTTCTTTTCTTTTAAGTTTTTGTTTTTCAATTCTTCAAAGAACTGTTTTTTAGCTTCTTTTTCATCTATTATAATCTTATCCTTATTTTCACTATCCTCTGCCATAATATACCTCCTAATAGTTATTTTATCCAATTCTATATGAAATATGAATTTATCATAGTAAAAAGTTCTATACCACATATATTATGCTACACTAGAACATTTATGTAAATAGATATGAAGAAATCCTTTCATTTTATTAACAATTCATTTACAACTGTATATATAAGACTTATAATCTATATCATGTATATTTTGTAATTTAAATTGATATTATATTTTGGAGGATATATATGAGAAGCTTTATAGATGTAATTATTTTTATTATAATACTGCCATGTAAATTATTAATATATGCTCATCAGATAAATTCAAACTCTTTCTCTGTCAAATCCCTTTTAATGCCTATAATTGCTTCAGTACTTGTTTTCCTAGCTATAGGACTTTTGTTAAAAGCAGCTCATCGTTTTAAGTTTCTATATATATGCAATTTAATAATAAGCATTTTAATCATATGTGACTTGAATTATTTCAGATATTTTAAGGATATAATATCAATTCCAGTAATTATAAACAGTGTGGAATTAGGGGCAGTTGGTTCCAGTGTAAAAAGTTTGATTAAATACAGTGATTTTTTATATTTAGCAGACTTGGCAATAATTCCGTTTATAAACAGATACATGAACAATACAAAAAAGATAAGCAAATTTCCATCTGTAATTTTATTGATTATATGCGTTTTAATAAATTTCAAATACTTTTATAAATTGTCCAGAGAACAGCCAAGACTTTTAACAACTATGTACAATAAAGTGTATATAACAAACTCTTTAGGTGTTTTAAACTATCATTATATAGACATATACAATACAGCATACAACAGGATAAACAGACTGGCACCTATTTCAAAAAATAAAATATCTGATATACAGAATTTTATAAACAACAATAAAGCTTCTGAGAAAAATTTTCATGGAAGCTATGAAGGTAAAAATTTAATCATGATACAAGTTGAAGCTCTACAGGGCTTTGTTATAAACAGTTCTATTAATGGAAGAGAAATAACTCCAAATCTAAATAAGTTAATAAAAAGCTCTGAATACTTTGACAATTTTTATTATCAAGTTGCTGCAGGAGGAACTTCTGATGCAGAATTCATGACCAATAATTCACTATATCCAGCTCAATCGGGTGCAGTATATTTTTTATACTCTGGAAATACATTTGACTCCATGCCAAAAGCTTTCTATAATAAGGGATATGACACTGCTGCACTTCACGGATTCAGAGAAAATTTCTGGAATAGGGACGTAATGTATAAAAATTTTGACTTTAAACACTTCTATGGTGAAAAAAGTTTTAAAAAAGATGAAATTATAGGACTTGGCTTAAGCGACAGATCATTTTTAAATCAATCCATAGATAAATTAGATAATTTAAAAAGTCCATTTTATGCTTTTTTAATTACATTAAGCAGTCATTTTCCCTATGATGATGTAAACCAATATGGTAATTTTGACGTTGGCAATTTAGAAGATACTCTTATGGGAAATTACATAAAATCCATACATTATACAGATGAACAACTTGGAATGTTCTTGGATAAATTAAACAAAAGTGGGCTATTAAATAATTCTGTAATTGTACTTTATGGAGACCATTATGCAATCCCTAAAAATAAAGAGAATTTATTTTTAAAATTTTATAACAAGAGTTCAATTTCAGATGTCGACTGGATAAAGCTGCAGAAAGTTCCACTTATAATTCACTTTCCTGATGGTGCATTAAAGGGAATAAATCATACAAACTCAGGTGAAATGGATATTTACCCAACCATGGCAAATCTATTCAATCTACCTCAAAAATATATGATGGGAAAAGATTTATTCAATAGCACTCAAGGAAAAATAATTTACAGAAATGGTTCTTTTATAGATGGAAACTATTATTATATGTCAGAAAACAACACCTATTACAACATGAAAACAGGCTCTAAAATTCCTGAAACCAAAACACTGTTGGAGAAAAGGCAGTCTGTACTCGATGAACTTGAGTACTCGGACAGTATATTAAAACACAATCTTATTAAAAAATTAGACGAAAAATAAAGGATGATTATTACATGACAACATTAGTCTTTTTATGTGCAGCTGGTTTCATTGCAGCTTTTGTAGATTCTATTGCAGGAGGCGGCGGTATAATAAGTCTGCCGGCTTTCATATTCGCAGGTATACCACCTCATCTAGCCCTTGGAACAAACAAATTCTCTTCATCCTGTGCATCATTTACAAGTTCATTAAAATTTGCAAGGTCAGGGAAAGTTGATTTTAAAATATTAAAATTTTTAGTACCATTTACTCTTATAGGTGCAGCGGCAGGAGCCAGAACAGTCCTTAGTATAAATGCCAAATATTTAAACTCCATAGTACTTATACTCCTTCTTATAGTAAGCATATACAGTTTATTTTCAAAAAATGTAGGTTTAAAGGATAATTTCAAATCCACTACTAGAAAAACATTGTTTATTGGGATGCTATTTGCTGCTGCCTTAGGTTTTTATGATGGTTTTCTTGGACCTGGGACAGGCTCTTTTTTAATATTTGGACTTATATCCATATATAAATTTGATTTCCTACGCTCTGCTGGTAATGCAAAATTTCTAAACTTTATAAGTAATATAACCGCTCTTATTGTATTTATAGTAAACAGACAGATTGATTATAAACTTGGAATACCTGTAGCAATTTGTATGATTATAGGCGCAAGATTTGGTACCAAATTAGCACTTGTAAAAGGTTCAAAAATTATAAAGCCAATATTTATAACAGTATCATTATGCCTTGCTGTAAAAATAGTCTATGGAATTATATACTAGTATAATTCCATAGACTTTATAATTTAATCCAATTGTTTAATTAAATTTGCCATTTCAATGGCAGCCATAGCTCCATCATAGCCTTTATTTCCTGACTTAGTTCCTGCTCTTTCTATAGCTTGTTCTATATTATCAGTAGTAAGAACACTAAATATAACCGGCATATTTGCTTCAAGTGAAACACTTGCTACACCTTTTGAAACTTCATTTGATACATAGTCAAAGTGAGGGGTGGCACCTCTTATTACTGCTCCAAGACAAATAACTGCATCATATTTTCCTGATAGAGCCATTTTCTTTGAAATCAAAGGTATCTCAAATGCTCCTGGAACCCAGCTGATATTTATATTTTCATCATCTGCTCCATGACGCCTTAGGCAGTCAAGTGCCCCTTCAAGTAATTTACCACTTATAAATTCATTAAATCTTGCAATTACTATTCCAATCTTTAAATTCTCTGCAGTTAACTTTCCTTCATAAGTTTTCATGTATAAATCCTCCATTTTTATATTTTAGCTTCTATAATTTCAATAGATGCCCCATTTTTTCTTTTTTGGTTTCCATGTATTTATGATTTTCTTTTGAACAATTCATTTCAATAGGTACTCTTTCAACTATCTGGAGACCATAATCTGAAAGTCCCTCTATCTTTTTAGGATTATTAGTTAAAAGTCTCATTTTTCTTATACCAATATCCTGAAGTATCTGAGCGCCTATATAATATTCCCTCATGTCTGCTGGAAAACCAAGAGCTAAATTTGCTTCTACAGTATCCATTCCACCGTCTTGAAGATTGTAAGCTTTTATTTTATTCAAAATTCCTATTCCCCTGCCTTCCTGATTCATATATAGGAGAACTCCCTTACCTTCTTTTTCAATTTGTTTTAGGGAAGCTTTAAGCTGATCACCGCAATCGCATCTAAGCGAATGGAATACATCGCCTGTAAGACATTCTGAATGTACTCTTACAAGAGTATTTTCATTTTCAAAATTTTCACCTTTTACAAGGCACACATGCTGTTCACCATTCAATATGTTCTCATAACCTATTATTTTAAATTCTCCAAATTCAGTTGGGAGTTTGGCTGAAGCAACTCTCTTCACCAGTTTTTCATGTTTTTTTCTATATGCTATTAAGTCCACTATAGTAATTATCTTTATATCATGCTCCTTTGAAAAGTCCATCAAGTCGTCTCTTCTCGCCATAGTTCCATCATCTTTTATTATTTCACATATTGCAGCCGCACCTTTAAAGCCTGAAAGTTTAGCCAAGTCAACTGAAGCTTCAGTATGACCAGTTCTATCAAATACTCCATTTTTCTTTGCTATTAAAGGGAATACATGTCCAGGTCTTCTAAAATCATCACTGCAATCTGATGAAGCAATCATATTAATAGTATGAGCTCTTTCAAATGCTGATATTCCAGTTGTAGTATCTTTATAATCTACACTTACTGTAAATGCAGTTTCATGGTTGTCTGTATTCTTTTCAACCATAGGATTCAACCCAAGTTTTACTGCTATTTCTTCTTCAACTGGAGCACACAAAAGTCCTTTTGCATATTTGATCATGAAGTTAATATTTTCTCCAGTTGCATTTTCAGCAGGTATAACCAGGTCTCCTTCATTTTCCCTTCCCTCGTCATCTACAACTATAACCATTTTCCCATTTTTAATATCCTCTATTGCATCCTCTATAGGACTAAATTTATAACTCATGTTTTTTCCTCCCTCAAAATATTATTTTACATAAACCCATATTTAGTTAACATATTTGAATCTATATTTGATTTATTCTTGACTTGTTCATTTGAATTTGAGATCATCTTTTCAACAAATTTACCTATCAAATCACATTCTATATTTATTACATCCCCTACTTTTTTATAATGTAAAATGGTTTCTCCTTTAGTGTGTGGAATCAAAGATACGCTAAAACTCTTTTCACTTAAATCTGCTACAGTAAGACTAACCCCATCTAATGCCACTGATCCTTTTAATACTATATACTTCAATAAATCAGATGAAGTTTCAATTTCAAGCCATGTGGATATGTCTTCATCATGTATGTTGACTATACTTCCAGTTCCATCTATATGGCCGCTCACTATATGTCCTCCAAGTCTATCCCCTATTCTAAGCGCTCTTTCAAGATTTACCATACTCCCCATTTTTGCATTTCCAAGATTGCTCATCCTAAGAGTTTCTGCCATTACATCTACTGTAAAGCAATCTTCTTTAAAATCTATTGCAGTAACACAAGTTCCATTTACAGCAATGCTGTCACCTAATTTTGCATCATCCAGCACTTTTTCAGCTTTTATGGTAATCTGTGAGGAATTTGTCCCCTTTGATATTTTCAGAACTTTACCAATTTCCTCTACTAAGCCAGTAAACAAAATCATTACCCCCCTTTTTATAAATAATAAATAACAAATATCAAATAACAAATATCAAATAACAATTACTGTTGCTTGTCTATATAAGCTTTAATCATAATATCCTGCCCAATATTTTCTACAGTCACTTCTTTCACTTTTACAGACTCATTTAATTCTTCAAATCCATCACCTTCTACAGATGTTTTAGCATTTCTTCCTCCAATTAATTTTGGTGCTATAAAATAAAATACCTTGTCCACAACTTGACACTGCAATGCTGAAAAATTTAAACTTCCTCCACCTTCCAGAAGTATACTATCTATACCATGCTCGCCTAATTTTCTGATAAGATATTTCAAGTCAACCCTTCCATATCCATCTTTGGAACATATAAGTACATTTACACCCATACTCAACAACTGCTTTGATTTTTCCCTATCGAAATCCTCGGTACATGCAACTATAATTTCCCTATCTTTTATAGTAGTAAATATTTTAGAAGCAACTGGAATTCTAAGCTTGGAATCTACAATTACAGCTTTTGGACTCTTGCAATTTTCCTTTAGTCTTGTAGTTAAAAGTGGATTATCTGCAATTACTGTGCCTATTCCAACCATAATTGCCATAACTCTGTTTCTTATCTCATGAACTTTCAACCTGGACTCTTCTCCAGTTATCCACTTCGACTTTCCTGCTGAAGTAGCTATTTTTCCGTCCAAACTAACTGCAGATTTCAAAATTACAAATGGTGTCTTGTTGATTATATAATTTATAAATATTTCATTCATCTTGATAACCTTGTCAGCCATAACTCCTGTTACAACTTCAACATTTGCATCCTTCAGAATTTTTACTCCTTTGCCGGATACTAAAGGATTAGGGTCTATTGCTCCTATTACAACCCTCTTTATACCTGCTTTTACTATAGCTTTTGCACAAGGGGGAGTTTTTCCATAGTGGGAACATGGCTCTAAAGTTACATATATGTCTGCACCTTTTGCCTTTTCCCCTGCCTCTTTTAATGCATAAACTTCAGCATGAGGTCCTCCAAAAAATTTATGATAGCCAGCTCCTATAATCTCACCATTATTTACGACTACAGCTCCAACAAGTGGATTGGGATTTACAAATCCACTGCCTCTTGAAGCTAGTTTAAGTGCTATTTTCATATAGTGCTCATCCATTTCTTTATTTTCCATTAAATTCACTTCCACTCTGTTTGATGAATTTTCTTGAATTTCTATAAAAATATAACAGTATATATGTAAAATTATATACATTTTCTATTATTTAATGGTTGAATTCAAAAATCCCCTGAAGTAAAAACCTTCAGGGGATAATAATATTCGAATTTAATAAATCAAATTCAATCCTTACTTTCTTTCATCCAGACTTTACTGTCGGTACTGGAATTAAACCAGTTCATGCTTCTAAAAGCTTGCGGACTATACCGCCGATCGGGAATTTCACCCTGCCCCGAAAGTTATTTATTAAGTTTTGTTTATGTTTTCAATATAAACCTTTTTCTTTATATTGTCAACAATAAATTTAAAATTTTATACTTTTCTCGGCTATAATATTTACATCTGTATTCAAAATATTCTTGATTATTATATCGCCACATTCAATTGGAGGAGTAGCCCTAACTTTATTAATTTCTTTCATTGCTTCAAACAATAGATCTTTCGATATGCTTATATCTGAACGAACAGGCAATAAGATCCTATTGCTGTTATTAATTTTTACTGTTGAAGTTAAGATTCTTTTAGGATCTTTTATTTCCTGTAATGCATAACTCTCTCCTCTATTACATTTTTGACCTTTTATTTCTGCTATCTTATTATTTTGTAATGTTACAGTTAACTTACATCCATTTGGACATACTATGCAATATAGATCATTTACCTCCAATTATAAAACCTCCTCTACGTCAATTTCTATATCATTTTGATATTTGTTTGCAATATCTTTAGTTAATATAATCTGTTCCATTTTGCTTGGTTTTAAATTTAGAATTTTAGTTTCAAATATTTTTTTATCATCTGACTTTAAAACTATTTTACCCTTCAATGGTTTTCCTACCCTAAACTTAACTTTAACAGGTAAATCTATCTCCTTTGCTATAAGATTAGGTACAGTGTATCTTACATTCTTAATCGATATTATTTTTCTATTATAAACATTTGATTCTTCTTCAGATTTAGCATACTTAACTGATCTTAAACCTGCCTCTTCTGATTCTAATGTCACATTATCTACAAGGTCATGTACATGTAATACATTTCCACAGGCAAATATCCCAGGTATATTAGTTTGAAGTTTATTATCAACAATAGGTCCATTTGTTATAGGATTTATTCTTATTCCAGCTTTTTCAGAAAGCTCATTTTCCGGTATTAATCCAACTGATAGTAATAAAGAATCACAATTTATAAATTTCTCAGTTTCTTTAATAGGCCTCATTAATTTATCAACTTTTGAAACCATGATCCCATCTATTCTATCTTTTCCAAATATTTTTGTCACAGTTGTAGAAAGATATAATGGAATATTAAAATCCTCAAGACACTGCCTTATATTTCTGTAGAGTCCATTAGGATATGGCATTACTTCATAAACTCCTAAAACCTTTATTCCCTCTAATGTTAATCTTCTTGCCATTATTAATCCTATATCTCCAGATCCTAAAATTACAGCTTTTGTTCCAGGTTTTAAATTCCTTATATTTATATACCGCTGTGCCTGACCTGCCGTCATTACTCCAGATGGTCTGTACCCTGGTATTTTTATGGCACCTGCTGTCCTTTCTCTACATCCCATAGACAACACTATTGATTTCGCTTCTACATTTATTACTCCATTTTCATTAACTGCAATAATGTTTTTATTTTCATCTATATCTATTACCATAGTATTCAAATAGACTTTTACTTTTGACTCACTCAACTTGTCTATAAATCTTTGAGCATATTCAGGTCCTGTCAATTCCTTTTTAAAATAACTTAATCCAAATCCACTGTGTATGCATTGATTAAGTATTCCGCCAAGTTCATCATTTCTTTCAAAGATTGCCACTTCTGCTCCATGTTCCCATGCTTTCAAAGCAGCTGCTAATCCCGCTGGCCCACCACCTACAACTACCACATCATAATAGAATGTATCCATAAAAAACGTCTCCTTTACTTTAAGTTTGTATAAATAATTTTTGAACCTGTATTTTCTTTTAAAATATCAAGTTCTGATTTATTTAATTCACGAGATAGAATTGAAATAATTCTATCTTGACAAAATCCTCCTTGACAACGTCCCATTCCGGCTCTAGTCCTTTTTTTCACTCCGTCAACAGTTGTTGCACCAACAGGTCTTTTGATGCAATCAATGATTTCACCTTCTGAAACCTGTTCGCATCTACATATTATATGTCCATATTTTGAATTCTCTTTAATTAGTTGATCTTTAACTTTATTATCAATTTCACTCATGCGTAATATATCTCTTCTATAAGGGTCAAAATTGTCATTAACCTTAAGTTCAACACCCTCATTAGCTAATATATCTCTTACATACTCGGCAATTGCAGGTGATGAAGCTATACCAGGAGACTGTATACCTGCAACACTGACGAATCCTTTTATAACTTTTGAAGCTTCTATATAGAAATCATTCGAGTTATTAATAGTTACAGCACGAGATCCAGCAAAAGTCCTTATTACATCCTTTTGGGAAATTGATGGTACCGATTTTATAGCTCCATTTAACAGTGAATCTATACCTATTGCACTGGTGGTGGTATCTTCTTTATCTTCTATTTCTTCCGCAGTTGACCCAATTAAGATATTTCCTGAAACAGTTGGAATAACAACTATACCTTTAGTGTGTTCTCCAGGAATAGGGAAAAGTATTCTATTTACCTTAGCTTTAGAAGATTTGTCAAGAATTAACAGTTCCCCTTTTCTTGGTTTTATTTTATAGTCATATATTCCAACCATATTTGCTATTCTGTCAGCATAAAGCCCTGCACAATTTACTACATAATTGGATACATATTCTTTATTCTCTGTATTTATATAAAATAAATGATTATCATATTTAATATTTATTACCTTTTGATTTCTATAAATATTTACTCCATTTTGGGCTGCATTTTCAGCAAAAGCAATTGCGATTTCAAAAGAATCTACTTCACCTGCTGTAGGAGCAAATAGAGCATACTTTACATCTTTATTTATTCCTGGTTCCATATCCTTTATTTCATGACTTTTTAATATTTTTAGATTAGGTACTCCGATTTTTTTGCCATTTTTTAAAAGCTTATTTAAAAATTCAAGATCCTTTTCGTTATATCCCAAAACCATTGACCCTTTGTTTTCATATTTAAAATTTAATTCTTCCTTCAATTTCGGATACATTAAACTTCCCTTTACATTCAACTTCCCTTTTAAAGATGATGGATTTGGATCATATCCTGCATGGATTATACCACCATTTGCTTTTGTAGTACCACAAGCTATATCTTGATTTGCTTCTAGGAGAGCACTTTTAAGCCTATACCTAGATAATTCTCTAGCTACAGCACATCCGACTATTCCGCCCCCAATAATTATCAAATCATATTTTTCCACATAAACCACTCCTCTCTATACAAAATTCAGTATAGTTTCAATACTATATTTAAAATGAAGAATAGATAGAATTAAACTATCTATTCCCAATTTTATATTAGACATTATTTTGAATTAACTCTTTATTCTTTTTAACTCTTTCTTCTAGGAAATCCTGTAATTTTACTTTATTTTTTCTGAAAATTACATATCCGAGTAAGTAAGCCACAACAACTAATCCAATTAACACTGGATTCTGTGATAAAAATGCCAAAAATATTACTCCTGCCAGCGGCTGTGCTAAAATAAGAAGGCTTGTTATAAAGAGACCAGTAGAAGGAATACTTACACCTACCTGCTTTGCAACTTCTGTAAATACAGGTGCTGTAAAAGACGCTAATAATAATCCTAGTGTAAACCATATAGCTCCACTAATAATTGTCTTTACTATATTCCCATTTGAAACACATACCATTGCCTGTATTCCATAAGGTATTGCTATTAGGTCAACCATAGGTAATACTCTATTTCCAGGCAAAATAAATGATATTATAAGCAAAATAGGAATTAAAAGTAAACCAGAAATAAGAGTTGCAGTTTCACCATACCCTGCGGCATCATTAATAGCTATATACCAAACCCTCGTATCCTTCTTACCTTTAGTAGCCTTTTTAGAAGCATCAGTTATTATAGTAAAAGCTGAAGCAAATATGCTTGCTATTTTAGGGAATATGGTCATAACTGCAGCAGTTGCAACACCAATAAGTGCTATATTCCCCCAGGCCCCCAAGGTATTTAATCTTTTAATATTTCCAATTACTCCTAATAGCATGCCAAGTAAGAATCCTAATGTAGTTGGATCACCTAAAAATCCTAGTTTTTTTTGAATAGTCTGAGGATCCGCCTTAATTTTATTTAAATGAAGTTTGTCCAGTAATATATCTAAAACTATTGCAAAGGGTGCCGCTCCTATTGTGTGTAATGCAGAAATTGTACATCTTGGATAGTGATAGTAAGTCGACCATCTCTTCTGTGTCAATTCAGTACAAAGCAAAGTATAAAGCGTAAGTATAATCATGCATCCAAGTGCAAGAAACATATTTTTAGTTAGTAGATATATTATGGATCCCCAAACCATATAAGAATAATTATTCCATAGATCTGCCGCTTGAAATACATCTGTCCATTTCACCAAAAATAATATAACTTGCAATAATATACAGAGTCCTAAATAAATCATTCCAACATTAGTGGAATAAGCAACTATTGAAGTAGTCTGCCAACCCATATCAATAGCAGGAAGGTGTATTCCTGTGCTTGATACCATGGATCTAACCAAAGGAGTAATAATGGGTATAAATGAGTTAATTAATAAACTAAATCCTTCAAGTCCTACTCCTGCAAATAATGCAGATTGAAAAGCTCTTTTCCTGTTACATTTCATAACCCTTGCAATTATATATAACATTATTGGAACAAAAATATATGCACCAAATGAATCAAAAACTCTTTTCAATGCTTCAAAAAACATAAGATCTCCTCCTAATTATTTGAATCTAACCCATCTATGACTTTATATATCTCCTCCATAACTTCATCTTCACCAAATCCTGTCAAATAGCCTATTCCATCAATTATTGGAATATCGTAACTCTGGGTAACTGGTGTAAGTGCCACTATAAAATCATAACTGCCTGAACTCATAATTCCCTCAAGTTGCCCTGGATTAGCCTCTGTTGCTTCTACCTGATAACCCTTTTCATCTTCAATTTGATTTTTTAATTTATTTGCCACCATTGTTGAACTTACAACTCCTGAGCCACATACTGTAATAATTTTTATTTGCCTCATTACTAACACTCCTTATTTTTAATTTTTTAACTAATAGCGCAAAACTGTAATACTTCTAGAACTTTATCTACAGATTCCGCATCTTTTAACCTATTAAGCAATTCTCCATTTTGAATTAAAAGCATTAAGTTTTTTAATAACATAAGCTGATTATTAGGGTCTTTTATAGCCAAAAGGAATACAACATTTACGCTCAATTTTTTATTTATATTCCCCATCATACTAAATTCTACTGGATTTTTCAGCGTAGCTATGGCCATACATGATTTATTAACATGTATGCTATCAGTATGAGGAATTGCAACACACATACCTTCACTTGGAAGTCCTGTTGGAAATACTTTTTCTCGTTCTATAACAGCATTTATATAAGTATCTTTTACACTTTTCTGTTTATACATTAAACTTCCTAATGTTTCTATTACATCACTAAATTTTTCAGCATCTAAACTAATCTTTACCAATTCTTTATTAAGTATATCCACATTCATCACCTTACTGTCCATATTTTTTTTTAACATTTTTTTTAATAAGATTACATTCATCTTCCGAGATTATACTCAAAACACCTATCTGTTTTGCATAAAATGCTTTTTTAGCACTTTCCTCTACTATTATTGAATTAATAAATGCTTCATTTATATCCTTTCCGACTGAAATGGTGCCATGATTTTTTAACAATATAGCATTGCTATCTTTTAGTGTTGCAGCAGCTACTTCCCCTAATTCTCTAGTTTCCTGAGTTTTATAAGGAGCACATCTTATTGGTCCACCTATAAGAGATGAAAGTTCTGAAGAAATACATGGTATATCCATGCCACAGCAAGCCCATGATGTAGCCATAGTTGAATGAGTATGGATTATGCCAAATACATCTTGTCGTTTTTTATAGATTGCACAATGCATTAATATCTCTGTAGATGGTTTTTTATTTCCATCAATTACTTCTCCATGTAAATTAGCAACCACAATATCTTCAGGTTTTAAGTCCTCATAATTTATTCCACTTGGAGTAATACATATATAATCTGTCTCTTTATCTCTAATGCTAAAATTTCCGAAAGTCAATGTGACAAGCTCTTTTTCTTGCACCTTCAATGCTATTTCTATTACTTTCTTCCTATTGTCTTCTAATAACATTAGCAATCCCCCTTATCATAATTATTTTTTATAACTACCACCTTCCTAAATCCTTGCTATTAATGTTTATATCTCATCATTTCTGATTAATACTTTTATAGGTATCTATGATATCTTTCCAATAATCAATACTCTCCTTTAGCGAGGAAATAATTATATTGTCATTTAATCCAATTGGCTTAAAAAATAACTCCATTGTAAGATAAATTTCTCTTATGTTGGTTTTTACTACTTCATCTATAACCTTTTTTCCATCTATAATTCCATCATTATTATTTTCCTTAGTAAATGCAGCATGTAAACTAGCTCCTTTTTTAGTTTGCTGTAAATGAAGGACTTTCGAATATTTAAGAAGTTCCCTGATCCATGCATAAGTATCACCATCGGCAGGATCCGATGAATTGATGTTTAAATGTCCTACATCCAAATTTAAGTATATTGGAATATCTGATGAAGCATTTAATTTATTATAAATATATTTTGTTTCTTCAATAGTACTTGGATATTCTCTAGGTATAGACATAGGTTCTATAAGTAAATATTTAAGCCCATTTTGTTTGGCATAAACAGAAAGCTCTGACATAATATCTACATACTCATCTAGAAGTTGATTCTTCCTTTTTTCATTTTTTATGTCTGCCATACTAAATGCACCTACATATACACCCATCGATTCAGATCCAATTAATGATGTTTCATATATTCCTTTTTTGTACCAGGATATAAACGATTTTCTTATTTTTTTATCTGGATGCAACAAGAAATTAGATTGATGAGATATAGCTCCTGTTGCTGTACTTTGAATTATAATTCCTTTTTTCTTAGAATATTCTCTTATTTCATAACATTTTTCATCTCTCACTTTTTGTTCAATTATTACGGGATCCAATAAATCAAAATAGAACTGTACATACTTTATTTTTAAATCATCAGCTATTATATCCATCCACTCTTTAGTAAGAGGATATCTGTTAAGGGCAAAACTAGTATTCATTCCAAGCCTAATGTCAGTCATTAAAATCACCTTTCCATCTTATAAATTATTTAAATTGACAACCTTTTCTACCATATTCCTAAAATTCTCAGGTTTTAGTCCGAATCTTCCGATAAAAAATCCATCTATATTTTCTTTTATAGCTAATTTTTCAATATTATTTATACTTACTGATCCTCCATAAATTATTCTTATATTTTCAGATACATTTCTTCCATAATTTTTTTGAATTTCGTTTCTTATAAAGCTGTGCACGTGTTCAACATAATTACTATCCGCTGATTCCTGCTTACCTATGGCCCATACAGGTTCATAAGCAAGTATCACATTTTTCATATTTTCTTCATTCAACTTATCTAAGGCCCATAGAACTTGATCTTTTAACTTTATACTTGAAATTTTTTTAATTTTATCGTTTTCATTTTCGCCAATACATACCACTGGCATCATATTATATTTAAACGCAAGTCTTACCTTTTTGTTAACATCTTCATTTGTTTCATTAAAATAAGCCCTTCTCTCAGCATGTCCAATCTCTACATAAGAACTTCCCAATTCTTTTAATATTAATGGTGGTACTTCTCCTGTAAAAGCTCCCCTTTCTTCATAACACATATTTTGCCCGCCATAACCAATATTCGAGTCTTCGAATATTTTAGCTACATATGATATTAACGGAAATGTGGGTAAAATAAACATTTCAACTTTTTCTTCATTTCCCACATAATTTCTTATTTTTCTCGCTGTCTCCATTCCAATATTAAGTGAATTTATATGCATTTTCCAGCTTGAGGCTACTATTGGTTTTCTCATATTAGATACTCCTTTTTTAAATATTATATTTATAATAACTATGGTAAACGTCTACAATATGACGATTTCAATATTAATTAAACTGTATTATTATATTCTTATTAATATTACTTATTATTTAAACTAATTTGAATAATGGTGTAATATTTTTTTTATTAATTTATAAGCTGGTTTATTTCCGTAAACAATTTCATATAAGTTATTTAAGAACTTCATATCTGACAATGATAATTTTTTATCTTCTTCTAATTGTATAACCAAATCATATCCAAACTTTATTGCTGAATATCCTTCTACCGTTATATTTTCGTTTCTCATTTTTTCTACTGCTTGGCTAGGAGTATAACCTCCACCAATTAATTTTCCAAACATTCTATTTCTACCAGCTTCACCCGTAACTTCAAGATCTCCAGTTCCTGATAATCCTATTGCAGATTTTATTTTTCCTCCCATTGAGTCTGTTAGCTTAATCATTTCTTTTAAGGCAAATGTAAACAATGCAGATTTAGTATTATTATGAACATGTCCATTTATATTTTCAAATCCTTCTGCTATCCCTAAACCTACGGAATATGCATTTTTCATGGCCGCACAGATTTCTGTACCCACAACATCTTTGTTCACATTAACTCTATAAGCATCTGTCATTAACAAACTTTGCATATATTTAGCACTTTCTATGTTTTGGGAAGAGTATACAACAGAAGTAGGAGATTGAAAAATAACTTCTATAGCTTTACAGGGACCTCCAACTACTACAAAATCAACTTCATCCTTTAACTTTTCAGGCAAACTTTCCTTAAGAACTTCTGGCAAAATAACTATTCTTTTATTTTTATTGAATTCCAATCCCTTTGATACACTTCCAACTATAGTTTTGCCATTTATATAAGGTATAATTCTTTTAAATATCTTTTTAATTGCATCAGATGTGATAGCCATAATTATTAGATCTGTATCTTTAAGGGCTTTTTCAAGTTCATCAACATAATAAGCATTTATACCGTCAGGCAACTTACATTTATGTTTTGGATGCTCCTTACCTTCTCTAAGATTTTTAATTATTTTACCATCCAATTCTGTACCCCATAAGTTTACTCTATGTCCATTATGAATCAAAGGAACCGTTAGAGCACTTCCCATTGCCCCTGCACCAATAATTGTTACCGTACTCATATCTAATATCACCATCCCTTGTAATCATAGTATCATCAATATTATTAATTTCCAAATCTGTAATTTTCTTTTATACTTTATTTATATTAATGTTTATTATTATTTTCTTTTATTTACTTGTGTTTTCTTTTATTTTTGCTGCTAAAACTAAAAAAATTGATGATACACTTCTTACAGCCAAGACTTAATTATATTATTCCAGGGTTTTGTTGAATTAACTTATAAAATTATAATTAAATAAAAATAAACGATAATAAACGATAGTTAACGAAAATATAAACTTTTATTAAAATAAACAGGCTTATCCACTAAATAGTGCATTTGGATATATATTTTCTAAATGATACTATAATAAAAGAATATAAAAAATTATATAAAGGAATGATATATTATGAAAATTGCTATAGGCTGTGACCAGAATGGTTATGCTCTGAAATCACAATTAATAAAATTTCTACAAGAAAAAAATATCAAATATGTAGACTTCGGATCAAACGAGGGGGAATCAGTATACTATCCTAATATAGCATTAAAAGTCGGTAAGGAAATAGCAAGTGGAAACTTCGATAGAGGAATACTAATCTGTGGTACTGGAATAGGTATGGCAATAACAGCTAATAAGGTACCTGGTGTACGAGCTGCTGTGTGTCATGATATCTACTCTGCTGAAAGAGCTCAAAAAAGCAATAATGCTCAAATTGCCACTTTTGGTGCAGAAATAGTTGGTCCATCTCTTGCAAAATATCTACTGGATATATGGTTGAATTCAAAATTTGTAGATGGTAGATCTACTCCAAAAGTAAAATTAATAAACGAAATAGACAAAAATTTCAGAAAAGAAATATCATAAAATTATTTATATTGGAGGTAATCATATGAAACTTTTTATAGACACTGCTAATGTAGAGGAAATTAGAAAAGCCAATGAAATGGGAGTAATCTGCGGGGTTACTACTAATCCCTCTCTTATCGCAAAGGAAGGAAGAATTTTCAAAGATGTTGTAAGTGAAATAACTACTATAGTTGATGGTCCAATAAGTGCTGAAGTTGTAAGTTTGGAATCTGAAAAGATGGTATCTGAGGCTAAAGAACTTGTAAAAATACACAAAAACATTGTAATAAAAATTCCTATGACTATAGAAGGATTAAAAGCTGTAAAGATCCTTTCTAAATTGGGAATAAAAACTAATGTTACATTGATATTTTCAGCTGCCCAGGCTCTTCTTGCCGCAAGATCTGGTGCTTCCTACGTAAGTCCATTTCTTGGAAGACTTGATGATATAGGCATGAATGGTATAGAGCTTGTCAAGCAGATATCTGAAATATTTAAAATTTATGATATAAAAACAGAAATCATATCTGCAAGTGTAAGAAGTTCTCTTCATGTTATAAATGCTGCAAGATCAGGCTCTGAT
Organism: Clostridium tyrobutyricum DSM 2637 = ATCC 25755 = JCM 11008; assembly: GCF_000359585.1. Taxonomy (GTDB): domain Bacteria; phylum Bacillota; class Clostridia; order Clostridiales; family Clostridiaceae; genus Clostridium_B; species Clostridium_B tyrobutyricum. The sequence goes on along the minus strand of NZ_APMH01000005.1, from coordinate 84,564 downwards.
ATTGCTACAGTTCCATATAAAGTTTTAGTACAAATGTCCAAACATCCTTTGACAGACATAGGTATACAGAGATTTTTAGATGACTGGAAAACGGTTCCAAAAAAATAATAAGGATGTGTTTTTGATGAAAGATATCGATGAATTAACTATAAATACCATAAGGATATTATCTGTAGAAGCTATTGAAAAAGCTAAATCAGGACATCCGGGACTTCCTCTTGGATCTGCACCTATTGCATATACTCTGTGGGCAAAAGGACTGAAGCATAATCCTAAAAATCCAAATTGGTCAAACAGAGACAGATTTATATTGTCTGCAGGACACGGTTCTGCACTTCTATACTCCATTTTATATTTGTTTGGATATGAATTAACAATTGATGATTTAAAACAATTTCGTCAATGGGGAAGCAAAACTCCAGGTCATCCTGAATATGGACACACCATTGGAATAGAAACCACAACCGGTCCTCTTGGACAAGGTATAGCCAATGGTGTCGGTATGGCTATTGCTGAAGCTTACCTGGCAAAAAAATTCAATAAACCTGGATATCCTGTAGTAGATCACAATACCTACTGTCTGGCTGGCGACGGATGTATGATGGAAGGTATATCATCAGAAGCAGCATCCTTAGCTGGTACTCTAGGACTTGGTAAATTAATTGTATTTTATGATTCAAATAATATAACTATAGAAGGTAATACAAATATCGCATTTACTGAAAATGTAGGCAAAAGATTTGAATCCTATGGATGGCAAGTATTAAATATCAACGATGGAAATGATATTAAAATCTTAGAAACATCACTTGATGTAGCTAAGAAAGAATTTAATAAACCTACCATCATAATAGTAAAGACTCAAATAGGATATGGTTGTCCAGAAAAACAAGGAAAAGCTTCTGCTCACGGTGAACCTCTAGGTGAGGAGAATATAAAGTGTACGAAGAGATTCCTTAATTGGGAGCATAAGGAAAGCTTTTTTGTTCCAGAAGAAGTAAAAGATCATATGAATAAATTAATAAAGAACCTAGAAATTGAAGAAAATAAGTGGAATAAGTTAAAAACTAAATATAATCTTGAATTTCCTGAGTTGGCTAAAGAATGGGAAATATACCATTCTAAAGATCTTCCTATAAATCTTCTTGGGAATAAAAATTTTTGGTCATTTCAACATGAAATGTCTACTAAAAATGCTTCAGGTAAAGTAATTAATAGACTTGCAGATAAATTGACAAATTTAATAGGTGGCTCTGCAGATCTTGCTCCTTCAAATAAAACCAGAATGAAAAATGAGGGAGACTTTACCAAAGAAAACAGAGCAGGCAGAAATCTGCATTTTGGAATAAGAGAACATGCCATGTCAGCCATAGCTAATGGAATATATCTTCATGGAGGGCTAATACCTTACGTTTCTACTTTTCTAGTATTTAGTGACTACATGAAAGCTTCTATGAGACTATCTGCTCTTATGAAACTTCCTATAATCTATGTACTGACTCATGACAGCATAGGGGTTGGCGAAGATGGTCCAACTCACGAACCAATAGAACAACTGGCTTCTCTGAGAAGTATACCAAATATGACAGTGTATAGACCTGCTGATGCAAAAGAAACTGCCGCTGCATGGTACTACTCTCTTACGAATAAAAATAGTCCTACTTCAATAGTACTAACAAGACAAGATGTGCCGCTATATGATGAGACAGGAAAAGATGCTCTAAGAGGTGCTTATATCTTAAAAGACAGTAAGAAAGAAGTACCAGATTTAATCTTGATGGCTTCTGGTTCTGAAGTAGAACTTATATACGAAGCTGAAAAAAAATTAGAAAAAAGAGGTATAGATGCAAGAGTTGTAAGTTTCCCTTCTTTCGAGGTATTTGAAAATCAAGATAATAAATACAAAGAAAGTATACTTCCGAAATCTGTAAAAAAGAGATTAGCTGTAGAAGCTGCTACATCTTTTGGCTGGTATAAATACATCGGTTTAGAGGGAAATATAATATCCATAGATCATTTTGGAGCTTCTGCACCAGCTAAAGAACTGTTCAACAACTATGGTTTTACTGTTGAAAATGTTGTATCTAAGGCATTGAAACTTATACAGTCATAAACTTAATCATTTTGTAGTATTGCTGCTGGCGTTTTTATCGTACAAGCATTAAATGATCATTTGAGAATCAAGAAAGATCCTGTTTTAGTAAAAATAGAGAATGCCAATAGATCTGTACAATATAAGCATAGATAACTATCAAATTATTAGTAGATATCTATGCTTACTTTTTTATGATAGGTTTAATTAGTCGACATGGATAGATTTGAGTTAAACACAAAACGTCAACCAACATTCCCATTCAATATTTGATTTTTAGATTTCGTTGTATAATTATGCCTCTTTTTTGTTTCCTTTTTTTCAGACATAACTAATTTCCCCTTTTCTATAATTATTTTATTATATTATGTTCTTAAAAAAGTTGTTCTATTTATTATAATAGCCTATCCATTATCTTTTTCAGCGACTATAACATCTATTCCATATTTCTTATACTTTTCTAACAATTCCTTTGATGAATTAAAATCAGTAATTATAGTATCTACTCTTTTAGGGTCTGCAAAACTTGAAATTGAATTTACTTCTAGTTTAGAAAAGTCCAGCATAGCTACAATCTTCTTAGCTCTTGAAATAAGAAATTTTTTTAATTCTCCTTCATATATATTAAATTCTGTAAGCCCTTGCTCAACAGTAAATCCTCTTGCAGATATAAAAGCTATTTCTGCATTAATCTGGGAAACTAAGTTTTTTCCTAATAATCCTTCCAGTGCTCCAGATTTCGGCCTTACAACCCCCCCAACAAGTATTACATTTATATTATTGTTATCCTTAAGTGCAAGTGCAGTATATATACCATTAGTTACTACAGTAATTCTAAGGTTGGTCTTGCTTAGACGTCTAGCAAGAGATATTGAGGTTGAACTGGCATCTATTATAATGCACTGACCATCTTTTATAAAATCATAAGCTTTGTTTCCTATTACATTTTTTTCAACTTGATTTTTACTCTTCCTACTTGGAAAACTTAGATCTCTATTTATTATTTCAGGTAATACAGCTCCCCCATGGATTCTTTTTATGAGCCCATCTTTTTCTAATTTATTTAAATCATTTCTTATAGTGCAGGCAGAAACTCCAATTAATTTACTCAAATTATCATTTGTTACTTTTTTATTCTTATATAATAAATCTAATATTTTATTATGTCTTTCAAATGCAAGCACAATTTAACCTCCTCTTTTAAAATCAATCTTAATTTTACTAAAACAAAAACATATAAAAATTAAACGAAAGTAAACACTTATTAAATAATTATAACAAACAATACCCTATATAGAAACTATAGTTTAAAATTTCTTCACATAAAATTATTATAGTGTATAATATAACTGTTTAAACCTATAATTAAAAATTGAAATGAGGTAATGAGAATAGAGATAGTAAAAAACTTTAAATTCAAATTAAACAGGAACCAAATTATAAAAGCACTAAGAAGCTATGGTGAAATTTTAAACGAAAATGAACTGACTTTATTCTATAACTCAATGCTTCCGATTTTATATCAATTAGTACAACCTGCAGCTATATTTGATATTTGTACTAATGAAATCCCAACATATGATGATAAATATCAATATATAGTTCCATGTATTATTACTGCAGGAACTACAGTAGATAAAAAAATAGAGAACTATTTTTCAGACAACAGACCAAAAGAAGGACTAGTATTAGATGCAATGTGTACTTCTTATCTATTTGAAATAAGTTCACAGCTTTTTAATTGTATATACGAAAATACATCTAAAATGAATCTTGGATTGAGCTGCAGAATATCTCCTGGGGATGATAAACTGCCTCTTAAATATCAAAAAAATATATTGGACAGACTTAATATTGATAATATTTTAGATTTGAATATTACAGAAAATTATATGTTGACCTCAATGCATTCCATGACTTATATATATGGAGCTGATAAAAACATAAAATTAAATAAATTTGATCATAACTGTGCAAACTGCAAGAACAAAGAATTTTGTAATATGAGAAAGGACTTGGTTTGAAATGAAATTAAACAAGATAAACAGCAGTACTTATTATATAGATGCTCCTACTAATTCAGGTATAGTTACATTTAAAAATAAAAATTGCCTTATTATAGATACAGGTTTAAACAACAGTGCAGCAAAAAAAATAGATGATATTATCATAGAAAACAAACTACATCCCAAATATATAATAAATACTCACAGTCATCTGGATCACTGTGGTGGTAATATATACTTCCAAAAAAATTATCCGGGGGTACTGGTTTATACTTCTAAAATGGAAAAATTATTTATGGAAAATGAAGATCTCCATGCATCTATTTTATGTTCGTCTTATCCACTAAAATCAATAAATAAGAGCAATAAGCCCATTGAAGTAGATTATATACTAGACTATGGCATAAATAAAATAGGAGATGAGAAATTCAATATAATTCCTCTTCCTGGACATTCCATTGAACACATAGGAATAACAACTTCTGATAAAGTTTGCTTTTTAGGAGATTCTATATTCAGTTCTGAAATACTTGAAAAGTATTCTTTCCCATATTTATATAATATTTCAAATACATTGAATTCTCTTAAAACAATAAAGGAAATTGATGCAGATTATTTTCTCATAAGTCACTCACAAAAACCAGTTACAAAAGAAGAAATAATAGAATTAGTTGACAAAAACATTAAAAATATAAACAATTATAAGAATCAACTTTTGGAGCTTTTGGATCAACCTTTAACTAAAGAGGACATTTTAGAAAATATAACAATATTGAATAATTTGAAATTAAATTTCAATGAATACTATCTCAACCTTTCAGGAGTATCAGCCTTTATATCTTATCTGTACAACAATAGATTAATTGACTGTTCTATAGAAGACGGGAAATTATATTATTTTAAGGCGAAATAATAAATCCGCATTACTGCGGATTTATCTATTATTCAAATAGGCTTCCCAAAATCTTATTGCCATCTCTACCTATAACGCCATAATTATATACTCCAGCTAAAGTTCCATCATATTTTACAGACTTTTTTGTGGACAATTCAGTTACAGTATTATTCTGAGAATCATTTATATATATTCTTCCATCTCTCAATATATATATATTATTTTTATTTACATAATTGGGAAGTTGGTATGTCTTCCTTATAATCTTATTTGAGTCAACAATAAATATCTTGTTTATTTTATCATTTTCTCCATTACCTATGTATACCTGCTCGTTATTATCAGTTCCCAATAAATAATGCATTGCATTTTCTCCTGTAGCTATAACATCCTGATAATTGCCTATTCTTATCCTGTTGCTGCTTCTATCTTCATATACAATTTGATCTCCATCACTATTATTTATTGCTGATATATTTCCAAGTTGAATTCCACCAAATTTTATAAGGTTCATTTTCGTCATACGATCTATTCTATATATCCTGCTCCTTTCACCTTCTGATCCTGATGTCACATAGGTGACATTGCTTGCTCCGGAAAAAGTAATGTTTCTAACTTCATAATTGCTATTTGGAAGCAATATTTCAAGTACCTGATTTTCATCATTTTTACGTTCAGTTATAGAGTCCCGTTTTGCATCATAGGCTACAAATTTCAAATAGCTTGAACCGGCTCTGGAAAACTTTTCCGCCATGAGAATTACATCACTATCGAGATCCCATCTATAATATGACAGTTTTGCACCATCATCTATATCCACTTCTTTTTTAGCATTAGTATCTGTATTTACTACATATATAGTTTCATTTTCATAATAGGATATATAATTTCCATTATGAGATATTTTTATATTTTTAGCATCCTCAGGAACTTTTACTTTTATTTTTGCATGAGATTTTTTTGAAGATATATCAACCTTCTTTATATTAAAATCCATATTATCTCCTAAATAGAATTTATCTATAAAAAACAAACCAGTTAACTCTAAAATTATAGGTATTAGAGACCAGACAATTATTCTCTTAAGTAATTTCATTAAAACTACACTCCTCTAAGGTTTTACATATATTGCGGTAGCTACAGTTCTCTCACCGTTCCAGTCGCAGGGATTGTTTATTACATCACCGTCAAAATACATTGTGGATGATGAACCGCCATCCAAACTGGTAGCATTTACCACACCCCTTTGAAGAAGTATAGTTTGAACCTGCTTTAATGTAGCTCCAAGTTTGAGTCCTCTTCTTCCATCAATTACCAGCATTACAACAGTTCCATCAGCCTTTTGTCCTATTGCTGTTCTAGGATTCAGCCCTACTGCATCCACTGATACGGTTTTGCTATTTATTATAAGTGGATCTTGAAAAGAAAGTGCTTCTGTAACACCTTGATTCAACAAGTCATTCAAACTATGTTTCCCTACTATAAGTTTCCCACTTGCAGTAAAAGCAGCTACACTAGACATCTTTTCAGATGAATTAACAGAATTTATACTTTTGCCATCTGATATAACAATTCCTTCAGGAATGCCGCCTGTTCCTACCCATTGGGCGCCATTAGATGCCCTATCAGTAAAACCTCCACCATTAATGGCTGCAATGGCATTATGATCCTGGGCTATTTCACTAGTTTTCTCACCAACCTGACCTAATTTCTTGGTATACCCAATTTTTATTCTTGTTGGATCCTTTATCTCCAAAATATATCCGTCAAATTTACTTCCCGGTATGTCATATCTTTCTATTCCTTTATCATTACGGTGCTCTATAGTAACTCCACTCTGATTTTCAGTCTCGTCTCCAGATATCTCCCCACTTTTACTTTCTGCCATTATTTGATTTATCTTGTCTTTAGACAAGAAAGCTGTAGCTATGTACTGGTGGCTGAAAGTCAACATGGCTGAATTCACTATCATATTCCTAACATCTGTAAAAGGACCATAAAACACCAACAAAGGTGTAGTTATAGCAATAACTACAAGTTCATATACTAAAAAAAAGCCAATCAATCTTCTGCGCCTTCGTTTTCTACTCTTTTTGTTCTTTCTAACAGTCCTCTTTGGATTGCCCATATAATTTACCTCCATAAAAAATACTACAAATCATATTTTACTATTATCTGCAATTTTTTTCTACTAATATGATGATATTTAAGAGAATTGTAACTTTATAATAAAAAAACAAGCAGACCCTGAGGTCTGCTATTCTCCAATATCAGTTCTAAAATATTTCCCTGAAAATTTTATTTTATCCAACTTATCATAGGCAGTTTTAACAGCAGAATCAAGAGTATCTCCTATTCCATAAGTGCAGAGCACTCTTCCACCACTTGTTTTAAATACTCCATCTTCATTTTTAAGACCTGAAGCAAAAACACTTCCTGCCTCTTTTATTCCATCTACTTTAAAACCTGTTTCATACCCTAGTGGATAACCTTTTGAGGTTGCAACCACGCAGCAGGAAGCTCCATTTTTCCACTTGAGATTAAAATTTGACAGTTCTCCGTTAAGTGTAGAATCTATAAGTTCTACTAAATCACTGTCCATAAGGGGAAGTACAGCTTGAGTTTCAGGATCACCCATTCTAACATTGTACTCTAGAAGATAGTTGCCTTTTTTAGTTATCATTACTCCAAAAAATATTATGCCTTTATAGTCCATATTTTCACTTTTTATACCTTCTAAAGTAGGTGCCATTATATTCTCTTCAAAATCTTTAAGTACAGCTTCATTACAGTATGGGTTTGGCGCAATAGCACCCATTCCACCAGTATTTGGACCTTTACCTCCATCATATATCTGTTTGTGGTCTTTGGCAGATATAAATGGAATTATACATTTACCATCGGTAATTGAAAGTATTGATGCCTCTACTCCTTCTAAAAACTCTTCTATAACAACTGTCTCCCCAGATCCTTCAAATATGTCATCAATCATAAATTCCCTTATTTTAGAAGATGCCTCTTCATAATTCTGACATATTGCAACCCCTTTTCCTGCTGCCAATCCATCTGCCTTTACAACTAGTGGATAACTGCATTTCTCTATGTACTTCAATGCGCTGTCTGCATCCTTGAAACTGCCATATTCCGCAGTTTTGACTCCATATTTTTTCATAAAGTCCTTGGCAAAGGTTTTGCTTCCTTCAAGCTGGGCAGCCTTGGCGTCAGGTCCAAAGATTGCAAGTCCCCTGCTTTTAAATCTATCAACTATTCCACCTACCAATGGAACTTCAGGCCCGACAATTGTAAGAGTAATGTTTTCCTTTTCTGCAAATGCAGTCAAATTATCTATGTCATTATCTTTTATATTTACATTTTTACATTTTTTCTCTAAAGCCGTGCCACCATTTCCAGGTGCACAAAATACAGTATTCACATCTTTATTTTGTACTGCTTTCCAAGCTATAGCATGTTCTCTTCCACCTGATCCAATTACAAGTATTTTCACAGAACTTCCTCCCTACATATTTCTAATGTTTAAAATGTCTTATACCAGTAAATACCATGGATATTCCATTTTCATTACATGCCTTTATGGAGTCCTTATCCCTTATAGATCCTCCTGGCTGCATTATAGCTTTTATTCCATGCTTTGCCGCCTCTTTAGCTACATCATCAAATGGGAAAAATGCATCAGATGCCAGTACTACACCATCACCAGCTCTGTCAAGCGCCTGGCATGTAGGCCATATTCTATTAACCTGACCTCCACCAATTCCTTTAGCCATAAAGTCTTTTACCACTACAATGGCATTTGATTTGACATATTTACAAATTTTCATGGCAAATATCAAATTATTCATTTCATTCTCAGTCGGTTTTTTATCAGTTACTACTTCCGTTTTTGCAGTAAGCTTATTGTCTGAAGATTGAAGAAGCATTCCACCATCAACTTTTGCAATTTCGAAACCATTAGTTGGTTTTACATCACATTTGATTATTCTAAGGTTCTTCTTTTTCTGTAATAGTGCCAATGCTTCCTTTTCAAAATCTGGAGCTATTACTATTTCAAGAAATATCTTGCTTATCTCTTCTGCAGTCTTAAAGTCAAGTTTTTTATTTACAGCTACAATTCCTCCAAATATAGAAGTGGAATCACAGTTGAAAGTTTTTGTGTAAGCATCAAATAAGGATTCACCAATTGCAGCTCCACATGGGCTGTTGTGTTTTACAGCCACACAGCATATTTCCTCAAATTCATTTACTGCCTTCCACGCAATATCCATGTCTTTTATATTATTGTAGGAAAGTTCTTTTCCATTAAGCTGTTCAAAATTTTTCATAGGAGCATTTCCCGAAGTGGAAACATAATAAGCTGCACTTTGATGAGGATTTTCACCATATCTGAGACTTGAAGATTTTTTGTAGGAAAGAGATAAATACTCAGGATATTCTTCATCTAAAAGGAAATTTGCAATAGATGCATCATAGGCAGACATCAAATTAAATACTTTACCTGCCAATTTCTTTCTAGTGTTAAAATTCACTTCTTCATTATTATCTAGATTTTCTATAATATCAGCATAGTCATTTACATCTGTAAGAACCAAAACATCTTTAAAATTCTTAGCTGCCGCCCTTATCATGGTAGGACCGCCTATATCTATGAACTCAACTTTTTCATCAAAACTTATATTGCTTTCTACTTTATCAAAAAAAGGATATAGATTTACTACTACCATGTCTATTGGAGTAATATTCTTCTCCTTTAATGTATTCATATGTTGTTCACTGTCACGTCTAGCCAGTATACCTGCATGAATTATAGGATGAAGTGTTTTTACTCTTCCATCCAGTATTTCATCGAAACCTGTAATTTTTGATATTTCAACTGCAGGTATGTTGTTGTCTTGCAGGTACTTGTATGTACCTCCTGTGGATATTATCTCCACATCTTTATTTACCAAGAACTTTGCCAGTTCTAAAAGTCCGTCTTTATTATATACACTTATCAATGCACGTTTTATCATATTATTTTACAACCTCCATATTTACCCTGGATAAAATATTTAATCTAAAATATTGACCTTTCTTCCAGAAATCTTTACTTTTCCAAGTGAAATAAGTCTTACAACTTCCGGAAGTGCTTTGTGTTCCTCTTCTAATATTCTACTTTGAAGAGTTTTTGGTGTATCACCAAACAATACAGGCACTACTTTTTGAACTATTATAGGTCCGCTATCTGTTCCATCGTCTACAAAATGAACAGTACAGCCAGAAACTTTTACTCCATATTCAATAGCTGATTCATGAACTTTAATACCATACATTCCCCGTCCGCAAAAACTTGGTATCAAGGATGGATGTATATTTATCATCCTATTTTTAAACCTTGAAATCAAGTCACCCTTCAATATAGAAAGCCAACCTGCACAGACTATAAGATCAACTTTTCCATCTAAAATATCCAATATACAATTTGAAACTTTCTCTTTATATATTTTTCTATCGAATACATAAGTGGGAATATTATTTTTTTTTGCTCTATCCAATGCATATATTCCTGGTCTATCACATATAACTGCCTCTATAGAGCAATTTTCTATATAACCTTCATTGACAGCATCTATCACGGATTGGAGGTCTGTTCCCCCGCCCGATGCAAGAACAGCTATTTTAAACATACTTTTTTATCTCCCGTTCTTACTTCTCCTATTAAATAAGCCTTTTCTCCCATTTCAGAAAGCTTATTTATTATTCTATTGGCATCTTGAGATGATACACATAATACAAACCCTATTCCCATATTATATGTATTATACATTTCTTCCTCAGATACTCCAAGCTTCATTATATGATTAAATATTTCAGGCTTTGGAAAACTGTCTTTATTTACAAATGCAGTAAAATCTTCTTTAAACATCCTAGGTATGTTTTCAAAAAATCCTCCTCCTGTTATATGAGCCATAGCCTTAATATCAAAATTTCGTACAAGCTCAAGTACAGGCTTTACATATATCTTTGTAGGAGTCAGTAATTCAGCCCCAAAAGTTTTTCCTGAAAAATCCGCATCCAAATCTGTTATAAGTTTTCTAACAAGAGAATAGCCATTACTATGTACCCCACTTGAAGCTATTCCTACAAGAACATCTCCATTTTTTACTTTACTTCCGTCTATTATTTCATCTTTTTCTGCAACACCTACTGCAAAACCTGCCATATCATATTCACCTTCAGAATAAAACCCTGGCATTTCTGCTGTTTCTCCTCCGATCAATGCACAATCTGACTGAATACAGCCTTGTGAAACTCCCTTTACCAAATCAGATGCTGTTTTTGAATCCAATTTTCCACATGCCACATAATCAAGAAAAAATATAGGCTTTGCCCCATGACATAGTATATCATTTACGCACATAGCCACACAGTCAATACCTACAGTATCGTATTTTTTCTCGTGAAAAGCTATTTTCAATTTGGTGCCTACTCCATCTGTACCTGATACCAATACAGGATTTTTATATTTTCCAAGTTCAAACATTCCAGCAAAACTTCCAAGACCATTTAATACTCCTGGAATAAAAGTAGATGCTGAATACTCTTTCATAAGTTTTACAGATTTATATCCTTCTTCAATATTAACACCAGAATCTCTATAGGTTGCCACTATATCACCTCATAAATACATTTTTAGTTTCTACACGATTAATTATACTAAACTTTCAGATTCCTTGTCGGGGGTAGGCATTGGATAAGCTCCTCCAAAACAACCAAGACAATAATCCTTTTTTCTATTTTTCCCAAAAGATTCAATCATCCCTGGAACATCTATATATGCCAAGCTGTCTGCTCCTATTTTTTCTCTTATCTCATCTACAGAATAATTTGCTCCAATAAGATCTTTTCTATAAGGTGTATCTATTCCAAAATAGCATGGATATTGGACTACAGGTGAAGATACTCTGAAGTGTACTTCTTTTGCACCTGCTCTTCTCAATATCTCTACCAATCTTTTGCTCGTAGTTCCTCTTACAATAGAGTCATCTACAATTACTACTCTTTTTCCTGATACATTTATTTTAAGAGGATTCAATTTAACAGATACCGCTCTTTCTCGCATTTCTTTTGATGGAGCTATAAATGTTCTAGCTATATATTTATTTTTTATAAATCCAATACCATAAGGTATACCAGATGCTTCTGCAAATCCAACTGCAGCTGGAATACCGGAATCCGGAACTCCAATTACAATATCGGCATCTACAGGACTTTCTCTATATAATATTTTTCCTGCCTTTACTCTTGATTCATAAACATTTATTCCATCTATAGTACTGTCTGGTCTGGCAAAATATACATATTCAAATGCACAAGTTTTGTTCTCTATTTTTCCATCATACCTGTCAGACTTTATTCCATCTTTATCTATAGTAACAATTTCACCTGGAAGTACATCCCTTACAAAGTTTGCTCCAACTGCATCTAATGCACAACTTTCAGAAGCAAGTATATAATTACCTTCTATTTCTCCAATGCAAAGAGGCCTTATCCCATTTGGATCTCTAACTCCGATCAATTTATCCTCTGTTAATATAACAAGAGCATAAGATCCTCTGATATTGTTCATTGCACCTGAAATAGCATCCTTAAGCTCAGAATCATTGTTGTCAACAATAAGATTTAATATAACTTCCGTATCTGAATCACATTTAAAGGAACTTCCACATTTACAGAGTTCTTCCTTTACCTGTACTGCATTTACCAAATTTCCATTATGAGCCATAGCTATATTCCCAGATTTATATCTTTTTACTAGTGGTTGTGCATTCTCTACATTGCTTGATCCTGCAGTGGAATATCTAACATGGCCTATAGCACTGGTTCCTTTGAGATCACCTAATATACTTTCATTGAATACATCTGCAACAAGTCCCATATTTTTATAGCAGTTTAAATTCTGTCCATCAGATACTACTATTCCGGCACTTTCCTGACCTCTATGCTGAAGGGCATATAAACCATAGTAAGTTATAGAAGCTACATCTATATCTTTGTTGGTACATAATATTCCAAACACTCCGCATTCTTCCTTGAACTTATCATCTGAAATGTGCATTAGATTATTTCCTTTCTATAAATAATTATTTTCCACTTATTCTGCTAAGTATTTCTTCATAAGCCTCTTTTACATTACCCATATCTCTTCTGAATCTATCCTTATCCAGCTTTTCATTTGTCTTTGCATCCCAGAACCTACATGTATCTGGCGAAATTTCATCAGCCAATACTATCTTTCCGTTAAATTTTCCGAATTCCAATTTAAAATCTATCAACTTTATTCCCTGTTTCAAGAAAAATTCTTTCAATACATCATTTACAGTAGCTGTCATCTTGTATATAATTTTAAGCTCATCAAAAGTTGCAGCTCCTATTCCAACTGCATGATAGTCGTTTATAAGAGGATCTCCAAGGGCATCATCTTTATAGCTAAGTTCATATACAGTTGTCTTAAGCTCTGTACCCTCTTTCAATCCAAGCCTCTTAGCCATACTTCCAGCTGCAACATTTCTAACTATTACTTCAAGAGGAATTATATCAACCCTTTTGCAGAGTTGTTCTCTTTCACTCAATTTCTTTTCAAAATGAGTTTCAACGCCATGCTTTTCCAGCAACTCAAACAACATGGAAGTAATAGTATTGTTAAGTACTCCCTTATCTGAAATCTGACCCTTTTTTTCTCCGTTGAAAGCTGTAGCATCATCTTTATAATAAATTATAACTCTATCTTTGTCATCTGTTTCATATACTTTTTTTGCTTTTCCTTCATAAATCATTTTTCCCTTTTCCATTTATAATTCAACTCCGTTTCCATTTTCTTTAATAAATTTTTCTTTCATATTTTTTCTGAATTCAATTAATTTTTCTTTAATTTCAGGATATTTGAGAGCCAAAATCTCTACAGCCAACATACCTGCATTATAACTATTATTTATTCCCACTGTAGCTACAGGTATTGACTTTGGCATCTGAACTATTGAAAAGAGAGAGTCAAGTCCTGATATAGCTGCATTAAGTGGAACTCCTATAACCGGAACAGTAGTATTTGCTGCAATTACTCCTGGAAGATGAGCTGCAAGTCCTGCACCAGAAATTATACATTCGCAGCCTTCACTTTCTACCTTCTTTATAGTCTCCAATAATTTTTCAGGTACTCTATGTGCTGATAAAATATAAGCTTTATACTCAATATCAAATTCCTTTAAAGCTTTAGCTGCCCCCTTCATTTTTTCCGTGTCAGAACTACTGCCAAATATAATTGCTACCTTCATATGTATCCTCCTTAAAATTTATAAAACTAATTTTTATTCTAAAAATATAAAAAGTTCCGCTAAATCCATAACTATGAATCTATACGAAACCCTAAAATTGGCAAACTAATTTAAAAACCCATTAATAATATAATAATGGTTTCAAATGAGTTTATCCATAGACTGGAAATTTACGGCTTCCGGTAGAAACTCCTAAACCACATTATTAGGATTATATGGATACTCTATGTGTTTTGATACGATAATATTAACATATCATAATATAATATTCAATACGTTAATAAAAATTTATTATTTAATATTCGTATATTTTCCTGTTATATGATTAATATCATATTTAATATTCGTACCATTGTGAACATTAAATGTGATGAAAATATTTTCAAATTTTATGATAATTCATATATTTGATATATCCATAACTATTTGATATACTACAAGCATATTTTACCATTAAAATAGATTTATTATTCAGGGAGATGTGTTTTGCATGAAACTTGTATGTATAGGTGACAGTTTAACTACAGGATATGGAGTATCCATGGATGTTTCATGGATATCAATAGTAAAAAATTCACTTAAAATAAATATAATAAATAAAGGCATTAATGGAGATACTACAGCAGGAATGTTGTCAAGGTCCTTTAGGGATGTTGTAGAAAAAAATCCCACCCATTCTTTTATAATGGGTGGATGCAATGATATAATGAACAACTATTCCTTAAATATAGTGGAAGACAACTTGTATGAAATAATAAAGGAATCTTTAAATCACAACATAATTCCAATATTAGGCATAGAACCTCCTGTAATTGGTGAACTAGCTATTTTATATTGGGGAACTGACTCAAATTACGATTTGATAAATAAAAATCAGATTTTATATAGAAAATGGATAATTGATATTTGTAATAAAAACACTATAGAATATATAGATTTTTTTAAATTATTTTCAAGCAAGCTTAAATCATTAAAACCCGAAAGCTTGTACATAGACGGAGTTCATCCATCAAAACTAGGGCATGAACTTATGTCAAATTTAGCAATATCAAGGTTAAATAAAATTCTTAACCTTTAGATATTAAATAGTACTTCCAGATAGCTGGTATCTCTCTAACATATCCTATAATTTCATGTGTCTTATATTGAGATACAAAAACACCTGCATAACTAGCATCTATATGCTGCTTTTCAGACATCAGCGAAGCTCTTTTCAAATGATACTTATTTGAAACTATTACAGCTGTCTTAAAATTATTTTCCTCCATTATCTTTTTGGAATTTATTAAATTTGCCATAGTTGAAGCTGATTTATCTTCCATTATAATCCTTGATGAATTAGCACCTCTGGATACTAGATAATTTTTCATTGCCTGGGCTTCAGATATATTTTCTCCCTGCCCCTTGCCACCTGAAACAATAATATAATTTCCATATCCTCTATTATAGAGTTCAAAACTTTTGTTCAATCTCCATGCCAAAAATGGGCTGGGTGTGCTTCCATAGACCTTACATCCTAGAACAATTATGCAATCAGATTTTTTAGGTTGAGCATCTTCTCCAAAAAATACTACCTGAAATTCAGTTATTAAAACTACAACAAATACTATGGTAGTAAGACATATTAATAGTTTCAAACTTTTTTTCATATAAAAACCACCTATCTTTATTCTTACTAATAGCATAATTTATTGAAATTATAATTTCAACCATATGCTCATATATTTAATAAACTATTAATTTACTGAAGATATAAGAATAACCGATTAGAATTCTAACCGGTTATTTGCAACTTCATAATCATCCAAGCATGGCAAATCTAAATACAAAGAGTGCCGCCAGTATATATATTATAGGATGAACCTCTTTATATCTTCCTGTAACTACTTTAACTATTGGATAAAAGATTATTGCTGCTGCTATACCATTTGCTATACTATAACTAAACGGCATAAATGCTATAGCGAAGAAAGCAGGTAAAGCTTCTGTAAAATCATCAAAATTTATTTTGGTAACTGCACCCATCATAAGTACTCCGACTATTATAAGTGCTGGTGCTGTAGCCTCTGTAGGAACTATTCCAACTAATCCTGAAAAGAATAATGAAAGTATGAATAGTATTCCAACCGTACAAGAAGTAAGCCCGGTTCTTCCTCCTGCTGATACCCCTGATGTTGATTCAACATAGGTATTAACAGTACTTGTACCAAGCATTGAACCTACAGTAGTTGCAATGGCGTCTGAAAAAAGAGCTTTATGCATATTCTTGACTCTTCCATTTTTATCAACCATTCCAGCTTTTTCAGCTGTTCCAACTAAAGTTCCTATGGTATCAAACAAATCTACCAAAGTAAATGTTATTATTACCATAATCAAACTGCTGACAGCTCCTAAAGCCCCTGCCTTTCCAATACCCAAAAGGTCCTTAAAATCAAAGGCCATAAATGTAGGTGCCAAAGAAGGTGGCCTGCTTATTATATGTATTCCTGAAAGGTGGGTTACTCCAAAAGGTATTCCAATTATAGTAGTAAGAATTATTCCTATAAGTATGGACCCTTTAATCTTTCTCGCCATAAGTATCGATGTAATTAAGATTCCTATAATGGCCAATAATACATGAGGACTTGTAAATTTTCCAAAAGCCACCAATGTCGAAGCATCTGACACTACTATTCCTGCATTTTTCAATCCTATAAGAGCTATAAACAATCCAATACCACCTGATATGGCAAGCTTTAGATTATGTGGAAGTGCATCTACAATTTTTTCTCTTATAGATGTTACCGTAATTATTATGAAGATTATTCCTGAAACAAGTACTGCAGCCAATGCCTGCTGCCATCTGTATCCCATTCCAAGGCATACACTGTAAGTAAAAAATGCATTTAACCCCATTCCAGGTGCTTGTGCAAAAGGAAGGTTTGCATTAAATGCCATAATAAAAGTTCCTATTGCTGCTGCTATACATGTTGCTGCAAATACCGATGCAACTACCGGATCATTAATTGCAGAAAGCCCTGCTTTGACGGCTGCTTCTCCCATAAGTCCCCTGGCATTCATTCCCGCTTGCATCAATATGCTTGGATTTACAAAAATTATATAGGCCATAGTTATAAAAGTCGTTATACCCGCTATAATTTCCGTTTTAACTGTAGTATTGTTTTCTGAGAGCTTAAAAAAAGATTCTAAAAATGATTTCTTCTCTTGATTAGTTCCATTAGGTTTTTCCATATACAATTTTACCTCCAAATAAAAATTTCTAAGTTGAAATTTAAAAATAAATTTCCCTTAGAATCCATGTTAACGGATTCACCTATAGTCAGAGATTTTTCGCTCTCTGGTAGAAACTCTTGAGCATACTATCAAGATTATATAGATGATAATCAATGAATATTAATAATTAATATCAAGTATAATATCATATTATGTATAAGTCAATACATTGCTGTAAAAAAAGTTGTTATTATTCTTGTATATACCATACTATTACCATATATTCTACAGTATAATTCGTTTCAGTTGAAATTTTGCTTACCTATTTCACAACACTTTCTATAATTTTCTTATGTGTTTCATCAATTCCGTATATGCTAAACACTTGATTATTTATTTGTGTTTCGATATTAAGCCTTTTATCATATTTACTACATTTAATCATATTTTGAATTAAATTTTCTATATTCGTCTGTTGAGCTTTACTACATATTTTAATGGGTATCTTATCCAGGTTATATTTTTTTACATGAGGCATTGAATTAGAATTCGTAATTAAAAAATTCATATAGTACCATTGTATTAATTTTGAATTCAATATTCCCAATATATATTCACTGGAAATTTCCTCTCTATCAGGTATTATGCCATATAATGACTGCTCTATTGCATATCCCGTATTATCCAAGGCAGCTATTATACTCTTGCCGGTTTTTCTCACAATTACCTTGTTGTTATTCTTGAGTTTTTTTATATCTTTAGTTCCTCCTTTTATGTTGACATCAACAAACTCATAATAATAATTGCTCAATATCCTATATTTTTTTATATTTTCGCCTTTTATTATTTTAATCTGATTCTTATTTTTTCTGATTTTAGTAATTAAACTTTTAATACCGATAAATCCTGTAAAAGTTATACATAAGTTTCCCAATTTAATACTATTATCTTCTATAATACTTTTTATATACTCATTTACAGGTTCTAAATCATATGAAAATTCCAAATTGGGATTTTTCATATAATCAATCTGATTTACAAAATAGCTGCGTATATTATTAATTTCAATGGTACATTTATTATCAGGAGTATAACTATTTTCTGCTATAAATATCATGGTATCTGTATTTATATTTGGAAACTTTATCTTAAATCCCAATCTAATTATATTATAGTTTCTCAATATATACTTTCTAAGATTTACATACTGAAGATTATTTGCAAATCTATCAGGAATTATAAATCCAATCCTTCCTTTTAAACTTACAACTTCAAATGATCTTTTTATAAAATATTCATATAAATTAGGAAGATATCTGCCTCCCTGGTATTCCTTCATATAATAATCAATTAAATCTTTTTTTATATTATTTCTGAATCTTCTGCTTAAAGAAACCCACGGTGGATTTCCAATTACATAGTCATATTTCCTTCTCCAAAATTTATTTATTCTAAAAGAATTATTAATGTTAAAATATTTATCCAACTTTATGAGACTATTGCAGCAAACTATGTTGTTATCTAAATTCATCCTCGTTTTAGATACTAAAGTCAAATTGTATATAGTAAGCTCTACAGCTTTAGGATCTATATCTGCTCCATATATACAATTTTTAAGTATATGATATTCTAAATTGCAAATATTCCAATATTCATTTCCATATACAATTTTTTGTCCAAATGAGGTATCTATTACATAAGGTCTATTTGAAAATTTCAATCTAAGTTTTTCTAAACTTATACTAAACTTGGAAAATAAAAATTTATATGTACCTATTAAAAAATATCCACATCCACATGCAGGATCCAATATTTTTACAAATGGATTTTTTAAAACATCCAAATTACCCATTGTATACTTTAATATATAATCTATGATAAATGGAGGCGTATAAAAGGCCCCCTTGATTTTACGTCCTTTTTTATCTAATGAATTTTCATATTCATATCCCAATAAATCCACATCATCTATATCCATTACTAACTCTTCCCTAAAAATATTTTATAAGAACTTTACTAAAATCTGGACAATCTCAGATTTACTTCCAAGCCTTATAGGCGGACCCCATGTCCCGAAGCCACAAGATACTATGCAGTTAAAACTGCCATCTTTCAAATGTCCATAATCTATTTTAAATACTTTTTTTGTTATTAAATTATTAGGATACATTTGTCCTTTATGTGTATGTCCTGATAATTGAATATCCACCCCGTATTTCTTGCAATTTTCCAGATCTAAAGGCTGATGATCAACAAGTACTACAGGTTTTTTCAAGTCCAAAGTTTCCAGTAGTTCCTCCACTGTTTTCCTTGAAGTCTGTTTGCATATCTCACTATATTTGTCATTTCTTCCAACTATATAAAATTTATCATCTATGTTCTTTGCAGTATCTTCTAATAAGTTTATTTTCAATTTTTTATAAATTGGCCTTATATCATATGTATTTGATCCAATATATTCATGATTTCCATATACAGCATATATTCCATATCTACTCTTTATATTTTTAAAGTATCTTAGAATATCATAACAATCATCCATATTCATATCATCATCAATTATATCTCCAGCTAAAACTAAAACATCTGAATTCATAGAATTGATTCTGTCAACCATTGCTTTCAATCTGTTTTTTCCCATTAACCTTCCAAGATGAATGTCTGACACCATCACAATATTCAGTTTGTCAAATTCCTTAATACTTTTATTTAAATTTATATTATACTTAGTGACTTTTATACGCCTTGCATTGAATGTCCCCAATATTAAAATAAATGATATTACACCTACAGCTATTAAATCTGAAATTATTATACAATCATAATATTTTATAATATTGATCAAGATTAATATTCTTAAAATTCCAATTATAATTGAAGCCATTACAGCATATAATAATATGGCCATCCAATAAGATCCTATAAAATAAATAGTCTTGTTAATTCTCTTAAATGGTATATTGGGTTTGTATCTTTCAACTACGAAAGAAAAAGCAACTACAATAAATATAAACCAGTATAAATACAAATTAATATTAGGCATGAAATATTTAACAATGTTTAAGATTCTAAATCCTAAATATAAGTTAACAATAGTATATACTGCAAAGAATACATTCCTATTTAACATAAAATCACCTTACTGCTTTTTTAAATTTAGTTTTTTAACTTCAATAAATAAAAATACTGCTGTAAGTACAGACGATACTGTATCCGATACTGGTGCAGCTATCCACACTCCATTAAGTCCAAATATTTTCGGAAGCAGCATTATTAGTGGAATGAGAACTATAACCTGCCTTAACAATGCTAAAAACATAGATATTTTAGCCTTTCCTATTGCCTGAAAATAATTGGAACTTACTATTTGAAATCCTACTATAGGATACATAAGCATAAATATCTTTATCCCATTTACAGTTATTTTGGTCAAATTCATATCAAATTTATTAAAAAGCGAGACCAATGGATATGGAAAAATATGAACACTTACTGCTCCTGCCGTAGCTATAACTGTTCCTGCTATAATGGCAAGTTTTAATGCTTCCTTTACACGGCTATATAACTTCGCCCCATAATTAAATCCAATTATAGGCTGTGAGCCTTGATTAATTCCAAATATAGGCATCAGCACTATAGTAGCTATACCATTAATTATGCCCATGGCTCCTATAGCTAAATCTCCTCCATATATACCTAAACTTCTATTTAGTATTATATTCACAAGACTTGCCGCAATCTGCATAGCAAAAGGTGCCATTCCTATGGAGAATATACTCATAACCAAATCTTTTTTAAGGAATAAATTATGCTTTCTTATTTTAAGCATACTGTTTCCCTTAAAAAAATAATAAAGCACCCATAGCATATTTATGGCTTGTGATATAACAGTAGCTACAGCTGCACCTCTTATACCAAACTTTAAAATATATATAAATATAAAATCCAATATTATATTTGAAACTGCACCTACTAGCATAGTAGACATTGCCTTTTTAGGATTTCCTTCTGATCGTATTATATTGTTCAATCCAAATCCTATAACTTGAAATATTGAACCAGCAAGCAGTATTACAATAAACTGTTTAGCATATTCTATAGTATTATTAGTTGCTCCAAATGATATGAGCATAGGCTCTAAAAATACAAGTCCCAAAAATGTTACTATTATTCCAACTATAATTAAGAGAATAAGTGCATTTCCCAATATATTTTCTGCTTCACTTTTTTTATTCTGCCCAAGTCTTATAGAAATAGTAGCTGCTGATCCGATCCCAACCAACATAGAAAATGCCATTATAAGTATTACTATAGGAAAAGTCAAACTAACCCCTGATATCGCCATGGCTCCTACCACTCTTCCTATAAACATCCTGTCTATAACAATATACAAAGAGTTAACCAACATACCAACTATAGCTGGTATAGAAAATTCCAAAAGTAGTTTGCCCACTTTTCCATCTTTCAATTTAATTGAACGTTCCAACAAAAAACACCCCCTAATCATAAATAAAAAGCACTTTCACATCAAATAATTATAACATAAAGATTTAATTATTTATTAAAAAGATTTTAACCAGCAGCATCTAATAAACAAAATTGTCATAACTAATTAACATTTCTGACATGATAATGTAACAAAACATGGATATTATATAACTATAAAGTGCATTAATAATCAAAAAGGAGGTAATTACATGGAATCAAAAAATAATATTTTAGATGGCAAATTCAAAGGTAAGAAGTTTTTATCCTATATTGCAGTAGCCATAATTGCAAGTTTAATCGGAGGAAGTATATGTGCATCTGCATTTTTATATATTGTTCCCAATACAAATTTTTTCAAGAATACACCACTTTATGAAAGTATAAGAGCTAATACTATTTCAAATCAAGCTACTACAAAATCATCACAGCAGGCCTCTCCAATATCTACTTCTAATGGAACTGGTCTCACTACAGCAGAAATAGCAAAAAAAGTCAGTCCCGCAGTTGTAGGTGTATCAGTTAAATCCATAGTTCAAAATGATTCTTTCAGTAATTCTTTTGGATATTCAGATGATAATGACAGTGGAACAAGTGAACAGGATGGAATGGGGTCAGGAATAATAATAAATTCTGATGGATATATACTTACAAATTACCATGTAGTACAAAATGCTCAAAGTATAAATGTAATATTAACCAATAAAAAACAGGTGTCAGCAAAATTAGTAAATTATGATTCAAATCAGGATTTAGCTGTAATAAAGGTTACATCCAAAACTACAATGCCTGCTATAGCAGAACTGGGAGATTCCTCTAAGGTTGAGGTAGGAGATCCTGTTGTAGCTATTGGAAATCCTTTAGGTACAGAACTGCTTGGTTCTGTAACAAGTGGAATCATAAGTGCTACAAATAGAGCCATTTCAGTAGGAAATACTAAACAAAGCTTTTTACAAACTGATGCGGCTATAAATCCAGGTAACAGTGGTGGTGCACTAGTTAATTCAATGGGGCAGGTAATTGGTATAAATTCTGCTAAAATAGGTGGAAGCGGTGTTGAAGGTATAGGTTTTGCAATTCCAATAAATACAGTAAAATCAAAATTAAGCGGTCTTTTAAAACCGTTTCTTAAATTAGGGATTGCAGGCAGAGAGATTGATTCTACACTATCACAACAATATGGTATTCCAAAAGGTGTGTATGTAGTAGAAGTTGAAGAATTCAGCTCTGCTGAGAAGGCCGGTATAAAAGTTGGAGATATAATACAAAAATTTGATGGAAAAAGTATAAGCTCGGTAAATGATATAAATACATTGAAATCCAAACATAAATCAGGGGATATTATTTCCATAGTAGTATCAAGAAACAATTCTACAAAAACATTGAGTTTAACACTAACAGAATAAAAATAGGAACTGTTCTATTGAATCATTCAATAGAACAGTTCCTATTTTTTCTTATATTTCTTATAACTATTATAAAAAATATTATACTGCATAATATGCCCAATAAGCTTACAAGCTGGGCAACTCTTATTGGACCCAGCATCAGACTATCCGTTCTAAGCCCTTCAATAAAGAATCTTCCAAGAGAATACAATCCTATATATCCAAATATAACAGTTCCCCTTGGATGATTTCTTCTAAAAACATATACCAGTATAACACATACTATCATATCCCATATGGATTCATACAAAAAAGTAGGATGATAATAAATACCTCCTATATGCATACCTTCCTGTATAAATGCAGGAAATTTACTTATAAATTCATAACTTACTTGTCTGCCATGAGCTTCCCCATTAAAAAAGTTTCCCCATCTTCCAATAGATTGGGCAAGTATTATAGATGGTGCAACCAAATCCGCTACTTTTATAAAGTCCTTGTTTTTACAGAAGGTATATATATACACGGCTGCAAGGCCCAATATAACTCCACCATGTATTGCAAGACCTCCCTGCCTTATATTAAATATATCAATAGGATTATACATGTAATCCCTAAATTGAAATATAACATAATAAAGCCTTGCTCCTACTATTCCAAATGGGAAAGCTATTAAAAAAATATCTACGATCAAATCAAAACTATAGTTCTTCTTTTTACAATTAAAATTAGCTAGAATCAAAGCTGCCATGACTCCTATAGCTATGATTATTCCATACCATCTAACTTGAAAATTACCAATAGAAAAGGCTATTGGATTCATATATGTCACATCCTCTACTAAAAGCATAGCCTTATTATATCAATTCACAATTCAATTTACAATTCATCATTGGAAATTAAATGGAGTTGAATATGAGAAGAACTGCCATCACTATAAGTATTGCTGCAACTATACAAGCCCTTATATTTATAAATAAATTATTTTTATATTCTCCCATCAGCTCTTTTTTATTAGTTAGCATTACTAAAAATATAAGAATTGGAGCCATAAGAAATCCACTTATGACCTGAGCCAGAAGTGTAATATAGTTCAAGTGCAAATTAGGTATTAAAACTATGCAGGCTGCTATAACTACGCTTCCTATATATACTCCATAAAACTTTGGGGCTTCGGACAATTTTGAATTCAGACTTTGTTTCCATCCAAAAGCTTCAGATACACACCATGTAGTGGATAATGATATAGTAATAGCTGCCATAAATCCCGCATTAAATAGACCTATTCCAAACAAAATGCCTGCCGTCCTACCCATATGACTGCTAAAGGTAAGTATAAGTTGTGCAGGGCCAAGTGTCTCTATATTATTTACTTGTCCAAAAAGTGCTGCGCCAGAAATAATAACGCAAGCTGCAATTACTACCTGTACTATACATCCTATAGTTGTATCTATACGTCCCAATCTAATATGGTCTTTAACAATTCCTTTATCTATACACGCATTTCCCTGAAAGAATATCATCCATGGAGCTACTGCATTACCTATTATAGCTACTATATACCAAAACAGATTTTGGCTTTCCTTTGGATAATTCCACGCTATAAATGTATATGCTATATTTTTAATGCTGGGATGAGTCATGAATGCAATTATAATAAAAACGATATTAAAAAATCCAATAAACAATGTAAGCCTTTCCTTGGTCCAATATCCTGCCATAGTAATAACTGACAGCACAAGTACAAGACTTATTAAAACACTGACCCACATAGGAAGTCCAAGTACAACCAATCCTGCAGACATACCTATGAATTCTGTAGTCAGCATAAGTATATTTTCCATGCATATGGTTGTAATGTGATACTTTATCCATAAATTTCCATAATACTTTTTAATAAGACTTGTAAAACCTGTTTGTGTTACAACACTAAGTCGCATTGACATTTCTTGAACAGTATAAGTAATTATTACCAGACAAATTGAAAGAGGTATAAAAAGGCTTATTCCAAATTTCATACCTGTTACAGAATATGAAATTAGTCCTCCTGCATCATTATCACCTATAGCTGCCAAAAAACCAGGGCCAATAAGTGCCCATAAAAACAATAATTTGTTTTTCATACCCTTTGTATCATTATCAACAATATCATCAAATTTAATATTTTTCTTTTCCAAATTTTCCTGTAACTCACTCACTTTTGCCATCTCCATTCAGTAAAAGTTTTTTGTTTTATCGCTAATATATACTATACAAAAACATCAAAATTGTTTCTTATATATCAAATTAATATTGAAATTATCTCAATATTCTTATATATAAAGCATATAATATATTGATAACATTTTATGGAGATGTTCATTATGGATGAAAATTTCAAAAAATCTCAATTAGGAGATACTTTAAAGGTGTTTTTAAAGGATAATTCAATGTCAATGAGAAAACTAGGCAAACTCACAGGTATAGATACTGCAACAATTTCAAGAATCATAAATGGTAAACAATCTGCGAATATAAATCATATTGAAAAATTTTCAAAGTATCTTAATATACCTATGGAAATTTTACTAAGGTCTGCTGGATATGATATAGGTAATAATGAAGAAAACACCTCTCAAATATTAAAAACCATAAATTCATTGAATTATAAATGTGATATAAAAAAAATAAAAGAAGAATTAAATAAATATGAACAATACGCCCTTACAGACGAAGGCAAAAACATAATATATAAAAATTTCAATAAAAAAATAGCCAGTATCAATGGAAGTGGATTTTTCGTAGAAAAGCTAAAAAATATGTACAATCAATTTTTAAGTGATGATGTTTCTGAAGAAACACGTCCAATAATTGGCAGTGTTCTCCTATATTTTATACTTTCTACAGATATCATACCAGATTATGTATTTCCCATTGGATATATAGATGACATTACTGCTTTAAAATTAGTTGAAAAGCGGCTAAAAAATTAAAGGTCCTAGAGCTAACTAGAACCTTTATTAAAAAAGTTTTTCAGCGAAGAATTATTGCTACGTTTACATTATATACGACTATGTAATTTACTTCAATATATAGGATAAATTTATATATATAACTTGGTTATTACCTCTATTTGATCTTTAAATTTTATTGTATAATTATGTCTCTCTTTTATTTTTCTTTTTTCAGACATGATCAATTTCATCTTAAAGTAAGTATATAGAAAAATACAAGATTCCACAATTTAAGATATATAAATAAAAAAGCCACTGAAATCATATCAAAATCAATTGATGATTTTGATTGGTATGGCAAATCGGTGGCAAAATTAAAAACACTAAGCCATAAAGCCAGTGTTTTCAATGTACGACCAAACCTATAAGCCGAGTTCTGTATTAGACAATCATCTATCTAGACCTATTGTTACCAATAGATTCAAGCGATACTACCCGAAAGCGAAGCGGGCCACCTCTTTATGCTTTCCTATTCGATCTTGCTCCAGATGGGGTTTACATAGCCGCAAAGTCACCCTTGCGCTGGTGAGCTCTTACCTCGCCTTTCCACCTTTACCGAAAAAATTCGGAAGTATATCTCTGTTGCACTTTCCTTCAAGTCGCCCTGACTGGGAGTTACCCAGCACCCTGCCCTATGGAGCTCGGACTTTCCTCTCCTGCATATAATGCAGCAGTGATTGTCTGGTTTACTCGCAAGTAAAATCATATCATACTTTTTTATAATTTACAATGATTTTTTTCTATAGTGAATTATTCTGCCGCAATTATCACAATAAACTGTTTCTTTATCCTTCTTTACATTGTCTATAGTAATAGCAGACACTTTCATAAGGCATCCAAGACAAACTCCATTATCTGATAATTTTGCTGCTCCAGTTCCTTTTATTCGTGATATTTCATTAAATTTTTCAAGAAGATCTTTCGGTACCTGTCTTTCCAAAGTAACTATTCTATTTTTTGAATCTTCTATATCTCTCCTGTTTTTTAATAAAACTTCCTTGTTATTTTCTCTATACTCATAAAAATTATCTCTAAGTTCAACTAATTTTTTTCTTATATCAGATTTTTTCTTTATAAGATCATCTTCTTTATACAATAAGTTTAAACTTTTATCTTCCATATCTTTAGCTTCTTCTTTTTTAGTATTAATAGACTTTTCCAAACTTTTTATTAATTTTAAATCATATTTAAAATTGCTGTATAGCTTATTTTCCTCTTCTTCTATTTCATTTTTTAATTCGTCCAATTTTAAACTTACAATTTCTATGTCTCTTTTGTTGTCTTTTACTTCCAAATCCAATTTCATATAAATTTTTTTCTTTTTTTCAAACTCCAATCTAATTTTCTTCATATAACTGATATTTGTACTATCCTTTATTGCTTTCTCTCTATTCTTTATAATTCCTCTGTTTTCTTGAATCTCAATTAATAAGTCTAGCATATAAACTCCTCCTATAAACTATCTATTTATTAAAATCTATTATTCGATAAAAAAAGTAGAAATGAATATATTAATACTCACTTCTACTTATATTTATAAGGATCTCTATTAACTTTTGATAAAATAACATTATTTTTAAATCCCATGGACCCTAGTCTATTCTTCAAATAATTTGATACTACACAAATAGAAGGCCATTCAGTTCCAAAATGACCTGCATCTATGACAGCTATGCCCTGTTCATTGAAATCACTTACATAGTGATAAGTAGTATCCCCTGTTATAATGCAATCTGCACCTAACTTTTTAGCAAGATTGAAGTAATCTTGACCGCTTCCATTTATAACTGCTATATTCTTTATTAATTTTTTATCTTGTCCTGAATACCTTAGATATTTCAATCCAAGTTTTTCCTTTACTTTATTACAAAGTTCATCCAGCGTAATAGGCTTTGAAATTTTAGCCATTCTTCCTATACCTGAATTACTTCCAAAACTATCTTCATTACTTGAATGTTCCATAATACGAATATATTTAAAGTCAAGAATCTGCATAATTATATCATTCATTCCACCTAATGTAGAATCCAAATTTGTATGACTTGAATACACATTTATATCATTCTTAACAAGTTCTATTATTTTTCTGCCAATTAAAGTATCAGTAGTTATTGAATTTGGCTTTTTAAATAGCAATGGGTGATGTGTAAAAATCATATTGCAACTGTTTAACTTTGCCTCTTCAATTACATCCAAAGTACAGTCTAATGCCACTAAAATAGATGTAACTTCACTTTTCATATCACCTACCATAAGTCCAACGGTATCATAGCTTTCCTTAAGCTTTGAAGGGGCATATTGTTCCATTATTGTATCTATATCCTTCACCATTAGAGGCATTCAATCAACTCCTGTAATCTAAGTATCTTATTTTTTATATCCAATTTTCTCTTTTTGGCCAAACTTCCATCTTCTTTAATATAATTTAATATAGTCCTGTATTTATCAATTTTTTTGTTTATAAATCTATTAACAAGAGGATTCTTCTTTTCTATTAATCTTTTCCCAACTTCATAAAATATAGTATCTATATTATTTTTATTTTTAGCATATTTTACTTTTATTATCTCATAAAATATATTTTCGTCAATACATAGTTCTTCATCAACTATGGTAAATCCCATTTTATATATATATTCTCTCAACACTTCCGGATTTTGTATTGGCTGAAGTATTAAAGTATTCACACTTTTGAAAATGTTTATATTTTCATTTATTATATCTCTTATGAGATTTCCACCCATTCCTGCAATTATAATTTCCTGTACTTCACCAATATTTATAGTGTTAAGTCCACTACCAAGTCTACATTCTATTTTATTCTGGAGATCCTCATTCCTAATATTAATTTCTGCTTTTCTTATAGGACCCTTGTTTATGTCTGAAGCTATTGCCCTGTTGCATATATTATTTTTAACAAGATATATTGGAATATAGCCATGATCCGTTCCTATATCAGCTGTACAATTACAATGATCTACCATATTACAAATAGCTTTTAATCTTGAACTAAGCTGCATTTATCTTCTCCATTTCTAACGACTTTAAAATAAAATAATTATTCTAAATTGGTTTATTAAAAACAATAAAGTTATTAACAATGCTATATAAATAAATTTATAAGAAGATTTTTTATCATATTTCCCAAATAGAGCACCTGCATAATACATACAAAACAACACAGCCATATTAAGCAAGCCATATGCCATTTGCTTAAATGCAAACTGTTTTCCAGTCCCAAATTTACATGGTGTAAAATCAGTATTAAAATTAAGTGGCATTCTAGCTGGAATTTTATCTGTCAAGTACATTATTATAGGATTCAGTGTAATTATCAATGCCAAAATTGCTGTAATGATAAATAACATAAAAAACCTTTTATCTTTATGAAAATTTATATTTTTATTTGAATCAGCACTCCAAGATGAATTTTCTATACCCCTATTTTTAAGCCCACTTTCAAATTCATCAAATTTTTCAGGTGAAACTGCATAATTCATATTAGGAGTATTTAGGTAAATTACATTTTTTGTAGAAGTAACAAACATATATGTAGTGCCTATCTTATCTACAAAGGATTTTCCAATATTAAAGCTGTTTTTCCCATGTCCTGATAACTTCACACCTTTTATGGGGCCTTTAGATTTTTGATAGGCCTTAATTGATTCAAATGCTATTTTTTCCTTTTTTAAGCCTAAAGCAGTATTTATATATATATTATCCTCATCCATGGAATAATTTAAAGTCCTACATATAAGCATGTAATATATTTGATATATATTATATACAGTCAACGCCAGTTTCATCAAATTAGACAATTCATAGGAATCTATGAATTTATATATTAATATAAAAATCACGTCATATAAAATTGTAATTCCTAAAATTGAATACATTCCTATTCCCTTTAAGGATTTATAATTTTTCACATCATCACCTTCCTAGATATAATTATAACACAAGTTGTATTTTGAAATAATTAATTGTATAAAAAGCACCTGTATAAGGTGCTTTTAGTCTAAATAATCCTTCAATTTTTTACTTCTGCTTGGATGTCTTAATTTTCTAAGTGCCTTTGCTTCAATTTGCCTTATTCTTTCTCTTGTAACATTAAATTCTTTTCCAACCTCTTCTAGAGTTCTAGCCCTTCCATCATCAAGCCCAAATCTCAGTCTAAGTACTTTTTCTTCTCTAGGAGTTAAAGTGTCAAGTACATTTATGAGCTGTTCTTTAAGCATAGTAAATGCAGCGGCTTCAGCTGGTGCAGGTGCTTCATCATCCGGTATAAAATCGCCAAGATGGCTATCTTCTTCTTCGCCAATAGGTGTTTCCAAAGATACCGGTTCTTGAGCTATCTTCATTATCTCTCTTACCTTATCTACAGGCATTTCCATTATCTTCGCCACTTCCTCAGGCTGAGGCTCTCTTCCAAGTTCCTGTAAAAGCTGTCTAGAAACTCTTATAAGTTTATTTATAGTTTCTACCATATGTACTGGTATTCTTATAGTTCTTGCCTGATCTGCAATAGCTCTCGTTATAGCCTGCCTTATCCACCATGTAGCATAGGTACTGAATTTAAATCCTTTCCTATAATTAAACTTCTCTACGGCTTTGATAAGTCCTAAATTCCCCTCCTGAATTAGATCCAGAAATAACATCCCTCTTCCCACATATCTTTTTGCTATACTGACAACCAATCTTAAATTAGCTTCTGCCAACTTTTTCTTTGCAATTTGATCTCCATTTTCAATTTTCTGTGCAAGATCCACTTCTTCTTCTGGAAGAAGTAATGGCACTTTTCCTATTTCTTTTAAATACATCCTAACAGGATCATCTATGGCAATTCCCTCTGGTACAGATAGATCTAAATTTTTGTCGCCTGCTGCTTCTTCATGAACATCTCCTATTACCTCAATACCCATGGATTCAAGTGCCTCATATATTTTTTCTATCTGCTCAGGAGTTAATTCAATTTCTTCTAATTCGTTCATTATCTCTTTGTAAGTTAGGCTGTTACTTTTTTTCCCTTTTTCAATAAGCTTTTTGACTACATGCATTTTTGAATCTTTATCCTTCATTTTTTTGCCTCCCTTAACCATTACTATAATTCACCAATCCTTTTTTTGAATTTTAATAAGCTGTTTTGCGAGTTCAAGTGATTCCTCAAGTCTTCCTTCAGCTTCACACTTTTTTATTTCTCTTATAATATGTGTTTTCCTCTGCTCCAATTTATGTTTTTTTATACTATTTACAAAGCTATTTATCATGTACTTATAATTACAATCTTCATCTAAAAACTTAGATTCCAAAATATTAACCCACTCTTTAGATGTATTCAGATCAGTACATTTAGATTCTACGTGAATTTCTCTATTATGTCTGTCGTAATCTATGCTTTCAATAATGTATGTATATATCTTTCTATGACTGTCAATTAAAAATTCATCTTTCTGTATGATATTCTGTGCATATTTCAAAGCATCATTGTTTTCAAATATTAATTTCAACAAACACCGTTCCGCCTTTAAATATGCTGGTTCTAAATATAATTTTTGTCCAAAAGACTCATCTATATTCATATTTTCATCTTTTTTTGCACTTTTTTGAATATTGCCATTCAACATGTCGTAAAGTGCCTGAATCCTAACTCCTGTTTCTTCAGATAATTTTTTTATGTACATTTCCCTTTCAATAGGATCTAATTCAGATATCACTTTTAAAACTTGTTCTACATATTTTATTCTATTTTCAGGATCATCTAATTTTAGACCTTTTTTAATGCTCTGAATTCTATAGTCTATAAGTGGAAGAGATTTTTGAACTAAATCCATGAATTTTTTCTTTCCATTATTTCTGACAAATTCATCTGGATCTTTTCCTTGGGGAATCAATAACACTCTGACATCCAAGCCAACACTTCTCAATATGTTCAGTCCCCTTAAAGTAGCCATTTGGCCTGCTGTATCTGCATCATATGCTATAATAACTTTATCAACATATCTTTTCATAAGTTTTGCCTGGCCAATGGTAAGTGCAGTTCCCAAAGATGCAACTACATTTGTAATACCATATTGATGAAGTGATATACAATCCATATAACCTTCTACCATAATAAACATTTTTGAAGTATTATCTCTTATCGCAAAGTTCAATCCATATAAATTGGTTCCCTTTTTAAATAAATCAGTTTCCGGTGAATTCAGATATTTAGGTTTTGAATCATCAAGTACCCTTCCACCAAAACCTGTTACTCTTCCTCTGTAATCAAATACAGGAAAAATTATCCTATTTCTGAATCTATCATAATAATTTCCATTTTTACTCTTTATTATAAGTCCATTTGAAATCATATCTAATTCGGTAATTTCTTTGTCTTTTAAATGCCTTATCAAAGCATTCCAGCTGTCTAAAGAATATCCAAGTCCAAATTTTCTAATAGTATTTACGGTTATCCCCCTATTCGTAAGATATTCTTTTGCAATTTTACTGCTACTTAAACAAGAAAAAAAATATCTAGCAGCTTCTACATTTACTCTATACAATTTTTCAAAACTATTTCTTCTGTTTTTATTTTTTTCCCTGTTAAAATCTATATCTATATTTGCCCTATCAGCCAGTAATGCAATAGCCTCAGGAAAACTCAGATTATTTATTTTCATTACAAATGTTATTACATTGCCAGCCTCTCCACAACCAAAACATTTATATATCTGTTTATCTTGAGACACACTAAAAGACGGAGTCTTCTCATGATGAAATGGACATAAGCCCATATAATTCCTTCCAGACCTTTTTAATTTTACACTTTCAGATATTACATCAACTATATCATTTTCATCCTTTATTCTCTGAATGACATCTTCCGATATCACAAAGCAACTCCCACCTATCTAAAATTATTATACCAAGTTTAAATATATTCGACACAACTCGCTATATTCCTGCTAAATATCAAATTTTTTTATATTTAACTTTATTAATCTACTATATATATTCTTTAAAAATATTAAATATCCTTCAATAAATATTTAATATTTATTGTATTCATATATATTCTACCCATATAATATAACAAATTATTCCTAATATTTGATAATTTTAGGAATATATATATCATTAAACAACATGAGACAGTAATCATCACTCATGCCTGATATATAGTCGGCTACACCTCTTGATAGATTTTCTTTCTCAACTACATTTCTATATAATTCCGGCATCTTATGAGGATTATCATAAAAATAGTCAAACACTTTTTTTATAACAAATTTAGCCTTTTCTCTTTCTTCTCTCAATACTTCCCCTAGATATATTTCCTTAAACATAAAATTTCTTAAAGTGTTTAAAGCTTTAAATATTTTTTCACTCAAGGAAACTTTTATTATTCCATTTTTAATATTTTCTATAGTTGTATAAATACAATCTTTCACTAAAGTATCTATTCTTTCACTGCTGGTTTTTCCAAGAATTTTTACAGAATAAGCTGGTAATTGAGTATTTTTCAGGATTCCAGCTCTAATGGAATCCTCTATATCGTGATTTACATAGGCAATTTTATCGCTATATTTAACTACCTGACCCTCTAGGGTAAATGCATATGTTTTAGAAGTTGTAAATCCACTGTGATTCAACACTCCATCAAGGACTTCCCTTGTTAAATTGAGTCCTTTACCACTCTTTTCTATTTTAGTCAAAACCCTTACACTATTTACATTGTGCTTAAACCCTCCTGGCAGTATTTCATTTAACATATCTTCCCCACTGTGTGCAAATGGTACATGTCCAATATCATGTGCCATAGCTATTGCCTCTATTAAGTCCTCATTTAATCCAATAGCCTTCCCTATGGTTTTTCCAATCTGGTTTACCTCTAATGTATGAGTTAATCTTGTCCTATAGTGATCACCAAAAGTCCTTATATAGACTTGAGTTTTATGTTTAAGTCTTCTAAAAGATTTACTGTGTATTATCCTGTCCCTATCTTTCATAAATGCAGTTCTTATAGGATCTTTTTCTTCTTCTATATATCTGCCTTTTGTTCTAGATGAAAAGGTTGCCTGAGGTATTAATATTGATTTTTCTTTCTGTTCTATTTTCTGTCTTATAAGCATATATATCACCTCAAATATTAATTCTATTTTACTTTTAAAAATTCCTTTTAATGATAATGTATAATGTAAAAAAATATTTAATACTATTATAAAGAAGTATTTTTTAAGGGGTATGATAAATGAATAAAAATATAAACTTATTGTCTGAAGAAAATGTAAAACAGCATGTACTTCCCCACTACAATCTTCAAGATGCTAATTTGAGTAGAATAAAATTCAAGGATACTGACAAACAAAGAGCTGTATACAAAGTTGATTATCGAGATAAAAGCTATTGTTTAAAAAAAGTATATTTTGATGAGTCGGAATTATTATTTGTATATTCAGCTGTAGAATGGCTTTATAGAAATAATATAAATGTCCCTAGAATAATACCTACAATTGAAAATGGTAGATTCGTCAAATATGAATGTATGTTGTTCATACTTACACCGTGGATATTGGGGGAAAAATGTAATTATGACAATAAAGATCATATAATATCTGCAACTATAAATTTGTCAAAAATGCATAGTTGCTGTAAAAACTTTAGAGCAATTTCTGGAAGCATAAATAGACAAAATTTTAATTGCATACATTTATCCTTCGAGAAACACCTTGCTCAACTTGTAAATTCATCAAATTTAGCCTTTAAAAGTCAGGATAACTTTTCTAATTTATTTTTAGACAATTTTGAAATAAATTACATGATGGCTGAAATGTCCACTAAAATATCTCAAACCATAAATTATAATAATCTACATTCATCATTATGTCATTTAGATTATGTAAATAAAAATATAATATTCGATAATCGAAAAAACATTTGGATAATCGATTTTGACAAATGTACATTAGCTTATTGTTCTCATGATATATCCTATTTTTTGAGAAGATTTTTAAAGAGATCAAATACAAATTGGAATCTTAAAATAGGTCTGCATTGTCTTGAATTGTATGAAGAAATTTTTCCTCTGAATCTAGATGACTATAAATATATTATATCTTATTTAGCATTTCCTCAGAAATTTTGGAAAATATCCAGAGATTACTATAACAATATAACTAAATGCAACCATAAATCTTTTTTCTATTTGCTAAAAAAAGCATCGAATAATAATATAAATCAAATGAATTTTATTATAAACTTGGGTAGGCATGTGGAAAAAAAATTTAATACTAAGATAACATAAAGGCTGGAGCATTGTACTCCAGCCTTGTTTTCTATTAAAGTATAAATATTAAAATCAAAGATTTGGGTTCGCTTTTTTAACTGAAACTCCTGATCCATTCTGTCACATGAGTACTCGTCTGAGTAAGCGAGCATATCAAAATCATAGATTTTGTATGTCTGCTTAACCGACTCATACCAAATCAAAGATTTGGGTTCGCTGCTTATCTTGGTTTTTTTATCTGGGCTTGTGCAGCTGCAAGTCTTGCTACCGGTACCCTATAAGGTGAACATGATACATAATCAAGCCCTATATTGTGGAAAAACTCTACAGAAGACGGGTCGCCTCCATGTTCTCCACATATTCCAAGATGGATATCAGGTCTTGTTTTTCTTCCAAGTTCAACTGCCATATGGACTAATTTTCCAACACCTGTTTGATCTAATTTTTGGAATGGGTCAAAATCATATATTTTATTATCATAATAGTAATTTAAAAATTTTCCTGCATCATCTCTTGAGAACCCGAAAGTCATTTGAGTTAAATCATTGGTACCAAAGGAAAAGAATTCAGCCTCTTTTGCTATTTCATCTGCAGTAAGAGCAGCCCTTGGTATTTCTATCATTGTACCTATTTTGTAATTCATGGGAATTTTTGACTTTTCTATTATGGAATTTGCAGTTTTTACAACAATATCTTTAACATATTTTAATTCCTTTAATTCCCCAACTAGAGGAATCATTATTTCAGGAACAATATCATATTTTTTTCTCTTTTTTACGTCTATTGCTGCTTCAATTACAGCTGTAGTTTGCATCTCAGCTATCTCCGGATAAGAAACAGTGAGTCTGCATCCTCTATGTCCCATCATAGGATTAAATTCATGAAGAGAATCTATTGTATTTTTCAATTCCTCAACACTTATATTCATTTCTTTAGCTAAATCCTCTATATCCTTTTTATCTGTTGGAAGAAATTCATGGAGTGGTGGATCCAAAAATCTAATTGTAACAGGTCTTCCTTCCATAGCTTCATATATCTTAGTAAAATCACTTTTTTGCATTGGTAGTATGTTGTTAAGTGCCTCTCTCCTCTGTTCTGTACTTTTTGAAACTATCATTCTTCTAACCTGAGGTATTCTGTCTTCTTGAAAGAACATGTGCTCAGTTCTGCAAAGTCCTATTCCTTCAGCGCCAAATTTAACAGCCTGTTTAGCATCTGCAGGAGTATCTGCATTTGTTCTGATTTTCAATTTCCTAATACTGTCCGCCCAACCCATAAATTTTCCAAAATCACCTGACATCTCAGGCAATACTGTTTTTACAGCCTTACCATATACATTGCCTGTACTTCCATCTAAGGATATATAATCCCCTTCTCCAAATTTATGTCCATGTACTTCAAATACCTTTTTTAGCTCATCTATATTTACATCCCCGCAACCAGCCACACAGCATGTACCCATTCCTCTAGCTACTACTGCAGCATGAGATGTCATTCCACCCCTTACGGTAAGTATGCCCTCTGCGGCAGCCATTCCCTCTATATCTTCAGGAGAGGTTTCCAATCTTACAAGTATTACTTTCTCTCCTCTGTTATGATGTTCTTTTGCAGAATCTGCAGTAAAATAGATCTTTCCACATGCAGCCCCAGGTGATGCTGGAAGACCATTTGCAATAACCTCTGCATTTTTTAAATCCTCTTTATCAAAATTGGGATGAAGTAGTGTATCCAATTGTTTAGGCTCGACTTTAAGAAGTGCTTCTTCCTTGGTTATAAGTCCTTCGTCTACCATATCAACAGCTATCTTAAGTGCTGATTGAGCGGTCCTTTTGCCATTTCTTGTTTGAAGAAAATATAATTTTCCCTGTTCTATTGTAAATTCCATGTCCTGCATATCTTTATAATGTGTTTCAAGTCTTTTAGCAATCTGTATAAATTGATCATAACATTCAGGTAAATCCTGTTTTAATCTGTCTATTGGCTGTGGTGTCCTAATGCCTGCTACCACATCTTCCCCCTGTGCATTTATTAAGTACTCCCCAAATATGCGATTTTCTCCTGTAGCAGGATTTCTTGTAAATGCTACACCAGTACCTGAAGTATTGCCCATATTTCCAAATACCATAGTTTGAACGTTTACAGCAGTGCCCCAGTCACTGGATATATCATTTAATCTTCTATAAATAATAGCTCTTGGATTGTTCCATGATCTAAACACAGCGGTAATAGCCTGAATTAATTGTTGTTTTGGTTCTTGAGGAAATTCTTGATTTATTTCCTGACTATATAGTTTTTTAAATTTTACAATTATATTTTTCAGGTCATCTTCTGTTAACTCCGTATCATATTTTAATCCTTTTGCACTTTTTATTTCATCTAAAACATCTTCAAACTTTCTCTTTTCAATTCCCATGGCCACATCTGAAAACATCTGAATAAATCTTCTATAAGAATCATATGCAAATCTAGGATTGTTAGTCAATTTGGCTAATGCTTGTACCGAATCATCATTTAGTCCCAAATTTAATATAGTGTCCATCATTCCAGGCATTGATATTCTAGCTCCTGATCTTACTGAAACCAACAGAGGATTCTTTATGCTTCCAAATTTTTTTTCTGTAAGTTCTTCAAGTTTTTCCATACTGATATTAATTTGATCTACGATTTCATTGCTCACCTTTTGATTGTCTTCATAATATTTAGTACATGCTTCTGTAGATACCGTAAAACCAGTTGGAACAGGCATTCCCAAATTAGTCATTTCCGCCAAATTTGCACCTTTTCCTCCAAGTAAATTTCTCATTCCGGCATTTCCTTCGTTAAAAAGATAAACATATTTTTTTTCTTCCATGAAATACACATCCCCTTGTCTATAAAATTACAATATATGCTAACGGAATATATCCGCAACTTACTTTATTTGTTTTCCCCCATTTTCACAAAAAGTCTTGTTATGTTTGTTTTGGAGACCTTCCCAATTATCTTGAGAATTTCTTTTGAACCATCTTTAGACTTTTCTACAACTGGCAGGCTATCAACTTCATGATCCATTATTTTCTGGGCTGCCAAGTAAACACTGTCATCTTTTTCGACACATACTATATTAGGCATCCTTGTCATTATTATTCCAACAGGTACTTTACGCATATCAGTACCACCTATAGATATCTTCAAAAAATCTTTACGTGATACAGCACCTATCAAAACTCCGGAATTTTCTATAAATAATGTTCCTACATCATTTAAAAATAAATTGACTATAGCATCATATACCATTGTATTTTCATCAACTACAACCGGTTTTGACATTACATCACCAACATTTATCTTTCTTATATAATCATATAACATACTATAAGATGGCTTTTTAGAGTATATATATCCTACCTTAGGCTTAGCCTCCAATACATCTGTCATTGTAAGTATGGCTAAATCCGGCCTAAGAGCTGCTCTTGTTACACCTAGCTTTTCTGCCAACTGTTCACTGGTTATAGGTGCATATTTTTTTACTAGTTCAGTTATTTTTTTTTGCCTATGCGAAAATTTAATAATGTCCACCCTCTTTCTCTATAATAATCCAAGAGAAATATTATATCTTAAAAGTATTATACCATTATATTGGCTCAAATAGTATAGCATTTTTATTTTTTATAAGTATAAAAGAACAAAAATGCTATACTATTTTAAAATTTTTATATAAAGTTGAATAATCGATTATTTGGATTTGTCTTCATCATCTTCATTTATATCATCAAATTTAACAGTGTATTGATAAGTATTTTTATCATCATATTTATTTTCTTTACTATTAAATTTGTCCTTTACAGAAGATGTTGCATCATGTACTTTATCTTTTACATCTTTTACAGTGCTTTTAACACCATTTTTAATTATCTTGTTGACAACTTCTACTGAACCATCATCTTTAATTATTTCCACTGTAACTTTAGTAATTACAGCTGTAAGTATTCCAATAGCAATCAAAGGTGGCCAAACAAGCATTGTAAGAGTAGCTGCTATACCAGCATTTACAGGTATATTTAAAATAACCCTATCATCCTTTTTTATTTTTATTCTATTTACATTTCCTTTTTTTACTAAATCCTTGAGCCAATTTATGAATTCATCTTTTGTGGTATATGAATTTTCTTCTTCCTTTTTTTGATCTTCTTCAATATATATTAATGCATCTACTACATTTCCATCTGCTATTTCCAATGCTTTTTTTGCTTCTGCATAACTTACATTTGTTCTTTCTCTTATAATATCAATCTTTTCTAATGTTATATCACTCATTTTATCTTCTCCTTTTAATAATTTTATTATTTAAAGTTAATTAGATTATTTAAAGTATCTAGACTTTTAGGCTTTCTAAAATAACTTTGAGATATTATCATACTAGTTATTTTATACAATTCCTGCTTTACTTCTATTGACAAATTTACTCTATATACTTTTTCCAATGAAATTTTTGATATATATTTAAGAGCATTAAATGTTGAATATCTTATAGGAATACCATTCGTCTTATGACATTCACTGCATATTCCTCCCAAATATTGAATGCTCAAATAGTCAGAAGTATTAATTTTCTTTCCACATATGGCACAGTTTTCAAAATTAATTTCATAACCTGTTGCCTTCAATATTTTTAATTCAAAAGCTCTAGATAATGTTTCAATATCTACAGCTTGATTTTTCATAAGATAAAGTGCTGAAACCAAATCAATAAATAATCTTTTATCTTTTTCCTCATCGTTTAGGGCTATATCTATTAATTCACATAAATAGGAGGCATAAGTCAATGTATTTAAATCATTCAATAAATCCTGAAATGAATCTATTAAATTGCCTTCATTTATAGCATACATATTTTTTCCTCTATATAGAACATACTCACCATAAGAAAATTGAAGTACAGTGGAAAAGAGTTTATTTTTACTCCTTTTTGCTCCCTTAGCTATAGTAGATATTTTCCCCAATTCTTCAGTAAATAGCCATACAATCTTATCATTTTCCTTTATATCCTGCGTTTTAATTATAACAGCTCGTGTCTTGATTATAGCCAGAAGACCATCTCCCAATACAGTTATTACTTATATCCAAGTTCCTTTAGAAGTCCGCTGCTGTCTCTCCATTCTTTTTTAACCTTTACCCATATATTTAAATATACTTTGGAGTCCAAAAACTTTTCCATATCCTGTCTAGAATAAGTGGATATCTTTTTAAGCATAGAACCACCTTTTCCTATTATTATTCCCTTATGAGATTTTTTCTCACAAAGTATAGTAGCATCTATATTATAAATTCCCCTTGAATTCTTTTTCATAGATATTATTTCTACAGCTATTCCATGTGGAACTTCTTCTGAAAGTAGCCTTAATGATTTTTCTCTTATAATCTCTGATATTATAAATCTTTCCTGTTTATCTATTATCATATCGTCAGGGTAGTATTTAGGCCCTTCCTTCATATATTTAACTATAAGATTTTTTAGTTCACTTACATTCTTTCCATTAATTGCAGATATGGGTATATATTCCTGAAATTGATATTCTTCAGAATACGCTTTAAGCGTTTGTGCTACTCTCTCAGCAGAATTTTCATCCATTTTGTTGATTACTAGGAAAACAGGTTTTTTATAATCTTTTAAATTATCTAAAATATACCTATCACTTTTTTTTATTTGTCCTTCTGGTGTAGTTAAAAATAGTACTAGATCTACATCATTTATAGAGTCTTTGGCAGATTTAACCATATACTCTCCTAATTTATGTCTTGGATCATGAATACCTGGTGTATCTACAAATACAAGCTGAAAATCCTTCTCCGTAAGTATTGTCTGTATGTTATTTCTGGTTGTTTGAGGCCTGCAAGATACAATTGATAACTTTTCTCCAATTAAATTATTTAGCAACGTAGATTTACCTACATTGGGTCTTCCTACTATAGTTATAAATCCTGATTTAAACATATATATTCTCCTTGTTTTTATACAACTTATCTCAGTAAATAAATACGTATATTCTTGTACATAGATTATACCATTATTTTTATTCTTTGTAATGCATTTTTATCCAAATATTCTAAATAGAAGTACAGTTATAAGTATACCAAAAATTCCGCCTATAAAAACCTCTGCTATAGAATGAACTTCAGAATCAACCCTACTTTGAGCTACTATAAATGCAAGTACATAGCTAAGTATAACCACAGTAAGGCTTTCAACCATAAGAGCGATAGTCGTAGCTATGGAAAAAGCTATTGCACTATGTCCACTTGGCATTCCACCTTTTAGTGGAGTTCCTTCTCCAAAGATAGCCTTTATTATAATAATGGATATACATACAATGGCTATTATTATAAATATAGTATATGGATTTGTTGTTCTTACTTTGCTCATAAGCACAAAATTTATATACTTCAATTTGTCCCAGAATATAATGTACCCAACTAGAACAGCATTAACAGCAGTTACAAGTACTCCACCTGCGGCTGCATTTTTAGCTAATTTAACCAACGGATGATAGTAATTTGTTGTAGCATCTATAGCAAACTCAACTGCAGTATTAAAAAGTTCTGCCATTATGACCATGGTTATTGTTATTGTTATTGCCAATATTTCTATTTTGCTTAAGTCATAAAAGAAGCATAAGGTCAAAACGAAAAGAGCCGCCAACATGTGTATTCTCATATTCCTTTGGGTTCTTACAGAATATATTATACCTTCAATAGCATAATTAAAACTATCTAAAAGTTTTTTCACCTTCATATATGTATTCCTCTTTTATAAATCAAAATTAAATTCTTTTAAAATTTTTTCTTCTCTATCACGCATTATCTTTTTTTCATTCTCTGCCATATGATCATATCCTAAAAGATGAAGAACAGAATGAACTGTCAAATAACAAGTTTCTCTCAAAAAAGAATGACCAAATTCAATGCTCTGTTCTTTGGCTTTTTCCAATGAAAGCGCAATATCTCCCAGTACCAAGTTTCCACTGTCCATATCACATTCTTTAAATTCATA
The DNA here is from genome assembly GCF_000359585.1 of Clostridium tyrobutyricum DSM 2637 = ATCC 25755 = JCM 11008. Lineage (GTDB taxonomy): Bacteria > Bacillota > Clostridia > Clostridiales > Clostridiaceae > Clostridium_B > Clostridium_B tyrobutyricum. The sequence continues at coordinate 41,871 of NZ_APMH01000005.1, read as the reverse complement.
ATTTAAATAGGTTTCTTTAAATACCTTTCCCTCTGGATAATCCAGCATTGGAAATGATAATACATCAGTAACTTTATCTATATTTCTATTTTCACGATTTATATTCCTTATAGTATCACTATCTATAAATATTACACTGACTTCACATGGAACTTCCACTTTTTCAACTATAAGTGCATGTTGTATAACCTTTTTCACAATATCCTCAAATTCTTCTGTAACTTCAACTTTATTTTGTCTATTATCTATAAAAATCATACTAGTCCTCCATATTATTTATCATCTATAAGCTTATTGTTCTTGTCAGCCCATTTGTCTTTTGGATACTCTATTCTATGGTGGTATATTCCAAGAAGTACTTTTATAAAAGCAGCCTTTATCTTGGTTATATCCCTCAATGTAAGATCACAATTATCCAGTTGCCCCGATGATAATCTATCATTTATTATATCGTTAATCATACTTTCAATATTGTCTTTATTAGGTTCATTAATAGATCTAACAGCAGCTTCCACTCCATCTGCCAGCATTATTATACCTGCTTCCTTAGTTTCCGGTATAGGTCCTGGATATCTGAAATCCTCCTCTTTTACATCTTCAGGACTTTTGCTTGAATTCTTCATAGTAACATAAAAATATTTTACAAGTGATGTTCCATGATGCTGTTCTATAACATCTATTATTACTTTAGGGAGTTTATATTCCTTTGCCATCTCAACTCCATCTTTTACATGTGATATTATTATAACAGCACTTAAAGCTGAAGTTATTTTATCGTGTGGATTATCATTTCCAAGCTGATTTTCTTTAAAAAAATACGGCCTTTTTATCTTGCCTATATCATGATAATAGGCTGCCACTCTTGAAAAAAGTGCATTTCCACCTACTTCCTCTGTTGCAACCTCAGCAAGATTACCTACTAATATGCTGTGATGATAAGTTCCAGGGGCTTCCATAAGCAATCTTTTAAGGAGTGGATTATTTGGATTTGACAGTTCTAAAAGTTTAATAGTAGTAACTATATTGAAACTGCTTTCAAAAACGGGTAAAAATCCTATTACCAATATGCCTGATATTATGCTTCCTATTCCCGTAAATATAGCTTTTTCAGCTACATCAACTACGTTGTTAGTCAACAAAAATCCCATTGAAACAGTAAGCACTATATTTATAACAGCTATACAAATAGTAGCATATAATATATCATTTCTCTGCTGTAATTTTCTAAGTATTATGGATCCTATTATTACATTTACCATAGCTAATATAGTAATTTCTATATTGAATTCCACTGCAGTACTTATCAGTACACAATTAAGTATATTAATTACAAGTGATGTTTTAGAATTCACAAGTATAGAAAATATCATGGGAATAAAGGCAAGTGGTATAAAAAATGGTGAAATTATCCCTAAAGATCTTGCAAACAGAATACCTAAAAAGCTCAATATGTTTATCATGACAAATATATTAAAATCTTTGTATATACTCTTACTATATATATTCAAATATATCCACTGAAGTGCCAATATAAGGACTACGAGAACTGCCAGTGATATATATATATACCATTTGAAATATGAACCGTCATTCAAAAGTCCAAGATCTTTGAGAACTCCAATTTGATATTTAGTAACCGGTTCACCTTCTTTTACTATGATCTGGTCTTTTTTAATCATAACAGGAGGTACTTTTTTGGCAGTTTCAATTTTTAATTCCTGGGTTTTATCCTTATCATAAAAAAAATTAGGTGATATCTGAGTATATGCTATATTAATTGCTAAATCACGTATACTCTTAGATAAATTGGAATTTCCCACTTTTATTATTATATCTTCCTGTGCTTTTTTAATATCCTCTTCATTATCTTTTTGACTATTGTCACTTATATTATTATTGTCATATAGATCAGACATGGACTCTATTAAAAAATTATGAAGTTCATCCATATCACTTTTACTCATTCTAGCTAATTTCAAATAATCATTATCTGACAAGGATATATCTGCAGCACTTTTAATTTTTTGCTGCTTTTGTTTTTCATCTGTTTGACTGTCAATTATAATTGGATTTACTGTAGAAAAAAATTTATTTATTTTATCTATAGTTTCAGTTTTAACTTCAGGTTTTTTATTATATTGAATTGGTACAGAATCTAATACCTGATTTACTCTATCTTGTGTTGAAAGATCATCTTTGACCTCTCTTGGTGCCTTAATATCAACTTTTGCAATTTCTCCAAGCTTTAGATTATATCTTTTAGTAGTAAGCCCTGTTAGAAGTACAGCATATATGAGTATAAAACTTACTATAAATATAATTATCCTATTTTGTTTTTCTCTTATAAAAAATCTTTTTAAGTCTAGTTTTTTCATTGAAAATCACCCTTTGTAAACTGTTTATTACTCTTTCGTCTGTTTATTCTCTTCCATTATCTCTTCCTTATGTTCTACTTGGGACGCTATATTTTCTTCTGCTATAACCAAAACTCTTACCTTTAGCAATCTGCCTTGTTTTTTATCTACAACTTTATCCAGTATTTTCACCGTTTTATCTAAATTGGATGTTATTTGTGTATAAAGTTTATCTGAAGTATCAGCTGTTATCTTTTCTATATTTCCCCTAACTTTAAATTCTTTTACTTCATAAAAAACTTCTTTTTTTATGAAAAATTTGCTTTCTTCTATTTTATCATACTTATTGAAAGTATTCGCAGTATTTTTCAAATATAGTCTTTTACCATTTATATTGATATAGTAATTCACTATTTTTTTACCAGTTCTTTTCCTCTGTATAGTATCTATATTTACTTCTTTAGTTTTTTCATAAAAAGTTTTACATAATACATCTCCTGCTGCATGAACTGTATAAGTATCGCCCTCTTTTCCCTGTACTCCTTTTACAAGCAATTGGCCTTTCTTAACCATATCTCCTATATTTACTACAGGTGTTCCAGCTGTAGTATACAATCTAATTACTTCACCATCTTTTGATGCTACCAAATCACATGGTGAATTATCCGATATTATGTTAGGCGGAGACTTTCTCTCCTGTGCAGTGACTATAAGTCTTGAACCGTCTATTCTAGCCCTTACCCACATTATATTATCATCATTTTTTATAAGAAATTCTTCTATTTTATATACATCTATTTTATTTTTGTTAATACCGTTGGTTACTCCATAAGCCTTCAATTTTTGTCTTATTTCATAAGGTGGTAAATTAGAATCTGAATTTATTTGAATTTGCCATATAAATGTGGACATGTAATAGATTATGCCAATAAAAATAGTTACTCCAAAGATCAACATTTTATTTTTTTGGATCCGAAGTATTAAAAACGAAAGTCCCCATCTTCTAACTATTCTTATCCTAGTCCCAGTTTTTTTACCTATCTTCTTTATTTTATTGTAGTCTTTATATCTTATATCCATGACTACAGTTGTTACACTTTTTCTTATTATATTTTTGATATATACATCATTTTTCCATATCAAATTGATAAATCTTTCAGGCATAATGGATTGTATTTCAATGGTTATCACTGCATTTTTATAATTATAAAAATTATTTTTCCTAGTTTCCTTCATAGACTATTGATTTAAACTTTCCTCCCACTGTTATAGTACTTCCTCCCATAAAAAGCACTTCGAAATTATTACCATATATAGATATCAATCCTACACCTGAATTAATCTTCACTATACTCTTGTCAAAGAGCACTATTCCTTTGTGATTTTCTATTATTATTTCATTATCTCCTGTCACTTGAATTTTGGGCATATTTAAAATTATATCTCTTGGAAATTCCAACTTATCTGCAATATTCCGTTTTGTATTATATAATTTGTCTCCCACATTATCACCTCTAATATTTATATAGGTTAAGCATACATCCCAAATTTTTAATTTGGCTATGGTCGCTTACTCCTCTGACCAAAGAAAGAGGAGTTTCATATTCTCTTATTAACTTATGAATTATAACTAAAATAAATTACTTAAAGGTGTATACGAGCATTAAATTTTTATATAAAAAAAGCAAAATCCCGTGTATATAGGGTTTTGCCTAACAAAAAAGGTTGAGTAAACTCAACCTTTTATTTATTCAAATATTGTTTTACAATTTGGCTTACAAGCTTACCATCTGCTCTGCTTTTTGTTTTTGGCATAACAAGCGCCATAACTTTTTTCATGTCTTTTATACTATTTGCTCCTACTTCGTTAACTGCTTGATGAACAATTTCGGAAATCTCTTCTTCATTTAATTGCTGAGGAAGGTAACTCAACAAGATCTTTATTTCATTTTCAGCATTATCAATTAAATCCTGTCTATTTCCTTTTTTAAATTCCAGTACGGCTTCACGCCTTTGCTTGACTTCCTTTGCTAAAATACCTATGATTTGTTCATCGTCAAGCTGCTTTCCATCAGTTTTTTCAACTAACAAAACAGCCGCTCTTGCCATACTTATGGTGCTAGCTTTAAATTTGTCCTTAGACTTTAAAGCTTGCTTCCAATCTTCTTGTAATCTTTCTTTAAGAGACATTTATACAATAACCCTCTTCCAAAAGAACTCTATTTAAATTTTCTCTTTCTAGCAGCTTCTGACTTTTTCTTTCTCTTTACACTTGGTTTTTCATAATGTTCTCTCTTTCTTACTTCTGAAAGAACACCAGCTCTAGCGCATTTTCTTTTAAATCTTCTCAATGCACTTTCAATAGTTTCATTTTCTCCAACTTTTATTTCTGACATATTATATCCCTCCCTCCGCTAGCTCAATTTAATTTTAAAAATTAAATACAGTTAACATAGGTCAAATAGCACATAGATTATTATACAACAAATGTTTTTATACTGTCAACAATTTGAATTTTTTAGCCTGGCGGCCAATTCAATGACCTTCCTCCTAATAAATGAAAATGTACATGGGGCACAGTCTGACCTCCATCTTCTCCAGTATTTGAAACAATCCTATAACCCTTCTCATCTATTCCCAATTTTTTTGCAATATCTTTAGCTATTAAAAATATATGTGAAATAATTTTTGAATCTTCTTTTGTAAGAAGATTAATACTTTCTATGTGTTTTTTTGGAATTATAAGCACATGAACCGGTGCTCCCGGACTTATATCTTTAAAACTCAATACAAGTTCATCCTCATATATTTTTTGTGAAGGTATCTCTTCCTTTATTATTTTACAAAAAATACAATCTTCCATATACTCACCTCCTTATTATTGGAATATCAAATAAATATTACTTAAATGTATTCAACACTTATATCAAATATCCTCCTAGAAATCAAAAACTTTTATGCTACTATAATATTTTACCTATCAAATATCCATTTTCACTGTCTATAATTCTAGTTTTAATTATGCTTCCCTCTATATTTTTATGGCATTTGGTTACGATTTTTATATAATTAGGAGTATAGCCTTCATATAAATCCTCACTATTATTTAATTTTTTTTCATACAATACATTCATATCATTGCCTAAAAACTTATTTCTAAACTGTTCCTCAAATATTTTATCCAAATTTATAATTTTAGAACTTCTGTACTCTTTTACATTGCCATCTATCTGATCTTTCATAGATGCAGCTCTTGTTCCAGATCTAGGACTGTACTTGAATACATGCATTTTTGAAAGTTTTATTCTATTTAAAAATTCGTAAGTTTTATTGAATTCTTCATCTGTTTCACCTGGAAATCCAACTATAATATCCGTAGTTATGGACACAGTTTTTATATTACTTCTCAATTGATTCAAAATATTTTCATATTCACTTGCAGTATATCTTCTATTCATTCTTTTAAGCGTTTCATCACATCCACTTTGCAGTGAAAGATGAAAATGAGGACATAACTTTTTTATATATTTTATATTTTCTACAACTTCTTCTGTGAAAAATTGAGGATCAATAGAGCCAATTCTAACTCTCTGGATACCTTCTATTTGGTCTATTTCCTGTAAAAGTCGTAGAAGATTCCAACCATCTTTTAAATCAGTTCCATAAGAAGCTATATGTATTCCTGAAAGTATTATTTCTTTGAAATTGTTATGTGCTAATTTTTTTACTTCTTCTATAACCTTATATGGTTCCTTGCTGCATACTGCCCCTCTTGCAAATGGAATCAAACAGTAAGAACAAAATCTGTTACATCCGTCCTGTATTTTTAAAAAAGCTCTAGTTCTATGCTGATATTTATCAATATTCAAATCTTCAAATATATTGTTCTTTAAAATTTTATTTACTTCTACAATTTTCTCGTTCTCATTTATGTAGCGATTTATCCAATATACAATATCGCCCTTGTTTCTGCTTCCCAGAACTACGTCAACACTTTCTATATTTGAAACTTCTTCGGGGGATACCTGTGAATAACATCCAACTACCGCAATAACTGCATCTTTATTTTTTTTTCTGGCCCTATGAATCATTTGTCTGGATTTCTTGTCACCCATATTTGTTACAGTGCATGTATTTATAATATAAACATCCGCACATTCATTAAAATTTACGGACTCATAGCCTTCTTTCATAAATTTTTCTATCATGGCTTCTGTTTCATATTGATTAACTCTACATCCCAAAGTTAACGCACTTACAGTTTTTTTACGGTTATACTGATTTAAAAATTCAATTTCATTTAAAGTTAAATCTATCACTAATTTGAACCTCCTAAATCACCGAACTCATACATAAGTAGTGATGTGCATACAAATCCCGCAGTTTCTGTTCGTAATATTCTAGGCCCAAGAGTAACTATATTAGCTCCAATATCTTTTAATGTGTTTATCTCTTCCTCAGCAAATCCGCCTTCAGGGCCAACTATTATCCCAATACTCTCAATTTTATTTTTATCTATATTTTGTGCTAAATTTTTTATTCCAGTGTTTTGTTCATTTTCATATGGTACTATAATTAGATCTATATTTTTCAGTAATTGCTGAATATTTTTAAATTCCATGGGATTATTTACTTTAGGTATTATACTTCTCTTACACTGTTTGCAAGATTCTTTAACTATTCTATTCCATCTGTCTACCTTTTTTAATTCCCCCTGCTTGTTTTTTACTACAACCCTATCAGTAAAAATTGGAGTTATCCCCTTTACACCAAGTTCTGTAGCTTTTTGAACTATTAAATCCATCTTACTTGATTTTGGAAATCCCTGAAACAAATATACATCTATATTACTTTCATTGTCCAGATTCAATTTTTCTAATATTTCCACCTGAACCTGTTCTCGGTCAATAGTTTTTATTGATCCTAAAAACTCTTCACCACAGCAATCATTTATACTCACTTTATCACCAGGTTTAAGTCTAAGTACTTTATATATATGCCTTACATCTTCTCCCAAAATATAAGCTGTATTTTCCATTATATTTTCTTTTGATACAAAAAATTTGTGCATGCACAACAACCTTTTTAATTAAATTATACTTTGTTATATTTTGCAGTTATACAGGACCATTCTCCATCTTCATCTATCTTTTCAACAGTAAAATCAGATTTTTCCAATTTATCTATTACTTCCTGTTCCCTTTCTTTTAATATACCGGAAGATATAAAAACTCCTCCGGATCTCAAAAATTTCTTAACAGTATCACATAGTGGTATTATTATATCGGCTATTATATTGGCAACTATTATATCAGCTTTTCCAGAAACAACATCCATAAGATTTCCATGGAGTATTTTTATATTTGAAATATTATTGTAAGTTACATTTTCCCTGGCTGATTTTACAGCTACAGGATCCAAATCAACTCCTATTACCTGCTTTGCATTTAGCTTTGCAGATGCTATTGAAAGTATGCCTGAACCAGTTCCTATATCAAATACTACAGAATTGCTACCTACATAGTTTTCCAACATTTTAATGCACATTCTAGTAGTTTCATGGGTGCCGGTGCCAAAAGCCATTCCAGGATCCAAATATACTGGTATTTCATCATCTGCTATTTTATAATTTTCCCATATTGGAACTACTACTATTTTGCTTCCAACTTTAGTAGGCTTATAATACTGCTTCCAATTATTTTCCCAATCCTGTTCTTTCACTCTTTTTACCGTAACTGTTCCCTTGCCCTTGTCTATACCAAATTCTTGTAAATTATTTATAGATTCCTTTATATAATTCAAACTTTCCTGAAAATTTTCATTTTCCTTATAATATGCTCTTATAATTGCATAATCTTTCTGTTTTAAAAGGCTATTGTCAAAATAGTCCCAATCTCCAGGATGCTTTTTTTTAAATTCAATATCTTCCGGATCCTCGACAGAAATCCCCTGCACTCCAGTATTGTATAATATTCCTGAAATAGCCTCTACCGCACTGCTAGTTGTAGCAATGGAAAGTTCTATCCAATTTTTGTCCATAATACACCACTTTCTAAGTGAAATTATTTTCTTTTATTAAATTCACGCTTTATTTTGTTCATAAAAGAATTCTTGTCTTTTTCTGGAGTTACATTTTCTCCACTAGCTTCCATAAATTCAATTAGAGTCTCTTTCTGCTTTTGATCTAAATTCTTAGGAACATCTACTATGACATTTACATATTGATCGCCTCTGCCTCTTCCATTTACCCTGCTTACACCTTTACCTCTAAGCCTGAATACAGTTCCGGACTGAGTTCCTTCAGGAACGTCATATTTTACTTCACCATCTATTGTTGGTACTTTCATTGTAGTTCCAAAGACTGCTTTTCCAAAACTTATATGGGCATCTATATATATGTCAAATCCTTCTCTTTTAAATTTAGAACTGGATGCAACTCTTATATTTATATAAAGATCTCCTGCTGGCCCTCCATGTACTCCAGCTTCTCCCTGTCCCCTCATAGGAATAATATTGCCTGTATCGACTCCAGCTGGAATATTAACCTGTATCTTTCTATGTTTTCTTACTGTTCCTTTTCCCTTACAATGTGGACATGGATCTTTTATTATAGTTCCTTTTCCTCCGCATTTATCACAAGTAGTCATAGTTACAAAATTTCCAAGAGGTGTACTCCTCTGAACTCTTATTTGACCAGTTCCTCCGCACTTATCACAAGTATGAGGCTTAGTTCCTTCTTTTGCTCCTGTACCATGACAGTGCTCACAATTCTCATTTCTGCTTAAGCTTATATCTTTTTTAATACCAAATACCGCTTCTTCAAATGTCAGACTTAAAGTATATTCAAGATCCCTACCCTTCTGAGGAGCATTTCTCCTTCTATTGCTTCCACCTTGAGAAAATCCACCTCCAAAGAATGAATCAAATATATCTCCAAAACCACCAAGATCTGAAAAATCAAATCCTCCGAAACCAGCTCCCTGTGCTCCACCAGCACCACTAAAATCAGCTGTTCCAAATTGATCATACTGAGCTTTTTTCTGCGGATCCGATAAAACCTGATAGGCTTCATTTATTTCCTTAAATTTTTCCTCTGCATCTTTATTGCCCTTATTTCTATCCGGGTGGTATTTTAAAGCTAGTTTTCTAAAAGCTTTTTTTATTTCGTCATCACTTGCACCTTTTTCAAGTCCCAATACTTCATAGTAATCTTTATTTGCCATTTTTATATTTCACCACCTAATGAAAACTATACTAAAAATATTAAGGGAAGAGTAATACTCATCCCTTAACTATTACTATTATACACATTTATTATATAATCGTGAAGAGAAAATCCTATTTATCGTCATCTACTTTGTAATCAGCATCAACTACATTGTCATCTTTTTTTTCTGCATTTTCAGCTCCACCTTGGGTACCAGCTCCAGGATTTGGTCCAGCCTGACCTGCCTGACCTTGTTGTCCGTATATCTTAGATGTAATTCCATAGAATGTCTGAGTTAAATCTTCAGTAGCTTTCTTTATAGCTTCCAAATCTTCTCCATCTTTAATCTTTTTAAGAGCTTCTAATTTATCTTCTATAGATTTCTTATCATCTCCAGATACTTTATCTCCAAGATCTTTTAATGTCTTTTCTGTTTGATATACAAGCTGATCTGCATTATTTTTAACTTCTATAGATTCTTTTCTCTTTTTATCCTGTTCTGCAAATTTTTCTGCATCTTTTACAGCCTTATCTATTTCTTCATCATTTAAATTAGTTGAAGCTGTAATTGTAATATTTGCTTCTTTTCCAGTTCCCTTATCTTTAGCAGATACATTAACTATACCATTGGCATCTATATCAAATGTAACTTCTATTTGAGGAACTCCTCTTGGAGCTGCAGGTATACCTGAAAGTGTAAATGTTCCGAGTGTCTTATTGTCCGCAGCCATCTGTCTTTCACCTTGAACTACATGTATTTCAACGGAAGTCTGACCATCTGCTGCTGTTGAGAATACCTGGCTCTTTTTAGTTGGTACTGTAGTATTTCTAGGTATTAATGGAGTTGCAACTCCACCTAAAGTTTCGATTCCAAGAGTAAGTGGTGTAACATCAAGAAGTAAAACGTCCTTTACATCCCCTGTTAAAACTCCTGCCTGAATAGCGGCACCTACTGCTACACACTCATCTGGATTAACCCCCTTTGAAGGATCTTTACCAGTAAAGTTTTTAACTGCTTCTTGAACTGCAGGTATTCTTGTTGAACCACCAACTAATATAATCTTGTTTATATCACTTATTGTAAGACCTGCATCATCTAATGCCTTCTTCATAGGTTCTATAGTTCTTTGAACTAAGTCTTGAGTTAATTCATTAAACTTTGCTCTAGTTAAATCCATGTTTATATGTTTAGGACCAGTAGCATCTGCTGTTATAAATGGCAGGTTTATATTTGTTTGTGTAGATGAAGAAAGTTCAATTTTTGCCTTTTCAGCAGCTTCTTTCAATCTTTGAAGACACATCTTGTCATTTCTCAAGTCTATTCCATTTTCAGCTTTGAAAGTATCTGCTATATAATCAATTATCTTCTCATCGAAATCATCTCCACCTAAGTGAGTATCTCCATTTGTAGCCTTAACTTCAAATACTCCATCTCCAAGTTCCAATATTGATACATCAAATGTACCACCACCTAAATCATATACAAATATCTTCTGATTTGTATCCATCTTATCTACACCATAAGCAAGCGATGCAGCTGTTGGCTCATTTATTATTCTAAGCACTTCAAGTCCTGCTATCTTACCTGCATCCTTAGTTGCCTGTCTCTGACTGTCATTAAAGTATGCTGGTACTGTTATAACAGCTTGAGTAACAGTTTCTCCTAAATAAGATTCAGCATCTGCCTTTATTTTCTGAAGTATCATTGCTGATATTTCCTGTGGAGTATATTTTTTCCCATCTATATCTACTTTATGATCTGTTCCCATTTGTCTCTTTATTGATATTATTGTCTTATCAGGGTTTGTTATTGATTGTCTTTTTGCTACCTGACCTACAAGTCTATCCCCATTTGCCTGGAATGAAACTACAGATGGAGTTGTTCTTGCACCTTCTGAATTGGATATAACTACAGGGTCTCCACCTTCCATAACTGCTACACAGGAATTTGTTGTACCTAAATCAATACCTATTACTTTTGACATTGTTAATTACCTCCTAAATTTATCTGTCTTCAAAATTCATTAAATATTTATATAATTAGAATCAATTTGCCACTTTAACCATACTGTATCTTAATACTTTATCTCCTCTTTTATATCCTTTCTGGAATACTTCCGCTATGCAATTTTTATCATAATTATCATCTTCTATATGCATAACTGCATTATGCAGATGAGGGTTAAATTCTCCATCTGCAGGAATTTCTTCTACATCTAATTTTTTTAGAGCATCATTAAATTGCTTCATTGTCATCTCTATGCCTTTTTTAAGATCATCTTTATTTCCATCCACTGCAATTGCCCTCTCTAAATTATCAAGCACCGGAAGTATATCCTTAAGTATATCTTCACAGGACTCTGTATAGATATTTTCCTTTTCTTTAGCTGTCCTCTTTCTAAAATTATCATATTCTGCAGCTGTTCTAGCCAGCCTATCCTTTAATGTATCCAATTCATTTTTAAATTTTTTATTTTCATCTTTTAATTTGCTGTTCTCTTTTTTTATATTTTTAACTGATTTTGCATCTGAAATATCTTCAACATTATCTGAATCCTTATCTTTCCTTTCATTACTTTCATTTTCATTGTATTCTTCATATTCGTCTGATACTTTACATTCTGAAGATGCTTCAGTTTCATCTAAATCTTTTTTTAAATTTTCATTTTCCTCAGTATTGTTATTTTTATTAGGCATACTAGTTATTTCCTCCAATCCAATATTTTATAATAAATATCATTCATCGTCAAAATAAATATTAGTTATAATATAATTTAATTCCTTCACTACATTTGACAATACAGATATAACTTTGGAGTATGGCATCCTTGTGGGTCCTATAAGCCCAATTTTTCCTATAGGCCTATCTCCTAAATTATAAACTGCTGATATAACGCTGCAATCTTCTGCTCCTTCAATATAGTTTTCATTTCCTATTTTAACTGAAATATTTGAAGGATCATTTAAAAGTTCACTTACCTTTTCCTTATTGTCAAGCATTGATAAAAATTCTCTAGCCTTTGCAATATCTTTATATTCTGGATAGTTGAATATATTAACAGTACCTTGTAAATAAATATCCGAGTTGTCTGCACTCTTTAAATTTTCATATAAGGCCGGAATTATAGCATTAAATATATCTTCATATCCTCTTAAATCAATCTTTATATTGTTTATTACTTCTAGATTTATCTGTTCACTATTTAAACCTCTTAATCTGTTGCTAAGCAAAATACTCAATTTATTCAATACTGTATCAGGAACATTTTTTCCAACTCTTATCACATTGTTTTTTATTACTCCACTATCTGTAACAAGTACCAAAAGTATATTACTGTTAGATTCTATATTCACAAGCTGAAGATGTTTTATATAACTCTTGCTTACAGATGGCGTCCTAACTATGCATGTAAGTTTAGTAAGTTGTGCTAAAAGCAAAGTGGCCTGTTTTATTATTTTATCTACTTCAAAAAGGGCACTGTTTAAAATCTGTTTTTTTATTACATATAGTTCTTCTTCACTAAGAATAGGTATTTCCATCAATTTATCAACATAAAGCCTGTATCCCTTATTTGATGGTTTCCTCCCTGAAGAACTGTGCAATTGTTCCAAATATCCCATGTCCTCAAGATCAGCCATTTCATTTCTTATTGTAGCCGAACTTATGCCCATATTATACTTTTTGGCAATGGTTCTGGACCCTACAGGCTCTGCTGTATTTATATAAGAATCTATTATTGCCTGTAGTATTTTTATCTTTCTAGAATCCATTTCCATATAATCACCTCTTTATTAGCACTCATTAGTGGTGAGTGCTAATTGCTATGATTAAAAAATATCACTCATGATTTTTTTTGTCAACTTTATGCAATATTAATTACTTAATAAAATTCTATAATTTTTCGAGTTTACATCTATAATAATCGTCAATACTTAATTTTTCTTCTAATATCTATATAACTTATTTATGCAGTTAAAATGAAATCACACATCACGCTGTTAGATACTTGTATTCCCCTTTTACTTAAATATAATCTATCACCATTCTCAATTAGAGTACCATATGCTATATGTTTATCTATTTGAGTTTTATATATAGAATATATATCACGATGAAATCTTGATTTAAAATCTAATATGGATATTCCTTCATTTTTTCTAAGGCCCATAAATACAAATTCTTCCATATCATCTTCTATAGAATTTTTATGAAAATCCAGTTTTGAAAAATTGTTATTATCTGCCTCCCCTATATATTGTGCTATATACTCAATTTTTTTATACCTGTATCCTTTCACATAGGAATGGGCACCTGCACCAACTCCTATGTATTCTCCCAGATTCCAATAGTTCAAATTATGTTTGCATTGAAAACCAGGTTTTGAAAAATTTGAAATTTCATATTGTACATATCCATTATGCTCAAGAAAATCCACTGCGAATTCATACATTTCCCTTTCCAGATCTTCTTGTGGAAGAACTAGATTTCCTTCTCTATGCATATTGTAAAAAGCTGTATTCTTTTCTATTATAAGACTATAACATGATATATGCTCCGGGTTTAATTGAACAACATTTTTTAAAGTCTCCCGCCAATCCAATATTGATTGATTGGGAAGCCCAAACATAATATCTATATTTATATTTGAAAATTTTAATTTTCTAGCAAGTTTGTAACTTTCTAAAAATTGATCTATAGTATGTATTCTACCCAAGCTTTTAAGAATCTTATTCTGCCATGATTGCAGTCCGATACTCAATCTATTAACTCCCATATACTTTAAGAAACTCAATTTTTCTTCTGAAAAAGTTCCTGGATTTCCTTCAACTGTAAACTCCATGTCATGTATTAAATTCAATTTTAAAATTGAATGATATACATTTTTCCATACATCCAAAGGTAAATAAGTAGGAGTCCCACCTCCTATAAATATAGTTCCTATTTTATCATATACAGCACTATTTATATCCTTTTGAAGGGATTTACCATACTTGATCATTAAATTTTCCATACCACTGTAAGAATTAAAATCACAATACAGACATTTTCTGACACAAAAAGGAATGTGTATATACAATGAAAGATTATCTTTTAAACTATTCATAATTAATCCTCTGTCTTTAAAATTGTCATAAATGCTTCTTGAGGTATCTCCACCGATCCTACCTGCCTCATTCTCTTCTTTCCTTCTTTTTGCTTTTCAAGTAATTTCTTCTTTCTGGATATATCTCCTCCATAACATTTTGCCAAAACATCTTTTCTCATAGCCTTAACTGTCTCTCTTGCTATTATCTTTCCTCCAACAGCCGCCTGAATAGGTATTTCAAATAATTGCCTTGGTATTATCTCCTTCAATTTTTCAGCTATATGCCTTCCTCTTTCATAAGCCCTCTCTTCTGGTACTATCATAGAAAGTGCATCCACTATTTCACTATTTAAAAGTACATCCAATTTAACCAATTTTGCTTCACTATATCCTTTTAATTCATAATCAAAGGAAGCATAGCCTCTGGTTCTTGATTTCAATGCATCAAAAAAATCATATATTATCTCATTGAGTGGTATATCGTAGTTGAGAGATACTCTTGTGGTTTCAATATACTGCATATCCTTAAAAGTCCCTCTTCTGCTCTGTGCCAACTTCATTACAGCACCTACATAATCTGAAGGTGTTATTATAGAAGCTCTTACTACAGGTTCCTCCATATACTTTATTTCAGTTAATTCCGGCATATTTGTAGGATTGGTAAGTTCTACTATGCTTCCATCTGTTTTCATAATTTTATATATAACTGAAGGAGCTGTAATTATAATGTCCAGATTAAATTCTCGCTCTATTCTTTCCTGAATTACATCCATATGTAAAAGTCCCAGGAAACCACATCTAAAACCGAATCCAAGTGCTATAGATGTTTCCGGTTCAAAAGAAAGTGCTGCATCATTTACCTGAAGTTTTTCAAGAGCTTCTTTTAACTCTCCATATTTTGCTCCATCCACAGGATATATACCACTAAACACCATAGGTACTGCAGGTCTATAACCTTCAAGAGCTTCTTTGGCCATTCTCTTTGCTTCCGTAACAGTATCTCCAACTCTAGCATCCCTTACATTCTTTATAGAAGCTGTAAAATATCCTACTTCCCCTGCTTTCAGACCATCATTAGGCAGAAAATTTGGAGCAAATACACCTGTCTCAATTACTTCATATGATTTGTCTGTAGCCATCAATTTTATCTGCATTCCAGGTTTTATAGAGCCCTCATTTACTCTTATATGACAAACAACTCCCCTATAACTATCATAGTTAGAGTCAAATATAAGAGCTTTAAGTGGAGCATTTTCGTCACCCTCAGGAGCGGGTATCTTTTCTACTATGGCTTTTAGAACATCTTCTATATTAAGTCCTGTTTTTGCAGAAACAAGAGGTGCATCTTGTGCTTCTATTCCAATAACATCTTCTATCTCCTTTTTTATTTCATCAGGTCTTGCACTTGGAAGATCTATTTTATTTATTACAGGAACAATTTCCAGATCATGATCCAATGCCAGATAGCAGTTTGCAAGCGTCTGTGCCTGTATACCCTGTGTAGCATCTACAACTAGTATGGCTCCCTCACAAGCAGCCAAACTTCTAGATACCTCATAGTTAAAATCTACATGTCCAGGAGTATCTATAAGATTTAATATATACTCTTCATCTTCTGATTTTTTATATACCAATCTTACAGCCTGTGATTTTATAGTTATGCCTCTTTCCCTCTCAAGGTCCATATTATCAAGTACTTGAGAATCCATTTCCCTTTCAGTAAGAGTACCAGTCTTTTCGATCAATCTATCTGCAAGGGTAGATTTACCATGATCTATGTGAGCAACTATAGAAAAATTTCTTATATATTTTTGCCTTTCGCTCTGCATATATTCTCCTCCATAACCAATAGACGATTTAAAAGATTTGCACTTTCTGCAAACCTTTCATGTTTAAAAATCTATAATAACTATCTAAATTATAACATAAGAAATATTCAGTTAAAAGAGGATTAACTAATGTACCATATTAGATTTGATTTGTCTAAATGTTTTATCCATTACATCAACTATATCTTCCGTTTTGTCTCTTACTCCATTGTAAACATTTTGAGTAAATTGAAATGAAATATTTTTAAAATTATATAAACCACCTCTTCCAAAATCAATAGAATAATTTTTAGTGTTAATAGTAAAATTAAATGGATTGATATTAAAATCTATACTAAAATCAGATTTATCCTTAATAAATTTTGGCATACTATTATTCACCGTGATCACCCCCGTAATTACCAATATTATACAACATATAGTTACAGATTTAAATGCTCTCCTGCTCATAAAAAACCACCCTCACAATAAGAAATATTTTAAAATTTCTGCTATTTTCTATTATTAAGGATGGACTTATTTACAAATTTTATTCACTTGTCATTTGGTATTTATTCTAAGAAAGTATTTATCTCTTCTAAATTGAGTTCCGGTTGGAGAGCCATATTTATTCCCAATGCAAGTATTTTGGATACCGACTCTATTACAACATCAACATCTTTAGGTGTTACCATGATATTTTCAGAGTTATTTAAAATTTCAATTATCAACTTTCTCTTCTCTTCCTTATCCATTGACTTAAGCATATTATAAAATTCGCCGCCAGTTTTAGATTTGGATATTAACTCATTTACCACACAATCTATAGTATCATTGGCCATTGTAGCAGCATCTACTACTGTAGGTACACCTATTGCAATTACAGGTACTCCTAGAGTCTTTATGCTAAGTTCCATTCTTCTGTTCGCAACTCCTGATCCAGGAGATATTCCAGTATTGCTTATCTGTATGGTAGAATTGACTCTATCCATTTTTCTAGAAGCAAGTGCATCTATACATATTATTATATTGGGTTTAATTTTATCTACAATTCCCTTTATAATCTCACTGCTTTCGATACCTGTAAGTCCAAGTACTCCTGGTGCAACTGCACAAACCGGTCTTATTCTTTCATCTATCTTATCTGGTACTAGCTGTTTCAAATGCCTTGTAACCATTAACCTTGATATAACCTTGGGTCCTAAAGAGTCAGGAGTTATATTCCAGTTTCCAAGTCCTACAACCAGTGCAGTCATGCTGTTGTCTAAATCATTCCCAATAGAATTAATTATTTCTTTTAATTCATCTCCCATAACTTTGCTCAATTTATCTCTCAACTCTCCATCATAATGTGCAAGTTTGGGAATATCAATAGTGATATATGATCCTTTTGGCTTACCTATCATCTTTTCCCCTACATCTTCAATTACATTAACATTGGTTATTTTTATATTATCTTTTAAACTTTCACTTATCTTAACGCCGTCTATATCTTTTCCACTTTCATTTTCATATATTTCCTTTGCCTCCAAAGCTAAATCTGTTCTTGTATTAAACACATTCACCACTCCAAATATAAAAATTCTATTTATGCTAATATTGTTTGTTTTTTCTTTATGTTTATTCATATTTTACTGACACCTAAAATTTATACTTGAATGAAGTTATTTTTAATGCTATAATAGCATTTGTTAAATATACGAAGTTTATTAGTATTCCCCAGAGCTAATAAGACTTTATAAAATTATGAGGGGGTGAATTACATGGCAAATATTAAATCAGCAAAAAAGAGAATCAAAGTTATAGAAACCAAGACTCTTAGAAACAAGATCATAAGATCCTCATTAAAGACTACTATAAAGAAGTTTTTAACTGCTGTTGAGAATAATAATGCGGAAGAAGCTAAAATTGCTTATCTTGCATCTGCTAGATCTTTAGATAAAGCTGTATCAAAAGGCATTATACATAAAAACAAAGCAGCGAGAAAAAAATCTAGATTGGCAGCAAGATTGGATAATTTATCCGCTTAATAAATAAACCGGTATCTACCGGTTATTTATTTATCCTGCAATTGTATTTATTATTAGAAGTTCTATTTCAGTTTTTTGATCTACTGTAGAACTTTTAATTTTTTGTTCTGAATTAATACAAAGATCTACAGCATGTCTGAGCTGTCTTAATGTAAATTTTTTGCTCTGGCTCATCATTATACTGTAAGCATAGTCCGATTTCATTCTAAGCATATTCATTATGTATTTCTTATCCTTCTTGTCTTCAAGGGCCTTTTTCATTTTAAATAGCAGATTAAATTGCCTCTCTATCATAGTCAAAATATAATTTATATTTACTCCCTTATATATAAGTTCATCTAAAACAATCAATGACTCTTTTATCTTTTTATTCGATATTGGATTTACAAGATCAAATATATCATCATCACTTGTTTTTAAAAATAATTTTTTTATATCATCTTTGGTTATCTCTCTTCCATAAGTGTAACAGCAGAGCTTTTCCACCTCATTTTTTATTACACTGAAATTATTATCTTCCATAACACTGCAAAACAATCTCAACTCAAATTTTTTTATTTCTTTATTTTTTTCGCTGAATATCTCCTCTACCCTGTTTTCAAGTTGTCTTCCTTTAAATTTATCTATTCTGACTACACATACATCTTTGTCAAGCTTGTATATTCTCTTACTTACCTTATCCCTTTTACTTTTAAAAACTTCATACATTATCAATATACAGTGTTCTGGAACTTTCTTTACATACTTGTGTATATAATTAAATTCCTTTTCCCCGGACAATTTACTTTTATTTTGTAAATCATTTCCGATGAAATTTGCTCTATATACAAGTACAATTTTTTTATTACTCATAAATGGGAGTGTTTGACAGGCATTTATAACAGGCTGAAAGCCATCCATTGAATTGCCATCAAATTTTATATAATTCAAATCTAAAAAGTCAGGATTAATAAATCTGTCTACTATAAGTTTTACACATTCTTGAATAATATTTTCATCCGACCCACAAAATACATAGCAATTCTTAAAATCCTTCTTTTTTAAATCTTCCTTAAATGTAAATAAATCTATCATGTTATCACCTTTTTTCGCTCATTTCAATTGGAATCAATCTGTTAAATATTATACCATATGTAATACTCTTATCTAAAGGATCTTCATATTTAGATGAATCATTAATTTTTACCTTGGGTATGTAAATTAAAGAATTATCATCTGTTTTTGAAATTCCATAATCTGTTTCCCCATTCAATATAAAATTAAATTTTTCTTTATTATATCTATGAAATTTAACTATGAGACTATTATTTTTTTCACTTGAATTTACACTTAAAAAACTGTTTTTATTCAATATGTATCTATAATTTTGCCCTGGGTTAGTTATAACTTTATCTATGTTCATATATTTTTTTATATTTACTATCCATTTTCCATTATAGGAATCATAATTACATATCATAACTCTTTGATTTCTACTATCTAATATAACTGCTTCACCACTTTGAAAATTTAGAAAGGTAACCTTTGTTATGATGCTATAACTTTGTAATACAATAAATATGAAAAGTGCTGCAGGCATGTATTTCATTTTCTTATATCCACTTTTATACAATTTAAAACTAATATAGATCAGCAGCATTATAATACCTTGTTCATAATTTAAATATACTATTTCCGGAGTTAATTTAAGTACTATTGAACTTCCACCTTCTGAGGCCTCGATCACTAAATTAATCAGCTTTGCAATAATATTAAATACTGGTTTAAGAAAAGAAACAACAAGTGCTATATTGCCGAGTACTACAAGTATAGAATAAAGTGGAAGTAAAAATAGATTTCCCAACATAAATCCATAACTGAAATTTTGAATTGTAAACGCAACATAGGGAAGTGAAAATACTTGGGATGATAAAGTCAAACTTATGCTTTCATTTAATTTTTTAGGCATCATATATAAAACTCTTGAAAGCTTTTTATAATACACAAGTATACCTAAAGTTGCTAAAAAAGATAGTCCAAACCCTATATCAACTATATAATATGGTTTTGCCATAATTAGTATAATTGCAGATAAGCTTAGAGATGACAATCCATCATATTCCTTAAAAAATATTTTAGATAGTTTATATATGAATATCATTATAAATGATCTCATTGTAGCGGCAGACATTCCAGTAAAAATCACATAAATTATTGAAAATAAAACAGCTATATTAAATCCAAATATTCCTTCTATAGCTTGATATATAATTGCCATATGAAAACCTGATACACTAACGGCATGTATAACTCCTAATTTTTGAAATTCCTGATTTTGTTCTTGAGTAAGGTAATGGACATCCCCATAGCATATGCCCATTATAAGAGCTGTTCTGTCCTCACCAATTATATTCTTGAATTTATTATATATAAGTTTTTTATATGAATAAGAATAGTACATGATATCTCTTTTTAATAATTTATATTTCTCTAATTTATAATTTCCTATGATTCCTCTTGTAAAATTCATATCTTTTTTAAAAGATCCATAGGCTTCTATGCTTGAACCCTCTTTTAATTTTTCTACTTTTCCATTGACTATTACTTTTCTACCATTTATACTTCCTATAAAATAATAGTTTTTCTTATTTAATAATTTGATTTTATCTATATGAGATCCGGGATTAAAATTAAAATAATTCAAAAAGCTAAAGGCTGCCAAAGAGAAAAAAACAGCATTTATGATAAAAAATTTTTTATCTAGTGTAGTAAAATATATTATAAAAAACAATACAGCAATAGTTGAACATATGGTAATGGAATTTTCTAAAATTTCCATGGCACATAAGCAACCTACTGCTGTAGAAATAGCATAAAATATCAATGGTCTTTTCATTGGCCACACCCCTTTGATTATAAGTATTGACCAAATAATTGATATATAAACATAAGCTATTCCATATAATATTCTTTTTTATCAAACTTATTTACTAAACTCAATACAAACCAAATAGCTGCAAATACAAATACAATTATCCAATATGATGCTTCAAAAATTACACTAAATTTTGTCCATAATAAAATTATGCATATTTGAAATATAAAATTTATACTTACTATAATATTGGGTAATTTATTTTTAAATAAATTATTATTTGAAAAACTATATACAAAAAATACAGCACAAAAATTTAAAACCAGAAAAGGAATCTGCAATGAAAATTTACTTCCTAGGAATTCAGAAATTTTAAAAGATATAAATGCCGATACAGCCATAAGCACTCCCCTTGAACATACAAAAGAAATTTTACTCTTTATAATATCCTTATTTATGACATAACTTATATATTCTGAACTCTCTTCATCATGTTGGTATATAAGTGCCAATGTTGATAGAATCATAGTAAAAATATTAAATATAGAAGATTTTAAAAATAAATCCTCATTTATTTTCACAGTTCCAGCAATTGTATTTATAATTAAAAAAGCAGCTATACCAAAACTACAACTAGCCAAATAAATCAAAATTTTTCTCATTTCAGACATTATCTTTCTACAACTTTCTATTAATTTCAAAAGATTCATAAAATCGATATCTTTAATAAATACATCACTTAATCTTTTTACTATATTGCTTCTACTATTAGTTATTCCTATATCGGATATTTTAAGTGCTGGGACATCAGTTAACTTCCAACCTGTTATAGCTGTAATATATCCATAGTTTTTTAATGCCTTAATAATTTCTACTTTATTTTTTGAACTAATTCTTGAAAATATATTTATTTTTTCTCCTATACGATTAAACTCTTCCTCATCCATATTATCTATTTCAACTCCAGATATTATCTGTTGAAGTCTTGATACAATCCCCAGCTTCCTACCTACTGCAAATGCAGTCAACTTGCTGTCTTCCGTAATTATAATGGGCTTTATAGATAATTCATCAGACTTCTTCACATAATCTTCTGCAAAATCTTTTAGTTTATTATCGAATCCCATCAAGCCTACAAATACAAGATTGCTCTCTATATTTTCTTTAAGACTTGGTTCATAATTAAAATTTCTATATGCAAATCCTACTACATTTAGTGAATCATTAGACATACTTATATCTGCAGTACGTATATCATTTATATCATCTTCGGTTATTTCAAGCTCAACTCCATTCTTCATTATATGGGTACATCTGTCCAATATGGAATCAACCGCTCCCTTTACACTTGCTCTATAGTTCTTGTCCATTTTATTGACAGAAGTCATAATTCTCCTATCAGTATCAAATGAAATCTGAAATATTCTTCTATGCTCCCTTTCAATCTTCCTTTTATAAATCCCATTCTGCTGTGCAAATTTGACAAGGGCTATTTCAGTTAAATCATCTTTTGAATTTTCAATTTCTCCATTGACCAATTGTGTATCATTACATAGAAGACCTATATCCAACATTCTATATAAATTTTCACTAACACCATCTTCCTTAAGTGTTTCTTCATCAATATCAATAAATCCATCGTTTCCATATACCTTGCTTAAATCCATCCTTTTTTTGGAAAATCCACCTACTTTATCTTCGCATATGACAGTTACTTTTGAGAATTTTTCAATACTGGACAAATCTTTAAAATTTACATTATTGCTTTTTTCAATATTCTTTAAAAATATATTATTTATAAGATATATTATTATAACAAAACCTATTGGAAATGAACTAATTGAAACAATGGCAAACTGTTTTATCAACTGAAAAATATTTCTATTCCAATTATAGGTCAAAAAATTAGAAATAAAAATTCCTATAAATAAAAATTTTATATACATATTTAATATACTGCTTATAACAGATTTAAAGAAATTTTTATTTTGCTTCTGCTCTAAAAAAGATTTTACTATATCAGATATTTGTGTTTTCATACCAACAGCTATTACAACTCCAGTAGCATCTCCACCAGCAACTATTGAAGATTTAAAAAGAATATTCTTCATATCTGATAAAGATATCTCCTTGTCTTCTATTTTAGGTGAATATTTGTCAGATAGAACTCTTTCTCCTGTAACAGAACATTCATCCACCTTTAGATCATTTGCTTCAATTATTCTTATATCGGCAGGTACAGACTCCCCTGAACCAATTATGACTATATCTCCTACTACAAGTTCTTCTAAAGGGATTCTAATTGTTCTTCCCCCCCTTATAACCCTTGCATTTCCCATATTCATTTTTTTGAGTTCCTTGATATCTTTTTGATCTTTATATTTTTGTAGGGCTATGCACATTACATTCACCAAAAATATAACAATAGTTACAAGCATTTCCCAAAATAATTTAAAATATATAGACAATACTATAGATAGCAGCAGGTATAAAACCCATGGCTCTTTTAATTGGATTATAATGAGAGAAAAAAAGCTTTTAGTTTCAGGAATCAATATTTCATTTTTACCGTATTTTTTTCTATGAGGTTCAATTTGTTCATCATAGAGTCCATAATAACTGTTGCTGTCTAATTTTTTTATAATATGACTCCAAGATTGACCATACCATTCAACCATATAATTTACCTCCCATATAAAAAAGGACACAATAATATATTACTTATTAAGTATCGTATTCAATTATTTCAACTTTATAAATTAATTATAATACTTTATAAATATTTTGCTAATTCTTTTCTCATCTTACATCTATTTTATCTTTCAACTTTTCAAATGTTTTATCCCCTATTCTATTTACATTTTTTATATCTTCTATATAAGAAAAGTCTCCATTTTGTTCTCTATATTCTATTATATTTTCCGCTGTTACATCCCCTACTCCAGGTATACTCTTTAATTCTTCCTTCGATGCTTTATTTATATTTACTGTTCCATTATCATTTAACCCAGGTTTTTCATCTTTATTAGAATTGTTTTTACCATCGCCATCTTTTTTTATTTCATCTACATGTATATAATCCTCATCCTTTAGCTTCTTTGCCAAATTTAAACTGTATGTATCAGCAGTATCTTTAAAACCACCTGATATTTTAACTAAATCTTCCACTCTGCTGTCATTCTTAAGTTCATACACCCCAGGATTTTTAACCTGACCATTTATGTATACCGTTATAGTACCATAACTTTTATTATCCTGAGTTTTTTGGTTTTTTACCCCTTCCTGTCTAAATATATCTTCATTACTTGACACATTGGCAGGTTTTGAGTTAGTATATCCTACGATTAGAAAAATAATAAATACTATTAAAATTATACATGATCCAACTATTTTCTTTTTATAATTACTTTCATTGCATTTAGCAATAAATCTATTAATTTTATGAATTATACTCATAATATACCTCCATTTATATAAATTTGCATTATTTATTACTCTGATTTACAATGTATAATTGCACTAATTATTTATATTATTGACAATTATTTAAAATTATTTAGCATACATTATGTTTTTTTGGTATAATGTTATAAACAAAACTTAATAAATGATCAATATAAATCTAAATTTTAGGTTTATTTGACTATTTTAGGAGGAAACATGAAAAAAATAATTACATTAACAATATTACTATTATTGCTTGTTAGTTATGGCAACCAATATAAAGTTTATGCCCTACAAAAACCTCCTTCAGTTTCAGCGGACAGTGCCGTTGTATTAGATGCTACAACTGGTGAAGTTCTCTATTCAAAAAATCCTGATTCCGCATATCCGCCAGCTTCTACTACTAAAATAATGACTGCACTTTTAGTATTTGAAAACACAAACTTAAACAGTGAAGTAACCGTCGGTAAAAATCCACCTAATGTTGATGGAACTAGAGTTGGCTTAATTGAAGGTGAAAAGTTAACAGTAAGAGACTTATTATATGGATTACTACTTGCTTCTGATAATGATTGTGCAGAAGCTCTAGCAGAATATGTAGGTAATGGATCAATGGGCAAATTTGTAGATATGATGAATGATCGTGCTTTAGAATTAGGTGCCAATCATACTCATTTTGTAAATCCAAGTGGTTTATTTAACAAAGATCATAAGACATCTGCAAAAGATCTTGCTCTTATAATGGAAAAATTATCTGCAAATCCTGAATATTCAAAAATAGCTACTACACTTTCATATACAATTAAACCAACTAATAAATCAAAAGCTTCAAGAACTGTATGGAATGAAAATAGATTGGTTCAAAAAACATCTCGTTATTATTATGAAGGGGCAATTGGTGGGAAAACAGGTTATACTATTCAATCCCTTCATTCTTATGTAGCATCAGCTGTAAGAGGAGATCATAAATTGATTGTATCTTTAGTACATGACAAGAATAAAACATTCTTTCCTGATTCAATAGCTTTATTTAACTACGGATTCAATAATTTCAAACTTGAAAAATTATATTCCAAAGGAGATCTAGTAACTACATATAAAGATGAAAAATTATTTGTACCATTAAAAGCTGAATCTGATTTTTACTATACAAAACCAATAGATTCTACATCGAATCCTAAAGTTGTTTTAAAAAATACCAACTTAAATCTAAAATCCTTTAATAAAGGTGATTTTATAGAAAATGCCAATGTCTTACTAAATGGAAAAAATATTGGAACTATTAAGCTTGCAAGCGGAATAACTCATGAATCCAAAAATTTATTAAGCGAAAAATTAGATAAGACATTAAATATAAATATAACATATTCTATCTTAGGAATGGCTATTATATTTATAGGTGGAATTATATTCTTAATAAAGAAAAGAGCATGATTAAAAGATAAGCTAAAAACCTATAATGACATCAAAGTTTTTAGCTTATCTCTTCTATTAATTCTTGCATGTCCTTAGGTAATTCAGTTTCAATCTCCAATATATTGCCTGTTCTAGGATGAGGAAATCTAAGTCTATATGCATGCAGTGCCTGTCTGGTTATATACTTGGAATCATCTTCTTCACAATATAATGTATCTCCATAGATTGGATATCCTATATTGCTTAAATGTACTCGGATTTGATGAGTCCTACCTGTCTCTAAAGTCAATTTGACAACATCCCCCAACCTTAAACTTTTAAGTACACTGTAATGAGTTATACTCTTCTGCCCTCGCTCATCTATTATTCTCTTTATTCCCATTCTCTCAGGTTTATATATAGGAAGATCTATAACTCCCTTTGTATCTATCATTGTATTATGAACTACTGCAATATAGCTTTTCTCAAAATCTTCTCCCTTCATATCTCTCGCAAGAGCCATATGTGAAAATTGATTTTTTCCAACTATTACAAGACCTGAAGTATCCATATCAAGTCTACTGACCAGCCTAACTATACACTGCTCACCATTTTGTCTAAAGTGATATATCAATCCATTGGCAAGAGTTCCACTTTGATAACATTTTGTAGGATGTACAACCATTCCAGGCCTCTTGTTTACTACTATTATATCATCATCTTCATATGCAACATCCAGATCCATCTTTTCTGGATCAATATTTTGAGTTTCCTTCTTACATATATCCACAGATACCAGGTCTTTGGATTTTATTACATAATTAAGTTTTGCTCTTTTATTGTTAACTTCTATCCTTCCATCTAAAGCAGCACTTTTTATAAGTCTTCCAGATAGTCTTTGATTTCTTCTAAGATACTCTCTTAATTTTAAACCTTGTTCATCTTCCTTTATATTAAACAGCAATTTATTTTTATGTTCCATTTTATTCTCCTATATTGTGTTAGTCTGGAGTATATACTTCAAACTAACACATATGAAATCAACTATAAAATTATTGTAATAATGCTATTACTTCTATCTCTACAAGAGCATCTTTTGGAAGTTTTACTTCTACACAAGATCTTGCAGGCATATCTTTTTTAAAATATCTTGCATAAACTTCATTTACTTTTGCAAAATCGCCTATATCTTTTACAAATACTGTAGTTTTAACAACATTATCAAATGAAGTACCTGCTTCTTCTAAAATTGCTCCTACATTTTCTAAGGATCTTTCAGCAGCTTTTTGAACATCTCCTGAAACAAGTTCACCTGTTTTTGGATCCAATGGTATTTGCCCTGAAACAAATAAAAGATTACAAGCCTTAACAGCCTGTGAATATGGTCCTACTGCAGCTGGTGCTTTTTTAGTATTTACTATTTCTTTTGTCATAAAAAACCCTCCATTTATTTATATTGAGAAATTAAATAATTTCTACCTTTTATAGTATTTAAGTGCAAAAGCTGGCCTTTATTTAGTACATGCCTTATTGTACTATTGAAGGAATGGAGCAATGCCTTATCCAGGCTTTTCTCTGCCTCCTGCCTTATATCATCAACTCCAGGAAAGTCACGCATAGGTTCAATATAATCTGCCAAATAAATTATCTTTTCAAGAATAGTCATATTTGGTCTTCCTGTAGTATGATAGGCTACAGCACTTAATATATCTGTATCATTTATTCCCATCTTATCTTTTGCAATCACACAAGCTACTACTCCATGAAGAAGATTAGGAGTTTCTTCTAAAACTTCATCTATATTAATTCCATTTTCATTTGCAATGGATATTAAGTCACTATCTGACATACACTTTGCACAATCGTGAATAAGGCCTGCTAATCTAGCTTTTTTTTCATCTGCTCCATATCTATTAGCCAGTTTGCCGGCTGTATCCCTAACACCCAGGCTATGTTGATATCTCTTTGGTTTAAGATTAGCCTTCAAATATTGTTCTATCTGTTCCTCATCCCACATTTTTATCATCACTCCAACATAAAATATTCTATTTGTAAAGCTCATATTTTTTTATTATATCATAAACATTTCCCGGTAAAAGGTAACTTATATTTCTTCCCATTTTAATATTCTCTCTTATATTAGTTGAGGATATATCCAAAAGAGGCGCATCCAAAAATATAATTTTTGCTGCATATTTGTTTTCAATCTTCTTCTTTTGTTGTCTTATATTTTCCATATTGAATCCAGGCCTATTAAATACTATAAAATTGCTCAATTCAAATATTCCCCTTGGATTATTCCATTCTTCCACCTGCATTAGGCAATCCATGCCTGTTAAAAAATACCATTCAGTATTGTTTTCTACCTCATTGAAATGTTTTAAAGTATCGTATGTGTAACTTAAATTTTTCTTTTTTATTTCATAATCGCTTACTAAAAATTTTCTTTCCTCTTGTATAGCCTTCCTAACCATATCAAATCTAATATAAGAATCAGTTATTTTATTGCCTAATTTATGAGGCGGTGTACCTGATGGTACAAATATTACTTCATCCAATTTAAGAGCATACAATGCCTCATAAGCTATATGTATGTGCCCATTATGTATAGGATCAAATGTTCCACCAAAAATAGCCTTTTTAATCATATATTTCTCTCTCCACATTATTATAGAAGATATTCAAATTCAAAATCATTTAATCTTATAATATCTCCATCTTTTATTCCCATATTCGTAAGTTCTTCCATAACTCCCTTGTTTTTTAATACTTTGTAAAAATATCTCAACTCATTATAGTCATTTACATTAACACTGGCAAGAAGTCTATCTACAAAACTACCTTCAACTATATAAGTATTTTCTTCTTTTTTTACAGTATAGGTAAATCTCTTTTCTTCAGGTACAAATCTATCCGCTTCATCTATTTCCATATCTTTAACAGGTATATTGCTAAGCATTCCAGCAGCTTCCTTCATCAATTCATTCAATCCCTGTTTCGTAGCTGCAGATATTTTAAATACCTTGTCATATCCCAATTCTGCCAACTTGTTTTTAAATTCTTCAAACACAGTTTCATCGTAAAGCATATCAGCTTTATTGGCAGCAATTATCTGAGGTCTATCCCATAACTTCACATCATATTTTTTTAATTCCTCATTAATTTTAATAAAATCTGAAAAGGCATCTCTGCCTTCTATTTGAGATATGTCTACAACGTGTATTAAAATTCTTGTTCTTTCAATATGCCTTAAAAATTTAAGTCCAAGTCCAGTTCCTGTTGAAGCTCCTTCTATTATACCTGGTATATCAGCTATTACAAAACTATTTATTCCAGGAACATCAACTACTCCTAAATTAGGGTTTAATGTTGTAAAATGATAGTTTGCAATTTTAGGTGTTGCCTTTGTAACTACTGAAAGCAATGTTGATTTACCTACGTTAGGGAATCCAATAAGTCCCACATCAGCCAACACTTTAAGTTCAAGGGAAATATATCGTTCTTCGCCTGGCATTCCAGGTTCAGCGAATTCAGGTGCCTGCCTTGTAGGGGTAGTAAATCTTACATTTCCCTTTCCACCTTTTCCTCCTTTTGCTACTGTATATTTATCACCAGGGTGAGATAAATCCATCATTATTTTATTGGTATTTACATCTCTGATTACAGTACCCATTGGAACTTTTATATAAAGATCCTTTCCCTTTTTACCAAAACATTTTGATCCGGCACCATTTGTACCTCTCTCAGCTTTGTATTTTCTCTTGTAAGTAAAATCAAGAAGAGTGGTACTATTATCATCAGCTACTAATATTACGTCTCCTCCGTCTCCTCCATCTCCTCCATCCGGGCCACCTAGAGGAACATATTTTTCTCTTCTAAAGGATATGGCTCCATCTCCTCCATCTCCCGATTTCACAAATATTCTAGCAGTATCTACAAACATTTTATCACTTCCTTCTATTCAAATATGTTATTATTTTAAAAAAGACACCCTATAAGGGTGTCCTATGCAGTATTATTCAACTACTAATTCTTCCTCAGCTAAAGGATACACACTAGCTCTTTTTCTATCTCTTCCTACTCTTTCAAATTTAACTATTCCGTCTACTTTAGCAAAAAGAGTATCATCAGAACCTCTACCAACATTATTTCCTGGATGGATTTTTGTTCCTCTCTGCCTAACTAATATGTTTCCAGCTAAAACAAATTCACCATCTGCAGATTTAGCTCCAAGCCTCTTGGATTCACTATCTCTACCATTTTTTGTACTACCCATTCCTTTTTTATGGGCAAATAATTGAAGATCCATTGTGAACATACAACTACACCTCCTTTACACTTATACTTATATATTTATCATAATTAAATTCTATTTTTTTTAAGCCAAGCAACATAGTTTCCATAAGTACCTGACACTTTTCAATATGT
This sequence comes from Clostridium tyrobutyricum DSM 2637 = ATCC 25755 = JCM 11008, assembly GCF_000359585.1. Classification (GTDB taxonomy): domain Bacteria; phylum Bacillota; class Clostridia; order Clostridiales; family Clostridiaceae; genus Clostridium_B; species Clostridium_B tyrobutyricum. The sequence goes on along the minus strand of NZ_APMH01000005.1, from coordinate 11,264 downwards.
AATGCTGACATACCCTTTAATGAAAAACTTAAGAATCCATCATCTATAGAATATTTCACATTAAATTTAAGTACTTCTGTCAATCCAATCAATATACTCTGTGATAAGACAGAAACGGCACAACATACAAGATCATATCCATCATCTACTGAATCTGCATGACCCTTTAATTTAACTGATATCAATTTAAAGGACCTTTTTTCAAATTCTACCTTAATCATAGTCTAGGCATCAATTTTTTCTATCTGTAATTTAGTATATGGCTGTCTATGTCCCTGTTTCTTTCTATAGTCTTTCTTTCTCTTGTACTTGAATACAACTATCTTTTTATTCTTTCCTTGAGCTAAAACCTTGGCACTTACTTTAGCACTTTCTAATTCAGACTTTCCAACAACTAATTTGCCATCTTCCTTGCTTACTGCAAGTACATTGTCAATTTCAACTGTTGAATCCACATCAGCATTGATCTTTTCAACATATATAACGTCTCCTTCTGAAACCTTATATTGTTTTCCTCCAGTAACTAAAACTGCGTACATTAAAACACCTCCTCAATCCAGTCTCGCCTAAAAGGTATGTATATTTAAATATACAATTTATCAAACCTAATTCGAGCGGTCTACACATGGTATTGTAGCATACATAACTTTCTTTGTAAAGCTTAGAGAACTCCATCTATTTATTTAATTTAAATTCTTTAAATTCATCAATTTGATTTGAAAATACAAGAGGCTCCACTTTAAAATATTCAGTATGTGAATATGTCAAATATATATTTTTGTGTTTTGATCCTATACTATTTAAAAAATATTGAGTGTTTTTTTCAATATCTCTTTTATAAGTATTTCCAATTTCAATATGAATATTCTGTATAATGCCTTCCTCATTTATTCTTTCTATCTCATTTTTTATTAGCATACTTATATAGGAAAACTTGATTCTGTTTCCACTTCCCCTACAGCATTTACACTTTTCCTCTATACTGTCATATATGGATCTGCCAAATCTTTTCCTTGCAATTTGCACTAGATTTAGCTCTGTAAATTGATATACCAAAGTTTTATTTTTGTCATCAAAAAATCCCTTTCTCAGCAATTCCAAAATTTGTGATTTGTTTTCTTGCTTATCCATATCTATAAAATCTATTAAAATGATTCCACTTAGATTTCTTAATCTTATCTGCCTTACAATCTCTTGTGCAGCCTGTAGATTTGTAGTAAACACAGTATGCTCCATAGAACTTCCTTTTACATTCTTTCCTGAATTTACATCTATGACATACATTGCTTCAGTCTTATCTATAACTATATATCCACCGCATTTTAAATAAACTCTTTTATTTCTAAGGGATAGTATTTCATTTTCTATATTATAGTAATCAAATATATTTCTATTGCCTGAATAAAATTCAATATTGTTTATATTATAGTTATATTGTTCTAAATGTCCCTTTATTTTTTCATAGTCATCTTCATTGTGAACATATATCATAAAATTATCATCCTGCAATTTGTCTCTCAATATTTTTCCGATTATCCCATCTCCTGCAAAAATCAGGCCTGATTTTAAAGAGTATTCATTCTTTATAATTATTTTTTTATAGATTTCATAGAGACTATCAAATTCCATTTTTATGGTGCTTGAAGAAGCCTCATGTCCTAATGTCCTAATCATTATCCCCATACCATCGGGTATATGTAAGTTATGTATAATATTTTTTTTGAATTCATTATCAATTATTTTTTTTGAAAACTCAATACCTTTGCCAGTATTATTTAAAACACAGTATTTCCCGGGTATATTTATACAATTTGATACCCTTGCACCTTTTTTACCAAGATCCTCTTTTATAACCTGAACAAGAATTTCCTGTCCTTTTTTCAACTTTGAATTTTTCAATCTATTATCAAGATACATATATACATTTTTATTTTCACCTATATCTATAAAAACAGATTTTATAGCAGGAACTATATTTTTTACTATACCTTTATATACTTCACCTGGATAGGGCTGACCATTTTGTTGAAAAAATAATTCTTTAAGTATATCCTGTTCTCTAAATGCAATTCTCAAAAATTTCTCATTTCTATCTATAAATATCTTTTTCAAAATTTCACACCTTCTATTCAGTTGACGTTCACTAGTTTATCAAGTGTAATTAATTTATTATCAAGCTTTCCATACATTTCTTCTCGCATTATATCTATAAAAGCATCTTTATCAGATCCTTCTGTTCTCTCTTGAATATATTGTCCCAAAAGTTCTGCAGACAGGTTTTCCCTGCTTCCACAACTTATTATTGTATCTATTACAAGTACATTATCTTTTAATTTATAATTTATGCTCTTTATAAATTTTTTTATATTTGATTCTACTTTTCCTCGCTTGCTCTTTTTTAATGTATTCCACTGATCTTCTTTTAATAATTCCTCCATATTTGATAAAACATTTGAAGAATTTGAATACTTTATTTTTATAATATACTTTGCAGCATAAACTTCAGCCATTGATTTAAATGTTTTCTTATTTGGAATATCATTTATTTTATTTGCCTTAAATATCTTTACTCCTGCAGGTGCACTTTCATTTAATTTTTCTTTTATATAATTTTCACAAACTTCCTTTTCAAAGCAAACATCCATATAATCTCCACAAGAATATACACCTACTGAAAGCGGCTGAGCAATTGACATATTTATGTGTGGATTAAAACCCTTGGAATACTCCACTGGAAGTTTTGATCTTCTCATCATTCTCTGTATTGTTCTCATAAGATCCAAATGGCCAATAAATTTTATACTGCTATCCTTGCTGAATTTTATTAAATACCGAACCATTAAAACACTCCCCATCCAAATTGATATTTACTCCACAATTTTCGCATCCCAATCTGCAATCTGGAGTTACTTGAGATAATTTAGCTCTTTCATTTTCTCTTATTAAATATTCTTTATTTACTCCTACATCTATAAAATCCCAGGGTAAAATTTCATCATAGTCTCTCTGTCTATAGGCATAGAAATCACCATTGACTTCACATTTTTCAAATGCTGAAGTCCATATATCAAAATTGAAATATTCTGACCATCCATCCAACTTGGCACCCATTTTAAAAGCTTCCACCAATACATCACAAAGTCTTCTATCTCCCCTTGCAAATACGGCCTCTAAATAACTTACAGGACTTTCATGCCAGTTATAGGTTATCTGCTTTCTTTTAATGGATTTTCTAAGTACCTGTATTTTCTCTCTAATATCTTCCATTTTTATTTGTGGCGACCACTGAAAAGACGTAAATGGCTTTGGAACAAATATGGACGTACTTACAGTTACTTTTAATCCTTTTTTTCTCTTTTCCTTTGGTACTGAGAAATACTGATCTACAACTTTTTCTGCTAAATCGGAAATTCCAATTATATCATCTAAAGTCTCATATGGAAGACCTATCATAAAGTATAATTTTATAGTTGACCACCCTGATTCAAATGCATTTTTTACTGAGTCCATAAGATTCTTTTCAGTAACTCCCTTATTTATGACATCACGCATTCTCTGACTTCCTGCTTCTGGTGCAAAAGTCAGCCCTGTTTTTCTTACTTTCTGTATTTCATTTATAAGACCTACAGAAAAAGAGTCTACTCTAAGAGATGGTAGTGATAGCCCAATTTTATCACTTTCATATTTCAGCATAAATGAGTGAACCAGATTTTTTAAATCAGAGTAATCACATATACTCAATGATGTGAGAGAAACTTCTGAATAGCCTGTATTTTCTATAATACTATCTGCCTGCTCCAAGAGTTTATCAGTTGTTTTTTCTCTAACCGGTCTATATATTATACCTGCCTGACAAAATCTACAACCTCTCGTACATCCTCTAAACGTTTCAAGCATTACCCTGTCATGAACTATATCAGTATATGGTACTATAAGTTTATCAGGATAATCAACTTTGTTTAAATCCTTTATTATTGTCTTTTTTACTTTAGAAGGGACATCTGCATATATAGGACTAAATTTTTGTATTGTACCATCATTATTGTAATCCACAGTATAAAGTGATGGAACATATACTCCCTCTATATGAGATGCCTCTCTTAAAAATTTCTTTTTATTTCCCTTGTATTCTTTATAAACTTCTATTATTTCCTGAAGCTGTTCTTCTCCTTCGCCAATAGAGAACAAATCTACTATGTCATACAGCGGCTCAGGATTATATGCACATGGTCCTCCACATATTACTAAAGGATCATCCTCACTTCTTTCAGAAGCTCTTATAGGCACCCCTGCCAAATCAAGCATATTTAATATGTTTGTATAACTCATTTCATATTGAAGTGTGAATCCTATAAAATCGAAGTCCTTAATGGGATCTTTGCTTTCAAGAGCATACAATAATATTTCCTTTTCCCGCATTAAATTTTCAAGGTCAGGCCAAGGTGTAAAGACTCTTTCACAATACGTATCTTCTCTCTTATTTAAAATGTAATAAAGTATTTTCATTCCGAGATGAGACATTCCTACTTCATACACATCTGGAAAACAAAATGCAAATCTTACATCTACATTATTTTTATCTTTTATAAAGGAGTTCAGTTCCCCACCAATATATCTTGCAGGCTTCTCTACTCTAAATAATATATCATCAGAAATTCTGTTCATTAAAAATCCTCCTCTTAAGTACATTTCTATATTCTAACATAAGAATAATCTTTTTTAAACACTATTATTCTTTAAAAATTCCTCTAAAGTAATGTTACCATATATCTTAAGTGCATCAACTATTTCCTCTTCATATACTATATCCATAACCTTCATCGAATCGTTTAATACCATAAATACATTGTATTTATTTTTATCAAACATACCCATAGCCGTTAACAAATTCTGCTTGTAGTGTATGGATAAATGTCTATTCTCTATATACCCTCTTTTTATAAATTTATATTTTTTCTTAAATATATCTCCCATAATTATATATGCTATCCTTTCATTTTCTTTAAGAGAGGACATGACTATGAACAACCCTATGATTCCTACATTAAATACGCTATCCTTCTTTAAAAAACTTATTACATAAATAAGCATTAATATAACACCTATAATAATGCTCACCCTAATCATAATTTTATTGGCTTTTCTATAATTGGTTTTAAGATTTAGAATACTTCTAAATATTCTACCTCCATCCAGAGGAAAAGCAGGTATTAAATTAAATATTCCTATAGCCAAATTTATATAGCAAAATGTATAAAATATATGCATACCTGACTTTGCATAAATAGTATAAAATATTAGTGAAAAAGCCAAATTTGCCAGAGGTGCACAGGATGAAATTGCAATATCTTCTTTTGGGGTAGCCTCGTCTAAATCCTTTAGTTTTATAACTGTTCCAACTGCTATAAATTCTATATCGAATCCAGAAATATTATAATGTCTTGCAAATATATAGTGTATTAACTCATGACAAAAAACTACTATAAATGTATAAAGAATTTGTTCTCTATAGCCTATGATAATTAAAAATACTACATATGGAATAAAATATCTGCTTATTTTTATCAAAAAATCTATCTCACAGACATTTTAATTCGGCAAATTAATTTGCACTCTATTGATTATATTTCTAGTGGTATTTTTTAAATCTTTAAACGAAATATTTGTTATCCGATCTTTTATACTATTATAATCATAGGTTTCATTTATAACTTTTTTAGAATAACTGTATACAGCTTTAGTTTCAGGAGTTGATATAAGCCTACATCCCACTACAATAACAGATAAAATCAAAACCCCCGTTAAATCTCTTATAATCCTCTTTGTAATAAACTTTCCTATATTAAATTTATTATTTCTATTGTTAGTAGTTTTATTATAATGTGGAATATATTTAGCTTTTCCCTTTAACTGATTATAATAATCTTCGTATTGTGAATTGTAATATCCCAAAACTTATCACCCTTCTATATCATTATACATAACCTATATATATTTGAGATACCTGTAAATTATGATAGACATCAGCATAAAAATAAGAGAAACCAGCATAAATCTTATACTGATTTCTCTTATTACATAATTACTATTCATTGCTTACATGCATTCTAAGGACTTTTACAAATACTTCTGCAGCTGCAAGATTGGTAGCCAGAGGTACACTATGCACATCACATATTCTAAGCAGTGCGGATATATCAGGTTCATGAGGTTGTGCTGTAAGTGGATCCCTCATGAAAAATACAAGATCTATATCACCCTGGGCAACTCTTCCTCCTATTTGCTGATCTCCTCCTAAAGGTCCTGAAAGGAATCTATGTACTTCTAAACCTGTAATTTCACTTATAAGCTTTCCAGTAGTTCCTGTACCAAACAATTCATGTTCTTTAAAAACATCCTTGTATCTTCTTACAAAATCTACTATATCATCTTTCTTTTTATCATGTGCTATAAAAGCAATTCTCATTAATCTTCCCCCTTTATTTAAAAATTAATCTTTTTTCTTCTCATTCCTATGTTTAATACGAGAGCTAGGCCAATAAATGCACTTAAAAGAGAACTTCCTCCATAACTCATAAAAGGCAGTGTAATTCCTGTTATAGGAAGCAGCCCTATGGTCATTCCTATATTCTGCAGTATTGAAAACAACATTGTAGATACCATTCCGACACATACTACTGACCCAAATATATCCTTGGACTCTCGTGATATAGTTATAATTCTATATAGTACAATGGCATAGAACAATATAAGTACTCCAGCTCCCAAAAATCCCCATTCCTCTCCTACTACAGAGAATATAAAATCAGTAGATGCAAATGGAACATATCCTCCTGAAATTTGAGTTCCCTTTAAAAATCCCTTTCCAAGTATTCCTCCAGATCCTATTCCTATTTGGGATTGTAAAAGCTGAAGTGAATAACTTTTTGCATATTTCTCTGGATTAAACAATGCCAGCACTCTCATCTTCTGATATTTTTCTATAAGTGAAGATTTCCATGCTATAGTTACTATTCCTGCAACAGCTGCAACAGCTATGCCTATACTTTTCAAATTAAGTCCTGACACAAAATATATGCCAAATACAGTAAAAAAGCAGACCATGGTCATTCCCAAATCAGGCTGTTTTACTATAAGGGCCATAGGTATCAGTGCATAAATTGTCAATTTCAAAAAATTTCTAAAGTTATTTATATTCCCATCCATATCGTCCAGCTGCTTTGCCAACATTACAATAATTCCTATTTTGGCAATCTCGGATGGTTGAAAGGAAACAGGTCCTAATTTTATCCACGATGCAGCTCCATTAACCGTGGATTTAATACCAGGGATACAATTTAGGACAAGCAAAAATACTCCAAACCAATATATTATACTAGAATAATTTTCTATTATCTTATAGTCAACAACCAATATAATATATGTCAATATAATTCCACCTATTATCCATATAAGCTGGCTTTTCAAATAACTAAATCCTGATGTCATACGGGTAGCACTATATATATTCAAAACTCCAAATACAGCAATAATCAACACCGTTATAATTATTGTAAAGTCAAGTTCTCTTAAAAGCCTTCTGTCAATAGCCAATTTTTCAAGCATTCTATCTACCTCCACTATAACTATTTAGATTATACCATATAGTTATGAAAAAGCTATGTACAAATTTATACATAGCTAATTTTTGTGCTTTACTTTTTTAATGGGTATGCTTGCAACCAATGCTGGAGATCCTTCTCCTACATCTTCTTCGGCACTCGTCATCTTTACTTCTACATCCCCACAATCAATTTCGATATATTTTGACAATACTTTTAGAATATCCTCTTTTATATTTTCCAATAAATCAGGGGACATATTGGATCTATCATGTATAAGTATTAATCTTAATCTTTCCTTTGCCACCTCTTTAGAAGGTTTTTTTGAAAAGATCTTAAATAAGTCCATCAAATTACCTCCTATTTAATACCAAATATTTTTTTAATAGATGAAAAGAATCCCTGCTGACCTGCACTAAAATCCATAAATGGTACATTCTCTCCAGTTATCCTCTTTGCTATATTTCTAAATGCATGTCCGGATAGTGATTTACTATCTAAAACTACAGGTTCCCCTTTATTTGTTGATACTGTTATTTCCCTGTCATCAGGTACTACACCTATTAATTCTATGGCAAGGCTGTCCAATATATCATTTACATCAAGCATTTGTCCATTTTTAGTCATTTCATAATTTATTCTATTTACTATAAGTTGATGATTTTCAAGCCCTTTGGAATCCAATTTTCCTATTACTCTATCTGAATCCCTTACAGATGTAACTTCAGGATTGACTACAACCAATGCCCTGTCAGCTCCTACAATTGCATTTTCAAATCCCTGTTCAATTCCTGCAGGGCAGTCAATTATAACATAATCAAATTCTCTCTTTAACTGAGATATTAGATTAAACATATCTTCACTGTTTACGTCCTCTTTATCTCTCGTCTGAGCTGTAGGCAAAAGATATAAGTTGGAGAATCTTTTATCCTTTATAAGTGCCTGCTTTAATTTACATTTTTCCTCTATTACGTCTATAAGTGTAAACACTATTCTGTTTTCCAGTCCCATGAGAACATCTAAATTTCTAAGTCCCGTGTCCCCATCAACTAAAACCACACTTTTATCCAGCGCAGCTAATCCCGTTCCTATATTAGCTGTAGTAGTAGTTTTACCAACTCCTCCTTTACCTGATGTGACTACAATTGATTCTCCCATAAAAAAACCTCCATTATATAAATTTGTTAGGTAAATAAGGCTCAACAATTATTGTATTACCTCTAATTCGTGCTACTTCAGGATATCTTGGCTTTATACTGTCTTCTGGTGACCTAGTTACCATGTTTGCAATTTGAAGCATTTCTGGTTCAAGATAAAATGAAGCAACTATTGCCTTGGAGTTGCCGCTGAATCCAGCATGGGCAAAACCCCTGAGTGCACCAAACACAATTATATTGCCTCCAGCATATATTTCAGATCCAGAATTCACATCACCAATTACAACTATATTACCAGAATAATTTATAACCTGTCCACTTCTAACTGTCCTTCGTACAAATTTAGTCCGCCCTTCATAAATCCCTGAAAATATCTTGCTGGATTTTTCCTCTCTATCTTCAAATATACAGTCCTTTATCAAAAATTCTTCGAATAAAATATCTTTAAGCTTTCTATATTGCCTATCTGTTATGTATTTAAAATCAGTAATTATTTTAAGGGTGCATCCTTTATAAAAAGTTTTTCCCGGTGAAAGCCTCCTATTTAAAGTTTCAACCATATCATCAAAATCTCTAAACTTATTCATATTTATAATTATGTTTATTCCATCTCTGTTTCCTTTAATTACTATATTATTATCATTATTATCGAACATGTCAGTAGACCTCCATAACACACCTATTATATTATTCAACACCATTACTGTAAATCCTGCTAATTTATGATTTTATTTTGAGAAATAATAGAACTTGCAAACAATTTAATTTATGGTATAAAATAGAAGTAATGTTATGTTTATTCAGTATATTTAACTGTTTTATTTCTAGAAAAAGTAATTGCATATAAAGGAGCCCACTATGACTATATCGTTAAAAGTATTAAAAATATTGTTAAAAAGTCAATTATTAAGCATAATTTTCGCCATTATTTCTAGATTTCATATAAACTTACTATTATCTCATACAAATTTATTAACTAATTCTATAGCATTGATTTTTAGCTTTATTTTATTTATACTATTTTGCATAATAATAAATATTTTATTTTTAAACAGAAATTTAATTAATGTCATTTTAATTGCTATATCCTATGTAATTTACTGGTATTTATTTTCATCTAAAATATTGTTATTTTATTCGCATAATAATTCAAATGATTATGGATTTGGTATTTTAGGAATATCTATAGAATTATTTGTTGGTTTATTCCAATATGTAATTGTAATAATATCTAGTGTAGTTGCTGTGTCCATACACCAAACGAAAAATGCCCTTAAAAATAATGATTAATAGTATTATATATTGTAAATCAAGATAATAGAAGTATATTAAGAATACTTCTATTATCTCGACTTTTTATACTATAATGATACAATTAGTTTATACTAATTATTAAGCTTTTCATAATAAGATATTCCAAGCTTTATATTTTCTTGGTCTTTTGGATCATCTCCATATGGTGGATTACCAGTGTAAGTTCCCCAATTTGGATTGCTAGTACCCGCTTTAACTTGTGCATATCCTGCAGCTCTACATAACAATTCATCACTAAATCCATATACTTTTCCTAAGTATCCATATAATATATTTCCAGGAGCATCTCCTCTAATTGCCTCTTTATCAAAATAATAAAACTTATCATCCCAACCTTGATTTTTTAGATCTAAAAGTCCATTATTACGAACAATTTCATAAAATTCTGCTAACTTTACTATTGTTGAAGCACTAGACCAATCTGATTCATATATATACTGATATCTTATCATCAAATTTTTTAGTTCTTGAGTTATATCACGTATTTTCCAACCATTATTTTTACCGGAAGAAATATCATTATCAATTTCTATATATCCGGATCCACTTCCAAGTGAAATAGTATGAATTTGATCAAATGCCCAGTCTTGCGGTAGAGTATATCCTAAATTTCCACTAAATCCTGAAGACATATCACATACAAAACTACTGCATGAATATCCGGCATTAGCAATTCTGCTGCAAACATTTCTAGGTGCATATATACCTATATTATACTTTGAACCTAACTCAGTAAATGTATTCTTAATTGCCTTAAAATAAGGGATTATAGCATTCGTCACATTTATATCTAGAGCATCGAAATCAACTGTAAAATATATTATTGTACCATCAGGAAATCCTAGATTATTGGCCGCAGCTATTGCAGAATTTGCATCTGATACTCCCTGTGATGAAGTAAAGTAAATCAAATTATATCCTCCAACTTCAAATATTGGAACAACTTTGAGGTTATTGGCAAATATAGTTTCTAATTCATCATGTGTCATTGCATATATTCCCGTAAGATATCTTCCAACTATTTCATATCCATTGGCTTTTAATGTAGCTGCTTTTTCAGCTGTTATAGTTGTAGAACAGTCGCATGCCGTACCTTTTCTGTTTGGATCGCCTGTACTAACTAAAAGTGATGCCCATGTTTGAGATCCTGCATAACCATCTGCAGTTAAACCTACAAACTGTTGAAAATTTA
>NZ_APMH01000004.1 GCF_000359585.1 Clostridium tyrobutyricum DSM 2637 = ATCC 25755 = JCM 11008 | reverse complement strand
GTTATAACCACATTATACAAGGAGGAAATTTTATGTGCTCGATGGGTTTCATGAGAATATCGGCTGCATGTCCTGTAACCAATGTGGCTGATATAGAGTTTAATGTGAAAAATATAAAATATTGTGTGGATAAATCCCTGGATGAACATTCAAAACTTGTAGTTTTTCCTGAATTATGCATAACTTCCTATACTTGTGGAGATTTGTTTTTGCAAGGAGTGCTTTTGAAGAAATCTGAAAATGCACTTGAAGATATATGTAGATATTCTATAGACAAGGATATTTTAATTGCAGTTGGATCACCTCTTGTTTTTAATTCCTGTGTGTATAACTGTGCTTATATAATATTTGACGGCAAAATATTGGGGATTGTACCTAAAAGTTATATACCTAATTATGAGGAATTTTATGAAAGAAGATGGTTTACTTCTGGTATTAATATTGTAGATGAAAGAGTGGATTTAAATTTTCAAAAAAACATACCATTTGGAATAAATATTATATTTAACAGCGGTGATTTTAAATTTGGGTTTGAAATATGTGAAGATCTGTGGAGCGTGGTTCCACCAAGCAGTTATTTGAGCCTTGCAGGTGCTAATATTATCGGCAATCTTTCTGCATCAAATGAAATAGTAAGCAAGTCGGATTATAGAAAGAGTTTAGTAGAATCCCAAAGTGCAAGGTGCATGTCTTCCTATATATATGCTTCATCTGGTGTGTATGAATCATCTACGGATCTGGTATTTAGCGGTGATATGATAATTTCTGAAAATGGCAATCTTTTAAAATACAATAACAGATTTAAAAGAGAAAATGAAGTTTTAACATCTATTATTGACATTGAAAGATTGAATATGCAGAGATTGAAAAATATAAGTTTTAGGGATGGAATGCATATTGTGCCGTGGAAGGCTCAGTATATTGAATTTAATTTTAAAAATCTGGAGTATGGAAAGTTTGACAGAACAGTTCCAAAGTATCCATTTGTACCTTCAGATGAAAATCAGAGAGAAGTACGATGCAGGGAAATATTTAATATACAAACTGCAGCACTGGCAAAAAGAATTGAACATACAGGACTCAAAAAAGCTGTCATAGGCATTTCAGGAGGATTGGACTCTACACTGGCACTTCTGGTTGTCGTGAAGACATTTGACATGCTTGGTATTTCCAGGAAGGACATAATAACCGTTACACTCCCTGGATTTGGAACTACAGATAGGACTTACAATAATGCGGTGGATTTATGTAAGAAACTTCATACGGATTTTAGAGAGATAAATATTGTGGATGCATGTTTGCAGCATTTTAAAGATATAGGACATGATAAATCCAAACATGATGTAACTTATGAAAATGTTCAGGCACGGGAAAGAACGCAGATACTTATGGACATTGCAAATAAAGAGGGGGGACTTTCCATAGGAACAGGTGATCTTTCCGAACTGGCTCTTGGTTGGTGTACATATAACGGTGATCATATGTCAATGTATGGGGTAAATTGTTCTGTACCAAAGACTCTGGTAAGATATTTGGTAAGATATGTAGCTCAGAAAGAGTCATCTGATTATATATCAGCAATATTAATGGACATACTTGATACACCTGTAAGTCCTGAATTGCTTCCCAAGGACAATAATGGCAAGATAGCTCAAAAAACCGAGGATATAGTTGGACCGTACGAACTTCATGACTTTTTTCTCTATTATTTTGCAAGAAATAGTTTTTCACCGAAAAAATTATTGTTTTTAGCACAATATGCTTTTGTTGACACTTATGATAAAGAGACTATAAAAAAATGGCTAAAACTATTTATAAGAAGATTTTTTACCCAACAATTTAAAAGATCTGCTATTCCAGATGGTCCTAAAGTAGGTACAGTAAGTCTGTCTCCAAGAGGAGATTGGAGAATGCCTTCAGATTCAAGTTTTAACTTGTGGATAAATGATCTATAAAAACTTGTGGTATTGATAATAATATGATATGATTAATTACAACTAAATATGAAATTTGCTTTCGGTTGAACAAATAATTTTATTTGATTTCAAGAGTAGCGTGGCTTTTGGGGTGGAAAGTCCTTTTTGGACTTTCCACCTCTCTTTTTTATTAACTTAGGAGGGAGAATATGGAGAAAACTTTATTGAGTATTGTGTTAATTCTTATGTTTACAAAGATAGGAGGTATAATCAGCAAAAAACTAAAAATGCCGGAAGTTTTGGGAGCCTTAATAGCTGGTGTCTTACTTGGACCTATGGTATTGAATCTAGTACAATACAACAATGATATAAAATTGCTTTCAAATCTTGGGGTGATTATGCTTATGTTTCTCGCAGGTTTGGAAACTAATGTGGAGGAGTTTAAAAAGGCCGGATTGTCTTCATTTATTATTGCAGTATTCGGAATAATTGTCCCACTTGCCTTGGGAACACTAAGTGCATATATATTTTTTAATGATTTTTGGGAAAATATATTTGTCGGGGTTATTTTAACTGCTACGAGTGTAAGTATTACTGTAGAAACTCTTAAGGAACTTGGAAAACTAAATACAAGATCAGGAATTAATATCCTTGGAGCGGCAGTAATAGATGATATTTTAGGACTTATACTTATATCCATAGTTCTTGCAGTATCTCAGGCTTCTGGTTCTTCCTCGGGATTTGAAATACTTCCAATTATATTTGTGTTTATAAAGATAATTTTATTTTGTGTCTTTTCAGTATTAGCTGTAATATATCTGCCAAAACACATAAATAAGTTGATAGGATCTGTAAGATCTAATATAACATTATTTACATTTTCATTGGCGTTTGCTATGTTGATAGCATTTATAGCTGAAAATTTGGGGATAGCAGCTATAACCGGTGCATATATAGCAGGACTTGTGCTTTCTTCACTTCAATGCAAAAAATATTTAGAAAAAAATGTACGACCAATTTCCTCAGGATTTTTATCACTTGTATTTTTTGCAAGTGTTGGTATTGAAGCTAATCTAAAAGGATTAAACAAAGAAGTTATATTAATTACTTTAGTTATGTTTATTATTGCTGTATTTGGAAAGTTAATAGGATGTGGAGGGGCTGCCAGACTTCTTAAAATGAGTAAAAGGGAATCCCTACAGATAGGTAGTGGCATGATTTCAAGAGGTGAGGTTGCTATAATTACTGCCAATATAGGATTGCAAAAAGGTATAATATCAGAGGAAATATTTATTCCTACATTGATAGTTGTAATATTGACAACAATTGTAACACCCGTTCTGCTTAAAATAGCATTTTCTAATAAATAAAATTATGTTTAATAATATAATGAATTGGTGTAATATATTAATATAGGAGATTTATATTAATATGCAAAATATAAGTTTTGTATTAGTGAGGAGTGAATAAAATGTCACCCAATTTAATTTTATGGATTGTAATTGGAATTGCCGCTTTAATTTTGGACATACTAACAAGTGCTTTTCTGTTTGTATGGTTTACAGTTGGTGCAATCTGTGCAATTATATCAGATGCCCTGGGATATTCTGTTGCAGTTCAATTTATCGTTTTCATAATTGTGAGTATAGTATTGGTGCTAGTCTGCTATCCACTTATAAAGAAGAATGTAAAAAACAAGATAAAGCCTACAGCCCTCAGAGAAGAAACGTATAAAGGCAGGGAAATAATTGTAGATGCTGAAATGCAGGAAAACAATGCAGTAAAATTGGATGGAGTTTTATGGAAAATTGAAGATGTTAGTATAAAACTTCAAAAAGGACAAAAATTCAAAATCTTAGGGATGAATGGAAACAAGGTAATAATAAAAAAATTAGAGAGTTAGGAGATGATTTACATGATAGGCACTATTGTTTTAATAATTATAATTGTACTTGTATTAATTGCTGTTGTATCTTCTATAAAAGTTGTTAATACAGGATATGTAAGTATAATAGAAAGGTTTGGACAATATCATGGAACACTTCAGCCTGGATGGCATTTTATAATTCCATTTATTGATTTTTTAAGAAGGAAGGTTTCTACAAAGCAGCAAATTCTTGATATTGAACCCCAATCAGTTATAACAAAGGATAATGTAAAGATATCTATAGACAATGTAATTTTCTATAAAATATTGAATCCAAAAGAAGCTATATACAATATAGAAGATTACAGGGCAGGTATAATATTTTCAACTATAACCAATATGAGAAATATAGTAGGGGACATGAGCCTGGATGAGGTATTGTCTGGAAGAGACAAGATAAACGGAGAACTTTTAAAAGTAGTAGATGATATAACTGATGCCTACGGCATAAAGATATTGTCTGTTGAAATCAAGAATATAATTCCTCCAGCTGAAATACAGCAGGCAATGGAAAAACAGATGAGAGCTGAGAGAGACAAGAGAGCTGTCATACTTCAAGCTGAAGGTCAGAAGCAGAGTGAAATAGCAAAAGCAGAGGGCATGAAACAGGCCAAAATACTTCAAGCTGAAGCTGAAAAAGAAGCTAATATAAGAAGGGCGGAAGGTCTTAGACAATCTCAAGTCTTAGAAGCAGAAGGTAAAGCTGTTGCAATTGAAGAAGTAGCAAAAGCAGATGCGAAGGCTATAGAACTTGTCAACAGATCTATAATTGATTCTGGAACGGATGAAAAGGTAATTGCATTAAAGCAGATAGAAGCACTTAAAGAGATGGCCAAGAATCCAGCAAACAAGCTTATACTTCCAAATGAGTCCATATCATCTCTTGGAAATATGGCTGCTATTGCAGATATACTTCAGAAGGATAAGTCTTCTAAATGAGTTCCTAAAAAATAGAATACAATGAATCAGGAATGTCCTAAAAAGATGTTCCTGATTCATTTTTTATTCATGTTTATTTAACAAAAAAATACTTGACTAAAAAGCAATGGAGGCTTAAAATATATTTTGAATGCGAAATATATGTGTATGAAATATTAGCATGTAAAATATTTTCATAGGAAAGGAGAGGTGACATGGATGCAAATATAAATCAGGTAAAAGACACTCTGTCTTTATTTAAAGTATTTAAAAAAGTTATGGATAATATTCATAAGAATATGGAAGAACATTTTAAAGAATTTAATTTAACTGGACCACAGATAATGCTAATTATGATTTTATTTCATAATGGAAAGATGAAAATAAGTGATTTAAGTTCCAAGATGAGTTTATCTAATAGTACTGTATCTGGAATTGTTGATAGGTTGGAAAAACAGGATTTTGTAAAGAGAATTAGAAGTAAGGATGATAGAAGAGTTGTTTATGTTGAAGTAACTTCTAAATTAAAGAAAGTTGGCAAAGCCAAAAGAGATAGAATCGAGAAGTCCGTTCAATTTATAATTAGCAGTGCAACTCCTGAAGAAATGGATGTAATAAAAAAAGGATTGCTAACACTTGAAAAGGTAATAGATAGAAAAAATAAGGAGTGAATGACATAATGCTTAAATTGATAAAGCATCTTAAACCATTTATTGCATCAATCATATGTGCAATAATTTTACTTTTTGTACAGGCAGGAAGTGATTTGGCACTACCTGATTACGTGTCTAACATAGTTAATGTTGGAATACAGCAGGGTGGCATTGAAAACTCAGTTCCACAGGCAATTAGATCAAGTGAAATGAATAAACTTACACTGTTTGTAAATAAAAATGACAAAGTTGAAATTATGAAAAACTATAAATTGATAGATAAATCATCTTCAGATTATAATGAATATGTTAAAAAGTATCCTAAATTAAAAGATGAGCCTATATATGCTTTAAAAAATATTGACAAATCTGAAACTGACAAAATGAACCCTATAATTGGAAAGGCCTTTCTTTCAGTGTCTGGCGTTGATAACCTGAAAAGTACTGCGAAAAATGGATTCATTAATTTTAATGGGCAAAAGATACCTGCAAATACTGATTTATTTGCAATGTTTTCAAAATTACCAGAACCTGAGCGTGCAAAAATAAGTTCATATATGAGTGAAAAATTTACTTCTATGGGAGATAGTATGATTGTTCAGGCAGCTGCAAGTTCAGTCAAATCTGAATATGCTTCTTTGGGTATGAATACGGATAAAATACAAAATAAGTATATTATCCATACAGGTATAATTATGCTTCTCATATCTTTGCTCAGTGCAGCCTGTACAATAATAGTGGGATTTATTGCTGCAAGAGTTGCTGCTGGTGTATCACGGAATCTGCGTAGAAATATATTTACCAAAGTTGAAAGCTTTTCAAGTAAAGAATTTGATGAATTTTCAACAGCTTCATTGATAACTCGAACTACCAATGATATAACTCAGATACAACAAGTCCTATTTCTTTCCATAAGGCTTATTATATATGCTCCTATTTTAGGAATTGGAGGAGTTATAAAAGCTGTTGGCAAAAGTCCATCCATGACATGGATTATAGCATTGGGAGTCATAGTGCTTTTAGGGTTTATTATAACCGTGTTTGCAATTGCATTTCCTAAATTTAAACTCATTCAGAAGATGCTGGATAAGTTAAATCTTATTACACGTGAAAATCTTTCGGGAATGATGGTAATAAGAGCATTTAATACACAGAAATTTGAAGAGAAGAGATTTGATAATGCCAATAAAGAGTTAACAGATACCAACCTTTTTGTAAATCGTGTAATGTCAATTATGTTTCCAGCTATGATGTTTATAATGAATGGAATTACAGTGTTGATAGTTTGGGTAGGATCCCATCAGATTGCAAATTCAAATATGCAGGTTGGAGATATGATGGCATTTATGCAATATGCAATGCAGATTATGTTTGCATTCCTCATGATGTCGTTTATGTTTATCATGATACCTAGAGCATCTGCATCAGCACAGAGAATTGATGAAGTGTTGAAAACTAAATTATCTATTTTAGATCCTAAAAAACCTAAGAAACTTGATGGTGATGTAAAAGGTTTAGTGGAATTTAGGAATGTCTCTTTTAAGTATGATGGAGCAGAGGAATATGCATTAAAAGATATAGATTTCAAAGCACTTCCAGGCCAGACAACAGCCTTTATTGGCTCAACGGGTTCAGGTAAGTCTGCTCTTATTAATTTAATTCCACGTTTTTATGATGTAACTGATGGACAAATACTTATAGATGGAATGGATATAAGAGATATTACCCAGCATGATCTCAGAAATCTAATAGGTTATGTACCACAAAAAGGATCACTTTTTCAAGGTACTATTGAATCAAATTTAAAATATGCAGATGAAAATATAAATAAGGAAGATATGGAAATGGCAATAAAAATTGCACAGGCTGAAGAATTTATTAATGAAAAGCCAGACAGGCTTGAAAGTGAAATTTCTCAAGGAGGATCAAATGTTTCAGGAGGACAGAAACAGAGATTATCAATTGCTCGTGCTTTAGTAAAAAGGGCGAAAATATATATTTTTGATGATAGTTTTTCTGCTCTTGATTTTAAAACAGATTCAAAACTTAGAAAGGCACTTAGTTCTGAAATACAATCAAGTACTATTTTTATAGTTGGGCAGCGTATTTCTACTATTAAAAATGCGGAACAAATAATAGTACTCGATGAAGGCAGAGTGGTTGGAATGGGAAACCATGAAGAACTTATGGAAATATGTCCAACTTATAGAGAAATTGCATTATCACAGATGTCTGAGGAGGAATTGGCGTGAGTGAAAATAGAAAAAGTAAAGTAGGATCTTCTGCAGCTGTAGGAAATGTAGGTAAAAAAGCTCGTAATTTCAAACCTACTATGAAAAAGCTTATTTCTTATCTAAGTGATTATAAATTATCACTTGTTATTGTATTGATATTTGCTGTTGTAAGTACCATATTTTCTATAGTAGGGCCTAAAATACTTGGCCATGCTACTACAAAGTTGTTTAAAGGTGTAATGGCAAAAATATCAGGAACTGGAAATATAGATTTTAATTATATAGGAAAGATAATTTTATTACTTGTTGTGTTGTATGTAATAAGTGCATTGTTTGGATATATTCAGGGATGGATTATGTCTGGAATATCCATGAAGGTAACCTATAAGTTTAGAAAAGATATTTCTGAGAAAATTAACCGTATGCCTTTAGGGTATTTTGATAGAACAAATCATGGAGAAGTTTTGTCACGTGTTACAAATGATGTAGATACTTTAAGTCAGACCCTTAATCAAAGTTTAGGTCAAATTATCACATCAGTTACAATGGTCATAGGTGTACTTATTATGATGATTAGTATAAGTTGGCAGATGACACTTGTGGCACTTTGCGTAATCCCCGTATCCATGGGCCTTATAACTGTTATTGTCAAGTACTCTCAAAAGTATTTCAAACAGCAGCAGGATTATTTGGGACATTTAAATGGACATGTTGAGGAAATGTATGGCGGTCATATTGTAATGAAGGCTTTCAATGGTGAAGAAAAAAGTGTTCATAAATTTAATAAAATGAATGGACAGTTGTTTGGTTCAGCTTGGAAATCACAATTTTTATCAGGAATAATGATGCCTATGATAAATTTTGTAGGTAATCTTGGCTATGTAGGAATATGTATACTTGGAGGATGGCTTGCAGTAAAGCGAACTATTGAAGTTGGTGACATTCAGGCATTTATACAATATGTGCGTTCATTTACGCAGCCCATTTCACAAATAGCCAATATTTCAAACATACTTCAACAGACTGCGGCTTCAGCGGAACGTATATTTGAATTTTTGGAAGAAGAAGAGGAAATTCCAGAAGTCAGCAATCCTGTAAAGCTTCAAAATGTAAATGGAAGTGTGGAGTTTAAAAATGTTCATTTTGGATATAATACAGATAAAATCATAATAAATGATTTTTCGGCATCTATTAAACCAGGACAGAGAATTGCAATTGTTGGACCAACTGGAGCAGGCAAGACAACTATAATTAAACTACTTATGCGTTTTTATGATATAAATGATGGATCCATACTTATAGATGGTCATGATATAAGAGATTTTACTAGAGGAGATTTGCGTTCTATATTTGGAATGGTTCTTCAGGATACATGGCTTTATAATGGAAGCATAAAGGAAAATATAAGATATGGACGGCTTGATGCCACTGATGAGGAAGTAGTTCAAGCTGCAAAAGCGGCACATGTGGATGGATTTGTTCGTACACTTCCTGCTGGATACAACATGATATTGAATGAAGAAGCATCCAATGTGTCTCAAGGACAAAAACAGCTGTTAACTATTGCGAGGGCTATACTTGCAAATCCTAAAATACTTATTCTTGACGAAGCAACAAGTTCAGTAGATACTCGTACAGAGTTGAAAATTCAGAAAGCTATGGATAATCTTATGAAAGACAGAACAAGCTTTATAATAGCACATCGTTTATCTACTATTCGTGATGCTGATTTGATACTTGTTATGGATCATGGTGATATTGTTGAACAGGGAAATCATGAAGAACTGCTTAAGAAAAATGGAATATATGCAAATCTTTATAACAGCCAATTTGAAGTTGCTTAGATAATAAAAAAGAACCAGATTAACTAAAGGAGTTGTTTCTGGTTCTTCTTTTAATGTATACTGTATTTTTGGGATTTTTTCCATTCTACAGCATAGTCCTTTAATATCTTTTTAAGAACTTCTCCTATGGTAATATAGTCATTATCATTTAAATTGGCAAGTGATATTCTTATGGACCATTCTGGACCTTGAAATCCTGAGCCATTTAACAATACTATGGAAGATTTTTTGGCAAGTAGGAATAGTATGTCTACAGGCTTACAGTGATTTTTAAGATAATTTGAAAAATCATTTCCATATATGGCACCAGACCATTCAAGAAAGTCAAATTCAGTATAGTATGATGCACTATATGGATTATCATCCAATTCTAATCCAAGGCCTTTATAGAGTAGCTTTTTACGTCTTCTACATATTTCTTTAGTAAGCTGTTTATATTTACTATTTTTATCAATTATAGAGAAAACGGCAAAAAAACACATTTGGACTTGCTGCGGGGTAGAGAGACCTGCTGTGTGATTTAATGCTACCTGTCTGCTGTCAGCAGCAATTCTGTCTATGAATTTTATATTTTCAGGGTCTAAAGATATGGAGGCATATCTTTTTTTTGACTTTTCCTTTTCATATTCAGGTAATTTACTCACAAGATAGTCAAATACGTTTTTTTCTGCAAGAGAAACGGTACCAAGCCTCCAACCAGTAACTCCAAAATACTTGGAGAATGAATAGACTCCTATAGTATTAAAAGGGAGATAGGAGAATAAAGACTTAAAACCATCTACGAATGTACCATATACATCATCTGAGATAATCATTAAATTGGGATTATAGTTTTTGACTATGTGTATGAGTTTTTTTATGATATCTGGTTTAATGGATACAGAAGGAGGATTGCTTGGATTTACCACAAATAACGCTTTTACATCTGAACTTACAAGCTTTAACAATTCATTATCGGAATATTGCCATGCGTCATATTTATTTTTACCTGCCTCGGAAGCTTTTATTTTTACAACATTTAGATTATACCTTGGAATACTTGGAATTTCCAAGTAGGGGGTAAAAATAGGTGTCATTATGGCTATGGTGTCGTGAGGTTTTAAAATATTATTTGCAACTAAGGAGTCAAATATATAACATATTCCTGCAGTAGCACCTTCTACGGCAAATGAATCAAATTTAAGAGAAGGATTGTATCCATACAGCTCCTTTTTTAAATAATCTTTGATAATTACCTCAATATGTTTTAACATCCTTTGGGGCATAGGATAGTTGTCTCCTATAATTCCGTCTGCAAGTTCATGGACCCACTCATCAGGATTGAAATGGTGTAATTCTATTCCGTAATTTACAATGTTTTTTAAAAGTTCAGTACCAGGATAATTTATGTGCTCATCTATATACTTTTTTAAACTGAGAGAAATTCCACTTTTTCTAGGCATACCTGCCAGGTCTCCATTGTCCCATGTACTTCTCGTCTCACCTACTGCAAATTGCCCAAAGGTAAAAAATGCTTCTCGAGGAGAAGCTGATGTCCAATTTGGATTTCCTCTACCTGCATCTAAAAGTATATTAGTACTTTTTTTACTCTCATCTTCGGCAAGTTGTTTTAGACTATTTCTAAGTTCGAAAGGACTCATATTGTTGTATATTTTTTCTAAATTCATTTTCATTTCTCCATATTAAAATATTTTTATAATATATATTGTGTAGATTTATATAGTATTATTCCTATGAAGTTGCTGGTGATATAAATATATGAATTGGATATTAAAAAATGTTATAATTATTAGCAATGAATAAAATTAGATCATTTATAACAAGAATGAGGAGAGTATTAATTATGAATAAGAAAGTTCTTATAGTAGAAGATGAAGGGTCTATTAGGGGATTCCTAAAAATAAATTTCAAGAGAAACAACTTTACTGTCATCGAAGCGGAATCTGGCGAGAAAGCCATAGAAAATGCAAGGATAGAGAAACCTATAATAACTATTCTGGATATAATGCTTCCAGGAATAGATGGTTTTAAAACCTGTGAGATTTTACGGCGTGAATTTCCCCAAATGGGCATAATAATATTGACGGCAAGAAGTCAGGATATGGATAAAATAATGGGATTGGAATTTGGTGCCGACGATTATATGATAAAACCATTTAATCCACTGGAATTAATAGCTAGAGTAAATTCCCTTTTGAGAAGGATAGGCAGTCAGGAAAATAGAAGTGATTTAATTGTATCGGGAAATTATAAAATAGATGATAGAGCCATGAAAGTCTACAAAGATGATGCGGAAATAGATTTGACACCAAAAGAGTACATGCTTATGAAAATATTTATGAATAATCCTGGAAAAGCCCTTAGTCGTAATGAACTTTTGAATTTAGTATGGGGTTATGATTATATTGGGGATACTAAAATAGTGGACGTAAATATAAGACGGCTTCGAGAGAAAGTAGAGGAGGAGTCGTCACATCCTAAAACTATTGAAACTGTATGGGGTGTAGGATATAGATGGAGAAAGAATTAATATGTTGAATAATGGTATAAAACAGAGAATGATAGGAAGTTATCTTATTATAATTGTCATGACTGTATTTGTGCTTGAGACATTTTTAATAATGTCTATAAGCAGGTATTATTATATAAATATGGAAAATATGGTGAAAAATCAAATCAAAGTATCTGTAGATTTTTATAATAGTTATTTATCATCATCTAGTTTAAAAAAGAACATAATGGATAATGCAGATATATTCTGGAAAAATACTTCTGCAGAAGTTCAGATAATAAGTCCGTCTGGAAAAATGCTTATGGATTCCATAGGAAATTATATACCTGGAACAATGGAGGGTGATGACATAGATAAGGCATTAAAAGGAGATGTGGGCTCTTCAATAGAAACAGATAAAAATACTGGAGAAAAATTACTATGTGTATCCAGCCCTCTTAAAACATCCGGAAATACAGAAGGTATTATAAGATTTGTAACTTCTCTGTCAGGTGTAAATCATATAATAAAGAAAATAGCAGTTATGTTGATACTTATAGGATTTATTGTAATATTGATAACTGGTATTATAAGTATTGCCATATCCAATACTATAACCAAGCCTATAAGGCAGGTAACAGATATGGCGAACAAGATAGCAAAAGGAAGATTCAATGAGAGAGTGAAAAAAGAAAGAGATGATGAGATAGGTACCCTTTTGGATACATTGAATTTTATGGCAGATAAAATACTGCAAAATGAAAAATTGAAAAATGAATTTATAGCATCCGTATCACATGAACTTAGAACACCTTTAACATCTATAAAAGGCTGGGCAACTACTATGCGTACAGGGAATCTGGATGATAAAGAGGAAATAATGGATGGTCTTGAAATAATAGAAAAAGAAAGCGACAGATTGGCCAATATGGTGGAGGAACTTCTGGACTTTTCAAAATTCATATCAGGAAAGATAACTTTGAATAGAGACTATGTAGATATAAACGGTACTATAAAATACATGTATAAACAGTTATCACTTAGAGCAAAGCGTCAAAAACTTCATTTTAAAGTACAAGTTCAATATAGTATATCTCCTATTCTGTTGGATGAAAACAGAATAAAACAAGTTTTGACAAACCTTCTTGATAATTCTTTTAAATTCACACCTCAAGATGGAATTGTGGAGTTGTCAGTTAAAACGGAATACAATAATCTTATTATAACTGTAAAAGACAATGGTATTGGTATACCCAAAGATGAACTTCCAAGAGTCACTGAAAAATTTTTCAAGGGAAAAACTGATAAATCCAGTAATGGAATAGGACTTTCTATATGCAGGGAAATAGTTGAACTACATAATGGAAAGCTTTATATAAACAGTGAATATAAAAAGGGTACAGAGGTAAAAGTTTTTATACCTATAGATGATGATTAAATATAAGCAATGGAAAAGGTGGTATTTTTGAAAAAACTAAGTATTCTAGTAGTAATTTTACTGGCAGCTTTGATTTTAGGAGTTTATAAAAATATAAATTCTTCATTAAATCCTCATATAGCACTTAGGAAAACTATAGATCTACCTATTAAAGGAACTTGGACTGCAAGCAGGTATTTAGTTATAGGGGATTCAGATGTGTCTCAAGATGAAATAAGTAAAAGTATAAATAAAAAGATAAGCTTTAATGGAAATGAAGTTAAATACTATAATTTAATTTGTAAAGATCCTGAATTTAAAGTAAAAGTGGTAGACAGTGAAAAGTATTTTAAAAAAAATTTTAAAGTTGAGCCTGATCTATTGGGCATAGATGAAAAACAAGTAAAAGTAATTACTGTATCTTCACATAATAATTTTTTTGACGATTTCATACAGATTAATAACGATGTAATTATGAAGTTCAGTGATGGACTAGCGCTTTTCTTTACAAGGGATGGCAGTTCAAATAATAAAACGGTACTGAATAACATAAGAGGCAAGGATTTTAGAGTAGAGGTGCCGAAAAACCAAAGAGATATTACCTCCAAATCTGGATTATTGCTGGGGCTTAAAAGCAAAAATTTATATACAGGAGGGTATGATTATAGAACTCTCTGGATAAGTAGTTCTTATAATCAAATACATCATATTGAACAGAGAAAAAACATAATTGTTCCAAGGAAAAGTGGCTTTTGGGAAATTGGTGTAAATAAAAAGTATGATGAAAATGATGAGAGAGATATAATCTGGGGTTCACCCCTTATTAAGGACAATTCTAAATCGAATAAGTCAAATGTTGTAGTGAGGGATATTGAGAATACAAGCAGTGAAATAATGTTTGTAGGAAATGAATATATTTCATTGGATAATTCAGAAGTGAAAAATAGATATTTTAGTGTTCTTCCAATAGACAACTTAGATGGAAATAAAGTTGATTTTTCCAAGGCATTTGATAAAAGATCCGGAGAGATGCTGAGGTTAAGTGCTGAAGTATACATTAAAAGAATTGGAAAATCAGGAAGAAATATTACTTTGAATAATATTGGAACTAATTGGGGTGTGGCCAGGAGGAGCGGTAGATGGATACTTAGAGGTAGGATAAGTTGTGGGGATTTTGATATTTTATATGCTGAACCTAATAAAGAAATTGCGACCTATGATGATTTATATCCAAGTTTTGATGTTGTAAAGAATAAGATACCGGATGTATTGGATGCCTATACATCCCCAAATAGAGACTTTATTGTAATATTAACTAAGAATGATATAAAAGTATTTTCCTTAAATGATAGAGGTATTGGAAAACTTCAGACTGTTTTTAAATTGAAAAATGGAGAAACTTCAGTTATGGCACAGTGGGCTGTGGGAAATTATATAAATGCCTGGGATAAATTATTTGAAAACAAAAATTAAAAGGAATTATAAAATTTATCAATCTTAAATTATAAATAAAAGCATTCAAAAATTAAAAAAATGATATAGTTTTCATAAAAGTATTGATAAATTCCTCAAAAATGTGTATTATATAAATAAGTTTTCTAAAGTCAACAAAAAAATACTTAAGTAAACAAAACTTTAGAAAACGCATTAATTTATATTTACATTTTTATAAGGGAGGTATTTTTAATGAGCGCAATAAGCGGAGTAGATACAGTATTTGTAATTATTTGTGCAGCACTAGTAATGATAATGACACCAGGATTGGCATTATTTTATTCAGGAATGGTCAGGGGAAAAAATACATTAAACACTACTCTTCACAGTTATTCAGCACTAGCAATAATATCTGTCCAATGGATACTCATAGGATATACATTGAGTTTTGGAACTGATATTGGAGGATTTATTGGGGGATTTAATTTTGCAGGACTAAAAGGTGTAGGATTTTTGCCAAATGGAGATTATTCATCTACTATACCTCAGCAAGTATTTATGCTGTTTCAAATGATGTTTGCAATAATAACACCAGCACTTATATCAGGAGCAATTGCAGAGAGAATGAAGTTTATCCCATGGATAGTTTTCATTATACTTTGGACGACATTTGTTTATGATCCTCTTGCTCACTGGGTATGGGGAGCAGGTGGTTGGATTAAAAATCTTGGAGCACTTGATTTTGCAGGTGGAGATGTAGTTCACATAAGTTCTGGTGTATCTGCACTTGTTGTAGCACTTGTACTTGGAAAACGAAAAAATATAGGCAAGCCTAGCAATCTTCCATTAACTTGTTTAGGTGCGGCATTATTATGGTTTGGATGGTATGGATTTAATGCAGGAAGTGCACTCGGGGTAAATGGTATAGCTGTAAATGCATTTATAACTACCAATACAGCAGCGGCTGCTTCAGCTATAGCTTGGAGTGCAAGTGAATATATATATAGAAAGAAAATAACTTCACTTGGAGTTGCAAGTGGAATAGTTGCAGGGCTTGTAGCTATAACACCTGGAGCAGGATTTGTAAGTCCATTGGCTTCAATACTCATTGGATTTATAGGTGGAATTATATGTTATTCATCAGTTACATTCATGAAATCCAAATTAGGATACGATGATGCACTAGATGCTTTTGGATGCCATGGTGTTGGGGGAATCTGGGGAGGAATTGCTACAGGAATATTTGCATGGAAAGCTATAAATTCAGGAGGCGCAAATGGCTTAATACATGGAAATCCTAAATTGGTTTTAATTCAGATAGCAGCTATCTTGGCAACTATTGTATATTCGGCAGTAGTTACATTTATAATAATCAAGATAATTAAAGCAGTAAGCGGCATAAGAGTATCAGAACTTGATGAACAGACAGGTTTGGACGTTACTCAGCATAGTGAAGAAGCTTATGGAGGAATGAACAGCTAAAATATTTTTTACTTGGATTAAATTTTATATAACTGCATAATATATTATATATTGAATATGTTTATTTGAGGAGGAAAATCAAATGGCTGAAAAGTTTACTAAGATAGACATTATTACTTCACAGGGTAAATTTGAGGAATTGAAAAATGCTCTAGGTGATATTGGAATAACAGGTATGACTGTAACAAATGTATTAGGCTGCGGAATGCAAAAAGGTCACAAGGAATATTATCGTGGAGTGACTATGGATATAAACTTACTCCCTAAAGTTAAAGTTGAAGTTGTAGTTTGTGAAATACCTGTAGAAACTGTTGTAGAAACAGCTAAGAAGATATTGTATTCAGGGAATATGGGAGATGGTAAAATATTTATATATAATGTGGAGAACATTATAAGAATAAGCAGTGGTGACGAAGGAAAGGCAGCTCTCCAATACAAAAAAGAATCTTAAAAAAGTGTAACTAAATTGTAACTAAATTGTAACCTTTTGTTGTAGATTTGTACATTTTGATAGAGTTTATTGTGATAAAATGGATATATAATGTACAAGCACAAGGGGGAACAAACATATATTATGAAGAAAAAAAGAAGAAAGCATGGCTTTATATTTACTATTGGTTTTTTATTTGTTGTATTGTTTTGTATGTCATCTTTTGCAGGAGTTAAACTGGCAGAATACAATAATACTACTGGCAATAAAGAAATAGCGGCAAGTAAGGATGATCCTGTTAAAGCTCAGGGGAAACAGAACAACAACAAAAGTGGACAAAGTAATGTTGTAAAGAATACTGATTTACCAAAGTTATCACCAAATGCTAAAATAGCATATTTAACTTTTGATGATGGACCGAGTGCCAATAATACTCCTAAAATATTGGATATATTGAAGGAGAATAATATTAAAGCTACTTTTTTTGTAATAGGAAGTATGGTTAAACAAAATCCTGAAATGTTAAAGCGTGAAAAGGCAGAAGGACATACTATTGGAAACCATACTTATTCCCACGATTATGGATATTTGTATTCAAGCCAGGACAATTTTTTAAATGATCTAAAGAAAAATGAAGATACAATATCTTCAGTAATAGGAGATTATGATAAGAAGCTCATAAGATTTCCAGGAGGATCTTTTAATAGATTATCTTATCAGATGGCAGCAGAAAATTCAGGGTATAAATATATAGACTGGAATGAGGAAACTGGTGATGGTGAATATCAGTATCCACAGGTAGATGTTCTAGTAAATAATTTTAAAAAATATGATGTAGGACAAAAAAGAATGGTTATACTGATGCATGATGCATCAACTAAACAGGCTACTGTGGAAGCACTTCCTATAGTGATTAGGATATTAAAGAATCAGGGATATCAATTTAGACCTATAACTACAGATGATTACGAAGTAATGAAAAAATTATTCAATAATTAAAATTTTAAAATATATTAAATAAAGCCTTGCATATTTGCAGGGCTTTATTTAATATATGTATATATAATATAAAATTAGTAGTTGCAATCTGCACATCGAATAATTATGAATTGAATAGAGGTGGTGTTTCCATGGGTGTAAAATTCATATATGGCAAGTCGGGAAGTGGAAAAAGCCATTATTGTCTTCAGAGTATAAAGAAAAGGATTGAAGATAATTCTACTAATTCTCTTATACTTTTGGTACCAGAGCAGTTTTCATTTCAATCAGAAAAAAATTTAATAGAATTTGCAGGTGAGAGATCAATACTTAAGGCACAGGTATTGAGTTTCAGAAGAATGGCAGATCATATTCTAGATGAAGTAGGCGGAGGTATAAACAGGCATATAAATGATTCGGGAAAAAATATTCTCATATATAAAATAATAGAAGAAAATAGGGATAATCTTAAGGTATTCAAAAAAACTTCTCGAAATCAGGGCTTGGTATCAAATATGTCCAATACTATAAAGGAACTGAAAAAATATAATATAACTGCCGATATATTGAGGGGAAGTTTAGATGGAATAGAAAATGTTAGTTTAAGAAGTAAACTGGAAGATATAATAGTAATATTTTCAGAGTTCCAGGATAGATTGAGCAGGGCATATATAGATGAAGAGGATATGTTGAGTATGCTTGCTGAAAAGTTGGATGAGTCTAAGATGTTTTCTGGAGCAGAAGTATGGGTAGATGAATTCTCAAGTTTTACACCTCAAGAATATACAATCTTAGAAAAGCTCATGAGAAAGTCCAGTAAAGTCAATTTCACATTGTGTATGGATTTCAATGATAACACAGGCACAGATCTTTTTCTCCCTACCAAACTTACGGAAAAAAAGCTTCTTGAATTGTGTGAAAAAAATAATATATCTTATGAAAAACCAGTTGTACTAAATAGCAGCCCATGTTATAAATTCAAAGATAATAAAGAACTTCAACATTTAGAGCATTATTTATTTTCTTATCCTTATGCTGAATATAAATATAATACCAATAATATAAATATATTTAAGGCATTGAACAAGTATACAGAAGTAAGCAACACTGCCAATGATATAATTAGAATATGCAGAGACAAGAAGTTTAGATTTAAGGATGTTGCAGTAGTAACCGGCGATCTTGATGGATATGAAAGTATAGTAAAGGCAGTATTCAATCAATACGACATACCGTACTTTATAGATAAGAGAAGAAGTATTGACAGTAATCCAATTATAGTTCTAATAATTTCTGTTGTAGAAATAATATCAAAAAACTGGTCTTATGAATCTGTGTTTAGATACTTGAAAACCGGGCTTCTTGATATAGAACTGTCGGATATAGATATACTTGAAAACTATGTTCTCCAAAATGGAATAAAGGGTTCTGTTTGGCTTAAGGAGGAACCATGGAAATTCAAAACCATATACAGTATAAATGAGGATAAAGAGAATTCTTACATGGAAGAGTTTGTGGAAAAAATAAATTCAATAAGAGATAGGGTAAGAGAGCCAATTATAAGACTGTCACAGTCAATCAAGGGAAGAAAAAATGGAGAGGATAAGTGCAGGGGGCTTTATGAATTTCTATGTGATATTAAAATACCTGAAAAAGTTGAAAATATTATAGGAAAATTTCAGCAGGAATCCAAACTTGATATAGCAAATGAATACAGCCAGATATGGGATATAGTTGTGGATACACTTGATCAAATAGTAGATACAATAGGTAAGGACAGCTTTAGTTTGGATACATTTGCACAGGTTTTGACTTCAGGATTTAAAGAGTATGAAATAGGTGTAATACCACCTGCACTTGACCAGGTTCTAGTTGGAAATGTAACAAGAATTAGAAGCCATGATGTTAGAGCTCTTTATATAATAGGTGTTAATGATGGAGTGTTTCCATCTACCATACCATCCAATGGGGTAATTACAGATGCGGACAGGGAAGAATTAAAAGAGAGAGGTATAGAAATTTCTGAAAATGCAAGGACTAAAGCTTTTGAAGAACAATTTTTGATGTATACAACTTTAACTATAATGGATAGATACATTAGGCTTAGTTATTCCATGGGTGATGACAATGGAAAGACTAAAAGACCTTCTATTATAATTTCCAGAATAAAAAAATTATTTCCAGCTCTAATAGAAG
Organism: Clostridium tyrobutyricum DSM 2637 = ATCC 25755 = JCM 11008; assembly: GCF_000359585.1. Classification (GTDB taxonomy): domain Bacteria; phylum Bacillota; class Clostridia; order Clostridiales; family Clostridiaceae; genus Clostridium_B; species Clostridium_B tyrobutyricum. Next base: position 137,437 of record NZ_APMH01000004.1, on the reverse strand, counting down.
AAAGCGATGTAATGGATCAGAAAAAATTTAATGATATAAACAATATAAGCGTGCCAAGTGGTACATTTAATGGACTTATAGAAAACATTACTAAAAATATTTCAAGTGAAAAATTAGAAAATTCTATCTGGATAGATGTATACAGATGGTATAGCACTAATAAAAATTGGAACACAAAATTAAATAATGTACTGAAGGGATTCTATTATACAAATGAAGCTGAAATTACGGATACCTCAAAGGTTAGGAAACTTTACGGAAGGCATATGAATATGAGTGTTTCAAAACTTGAAAAGTTTGTACAGTGTCCTTTTGCATATTTTGTACAATATGGATTAAAAGCCAAACAGAGAAAAATATATAACCTGAGCCCTCCTGATCTTGGAAGTTTTATGCACAGTATGCTGGAGATATTTTCTAAAAAATTGAGAGAAGAAAATTTAACGTGGAGGGATATAGACCGAAAGTGGTGCAGTGAAAAGGTATCTGAAATTATTAAAACTACTTTGGATAACAGGGGTGAATCCATATTAAATAGTTCAAGTAGATACAGACATGTTACAAGGAGAATAAATAGGGTAATTACAAGAGCAGTATGGCTTATAACAGAACATATAAAGAAGAGTAAATTTAATCCTGCAGGTTATGAAGTGTCATTTGGAAATCATGGAGATTTTCCTCCAATTTCAGTAAAGTTACATTCTAGTGAAGATATTGAACTTGTAGGAAGAGTTGATAGAATAGATATAATGGAAAAGGATGGAATAAGCTATCTTAGAGTAATAGATTATAAATCTGGAGTAAAAGAATTCAATATTTCGGATTTATACTATGGACTTCAAATACAACTTCTGGTATATTTGGATGTAATACTTGATGAGCTTGAATCTAAAATGAATAAGGCAGCTATTCCAGGTGGCATATTATACTTTAAACTGGATGATCCTATAGTAAACGGAAAAGGCAATATTACCTATAATGAAATAGAAAAGAATATAATGAAGAGCCTTAGGATGAATGGATTGCTTTTAGACGATGCTGATATAATAAAAGATATGGATAATGAGATAAGTGGACCATCCAATATAATACCTGCTTCTCTAAAAAAAGATGGAAATATTTCTTCTAGTAAATCTTCTGTTGCAACAATGAACCAATTTAGCATTCTTAGAAAATATGTCAGAAAACTCATGGCAGAACTGTGTGAAAGAATACTTGAGGGTGATATAGAAGTATGTCCTTATAAAGACAATGTGAGAAAAGGATGTGATTTCTGTCTCTACTCATCAATATGTCAATTTGATACTTTAATCAAGGGAAGTAGGTATAATAATTTTGAGAAAAAGAGTACAGTGGAAATATGGAAGGAAATAGAACAATCAGTTAATAATTGACTAAAGGGGGAGATATAATGGATCAATGGGAGTTGATGCTAAGGTTATTGATTTCAGGAGTATTGGGATCTTTAATAGGTTTTGAAAGAAGAAGCCATTATAAAGAAGCTGGATTAAGAACTCATTTTGTAGTTGCACTTGGAAGTGCACTTATTATGATAGTTTCAAAATATGGATTCATGGATTTGATTAATACCCAGTCTGTTTCACTGGACCCAAGCAGAGTTGCTGCCCAGGTGGTAAGTGGAATAGGTTTTCTTGGGGCAGGCACAATAATTGTGGAACATCAAAATGTAAGAGGTCTTACTACTGCTGCAGGATTATGGGCTACGGCAGGAATAGGTATCGCAATTGGAGCAGGAATGTATATACCTGGAATAAGTGCCACTGCATTGATACTCATAGGGCTTGAAATATTCAATAAGATGCAGAAAACTGTTATGTACTCAACTGGTATAGCAGATGTATCAGTTGAAGGTATTAATCCTGTACTTGATGTACTGAAAAATTCAAAAGTAAGGGTATCCAATATACAGGTAAATAGAAATCATAAGGTAAATAATGTTTCGGAAGTTAGAATTATATTCAGATTGTACACTAGAGAACAGGATGAGATAAAACAGATAATGATAAGTCTCTTGAGAACAAAGAATGTTAAAAATGTAAATATTGAATAATCGATAATACTGGAGGTAAAATATGAAACTATTATTAACCAATGACGATGGTATAAATGCTAAAGGAATTCATACATTGGCCAGACGTCTTGAATGTGATAACGAAATAATAATTGCAGCACCTAGTGAACAGAGAAGTGCAAGCAGTCATTCTATAACAGTTAGAAGTGGAATTGAAGTTAAGGAGCAGAAGATAGAAGGATTGAATTCTAGGGCTTACAGTATAGATGGTACACCTGCAGATTGTGTTAGAATTGCAGTGGATAAACTTGTAGGTGGGAAAGTTGATATGGTTATATCCGGTATAAATGAGGGATATAATATAGGTATAGATGTAGTCTATTCTGGCACAGTGTCTGCTGCAATTGAAGCTGCAATATGTAAAATACCATCTATGGCAGTTTCAATGGATACCAGAAATCAGGATTATGACTATAGTATAGCTGCTGATTATGCAAACAAGGTTTTAAATATAGCAGGTCAGAAGTATTTGAAAGATGATGTGGTGTTGAATTTAAACATCCCAAATGTAAAAAGGGAAGAAATCAAAGGTATGAAAGTATGTAGGACCGGATTTAAAATGTACGATGACTTTTTTATAGAAAAAAAGGATGAAAATAATAACAAAGGTTTTTATCAGGAAGGAAAACTTACTGGTTATGATATAGAAGGAACTGATCTATACTACGTAAAAAGAGGATTTGTAACTCTCACTCCGCTTCACTATGATTTAACCAACTATGAAATATTAAATAAAGTAAAAAATATATTTGAATAAAAAAGCGGGGCCAGAATATCTGACCCCCCATTTTAGCAGTCGCATCCTTTTTGAGGTTTCATATAATAATTCTTTTTCATTCCTACTCCGTCCTGTATGCCCATAAGTGCCTCTCCAAAACGCTGAAAGTGGACAACTTCTCTTTGTCTGAGAAATCTCAATACGTCTAATAGATCAGGATCATCTGTTAGATTCATTAAGTGTTCATAAGTCGTTCTTGCTTTTTCTTCTGCAGCTAGATCTTCATGAAGATCTGTTATATGATCTCCAGTAGAAGCAAAATAGGCTGCAGTCCATGGAACTCCATTTGAATCTACTAAAAATGGTGAATGATCATGCTGTGTATAGTGACCTCCAAGACCAACAGACTCCAATTCTTTTGGAGAAGCATCTTTTACCAATTGATAAAACATGGTTCCTATTATTTCAACATGTGCAAGCTCTTCCGTTCCTATGTCTGTAAGAAGTCCCTTTGTTTTACCAGTTGGCATAGTATAACGCTGAGTCAAATATCTCATGGAGGCACTTAATTCTCCATCTGGTCCACCAAATTGAGTTATTAAATATTTAGCCATTTTCACATCTTTTTTTCTTATATTTACGGGATATTCTAATTTCTTTTCATAATTCCACATATATTATTATCCTCCTATTCTCGATATGCTTCTGGTTCCCATGGCCATGGATCGTTTATCCAGCTCCACGGATATTTGCTTGTACTGGAACCAAAATTAGTTAAAAGGCCGTAATTGTCTTCATATTCTTTTTTTAGACATATTAGTTGTTTGGTATATTTGTTGTAAGCAGATAGTGCATCTCTGTTGTTTGGAAAGTTATCGAGATATAGGTTCAAATCTATTGCTGCAAACTCCAGCTGTCTTATTTTGTTCAATAGTTTTTTTCTATCGCTCATGTTTCTTCCTCCTAATTTATAATCATCTTTTTTCTGCTTTTTTATAAGGCATTACAAGGTTTGGAAATATGGTTCCCTGCTTTAATGCCTCATTTAATGGCAGTAGTCCGATGAAGGGCTGAAGGGGAATATAAACTCTTGCCAGTTGCAGGTTCATTTTAGGAAACATGGCTGGAGAAGGCATATAATTTGAATTCATATAAGGGATAAATTTTGGATACAATGTTTTCACCTCTAAAAGAGTTATTTACAATTTTAATATATTCATTTTCAATTAAAATGTTAATAATATAATTAAAATGTAAAAATTATTGCTAATAATTAGAATAAAAAATACTGTATTGAGAAATAATATTTTTGAATGAAATTATTGGAGGTATTTTTTATGTCAATTAGTTTAAGCAACAAAGAAAGAACTTTATTGGAAGATCAAAAAACTCATGAACAATTATGTATTGAAAAATATACTAATTATTCAAGTCAGGCAAAAGATCCTCAATTAAAACAGTTATTTCAAAACAATGCAAATCAGGAGAAAGAGCATTTAAACAGCATAAATTCTCTTTTGAGTGGTCAGGTTCCAAGCGTAAATAGTGGCTCACAGCAAAATACAGCTCAATCACAGGCTTCAAACAGTGCAGCATCTGCTGGAGCACAGGCACAATCAGGTATGGTTAGTGAAAATGATTCAGAACTCTGTAAGGATATGCTTATGACAGAAAAATATGTATCTGGAGCTTATGATACTACTATATTTGAGTTCAGAGATACTAATGCCAGAAATTTATTGAATCATATTCAAAAAGAAGAACAACAACATGGTGAGTCAATATACAATTATATGGCTAGTAAGGGAATGTATAATGTTCAGTAAAATTAAATACTAAAGTTTAATGCTAGATATATCAAAAAGGCGTAATTTTATTAAATTTAATAGAATTACGCCTTTTTGTTACTGAAGATTTATGCCCATGGTCATAAATAATCTCACTTGTGCAATTTCCTCACTAGATAATTTATCAATCTGATAGGATTTTGCATTTCCTGTCTTTGCCCACACTGAGAAATGCTCACAGTTGTTTTGCAGAAGATCATAACTTTTTTCTCCCAATCTGCTTCGAGCCCTTTTTACTGTTTGATTTGCACTGAATTTTGCTGAATTTCCAAGGTCCAATACAAAAAATTTATTTTCTCTAAAATAGGGGGATATACTTGTTTCCTGGATTTTTGTATTCGCTACTTTTCCATCTGTACTGCAGTAGTGAATGACTCTATTGTTTCCAACATACACGCCATAGTGATCATAAGTATAACCCATATATTTGTCTGTAGTACCTATTATATCACCATACTCAGGCTCTCTCTTTACTTTTTTTGGAGTTGGGAGATTTTCGTCTTTTGCTTTGAATTTCACAACCTTGTCTTTTCCTATTTTATAATTTTTCATATGAATATTTGTGGAAATGGTAATATAGTATAAATTATTTTCCGTATAACCTTCTACAGGAGGATTTATCAATATAGTTTTTTTGTCTGGACTTAAAAAGGCATATACTTTGATGGGCTGACCATTGTTGTTTTTTACTGATATACTTTTTACAGTAGAATTATCCCATATGATCTTTCCATTCATAGGTATTTGAATTTCACTATATTTATAAATGTCGTTAAAGTTATTTTTTGCTGAATAAATCTTATAACTCGAATATACTACTATAATCACCAATACTAATAATATTATTTTAAAAAATCTATATCTCTTCATAAAAACACCTTACATATATTATTTCTTTTTAGGAAACCAACCATTGGCAACACGTTTTTTTTGTTTGAATACTTCAAGTATTCCCCAAAGAAATGTAAAAGCCAGTATTCCTAGAAATCCTGATAAAATTATATTCTTTGTTAAAAGAGAGAATACTATACCTAAAATACCTATTATTAAAAATAGAATCCATATTTTTATTCCAAAATAGTATTCACCTTTAATTACGAATACATGTCCTAAACCAGTTAAAATGAGCACAAATATTCCCATTATAATTCCATAATAGTTTAGCATAAAATTATTGCTCCTTTTATATTGATTATGTAATATATTATATCATAGCTTTTTAAGAATTAGGTATTATTATCTTTATTTTACTTCCTACATATTTACCATCATCATATTGTATGTATACATTGCTGTATATATCATTTACAGATTTAATTATTAAAGATTTTCCCTTTAGTATTTTCATTCTGTATTTATATATTTTTTCATACTGTGCATCATCTGTGTCCTGTTTTATAAGCTCTACAGATTTATAATTATAGCTTTCATAGTAAGGATTTTGTGTAGTCCCTGTATTTATTTGATAGTTTTTTGAATTGTCTGCATTGACTTCTCTAACATAATTGTTTTTACCATTCGTTGAAATAGGACTTAATTCTTTCGTCTCAATTATTTTTTCTGAGATTGCAAATTCTTTTGGTCCTATGTGCCATATGAAAAATGGAATTATAAAAAGTACTAAAATTACAGTGAAAAACATTACAATTATATTAAATACCATTCTTCTAGTCCAGTATTTTACTATTACCATTTCATTGTAATCTTTATTTTTTATTTTTTTATTCTGTCTGTGAAATAGTATTATTCCCACTAAAATTGCAAAAATTCCAGAGGTATATAAGAAAAAAATCATAATTACATCTCCCTAAGTACTTAAGTTATTTAAATTTATCCATATAGTTTAAATTTTATCAGAAAAATAAGGTAAAATATATATTTATTATGAAACTTATTATAAAATATTAGTGTATACTTAATAGAGGGGTGGAATATGGTAATTTTATATATTTTAATAGCAATAGTATTGATTTGTATGTTGTCTCAAGTAAAATACAAGGTATATGTTTTTTTAAAAGAGAGTAATGTCAAATATAATTTTATAATAAGTTTTTTGTTTCATAGTATTATATTAGAAGGATCAGGATACGATGGAAACGTTGATCTGGTAATTAAAATTTTGTTTATCAAAAAAAAGTTTAATTTAAAACATGACATTAAAAAAAATAAAGATAAAAGAGAATCAAATAAGTTTAATGTATTTTCTGTATTAAGACAAGTAAATATCTATAAAGAGTACATAATGCAGCTAGTACATAAGGTAAAACCTGATAACTTTGAAGTAAATGGTCAATATGGATTTGATGATCCATCTGTAACTGGTACTGCTGCAGGTTATATTTATATGATAAAACCTGTATTTAAAAATATTTTAATAAATATAAAACCTAATTTCTATCAAGAAATAATTGATATTAAATTGGGTATAGGAGGTAAGATACTGCCTGTATCACTTATTGCCCCAATTCTTAAATTGATCGTTCCAATTATGAAAACTAGAAGAAATTCTATATCTAAAGAAAAACACACAAAACAAAAATTTAATGTTAGTGAAACTTAATCAAAGAAAGGATGATATAATCAATGGATATTAAAGGAAATGCAGAAGTGCTATTTTCAAAGCTGGAAAACTTTTTTAAAACTGAAACTGTAGTTGGAGACCCAATCAGAATAGATGACATTACTCTGGTACCGTTCATAACAGTTACTTTTGGCTGTGGTACAGGTGGTGGAGAGGGAAATAATTCTGGAAAAAAAGATGAAGGAGCAGGAAGTGGATTAGGTGCAGGAGCTAAAATAGTTCCAAATGCAGTACTTGTTATAAAAGATGAAATGGTGCAGATGATTCCAATAAATAATAACAGGGGAAACATAGATAAACTTATAGAATTGGTTCCTGGTATAATTGAGAAATTTGATAAAAAAAGAAAAGCAAAAAAAGAAAAAAAAGAAAACCAGGAGTAAGTTTATAAAAGTGTCTATATAAAAAATATGGGCACTTTTATATTAGTTAAAAGGTTTGTATAAGTATGGCTGTTTTATGTGGTATAATTATTATTAAATTTGTTCTTAATATTCTATAGGGGAGAAAGTTATGAAGATAAAAATGAATAACTGTGAGAATAGAGAGTTTGCTATTTCAGACAGAGAGGATAATGTAGTTTATTTAATAGATGGAAATGAATTGTACAATAGGATGGAAAAAGCTATTTTGAAAAGAGAAAAGATTGCAATTGATTATACTAATTTTGATTTTAGAACAGCAGCTTTTTTGAGTCAAACTATAGGTAAATTATATAGAAACTATACACGGGATGAAATAAATGAATTAATAGATATTGAAAATGCATTAGAAAAAAATTTTGCACTGTTGAAAAATTCAATTGACAATATGTATAAATAAACTTTACAAAAAATAAAAGCTGCAGGGCTTTTATTTTTTGTAAAGCTTATCCTAAAGATGTAAAGTTTTATTATGATATTTGGATCAATAATATCATTGATGGATCAAAATCACTATGGGCATCTTATGATATTTATGATAAATATTTTAAGCTGTTCCGGATTATGTATTATGACTGCAAAACAATCGCTAATATCTATATTTTTATCTTCAGCAATTCTTATAGTTGGATTGCCTTTTTTTCAACATTCAAAAAATGTTTTGGCTATGCATTATTTTAATCTTGTTTTATTTATACCTATTTGCATTGGAATATCCAGGGTTGTTTATAGCAGATACCGCACTAATTATACAAATAATCAACTATTAAAAAAACAAACATCAATTAATAAAATTATTATAGCTGTTGGCTTGGCTAATCCAACAGCTATTTTTATAATCTTCTTAAATTTTCAGGTTTATAACCGTATTTTCCACTTAGGGCATCGTCAATTAACTTGATTATTTTATCTCTATCTTTTGATAAAGTGCCGCCTAAAGCTATATAGTTGGAAGCATGATTACTTCTAAAAATAGAATTTGTTACATTAATATTTTTAATGAGTTCTCTTGTTTCAAGCATAATCTCTTCAGGATTTGGAACATTGAAATTTCCACATTCAATGTCATTATACATTTTGGTTCCAGGTTCTACCATAAGGGTTAAAAGACCTATATAGTCAGGATTTATTTCATTTATGACATGTGCAGATTCTCTTGCATTTTCTTTTAATTTCTCTTTCCCGCCTATACCGGAGATAAAGGTGACAGATAGATTGATTCCGCTTGATTTTACTTTTTTCCCAGCTTCTATTATTTCACGAGAAGTTACTCCCTTTTGAATTTGTTTTAATATGTTGTCACTTCCACTTTCTATACCCATATATAGAATACCTAATCCAAGTCTTTTCAATTCTACAAGGTTATCATAAGATTTCCTTAAGATGTCAGCTGGAGCAGCATAAGATCCTACTCTTTTACATTCTGGAAATACTTCTTTTATTTTTAGAAGTATTGATTTTAACTTTTCAACTGGAAGAATCAGAGCATCTCCATCTGCAAGAAAGATACGATCTACATGGCCATAGATTTCTCTTGCTTCATATAAATCGGCATAGATTTCCTCTAAATTTCTTATCCTGAAATTTTTACTCTTATACATGCTGCAAAAAGTACATTTATTATGAGAACAACCTATGGTAATTTGAATTATCAAACTATAGGCCTCGCTAGGCGGTCTGTATACAATACCTTCGTAGTTCATATATCTCTCCTAATATTGTTAATTTAATTCATTTAGTAATTCCTTATAATTGTTTTTGGCAATTTCCACTTTGTTTCTAAGATCTGTTATATTTGTATTTAGGCTTTTATTATTTTGGCTTAATGAATCGAGTGCATCTATTACAGCTTGTTTAAGTAAAGGAATTACTTTTATTATTCTCTTTACTCCATATATATATTCATCATCATAAAGTCTGAAACATTCAAATAATCCAGAAGTCATTCTTCCATCTGAGAACATGAACAAATACCTATCAGCCATACTATCGGATAAATCTACTTCAATTTTGTGTTTGTATAATCTGAATACAACACCATCCTGTTTGATGAATACAGGAAATATAGTTGAAAATAGAAATGCAAGTTCATTGTTTTTATCATTGACTAAATCAAGATCTGAGAAATCAGCAATATTAATTCTTGTAGTAACATCATCAGTGAAAATAGCATTATATATTTTTGTTCCCAGTTTTACTCTTAATTTTTGTTCCTTTTCAGTAAGAACTATATTATCAATTGAATTAAAAATATTTTCAATGTGCTTATTCATTGTTGATTTTTTTTCTGACATATAAATCCTTCTCTCTTTATTGTATAATTATAATTGATTATTGCATTTATTAAATATAATTACCTTACTTTTATTATATATCCAATTGTTTATTAAATAAAGTACAATGTAATTATTTCCATATTATTCTGAGTTAATGAGGAGGTTTTGGTATGATACTTATAAAAAATGGGCATATTATTGATCCAGTGAGTAAAATGGATGGAATATTTGATATTTTAATAGATGGAGAAAATATATCAAGAATAGATAAAAATATTGCTTGCGAAGGTATTAGGAATGTAATAGATGCCTCTAAGTGTATAGTTGCTCCAGGTTTTGTTGATGTACATTGTCATTTTAGGGATCCTGGACTTACATATAAAGAAGATATATTTACAGGTTCTAATTCAGCGGCAGCAGGTGGTTATACTACGGTTATATGTATGGCAAATACGAAGCCCATAGTCGATAATGTAGAAACATTGGAGTATATATTGAATAGGGCAAAATCAGCTAGAATTGAAGTTCTTCAAGTAGCTGCAATAACAAAGGGCATGCAGGGGAAAAAACTGGTAGATATGGAAAGACTAAAATTAGCTGGAGCAATAGGATTTTCAGATGACGGAAAACCTATTATGAGTTCAAAGACAGTTGTTGAAGCCATGAATATGGCAAAAAAATTGGATGTTCCTTTAAGTTTTCATGAAGAAGATCCTGAACTCATATGTGAAAATGGAATAAATGCAGGGAATACAGCGAAAAAGTTGAATATTAAAGGTTCTCCACATGAGGCAGAAAATGTACTTGTGGCAAGAGATGTGGTTCTTGGAATGTCAACGGGTTCAAAAATTGATATACAGCATATAAGTTCATCACTTTCAGTTGAACTTATAAGATGGGCTAAAAAGATGGGTGCTTGTAATATAACAGCTGAAGTTACACCTCATCATTTCAGCATAACAGAGGATGCTGTTCTACAAAAGGGGCTAAATGCTAAAGTAAATCCACCTTTAAGGACAGAAGATGATAGACAGTCTATAATAGAAGCACTAAAAGATAATACAATTGAAATAATAGCTACAGATCATGCCCCCCATTCCAAGGAGGAAAAACAAAGAAAACTTTCTGAAGCTCCAAGTGGTATGATAGGTCTTGAAACAGCACTTTCACTTGCTATAACAAATTTGGTAAAGCCAGGGCATTTGACTTATAATCAGCTCATTTCAAAACTTACAGTAAACCCTGCCAACTTATATGGATTGGACAGGGGATATATAAAGGAAGGTCATAGAGCTGACATTGTAGTATTTGATCCAAATGAACAGTATATAGTTGAAAGCTTTAGATCGAAGGCATGTAATTCTCCATTTATAGGTGAAAGATTATATGGAAAAGTAAAGAGAACGATATACAGGGGAAAAATAGTCTATTAGAGTAGGAATGGGGGGAATGGGTATAGATTTGTGTAAAAACCAAATCTATACCCATTCCCTGTTTTAATCATACCTTCTTGATTGTATTAATTCTGTTCAGTTAAAACTAAAGGCCCATTTTTGGTTATTGCAAGAGTGTGTTCATATTGTGCTGAAAGACTTCCATCTTCTGTACGTGCTGTCCATCCATTCTTATCCAAAGTAGTTCTATAGGTACCTATATTTATCATAGGTTCTATTGTAATAACCATTCCCTCTCTGAGTTTAAGACCTCTTCCAGGTTTTCCGCAATGGGGAACGCTTATATCATCATGCATTTCCTGACCGATTCCGTGTCCTGTATAATCCCTTACTACCGAGTATCCAAGAGATTCTGCATAAGTTTGTATTTCGTGTCCTATATCGCCAATATGATTTCCTATGACAGCTTTTTCTATGCCCCTATAAAGGCAATCTTTAGTAACTTTCAAAAGATCCTTTGCCTGTTTGGATATATTTCCAACTCCATAGGACCATGCTGAATCAGCGAGCCAACCGTTTAAATTTACAACCATATCTATAGTTACAATATCGCCATCCTTTAAAGGAGTATCAGACGGAAATCCATGACAGATTTCATCATTTACAGAAGCACATGTAGCATATGGAAATCCCATATAACCTTTTTGTTCAGGTGTGGCGTTATGCTTTTTTAAAAATTTTTCTACAAAATTATCTATTTCCATGGTAGTTATACCTGGTTTTATTATTTTTGCAATTTCCCTATGGCATGCTGTTAATATTTTTCCTGCAGCGGCCATATAGCCTATTTCCTTTTCTGTTTTTATATCTATCAAATGTATCGCCTCTATTCTTGAATATTGTATGCACAATATTATTTTAACATATTCATCAATTAAGAAAACTATTATCGGGAATTTAATTATTTATTTATGCAACTTAAAACATATGCAGGAGGTATATTTCTGAATTCTCGCTTCACTTTAATATCTTTAAAATAATGTTTTAAAAATTTAACTTTTAATAAGGTATATTGGAAGGTTATAAATCTTCCATTAGATTGATTAAGCAGTTGTTTTGTCTCTTCCAATATATTTATTGAGGTGGATTTTGGCAGGCTTGCAAAAGGAAGACCTGATATTATATAATCTATATCTTCAACATTGTATTTATTTAGGTATCTCTCAATATTTTCACATGAATCATGTACAATAAACAAGTTGTCTTCATTTTTGAATTTGTATTTAAGTAAATTATAAAATTTTTCATTGTATTCAAAAAGTATTACCGTAGTTTCCGAATTTCTGTTTTCAAGTATTTTTTCTGTAAACACTCCTGTACCTGGTCCATATTCAACTATACATTTTGCCCTTTTAAAATCAATATCCATTATCATTTTGTTGGCAAGATATCTTGAACTTGGTAATACAGCCCCTGTTGCTCTCGGCTTTTTTAAGTATTGCATCATGAATGACAGTTCTATCAATTTTTACTCCCCCTAGTTATGAAAATTACTTAATATTATAACTCAAAAAATAACAAAATCAACATATAAGTAAAAAATTTTCATAAAATGTTATTTTATACTATAATACTTGATTTTTCATTGTATAATATGGATAAAGTAAATTAGAATACTATATTAATTTCATTAAACTATTTATAATACAAAATAGGGTTTATAATTAGAAAATATATAAATATTTAAGGAGTGAGAAAATGAAAATTGTAATTGCACCTGATTCATATAAAGGTAGTTTAACTGCCATGGAAGTAGCAGATAGCATAGAAAAAGGTATATTGAAAGTTGTAAATGATCCAATTATTGAAAAAATACCAATGGCAGATGGAGGCGAGGGAACAGTTCAATCCCTTGTGGACAGTACTGGTGGTAAAATAATTTATAAATCGGTTAAAGGACCTGTTTTAAAGGATGTAAATGCTTTTTATGGTATTCTTGGAGATGGAAAGACTGCGATAATAGAGATGGCGGCTGCATCTGGGCTTCCTCTTATTTCAAAAGAGGAAAGAGATCCTATGAAAACGACGTCCTATGGGACAGGCCAGCTTATAAAGGATGCAATGGACAAGGGATGTACAAATATAATAATAGGACTTGGAGGAAGTGCTACTAATGATGGAGGAATAGGAATGGCAAAGGCGTTAGGTGTAAAGTTCCTTGATATAAATGGAGAAGATATTGGACATGGTGGGGGAAGTCTTTGTAAACTTCATTCTATAGACATGTCAAGTATAGATTCTAGAATAGGCAAATGTACTGTAACAGCCGCCTGTGATGTTGACAATCCACTTTGTGGCAGGGAAGGAGCTTCCCATGTATTTGGACCACAAAAAGGAGCTGATGGAGATATGGTTAAGATTTTAGATAAAAATCTTGCTCATTATGCCAATATTATTAAAAATAATTTAAATATGGATATAGTAAATATTCCAGGTTCAGGTGCAGCCGGGGGACTTGGTGCTGGAGTGATGGTATTCTTGAACTCCAATTTAAAGAGAGGAATAGATATAGTTATAGATATTACAAAACTTGATGAAAAAATCAAAGATGCAGATTTAATTTTTACGGGAGAAGGCATGATAGATTTTCAGACTGCTTTTGGAAAGACGCCTTTTGGTGTTGCCAAAGTGGCCGACAAATATGGAATTCCTGTTTTAGCTATTGCAGGTGGAATAGGAAAAAATGCAGAAACACTTTATAATAAAGGATTTGAGAGCATTTTTTCTATAGTAGATAAACCTATGTCACTTGAAGATGCCATGAAAAATGGGAAGATGTTGATAGAGAAAACATCTGAGAGAATAATGAGAATTTTAAATATTTAGCTTGAAGTAAATGGATGCTGATTTTGTACCAGCATCCTGAATTCCAGATTTTTTAAAGTTCATTTAATAATTTTAAGGCTGATCTGCTTAAGACCTCCATCCCATAAATCATTGCATCTTCATCTATATCAAATTTAGAATGATGCTGCGGATATACAATGCCTTTTTCAGGATTGCCAATACCAACAAAGAAAAAGCATCCTGGTACTTTCTGCAAATAATGTGAAAAATCTTCACTGCTCATGAAAGGACTTATAGGATGAGCAGCATTTCCAACTACTTCTTTTCCTGCCTTTAGAACTATACTTGTGATTTTTGGATCATTTTGAAGAACATAGGTACATGGACTTCTGGTAATTGTACAATGTGCACCCATTGCATCGCACATATGGTTTACTATTTTTTTGATGTGATCATATACCGATTCACGTACATCCTCATCAAGGGATCTTATTGTTCCTCTTAATTCAGCTCTTCCTGCTATGGCATTATATATGCTGCCAGATTGAAATACTCCTACTGATACAACTGCCTGTTTCATAGGATCTACATCTCTTCCTACAATGGTATTGAGAGCAACTACAACTTCAGCTGCTGTCAATATGGCATCTATTGTTTGATGGGGCATTGAAGCGTGACCTGCCTTGCCCTCTATATTTATGGAAAATTGATCGCTGGCTGCCATTACAGGTCCTGATGAAATGCCAATTGTACCCATTTTAATAGGCTGCCATAGATGAAGGCCTATTATTCCATCAACTCCATCCAATCCACCATCTCTTATAATTGCATCTGCACCTGATCCATTGAAAACTTCTTCCTCGCTTGGTTGAAATATGAACCTTATATTTCCATTTATTTTATCACGTATCTCACAGAGTATTTTTACTGCTCCAAGTAATATTGCTGTATGTCCATCATGACCACATGCATGACAGGAGCCTTTAATTTGTGACTGATAAGGCTTTCCGCATTCATCATCTATTGCAAGGGCATCTATATCAGCTCGTATAGCTATAGTTTTGCCGGGATTATTTCCTTTTAAATCTGCAATCACGCCGGTTTTTGCACATTTTCTAATGTCTAAATCGAAGTTATTTAATACTTCTAATATCTTTTTTTGAGTATTGAACTCCATTTTACTGAGTTCTGGATGTTTATGAAAGTACCTTCTTAACTCTACTGTTTCAGGATAATATTTTTGTGCAAGTTCGCTTATACGGTCCATTTCTTTTACGCTATTCATAAGCATAATCTCCTATATTTAAATTTTCTATTCTTTATTACATAATTCTCTTATGGTATTACTTATAATACCATAAAATGTGGAATTGTAAATACAATATTATATAAGAAATTTTATTTTTTAATATATTGAATTGACGAAATTTTATTTTGAATATATTATATATAATATAGGTATTTTAAATTAATCAAGGGAGTTATAAAAATTGGATAATAGAAAAAAAAATGTACTGGATCAAATACTGGAAACTTATGAACAACTATATGAAGCTGAAAGAAAAGTTGCAAATTACATTGTAGATAATGAGAAAAAAGTTATAGATATGACTACTTCCGAGTTGTCATTGGAAAGTGGAGTTAGTGAAGCTACTATAATAAGAATGTGTAAAAAATGTAATTTCAAGGGATTTCATCATTTAAAAATACAGTTGGCAAAGGAAATGGTAATTTCAGAAGAAAAAAACATATCCAATGATATTAATTCAAATAATATAGAACAATCACTCAAGAATATACTTGCAAATAAAATTCAGGAATTAAAACAGACTATATTGATGATGGATGAGGATTATATAAAAAGAATACTGTATATAATCAAAAAAGCTAGAATAGTTGAATTTTCAGCTTTGGGCAATTCCATACCTGTAATTTTAGATGCATCATATAAGTTTAATCAAATAGGAATACCGTCAGTTGCAAGCACCATATGGGAAAACCAGCTTGCTTATGCATATACACTTGGTGCAGAGGATGTATTGATAGTTGTATCTGATTCCGGGTCTTCAAAGAAATTGTTGACTTTGCTTGATATTGCAAGTAAAAAGCAGGTTGATACAATTTGTATAACTAGTCATAAAAAATCTCCCTTGGCTAATAAAAGCAAATATATATTAAATACAGTTACAAGAGAAAGGCTCTTTTTTGACGAATTCAGTTTTACAAGTCTGCCGGCTATGGTAGTTATAGAAGTACTATTTCTGCTGCTTGCTGATGAGAAAAATGACTCTTATAAATGGATCAGTCAGCATGAACAATCAATGGCAGATGATAAATTTTAGTAAAATTAGGAGATGAAAAGTTTGGAAAATGATATACTAAAGAAAAATTGTGCCAGAGAAGCTTTAAAATATATAAAAAATGATTCTATAGTAGGTTTGGGTGGAGGAAGCACAATATCATATTTAATGCAATACATAAAAGAAAGCAAAGATGTGAACATTAAAGTAGTTACTCCCTCATTTAAAACAAAGATGTTGTGTATAGAAAATGGTATAGAAGTTCTCCATACTTGTTCTGTTGATAGAATAGATATAGCTTTTGACGGATGTGATCAAGTGGATAAAGAATTAAATGCTTTAAAAAGTGGAGGAGGAATTCATACAAAGGAAAAATTAATCGCCGCCATGTCAGATGACTACATATTGCTTGTAGATGACAGTAAATTTGTAGATACTCTTACTTTCAAGTATCCTGTTGTACTAGAAATTTTAAAAGATTCTTTAAAATATGTTATAAAAAAAGTTGTAGAATTAGGTGGTGAACCATTCATTAGAAAAAGTGGTGCAAAAGATGGACCAACTGTAAGTGATGGAGGAAATTTGCTTCTTGACGTGAATTTTAAAAATGTTATTGATATAAAGACACTTGAAAGAAATTTAACAAGTATAAATGGAGTAATTGATACATCACTTTTTGTCGGTGTAGTTACAAAAGTATTGATTTCAAGTAAGAACGGTATTAATATAATTTCAAAAAATAATTAGATGGGGTGAAAAATATGAATAACATAAAATGGGCTATACTTGGACCGGGAAATATCGCTTCAGAGTTTGCAAAAGCCCTGTGTGAAGTCAATGGAAGTATATATGCAGTAGGTTCCAGGTCACTGGAAAAGGCAAATAAATTTGCAAGTAAATTCAATGTTGAAAAGACATATGGAAATTATGATGAAATGTTAAGAGACGATGCAATTGATGTAGTATATGTATCCACACCTCACTGCAGTCATTATGAATACATAATGAAGAGTCTTGAAAACAACAAGCATGTTCTCTGTGAAAAAGCTATAACTGTAAACAGAAATCAGTTAAATGACATAGTTGAACTTGCACAAAAAAAGGGCCTTGTTGTAGCAGAGGCAATGACTATATATCATATGCCTCTCTATAAGAAGCTAAAAGAAATTGTACAGTCAGGGAAGCTAGGAAAACTGAAAATGGTTCAGGTATCTTTTGGAAGCTGTAAGGAATATGATGTAAAAAATAGATTCTTTAATATGGAATTGGCCGGAGGAGCTATTCTGGATATAGGGACTTACGCACTTTCGTTTACTAGATATTTTCTTTCCAGTCAGCCAAAAGAAGTATTGACTACAGTGAAAAAGTTTGAAACCGGCGTAGATGAACAGTCTGGTATAATACTCAAAAATCCGGATGATGAAATGGCAGTTATCTCACTAACTATGAGGGCAAAGATGCCAAAGAGAGGTGTAGTTGCAGGAGAACTTGGTTTTATAACTGTAGATAACTTTCCACGAGCAGATAAGGCAGTTATAACTTACGTGGATGGAATATCAGAAACCATAGAAACGGGATATACATCCAAGGCATTGAATTATGAAGTTGAGGATATGACAAGGTATATAAAGAATAAAAGCAGTAGAGATACCCTGAAACTGTCTGTTGATGTAATGGATATAATAAGTGAAGTAAGGACTCAATGGGGAATAAAATATCCTTTTGAATAGTTTAAATCTGCCTAAATTATATGATACAATTAAATATATGTATAGCTATACATAAAAAAGGAGGCAGCATTATTATGAATTCTATAAATAATAAACTTGTAATAGTTGGAGTGGGAAATGTAGGTACTGCTGTATTGAATACTGCATTATCTTTTGGATTTGCTTCAGAAATTGCACTAATTGATATAGATAATGACAAGGCAAGAGGTGAAGCATTGGACTCAAGTCATACTACACCTTGTACATATAGTGTCAATGTGGACATACATGAGGGAAACTATGAAGATTGCAAAGATGCCAATGTTATTATTATAGCTGCAGGTCCAAGTATATTGAAAGATGATAAAAATGATGATAGAACAGTTCTTGCAGAAAGAAATGTAAAAGTAATGAAAGATGTAATGGGTTCTATAAGCAAGTATACAAAGGATGCAATAATAATTATAATAACAAATCCATTGGACACAATGGTATATTATGCTGAAAATTTCTTTGGATATCCCAAAGAAAAAGTATTTGGAACAGGTACAAGTCTTGATTCAGCCCGTTTTAGAAAGATCATAGCAAATAGATACAATCTTGACCCTAAGGATGTTCATGGTTATATGTTTGGTGAACATGGTAATACTGCATTTCCAGTATGGAGCCATTTGAATGTTGAGGGAGTTTCAGCAGATGAGCTTGATAAATTTTTTCCTCATGACAAACCATTGGATAAGGAAGAAATAGCTTCAGATGTAGTAAAGGTTGCCTATGATGTACTTCATTTGAAAGGGTGTACAAATTCGGGCGTTGCTATGGCGGCCTGCAGAATTGCCAGGGCAGTATTTATGGATGAACATAGTATATTGCCTGTTTCCACTACTCTTGAAGGAGAATATGGATTAAAAAATGTAGCACTCAGTTTGCCATGTATTATAGGAAAAAATGGAGTTGAAAGAAGGCTTGAAGTTTCTCTTACTGATGAAGAAAATGACAAACTTTATAACAGTGCAAAAAATATTTTGGCTACAATGAAAGCTGCAGGATTAATAGAAGATAAATAAAAAACATGTGGTTTTTGGGTCAATGCTTTTATAGGGCATTGGCTTTGTTTTTTTGTTGTAAAAAGGAAACAAGATGCATATTTGCAACAGAATAATTATTTGTAATATGTATAGTTAATCCAACCAGTATTTCAAGTATGACAACAATGAAAACGTTGCATACATGCATCAAACAAATATTAATATATACTTGTAAAACGGCATAATATTAATATGTAGACTGTGGCATGGTATTTGCTTTTTTTAACAGTATTAAAATATTTAGGAGGAATTTTCATGAAAAATATAGATAAATTAAAAAAGATACTTATAGAAATTTTTAAAATAGAGAATATAGATGAAATTACAGATGAAATGGGACCTAACGATATAAAGGATTGGGATTCACTTGCACATGTGGAACTTGTAAATGCACTTGAAGAGGAATTTGAGATAAATCTGGATGTAATTGACATATCAAGAATGTACACTATTGGCGATATAAAGAAGATACTTAATAAATATGAGGTAGAAATATGAATTTTACGGACTACATATTTGAAAAGTCCAAAGGTCTCAATAAGACAGCTGTAATAGACAATGGTGAGATAATTTATAGTGAAATATATGAAAGAGTATGCAGCATAGCTTGTCTGTTGCAGTATAAAAATTATTCAAAAGAAGATAGTGTACTTGTTATTTCTGAGAACTCTACTTTTTTTATAGAAACTTATTTTGGAATAATTAAAAATGGAAGTATATGCGTACCTGTAAATCCATCTATGGATAAAAAGGATATAGCATATATAGCAAAAATTTTAAACATAAGACTGGTTTTTTGTCAGTATAAGTACAAAACTGAAATGAAAGACTGTTTTGGCGAAAATGTTGAAATACGTACAGAAAGATATATATGTGAAAAACAATCAAATTTAAAGTTAAAAATTGATGTTGATATGAAAAAAGACACTGCTTTAATTATGTTTACTTCAGGATCTACTTCAAAGCCTAAAGGAGTAATGCTGACTCATTATAATCTAATTTATAATACAGATTCCATAATACAATATTTGAATTTAACTGATAAAGACAGAATAGAAGTTGTACTTCCTTTCTACTATTGCTATGGAACTTCACTTTTAAATACTCACTTTAGATGTGGTGGAAGCTTGGTTATAAATAATAGATTTATGTTTCCACAGACTGTTATAGATGATATAAACAAATATAAATGTACCGGGTTTGCAGGAGTGCCTACAACTTATCAAATACTTCTCAGAATGACAAATTTCAAGGACTCTCAATTCTCATCCTTGAGATATGTTACACAGGCAGGAGGAAAACTGCCTAAAATATTTATAAGTGAGTTATACAAGATTCTTAAAGGCGTAGATATTTATATTATGTATGGACAAACTGAAGCTACAGCAAGGCTTTCATATTTGCCGCCACAACATATTATGGATAAATTAGGCTCCATAGGAAAAGGAGTTCCAGGTACGGAACTAATGATACTAAACAGGAATGGTATGCCTGTCAATACAGGTGAAATAGGAGAGATAGCAGCCAGAGGCGGAAATATAATGAAGGGCTATTTTAATGATGAATATGAAACTAAAAAGGTAATTAAAAATGGACTTTTATATACAGGGGATATAGCATATAAAGATAAAGAGGGCTATATATTTATAGTTTCCAGAGAAAAGAATATAATAAAATGTGCAGGAAATAGGATAAGTCCTGGTGAAATCGAAAATACAGTAGCTTCTATAAAACAAGTGGTTGAATGTGCCGTAATAGGAGTGGAAGATGAGATGTTAGGTGAAGCTGTAAAGGTATTTGTAGTTTTGAATGGTAACTATAAAGACATAGATGAGAAATATATTATAAATTATTGCAGCAGCAGACTTCCGAAATACAAAACCCCTAAGTATATAAAATTCTTACCTTCACTTCCTAAAAATTCATCAGGGAAGGTTCTCTTTAAACAGTTAAGAAACATGTAAAATAATGTGAAGCAGGTGAATCCTATGAAAACGGAACATTTGATAGAGAAAATAGTGCTGAAAAATCAATATCGAATTTCTCAGAAAGAAAAAGAAAAAATTTTACTTCCAATTTTAAAAAAACAGATTGAATATAATAGAATTAATCCCAATATAAATTCTATGTACAATAAATTGCATATAGATATTTCTAAGATTCAAAGTCTTGAACAAATTCCATTTATTCCAGTAAACATGTTTAAAAAGTTTGATCTTCTTACTTGCAACAAAAAAGATATTATAAGAATATTAAATTCAAGCTCAACTACAACAGGTATACCAAGCAAAGTATATTTGGACAGATATACGGCTATACATCAATCACAATCACTTTTAACAACTTTGAAAAGTTTTTTAGGAGGAAAAAGAAGGCCTCTTTTGATTTTGGATACGGAAGCTGTTAATAAAAGTGGAAATATATTAAGTGCCAGGGGAGCAGCTATTAGAGGAATAAGCAATTTTGCAAGCAGTATAACCTATGCAATGGATGGACAAAATGAGGATTTGAAAATAAATTTTGAAAGATTAAATAAATTTGAACAGGATAATAGTGGCAAAGAAATTTTAGTGTATGGTTTTACCTATATAATATGGAGTAAGTTTTTAAGAATTATGGAAAGAAAAAATATAAAGTTGGATTTATCCAATATGAAACTTATGCACAGCGGTGGATGGAAAAAGCTTTCCTCCGAAAAAGTCGGAAAAGAGGAATTCAATAGCAGAGTTGCTTCTATCTTTAGTGCCAAAAGAGAAAATATAATGGACTTTTATGGAATGGCTGAGCAACTTGGTGTAATCTTTGTAGATTGTGAGTGTGGATACAAGCATGTACCGGATTTTGCAGATATTATAATAAGGGATTTTAACAGCTTGCGGGAATCGAAAATTGGAAAGCGTGGAATTATAGAGGTTATTAGCATTTTGGGATCCAGTTATCCCTCACAGGCTGTTTTAACTGAGGATGTAGGCGAACTAATTGGAATAGATGATTGTAAATGCGGTAGAAAGGGCAAATATTTCAAATTTAAATCCAGAATGCAAAGGTCGGAAACGAGAGGCTGTGGCGATACTTTTGCAGAAAGGGAGAAGGACAGATGATAGATTGTTATTTGTTAGACGGACATATATATCATGAAAAAATCAGATATTGCAACTTTAAATATATAATTGAAAATACAACTTGTAATTTGGAACTGCTGAATTCTATACCTTCGGAGGTTATAATACTTATATTGGATGAATATTCCAGAAAACTGTCTAGAAATAAAAATATGCTGAAGATAGAAGGAGTTGCCTATCTTTCATTTTTTTTAAGAAAAGCCAATATTGAAAAATTGATTGAGCTGAACATAGGAAACAAAAAATATTTGGATGATTTTGTAGACAAGGGAAAAGGAAAGTTTGTAAAAGCACAGGGGCGGGGAATTTCTTGCCATTGGGTAGCAGGTAATGTATATACTCTTGCAATTTACTCTGTAGTTCAATCTATAATAGCTAAAAATTTCAATATTGCGAGAATACCTGAACAGAGTTTGCAAATGGTATTAAAATTACTTGAATGTATGGAAAATATAGAGGTAAATTATATGGGAAAGTCATATTCTTCTATAGATATATTGAAAAATATTTGCATAATATATTTTAATAGTAAGGATGAAGACCTCAACAGAGAGATGTCCCATATTGCTGATTCAAGAATTATATGGGGAGGACAGTATGCTGTAGAACATATTTCACTTCTTCCTAAAAAGACTACCTGTAAAGATATAATTTTTGGGCCCAAGTATTCTTTTGCAGTTTTTGACAGTGATATTTTAGAATGCGACAGTTGTGAAAAATATATGGACAGATTGGTTTTGGATATAGTGTTATTTGGACAAAAAGCATGTTCATCTCCCCAGGTATTGTTTGTAGAAAAAAGCAATAAAACACTTAATTATATAGTTAAAATGTTGGAGAGCTCTTTTGAAAAAATAGGGGTAAAACATAAAAATATTTTGGATGAAGGACAATGTACAAAAATTATAAACGAAAGAGGCTTTTATAGTCTAAGCCTGGACAAAGATATTTGCTGCAGCAGGGGAATGGAATATACTATTTTGATTAATAATGATATAAAATTGGAAGAACCTGTTGGAGGAAGATGTATTTTTGTAAAGGAAATAGACAGCATATTTAATTTGGAAGCACTTATTACAAGGAGAATACAGACTGTAGGTTTTGCAATTAAAGATGAAAACAAGATATTTAAGTTTGCGGACTTGGTTACGAAAGCCGGTGTGGACAGAGTAATAAATATAGGAAATATGAATGACTATGATTGCCCATGGGATGGATATTTGATGATAAATGAGCTTGTGAGATGGTGTAATTTAAATATGAATTTTTAAATTAAAATTGATACACTGCTTATAGAACATAGCACTTATTAACTTATTAAATATGTGCTATAATTTTTATATAATGTAATTTATTGTACTATTTAATCTCATCAATTGTTTTAAAATTTATACTTTTAAAATGACAAGGATAATTAGATATGTACTTGGGAGGGTTGTTTATGAAAAACAACAATTTTTTGGGATTCGATGAATTTCTGCAGGAAGATGTAAATACATTGAAATTTAGAATAAAGCAGTTGTATCAGGTTCTTGAAAGTTCTTATGATGGTATATACATAACGGATGGAAATGCAAATACCATATTTTTGAATAGGGCGTACGAAGAAATTACAGGGATGAAAAAAAAAGAAATGATTGGTAAAAATATGGCATACTTAGAAAATGATAATTATATTTCTAAATCCGGAACGCTTATGGTTCTTAAAAGCAGAAAAAATATTACAATTGAGCAGAAATTTAAAACTGGCAAAACAGCACTTGTGTCCAGCAGCCCAATTTTTAACGATAATGATGACATAACAATGGTTGTTACAAATGTAAGAAATGTTACAGAGCTCTATGAGTTGAAAGAGCAGTTGAAAAAGAACAGGGAACTTACAGAAAAATACTACTCTCAATTGAGGGCAATGAGACATCAGTTGCTTAAATTTTCAGATATCATAGTAAAAGATGAAAAGATGCTCAATATACTTGAAATGGCAAGAAAAGTGGCCAAGGTAGATACAACAGTACTTTTGTTGGGTGAAACTGGTGTTGGTAAAGAAGAGGTAGCCAAGTATATACACAAAAATAGTAAAAGAAGCAAAAAGAGTTTTATTAGCATAGATTGTGGGTGTATTCCTTACAATCTTATGGAATCCGAATTATTTGGATATGAAAAGGGAGCTTTTACAGGCGCCAATAAAGAAGGAAAGGTTGGACTTTTTGAACTGGCCAATAGTGGTACGATTTTTTTGGATGAAGTTGGAGAACTTCCACTAGATATGCAGGTTAAATTGTTAAGAGTTCTTCAGGAAAAGGAAATAAAGAGAATAGGTGGAGTAGACAATATTAAGATTGATGTGAGGGTAATAGCGGCTACCAACAGAAATTTAGAAGAAATGGTCAGAAAAAAAAATTTCAGGGAAGATCTGTATTATAGATTAAATGTAGTTCCAATTAAAATATTACCACTAAGAGATAGAAAAGATGATATAGAACCTCTTGTAGAACATTTCATGTGTGTGTTTAATAAAAAATATAATTTTAATAAGATAATAACTCATGGTGCAATAGAATCACTTAAAGAATATAAATGGCCTGGTAATGTAAGGGAATTAAAAAATATAATAGAAAGAATTATGATTATGAGTACAGGAAATAAAATACTTAGAAGTGATTTACCTATAAAGGAGGTTTGGAGTAATGATAATAGAAATACAGATGTTGAAAGAGGGCATTTGAAATTGAAAGAGGAAGTTCAAAATTTAGAAGAATTGTTAATAGAAAATGCTTTTAAAAGATATGGAAATGTTAGGGATGCAGCCAGGGAATTAGGAATAGATGCATCTACTCTTGTAAGGAAAAGGAAGAGATATAAAAATAAATATATGATGAAGAAATAATACTTTTTTTAATAATGTACTCAGAAAATTTTATATTTTGAAAACGTTTTATAATCTTAGTTTAAAATGGTATATATAATCAATATTTAACATAATAAATTTAGTAGTATAAGTTACAGTTGTAAAGTACAATTATCAAGTTTTAAATTTAAAGGGGTGGAATTGATGATTCAATGCTTTGTAAAAAAAAATGTTACTTCTAGTTTTAATTATGTTACATTTCCCAAATTGCTTTATGTCAGTAAAATAAAAGAAGAGTCCAGTATTTATCCGCGTGTAATGCATTCTCATGATGATTTTGTAGAGATTGTTTTAATATGTAAAGGCAGTGGTGAATATTCTATTGGCGGTAAAATGTACAATATTAAACCAGGTGATGTTTTAATATATAACAGTGGTGTTATTCATGATGAGATTTCAGGACCCAATATTAAGATAGCCAGCTATTGTTGTGCTATTAGTGGAATTAAAGTAGAAAAACTACGAAAAAATGCTTTGATTCCTGATGATGAATGTCCTGTTGTGCCAAGTAAAAATAAATTTCCAGTATTATATAAAATTTTTAATGTGATGTTCTCTACTCTTTCGAGTGGATGCTATGGTGCAGAAGAGAGTTGCAATTATCTTATGATGGCACTTTTAGTACAAGTTAAAAATTTATTGTGCAAAATAGCCGGTTTTCATGATGGGGATACTGATGAACCTAATGTTTTAGTAAGGCGCATTGAAAAATATATTAATCAACATTATAAAGAGGATATGAGTTTAAAGACAATGTCGGGTGATTTGAATATTAGTCCATACTATTTATCTCATATATTCAAAAATTTTACTAGTTATTCACCAATTCAGTATGTATTGCGCCGACGTATTGGAGAAGCTCAGACGTTGTTGATAACAACCAACTATTCTGTTACACAAATAGCTTCTATAGTGGGATATGATAATCCAAGCAATTTTAACTTGATTTTCACAAAATATGTTGGAATGTCTCCTAAAAAGTATAGAAAAAATTACATTGTGAAGGTTGATAATATCAAGAAGAGTTTTACATTAAATTGAAAAAATTAAATTTAATTGTATGAACACAGCTCTGAAGATTTTTTAAATCTTCAGAGCTGTGTTCATATGATTGAATTTCCCGGCCAAACATTTTACATTAAAAATATAAAAGCAAGAAATGTATAAAACTTTTTATATAATGGGTCTATAATGTATATGACATGAAAATAATATTATTATATATAAAATAAAAAAGGAGTTGAAGTTAAGTGAAACTTGGTTTTAATGAAGCAACATGTATGAAAAAATCAAATGTTATGAGAGATTTGGAACTTTGTGAAAAGTATGGCTATGACTATATTGAGCTTCGTCTTGACATGATAAAAGATTATTTGGAAGATCATAGTATTGAAGATCTAAAAGAATTTTTTAAGGCAGGTCATTTGAAACCGTTCGCCCTAAATTCAATTGAAAATATTAATTTTTGTAACAAAAGGCAGTGGAATGAACTTATAGATTTATTTACTTTTGGGTGCAAGGTTGCATGCCATATAGGAAATCCCTATATAGTAGTGGTTCCAACTGTAACTTCAGAGGTATCCAATAAAAATGAAGAGGAAGTTTTCATTGACTCTGTAAACGTATTAAATAAATTAGCCGATATAGCTGAAAAATATAATGTAAAACTTGCATTTGAACCTATAGGAGATAAGAAATGGGTTTGCAATAGTATTCGTCAGGCATATGAAATTGTAAAATTAGTAAACCGTGATAGTGTTGGACTTGTAGTAGATTGTATAAATGTCTATTTGCATGATAAATGTGCAGATATTGAGTATCTCAGAAAAATACCGCTAGACAAGATATTTGTATTTCATATTAATGATTGTGAAAATCTGCCTCTGGGAATTTTGGACCATTGTAATAGGCTCTTCCCGGGAGACGGCTGTATACCAATAAAAGAAATTACTGATATATTAAAGGAGAAAGGTTACGATAAAATTGCTTCTTTAGAATTATTCCGTCCTGAATACTGGAATATGGAACCTGAAGATGTTATACGTATTGGTGCAGAAAAAACAAAACAATATTTATAGAGAACTTTATAATAAAACAAGAATTTTATAGTTTTAGGAAAATGATATTAAAAGTATTAAGGATAATAAAGGATAATATATGAAATATCCCAAATATCAAAGCAAGAAATCTATAGAATTGCATTAAAAAAAATTTTATACTATACACGTAAGGTAAAAGTAAGTAAATACCCATTATGTTAAAAATTAAAATATTGTTAGATAGAAGGAGGTATTACTTTGAATAGAGTAAAAATGACAGTGGGACAGGCAATTGTTAAGTTCTTGAATAATCAGTATATAGAATTTGATGGAGTTGAAAACCAGTTTATAGATGGTATTTTCACAATATTCGGTCATGGAATGGTAGCAGGACTTGGACAAGCATTGGAGGAGGATCCAGGACATCTAAGAGTATACCAGGGGCGTAATGAACAGGGAATGGCACATGCAGCTATGAGTTATGCAAAACAGAATAATAGAAGACGCATAATTGCATGTACATCATCAATAGGTCCAGGAGCTGCAAATATGGTTACTGCAGCACTCACTGCATCTATTAATAATATTCCTCTATTGTTGTTTCCATCGGATACGTTTTCTACACGTCAGCCGGATCCGGTACTTCAACAGATAGAGCAGCCATATAACCTGTCTATAACTACAAATGACTGCTTTAAGCCAGTAACTCGTTATTGGGATAGAGTTGCAAGACCGGAACATCTTATGACTGCTCTTATAAATGCAATGCGGGTATTGACGGATGTCAGCAATACTGGAGCAGTATGTATTGGCATACCACAGGATGTACAGGGTGAGAGTTTTGATTTTCCTGAATACTTCTTTAAGAAGAGAGTACATCACATTGCCCGCCGTAAAGCAGATGACAGGGAAATTGAAAATGCAGTTGATCTTATTATGGTTAGCAAGAAGCCTTTATTTATTGGAGGCGGAGGCGTAAGGTATTCAGAAGCCGGAGAGACTCTTCAAAGTTTTTGTGAGGAATTTGGCATACCATATGCTGAAACACAAGCAGGTAAGAGTTCTACCAAGTCATCAAGTCCAATGAATTTGGGTGGTGTAGGTATAACAGGAACACTTGCTGCAAATACAGCAGCAGAGATGGCAGATTTGGTTGTTGGAGTAGGAACTCGATTCAATGATTTTGTAACGGGATCCAAGGAAATATTCCGCAATCCTGATGTAAGATTTGTTACTATAAATACATCTGAATTTCATGCTGAAAAGATGGATGCTGAACGTGTTGTGGGAGATGCAAAATTAAATTTGGAGATTATTGTAAAAGAACTTCACAGCAAAAAATACAAACCTGCTTATAAAGAGGATGAAATAGCAAAAATTCAATCAGTATGGGAAAAGGAAAGGCAATCAGTTTGCAATGTTGTTTATACAGGAAAAGATTTTGTGCCATGTGTTCCAAGTTGGACTCCTGAAATTATAAATGACTATATTCGAGATATAGGAGGTACTATTACAGAATCCAACGGAGTAGGTATTGTAAGAGATGTTATTGATGACGATGCAATTGTTGTGGCTGCTGCAGGGTCACTGCCAGCTGATCTGGAACGCCTTTGGACTACAGATGTAAAGGATTCCTATAACATGGAGTATGGTGCATCATGCATGGGCTACGAAATTGCAGGTGCACTAGGTTCCAAACTGGCTGAACCGGATAGAGAAGTTTATGCTCTAGTAGGTGATGGCTCGTTCCTTATGTTGAATTCTGAAATTACAACAGCCGTACAGGAAAATGCAAAGATAACTATTATTGTATTTGACAATGCTGCATTTGGATGTATAAATAATCTACAGATGGGAAATGGAATAGGAAGTATGTGTACAGAATTTCGCTATCGTAATGAGAAAAGTGGAAGAACAGATGGAAACTATATCTATGTAGATTTTGCAAAAGTAGGAGAAGGTTATGGCTTGAAGGGATATGTAGCTAAAACTCCTGAAGAGTTGAGAGCAGCTCTTGAAGATTCAAAAAAACAAACAAGATCATGTATTATTGATGCCAAAGTACTTCCAAAGACAATGGCAGAAGGTTATAAATCCTGGTGGCATATAGGTGTTGCATCTGTTAGTAAATCAGAAGTAACTCAAGCCTCCTATAAAAGCAGACTTGAAAGACTTAAAAAAGCAAGAATATATTAAAACAAACTTACAAGGGGGAAGGTTTTATGTTAAATAGAGAAAATGTTAAAATTGGAATTGCACCTATTGCATGGACAGAAGATGACATGCCTGAATGGGGAAAAGAAAATACTTTCTTACAGACAATTAGTGAAATTGCACTTTCTGGTTATAAAGGTACTGAAATAGGATGCCAGTTTCCTAGAGATACAGACATTTTGAATAAGGAATTCAGTCGTCGAGGTATTTCAGCTATAACAGCATGGTATAGCTCCTATCTTAATGAAAAACCATATGAGGTTAATGAACGTGGCTTTATAGATCATATGAATTTTCTGAAGGCAATTGGTGCCAAGCATGTAGTCGTTTCTGACCAGAGCCATAGTATTCAACATTTTAACAATATTCCACATACTGACAAGTATGTTATTACAGATGAAGCTGAGTGGAAGCAGCTGGCAGAAGGACTGGACAAACTCGGTAAAATAGCTGTGGATAATGGCATGATGCTCATATACCACCATCATATGACTACTACAGTTCAAAGAACGAATGAAATTGACAAATTGATGGAATTAACTAATCCCAAGTATGTAAATCTTCTATTTGATACAGGACATCTTACATTTTCAGGTGAAGATCCAGTTGCAATTCTAGATAAACATTTTGACAGAATTAAGCACATTCATTTGAAAGATGTTAGACCTGATATCATGAAGAGATGCAGAGATAAAAAGTTGAGCTTTTTAAAATCCGTTCTTGAAGGTGTATTTACTGTTCCAGGTGATAAAACTGGTTCTGTAGATTATCCTGCAATTTTTAAGATATTGGAGAAAAGGAATTATAAAGGTTGGTTGGTAGTTGAAGCTGAACAAAATCCATATATATATAATCCACTTGATTATGCTAAACTTGCAAGAGCATATATTAAGGAGCAGACAGGTATATAAATTAAAAATTTTAATATATTATTTATGAAAATGGGGGAATTTAATATGAAAAAAATTAAAATTGGTTCTGCAGGTTTAGGCCGTCTTGGATATGAACATGCTTGCAATCTTGCTACACGTGTACCTGGAGCTGAACTTACTGCAATTACTGATATAGATGAAAGCAAGCTTAAACAAGTAAAAAGTGAACTAAATGTTCCATATGCTTACACTGACTTTAAAGAAATGTGCGCTAATCCTGAGTTAGATGCAATTGCCATAGTTACTCCATCTGCTCTTCACACAGAACAAATTGAAATTGCATTAAATGCTGGAAAGCATGTATTCTGTGAGAAACCTTTGGATACAAATATAGAGCACTGCAAGAAAGCTGAAAAAGTTGTAGAAGCCCACAAGGATAAAATATTCATGTTGGGATTCATGAGACGTTATGATTATTCGTATCGCAAGGCAAAAGAAAAAATTGAGAATGGTGATATTGGAAGAGTAATTTTGGTTCGTTCCTATACACAGGATCCTATAACAACAATAGAAGGTACATTGGCATTTGCACCACACAGCGGAGGACAGTTCCTGGATATGTGTGTACATGATATAGATTTATGCCGTTGGTTTACTGGAAGTGAACCAAAGAATATGTGGGGTATAGGAGGATGCTTTGAATTTGAGCAGTACCGCCAGTGGAATGACGCAGACAATGTAGGTTGTATGATTCAGTTTGAGGACGAAACTATGGCATTTATGTTTGCCGGACGTGCTGCAGCTCACGGTTGTAATGTAGAGACTGAAATTATTGGAACTAGGGGTACTCTAAGAATTGGATCAGTTGGAACCGATAGTTTACTGGAAGTAATGAGTGAGCATGGAGTATGTCGTGAATGTTATCCAGATTTCGTTGCACGTTGGCATAATGCATATATAGCAGAAATGGAGGAATTCGTAAAATGCATTCAGGAAAACCGCAAACCAAATGTAACTGTATATGATGGTACTGCTGTTTCAAAGATTGCAAATAGATGCAAAGAGTCATTTGAAAAGGGGCAAATGTTACCATATGAAAAGTAAGTTTGTATAAACATATTTTAAATTATAGAAAGAGGCGTATGCAAACTATGAAAATTTCTAGAAATACTCCCTTTTCAAAGGGATATAATGAAATTGTTAGTAAAGAGAAACATCCTTCAATGATGGGAATGGAATTTGGTGTAATTTCCATGGAAGATGGTGATGAAGATTCTTTCACTTATAATCAGGAAGCAATATATGTTCTGATGACTGGTAAGATTACATTTTCATGGAATAACAACAGTGAGACAGTAGAACGCAATAGTTGTTTCCATGAGGCACCTATTTTACTTCACGTGCCTCAGAATACGGCTGTATCAATTAAGTGTTTATCGAGAACTGCAGAGGTTGCAGTTTCAAGAACTGAAAATACAAAAAAATTCCAGGCAAAATTATTAAAGCCAGAAGATTGTCTTTGCGCAAATGAAGAAAGAGGTGCAGGTACATTAAATGAGTGCTCAACACGTCTTGTAAGAACATTCTTTGACAGATCAAATTGTCCTGAAACTAACTTCTTTGTTGGAGAAGTTGTTAGTTACCCTGGTAAGTGGTCTTCATTTCCACCACATACTCATGTGGAGCCGGAAATTTACTTTTATAAATTTTTGCCGGAAAATGGATATGGACTTGCAGAAATGGGAGATGATGCTTATAAGGTAAAAAACAATGAACTTACAGGAATGCCTTGTAATACTACACATGCCCAGTCTACAGCTCCAGGATATGCAGAATATTATTTATGGGTAATACGTCTTAGAGATGCTCAGAATATTATTACTACAGTAAGACCGGAGTATGAATGGACAACTGAGTCAGATGCAAAATATTTTCCAGAATTATAGATGATTTAACTAAGATGACTAAAAGATAACTCTCACAAGGAGGTATAAAATGTTAAGTAAAAGTGAAATCAGGGAACTAAAAAGATTAGCTGTAAAGATAAGGATAGATACTATAAAATCCATTGCTAATTTTGGTGCAGGACATGTTGGTGGTGCAATGTCTATGGTTGAAACTTTGGCTGTATTATATGGCAAAATCATGAGATATGATACTAAAAATCCAGACTGGAAAGATAGAGACTGGTTTATATGTTCAAAGGGCCATTCAGGTCCCTCATTGTATGCTACTCTTGCAATAGAAGGTTTCTTCCCGGAAGAAGAATTAAAGACATTGAATCAAGGAGGAACTAAACTTCCCAGCCATTGCAACAAGGATTTAACAAAAGGTGTTGACATGTCAACAGGTTCGCTTGGACAAGGATCATCTTTGGCAGTAGGAGTTGCACTTGGGAATAAGTTAGATAAAAGAGATAATTATACTTATCTGATGCTTGGTGATGGAGAAATCCAGGAAGGTCAGGTATGGGAGGCAGCGCTTTATGCAGCACAGAAAAAGTTGGATAATTTAATTGCTTTTGTGGATTATAATAAAAAACAACTTGATGGCTATGTAAAAGATATAAATGATGTGGGGGATATTAAAGTAAAGTTTGAATCTTTTGGTTGGAATGCACAGAAAGTAGATGGCAACGATGTAGTTCAAGTATACGATGCCATAATGAATGCAAAAAAAATTAAAGGTAAGCCATCTTTAATAGTTCTTGATACCATAAAAGGAAAGGGAATTCCTTTTGCTGAAAACCTTAAATTAAATCATCATATACAAGTTAGCAGTGAACAATTGGAAGAAACTCTTGCATATTTGGAAAAAGAACTTGAAAGGCTGGTGTAATTTATGAGTGTGGTTTTAGCATCAAAAAGAATAAAAGATGAAGAAATGAGAAATATATATTGCAATACTCTGCTTAAAATTGCAGCAAAAAATAAAGATGTTGTAGTTTTAGATGGCGATTTGATGTCATCTATGGGTATGAGAAAATTTGCAGAAGAATTTCCTGAAAGAACTTTTGATGTAGGAATTCAGGAAGCAAATATGATAGGTGTTGCAGCTGGATTATCTGCTACGGGAAAGATACCATTTGCTCATACATTTGGACCATTTGCCACAAGAAGATGCTTTGATCAATTGTTTCTGTCTGTAGGTTATTCCAACCGAAATGTAAGAGTAATTGGAAGTGATCCGGGAGTTACAGCAGCATTTAATGGAGGTACCCATATGCCATTTGAAGATATGGGGATAATGAGAAATATACCTAATGTTACGATACTGGAACCAGTAGATTGCACAATGCTTGAAGATTTAATCAAGCAGACAGCAGCTTTAAAAGGATTTTTCTATATTAGACTACTTAGAAAAAATCCAATTAAAATATATGAAAGTGGATCAACATTTGAAATTGGCAAGGGAGTTACCTTGAAAGATGGTAAGGATGTAAGTATAATAGCTAGCGGAATAATGGTTAATGATGCTATAAATGCAGCTGAAGCTCTAGCTAAAGAAGGAATAAATGCCAAGGTTGTAAATATATTTACATTGAAGCCAATTGACAAAGAATTAATAATAAATTGTGCCAAAGAGACTGGAGCTATAGTAACTGCTGAAAATCATAATATTATAAATGGATTAGGAAGTGCAGTTTCTGAAGTATTGAGTGAAAATATTCCAGTACCTTTGGAAAGGGTAGGTATACGTGATAGATTTGGTCAGGTTGGCTCAGTGGATTATTTGAAACAAGAGTATGGACTTACTGTTCAGGATATTGTTAATACTTGCAAAAAAGTAATTGAAAGAAAAAAATAATAGTTGCACAGTATAAATTAGATATATAATTATTACTATAAAATACTACAAAACTATAAAATAGTTTTGTAGTATCAATTTATGAAACAAGATAGGATTGAATACAGTTATGATTGAAAAAAAGCAGAAAAAAATAGCACTGATTGTAGCTATGTGCCTTTTTATGGAAATGTTAGACGGTACAATTGTAACAACAGCAACTCCGGCTATATCAAATACATTTAAAGTACCACTGGCTTCAACAAGTGTTATTATAACAGCGTATATGATTACTTTGGCCATGTTTATTCCTTTAAGTGGATGGTTTGCAGATAGATTTAATAATAAAACAATATTTTTAAGTGCAATTGTAATATTTACTGGGGCTTCTATTGGATGTGCCTTGAGCAAATCATTTGATTTTTTAGTGGCAATGAGAATTATACAGGGTCTTGGAGGTTCTATGATGGTTCCTGTTGGAAGATTGATAGTATTAAAGAAAACTCATAAAAAGGAACTGCTTCAGATGATATCTTATCTTGTATGGCCTGGCCTTATTGCACCTGCAATAGCACCGCTTTTAGGAGGGCTTATTGTAACTTATTATTCTTGGCATTTGATATTTGCAATCAATATTCCTCTAGGAGCTATAGCATTTTTGGTGAGTTTTAGAATATTGGAGAATTCTAATGGAGATAAAAATAAGTCATTAGATTGGATGGGATTTATTTTGATTGGAATAGGTGCCGGAGGTATTATTTACGCAGCCAATATATTGGCTGATTCCAGTAGATCATGGGAAAAAGGTCTTGTTTTGTTATTAATTTTTATCATGGAATTTTTGCTTGCAATGCTTTACCTTTACAGAACCAAAGATCCTTTAATTGATTTAAGAGTTTTGAAGATAAAGACTTTTCGCATATCTCAGACAGGAGGATCACTATTTTGGTTTTGTGTAGGTGCAGCTCCTTTTCTACTTACTATTATGCTTCAAAATTTATTTGGGTGGAGTGCAGCTTACTCTGGCAGTATAGTACTATTTATATTTGTTGGAAACATTGGAATAAAACCAGCCAGTACATTTTTAATAAACAAATATGGTTTTAAAACCATATTTATTGATTCAATGTTGGTAGTTTCAATAACAATGGTTGTAAGTGCATTTTTTTCCATACACACTCCAATAGTTTTCATGATTATTATCACAATTTTAAGTGGTATAGGCCGTTCTTTGACATTTACCTCTTATAATTCAATTGCATACAGTGAATTGGATTATAAGCAAACTAATGCTGCCAATACACTTGAATCAACTACAAAAAATATGGCACAGGCTTTAGGTATAGCCATAATTTCAGTAGTATTAAGAATAGGACAATCTATTTTTTCAGGAAAAGGATTAGAATCATTAAGTTACAGATTATCCTTTTTTGTTCTCGCAGTATTCTGCATAATGGCATTGATTGAGATATTCACGCTTCCTAAAAATGCAGGAAATGTTGTTCTCAAGGATAGATAAAAATTTGACAACCTTGAGGAAATGATATCATTAAAAACAAGATATTTTTAGACTTAGAAGAACTGGTTAAATTAAAATAATAAAGGAGGATGTATTATATGATTAAGTTAGGAATTATTGGTGTAGGTAGAATAGGAAGAGTACATGGTGAAAGTATAACAAAATATGTTGAAGGTGCAGAAATTAAAGCTATAGCTGATGCATATTTGAATGATGATCAGAAAAAGTGGGCTAAAGAAAAAGGTATACCAAATGTATACACTGATTATAAGAAAATAATTGAGGATCCAGAAATAGATGCAGTTTTAATTTGTTCTTCTACAGATACACATTCCAAAATATCAATTGAAGCTATAAAAGCTCATAAACATGTTTTTTGCGAGAAACCTATAGATCATGATATTTGTAAAATAAATAAAGTACTAGATGAACTCAAAAAAAATCCGAAAGTAAAATATCAAGTTGGATTTAATAGACGATTTGATCACAATTTTAGGGCTGTAAGACAGGCTGTTAAAGATGGAAAAATAGGTGAGCCACATGTATTAAAAATAACTTCAAGAGATCCTGAACCACCATCAATTGATTATGTTAAGGTATCAGGAGGAATATTTCTCGATATGACAATACATGATTTTGACATGGCAAGATATCTTATGGATAGTGAAGTTGTAGAAGTTTATGCAGCAGGAAATGTACTTATAGATAATGCTATAGGAGAAGCTGGAGATATAGATACTGCAATTATAACTTTGAAATTTGCAAATGGATCAATGGCAGTTATAGACAATTCAAGACAATGTTCATATGGATATGACCAGAGAGCTGAAGTATTTGGTTCAGAAGGACAGGTTTCTGTTTCAAATGATTCAGATTCATCTGCAGTTATATCAACAAAAGAAGGAGTCACAGGTGAAAAACCAATGTATTTCTTCCTTGAGAGATATATACAGGCTTATGCACAGGAAATTAGTGAATTTGTGGATGCAATTATAAATGATAAAGATACAACTGTAAATGCAGATGATGGATTAAAATCAGTGCTTATAGGTCTTGCAGCTAAAAAATCTTTGCAGGAAAATAGATCGGTTAAAATATCAGAAGTTTAATTTTGATGTTGTGTAAAAATTGATTTATTTGAATACGCATGAAAGTTACTAGATTTATAATGTGATTTTTTATGCGTATTTTAGGTTGTTTATATTATAATACAACAATTAAAATTGTATAGAAAAAGCAATAATTTAAGGAAACACTATAAAAAAATTATATAAATTCCTTATATAACAGTAAATATAAAGGCAAGAAATCCATGGAAGTTTATATATATATAATTTATAATATATATAAGGTAAAGGAATATAATATCTTCTCAATATACAATCTTAAATTTTCACAAAAACTTTTCAAAACTTTTCACTTATTCTCTTTAATACTAATATATAAATCAAGAAAGAGGTGTATATAATTATTGAAAATTTCTGGAGATATGACTTTTTAAATAGATATTCCAGTCGGCTAAATACTCAGTTAACACTAATCCAAATATATTAAAAATATATTAACGTATCTTAGTATTTGCAATTAACGGAAAAACTATATTAAAGGATTAAATATAATAGCAAGTACAATTATGATATATGATACTATAGACAAAAAGAGTTACTGATAAGATATTATAAATACCTGTAAAAAGAATAATAAGGAGTGATAAAACCTAATTTTGGTGAAAACGTTTAATATAAAAGCGAATTATTAAAAAATTAAACAATAACGGTCATATAATTAATAAATATGGGGGTATTAAATATATGGAACAAACTGTTAATAAAGACAAGAAAAAATTTTTAAGAAAGATTTCCATTTTAGCAACTTTTGGTTCACTGTTATTTGGCTATGATAGTGGGGTAATTAATGGTGCACTAACTTTTATAGCTAGAAAAGATCAATTGAATTTGACTCCTTTAACTGAAGGACTTGTCACAAGTTCGCTCTTGCTGGGAGCTGCTATAGGTGCAGTACTTATGGGACATTTTTCTGATAAATATGGAAGGAAAAAGGTGCTTAAAGTTCTTGCTGCAGTGTTCTTCTTTTCAACTATAGGGTGTTCAATTTCTCCAAATGCTGAGATAATTATTATATGTAGATTTATAGTAGGTATTGGTGTAGGTGGAGTATCTGTTGTTGTGCCAACCTTACTGGCTGAAATGGCACCTACTAAAATAAGAGGAAGTCTTGTTTCAAGGGATCAATTTATGATTGTTACTGGACAATTATTGGCCTATATATTCAATGGAATTTTGGGTAATGTTTTCGAAAATCCGGGGATATGGCGTTATATGATAGCTATATCATCTATTCCAGCTGTTGTCTTGTGGTTTGGGATGCTTGTAGTTCCAGAAACTCCAAGATGGCTGGCATCTCATGGAAAAATTGCTGATGCACTGGAAATTTTAAGACAAACTCGTGAAGAACAGGAAGCAGAAGCAGAAATCAAGGAAATTCAAAAAAATATTGAAGCTGAAAGCAGTTTGGAACGTGCTACATTTAAAGAGCTTGGTATACCATGGATAAGACGTATTGTAATAATTGGTTGCTTAATAGCTATTATACAACAATTTGCAGGGGTCAATGTATTGATGTACTATGGAACAACTGTATTGGAGAAATCTGGTTTTGGAGTTAAAACGGCATTGATAGCAAACATAGGAAATGGAATAATGTCTGTTGTCGCATCGTGGATTTATATGCACTTGCTGTCCAATAGGTGTAATCGAAGACCTTTGTTGATAATTGGATATTGTGGAACTACTGTAACCTGGCTTGCTATAACTATTGTTTCTCATGTACTTTCAGGTTCAGGAACACTTCCTTTTGTAATAGTTATTTTGACCATGATTTTTCTAGCTATTGATCAAGCTACATTGGGACCATTGACATGGCTTTTATTGTCTGAAATATTCCCACTTAGAGTAAGAGGAATGGGGTATGGTGTTGCAACATTTTTCAATTGGATAGGAAATTTTGCAGTTGGACTTACTTTTCCTATATTGATTGCATACTTTGGATTGTCAAGCACTTTTCTTATATTTGTTTTACTTGGAGTCTTATGTATAATATGTGCAATTATGGTTGTACCAGAAACTAGGGGAAAGTCACTGGAACAAATGGAAGACTATTTTAGAAGTTATAAAACTAGATCTGAAAGTTAACTTTATCAGTATGATTTTATAAGCAAAGCAATATATCAAATATTTGGGCTTATTGTCTAGTTAATATTTAGTAATTTATTATAAAGTATTGATTTATAGTACAATGCAAAAGCAAGAAATCTATAGAATTAAATGTGTAGTAAGCTATACTATATACAGTAGCAATGTTTGAATTCTTAAATTCATGCATGATGATTATCAATTTTATGTAACCGTATACTAAAATATAGCTTCATGAAAATTATTGACTTTAAAATTAAGGAGGAATATTGATATGGATCTTAAAGTTGGGGTAATTGGAACTGGGGGAATAGGTCAGGAACATATACGTCGTTTGACCAATGTAATTACAGGAGCCAAAGTAACAGCAGTCTCTGATATAAATGAGGGTACAGCACAAAAAATTGCTGAAAAATATGGAGCTAAGTTCTATAAAACCGGAGAGGAAGTTATTAATGCACCGGAAGTTGATGCTGTAGTTATTGCTTCATGGGATCAAACTCATGCAGGTTACGTGTTGGAGAGTATTAAATTAGGTAAATATGTATTTTGTGAGAAACCACTTGCTACTACTGCAGATGAATGTAAAGATATTATGAATGCTGAAATTCAGAGTAAAAGGCATTTGGTACAGGTTGGATTCATGCGCCGTTTCGATAGAGGATATCGTGAATTAAAGGAGATCATAAAAAGTGGCAAGTTGGGTTCAACTTTAATGATTCATGCATGTCATAGAAATCTTACACATATTCCCAGCCATACTACAGACATGACTATCACAAATTCTGGAATTCACGAGATAGATATATCACGTTGGTTGCTGGATGAAGAATATGAAAGTGGACAAGTGCTTACTGTAAAACAGAATTGTAATTCATCAAAGGAACTTTTAGATCCACAGATAATTCAACTTAAAACTAAAAGTGGAGTAAGAATAGATGTAGAAGTCAATATGTCTTCTGGATATGGTTACGATATTCAATGTGAGATTGTATGTGAAAAAGGTGCTGTTAGGCTTCCAGATCCTAATAAACCCCTTGTTCGATATAATTGTCAGCGTTCTTATGAAATTTATGAGGATTGGTCACAGCGTTTTATAGAAGCATATGACATAGAATTTCAAGAATGGGTGAATTCAGTTAAATCCAATAAGTTAACTGGTCCAAATTCCTGGGATGGCTATATTGCCTGCGTTACAGCAGATGCATTGATTAAATCAAGAAATATTGGAGCAGCACAGGATATTTTAACAATAGATAAACCACAGTTTTATAAATAAGTTTAAATTAACTTATGCTTGGAGGAATATTAATGAAGTTATTAGAGATAGTGCCTAAGATTTATAAATTTGATACAACTAAGGAATTTGCAAAATTTTTCAATGTCGGAAAAGGTGATCTTATACTTACTAATGAATTTTTGTATAAGCCTTTTTTGGAAAAATATTCTGATGGAGCAGATACTGTATTTCAGGAGAAATATGGTGCTGGAGAACCATCTGACCAGATGATAAATGCAATAATCAGTGATATAGGTGATAAAAAATACAAAAGAATAATTGCATTAGGGGGTGGAACTGTAATAGATATAGCTAAACTTTTAAGACTTAAATATACGAAAGACTCACTGGATATATTTGATGGTAAGGTTCCTTTGATAAAGGATAAAGAATTGATTATTGTTCCTACAACTTGTGGAACTGGTTCTGAGGTTACAGATGTATCTGTTGCAGAACTTAAATCCAGACATACCAAGAAAGGAATTGCAGGAGATCAATTATATGCAGATTATGCAGTGTTAATACCTGAAGTTGTAAAGGGACTGCCATATAAGTTCTTTGTAACTAGTTCTGTAGATGCTCTTATTCATGCATCTGAATCTTATTTATCTCCAAAGGCTACACCTTATACCGAAATGTTTAGTATAGATGCAATAAAATTAATATTGAATGGATATATAAATATATTGAAGAAAGGGCAGGATTATAGAACTGAGATAATTGAAGATTTTGTTCTTGGAAGCAATTATGCAGGTATTGCCTTTGGAAATGCTGGATGTGGTGCTGTACATGCACTTTCTTATCCAATAGGAGGCAATTATCATGTACCACATGGTGAGGCAAATTATATTTTCTTTACAGAAATATTAAAAACTTATGTTAAAAAGAATCCTAATGGCAAGATAAAGATATTCAATAATTTATTATCTGATATATTGAATTGTAACCAAGAGAATGTATGTGAAGAACTATCAAAAGTTTTAGATAAATTGTTACCTAGAAAACCACTCAAGGAATATGGAATGAAAGAAAAAGAAATTGAGATTTTTACTGATCAAGTTATAAAGGGGCAGCAGAGATTACTTGTAAATAACTATGAGCCTCTTTCAAGAAAAGACATAATTGATATATATAAGAGGTTATATTAAAATTTAGATAATTGGAATTAAGGAATAATTTCTTATAAGTTATTCCTTCCTTTATTTTTTATAATGCTGCAGAACTTGAAACAAAAATTTAGTAATTTCAAGAAGGGAGTATCCTAAGTACAAAAAGAACACTTTAACATAAAAAGCAAGAAATCTATAGAACTAAGTATATGATGAGTTATACTATAAGTACGATGTAAATATTTATCAACTCATTGAAAATTAATCTAAGAATCCTAATCATAAGTTAAAAAACATTACAGAACATGTAAATGTATTAAAATTGTTTGTATAGAAAGATATAATGTAAAAGTTGCATTTGAAATTAAAAGATGGATTTACAACAGTATTTTGCAGTAAAAATAAAATTATAGAAATATAATTGTAAATAAATATTGTAATATTCATTAAAATCTGAATAATAAAAACAATGCTTCAATAAATATATGGTTATATTTTTGCTTGTTTTGCTGACGTTACCTGTATTACTTGAGAAATTTGATACAGCGTTATTTATTGCCTATGCTGTAATGAATATATTTGCATTTATTTTTGCATGGTATAAAGTTGTTGAAACAAAGGGAAAAAGTTTGGAAAAAATTGAATGTGAATTATATAAAAGTGCTGCGAAGCAGCAAAATAGTTTATTTTAAATATAACAGAAAAATTAAAAAAATATTTATCAAGGGTATAGTTATATTCAACTAGAAAGAATAATACGTATCTGTATTAAGTTAATAACAGGTGGTGATATTAATGAGAATAGGAATTTTAACAAGT
This sequence comes from Clostridium tyrobutyricum DSM 2637 = ATCC 25755 = JCM 11008, assembly GCF_000359585.1. Lineage (GTDB taxonomy): Bacteria > Bacillota > Clostridia > Clostridiales > Clostridiaceae > Clostridium_B > Clostridium_B tyrobutyricum. The sequence goes on along the minus strand of NZ_APMH01000004.1, from coordinate 95,284 downwards.
GGGGGAGATGCTCCAGGAATGAATTCAGCTATAAGAGCTGTAGTGAAATCTGCAATTTACAATAATATGAAAATTTTTGGAGTAAAATGTGGTTATAGAGGACTTATAGAAGGCAATTTGATAAAATTGAATTTTTCTAGTGTGGACAATATAGCAGAAAAAGGGGGAACTGTTTTAAAAACTAGCAGATGTCCGGAGTTTATGAAAGAGGATGGAAGAAAAAAGGCAGTTGATACACTGAAAAAATTTCAAATAAGTGGTCTGATAGTACTAGGTGGAAATGGATCTTTCAAGGGTGCGGAAAAGTTGAGCAAGTTAGGTATAAATACTATAGGATTGCCAGGTACTATAGATAATGATTTAAATTATACAAATTACTGTATAGGATTCGATACGACTCTGAATACGGTTCTTGATTGTATAAAGAGAATAAAAGACACGAATAGTTCTCATGACAAGACTACTATTGTAGAAGTAATGGGTAGATATTGTGGTGATCTGGCATTGTATTCAGCTCTGGCAGGAGGTGGAGAAATAATATCTACACCTGAGAGAAAACTCAGTTTTGATGATATATGTGAAAAATTAAATAAAAATATTTTATCTGGAAAAAAGGATAATATAATAATAATAACTGAAAGAATGTATGATATAGAAAAATTGCAAAAATATATAGAAGATAAATTAAATATTAGTATGAGAGGTACTGTACTGGGATTTTTGCAAAGGGGAGGAAGTCCATCTGCATTTGACAGACTATTGGCAGGTAAAATGGGAGTTAGAGCAGTACAATTATTATTGGATGGATGTACAGGTAGAGCTGTAGGTATCAGGGATAATAAAATAATAGATGTTGATTTTAAAGATATAGATATTGAAAATCACAACAAAAAATTAGAATATGAATTATTAAATATGCTTTTATAATAGACTTAGTATGTTGCAAAAATAAAATTTGTTGCAATTATGCAATTGTTTTAAATTATTAATTTAAGGACTTTACTATTACCAAACAAAGAATTTTCTTACCTATAAAAACGTTTTCTGATGCAATAATGCAGCAAAATAGTAATTTAATATAAATAACAATTAAGCCTATTTTAATGAATGAAAGTACTTAAGTGCTCATAAAATAGGCATTCATATTTATTTCTTTTTAAGATTGACAAGTTTGGCATCAGATTTGCTTGATATATTTGTACAATAATAAAAAATAAAAATAATTTTGGAAGGGTTGATTGTAATGGCTTTAATGACAGGAGAACAATATGTAGAAAGTATACGTAAATTAAATTTAAATATTTATATGTTGGGAGATAAGGTAGACAGTCCGGTGGACAATCCTATACTTCGTCCATCATTGAATTCTGTAAAGATGACTTATGAATTGGCTCAGCAACCTGAGTATGAGGATTTAATGACAACGACTTCAAACTTAACAGGTAAAAAAATAAATAGATTTACAAATTTACATCAGAATTCAGAGGATCTAGTTAAAAAAGTAAAGATGCAGAGATTACTAGGACAAAAAACAGCTGCCTGTTTTCAAAGATGTGTTGGAATGGATGCTTTTAATGCAGTTTATAGTACTACTTATGAAGTGGACAAGGAATATAAAACAAATTATTTTGAAAATTTCAAGAAGTTTTTAGCATACGTACAGGACAATGATTTAACTGTAGATGGAGCTATGACTGATCCGAAAGGTGACAGAGGACTTTCACCAAGTAAACAGGCTGATCCTGATTTATACCTGAGAGTAGTAGAGAGAAGGCCTGATGGAATTGTTGTAAGAGGTGCCAAAGCTCATCAAACAGGCATTTGTAATTCTCATGAGGTACTTGTAATGCCAACAGTAGCCATGAGACCAGAAGATAAAGACTATGCTGTAGCATTTTCAGTACCTACAGATACAAAGGGAATAACTATGATAATTGGCAGACAATCCTGTGACACTAGAAAGTCTGAAAAAAATGCAGACATAGATGTTGGAAACAAGGTATTTGGTGGAGTAGAGGCTTTAGTTGTATTTGATGATGTATTTGTACCAAATGACAGGATATTTTTAAATGGTGAAAGTGAATATGCAGGGATGCTTGTAGAAAGGTTTGCAGGATATCATAGACAGAGTTATGGTGGATGCAAAGTTGGTGTAGGTGATGTCTTGATAGGAGCTGCTGCATTGGCTGCAGATTATAATGGAGCAGCAAGAGCATCTCATATAAAGGATAAACTAATAGAAATGACACATTTAAATGAAACTCTATATGCATGTGGAATTGCATGTTCTGCAGAAGGGCATCCAACTAAGGCAGGAAACTATGAAATAAATTTACTTCTTGCAAATGTATGTAAACAAAATGTAACTAGATTTCCATATGAAATAGTAAGATTGGCAGAAGATATAGCAGGTGGATTAATGGTTACTCTTCCATCTGAAAAAGACTATAACAATCCTGAAACTAAAGGATATATAGAGAAGTATTTAGTAGGAGTTAATTCTGTATCTACAGAAAATAGAATGAGAATATTGAGATTAATAGAAAACTTAAGTCTTGGAACTGCAGCAGTAGGCTACAGAACCGAATCAATGCACGGAGCAGGTTCACCACAAGCCCAGAGAATAATGATATCAAGACAGGGTAATCTTCCTGCTAAGAAGAAATTGGCAAAAGCTATAGCTAGAATAGAAGAATAGAGGAAATAACTATGAAAGATAGGATACTTAAAGTAATTGAAGAAAAAATAAGACCGTATCTTAATAGTCATAATGGTGATATTGAGTTTTTAGACATAAGAGATGGGATAGTTAAAATAAGATTTTTAGGTGAGTGCAGCAGCTGTATTTCTGCAAAATACACTGTTAAAGATATAGTTGAAACTTCTCTAAAAAAAGAAATTCCTGAGATAAAAGAAGTACAGCTCATACAGTATATGGATGAAGAAATGATATCCATGGCAAAGAAAATATTGAGTAAAAAAATATTGAGTAAAAAAATATAATATGCCTAGATTAAGTGTAGGAATCAAGTATTGTGGAGGATGCAATGCAGGATACGATAGAAGAGAATTTCTAAAGAGAATGGAAGCGGAATTTAGTGCGGATTTTGAAGTCGCAAAGGTGGACAAGATTTATGATATGGTTATAGTCCTATGTGGCTGCAGCAGCTGTTGTGCAGATCATGAAAAGTTTAAGTTCAGATTTAAAAAAATGCTAGTTACAGATGTGGATGATTATTATCATATAAAGAAGTATTTTAACTATATAGAGAGGATGGTTTTTGTGAACTGGAAGGATTCATACAAAAATGCACTAGTCAGTGCAGAAGAGGCAGTTTCAAAGATAAAATCCAACAGTAGAATAGTTGTTTCACATGCTGTTGGAGAACCACTGGATCTTATTGATGCCCTGGTTAAAAATAGGGAACAATATGAAAACCTGGAAATAGTGCATATGGTAGCTATGGGAAAAGGTGAATATGTTAAACCTGGAATGGAGAAATATTTTCACCATAATGCTCTATTTGTAGGTGCCAGCACAAGAGAAGCCGTAAAATCTGGAAGAGCAGATTATACACCATGTTTCTTTTATGAAGTTCCCAGATTGTTTAAAAAAGGGTATTTGCCAATAGATGTGGCATTAATTCAGGTGAGTGAGCCTGATGAACATGGATACTGCAGTTTTGGAGTATCCAATGATTATAGTAAACCTGGGGCAGAAAGTGCAAAACTGGTAATTGCTGAAGTAAATAAAAATATGCCTAGAACCTTGGGAGATTCTTTTATACATGTTTCAGATATTGATTATATTGTAGAGTCTTCACATCCAATAATAGAATTAAAACCAGCTAAAATAGGTGAGGTAGAAAAGGCCATAGGAAAGTACTGTGCTTCGTTAATTGAAGATGGCTCAACACTGCAACTTGGAATAGGGGCGATTCCAGATGCTGTATTATTGTTCTTGAAAGATAAAAAGGATCTTGGAATACACTCTGAAATGATATCTGATGGAGTTGTTGAACTAGTAGAGGCAGGAGTTATAAACAACAAGAAAAAGACTCTCCATCCTGGTAAGATAGTTGTAACTTTCTTAATGGGAACAAAGAGATTATACGATTTTATAGATAATAATCCTATGATTGAATCATATCCGGTAGATTATGTAAATGATCCCATGGTTATTATGAAGAATTACAAGATGGTTTCTATAAATTCTTGTGTTCAGGTAGACTTAATGGGACAGGTATGTTCTGAAAGTATAGGATTGAAACAGATAAGTGGAGTTGGAGGCCAGGTAGACTTTATAAGGGGTACAAGCATGGCTGAAGATGGAAAGGCTATTATTGCAATACCATCTACTGCAGCTCATGGCAAGGTGTCAAGAATAGTTCCATTTTTAGATGAAGGAGCGGCAATTACTACTTCTAGAAATGAAGTGGATTATATAATTACAGAGTATGGTATTGCACAACTTAGAGGAAAAACACTGAAACAAAGAGCAGAAGCTCTTATAAATATTGCCCATCCTGATTTTAGAGACAGTTTAACTGGAGAATTCAACAGAAGATTCAATTAACATACGAACAAACCCATAAATAAATAGTAAAGGGGAATTTATATGTCACAAAAAAGAGAATATGGCAAGGAACAACCATATATATCTGCAGGTCCCTTTAAAGTACGTATTCCAGGAGTCCACTATAAATTTGAACTCCCGGATTATATTCAGGGACTTTTGATGTGTGCTGTCTGTCTTGGTGCAATCCCTATGCTTCAGCAGTATTTAGGGATGCCATTTAGAGTTGCACTGGCCATTGTTATTCTTAATGGAATATTTTATTGTACTCATGTTTTGCTGGGTGATCCAGTTATACCTGGATGGGTTACACCTGCTATACCGCTTTTAATGTTATATGTAAGTGGGTTTCCAATGGGGCCTCAAAGAGTACAGGCATTGATTGCATTTGAATTAAGTTTAGGTATTCTAGCTGCATTTCTTGGAATCACCGGACTTGGAAAAAAGGTCATATCTTTAATACCTAATTGTATGCAGGCAGGAATCATAATAGGAGCAGGACTTGCAGCTGTTAATACTGTGTTTGGAAAAGGGGGCAATTTTGATAAGTTTCCCTGGTCAATTGTAATTTGTATAGGACTTGCATTTTACTTGTTGTTTTCCAACCATTTCAAAAGCATAAGAAATAAAAATAGTATTTTTAGAACTATTTCTAATTTGGGAATTTTGCCTTGTGTGTTACTAGCAGTTGTAGTAGGGCCTCTTGTAGGAGAAACTGTGTGGCCAAGTATCAAATGGGGATTTTCAAATCCATCATTTGGTGAATTATGGAGCCACTGGACATTTTGGTCAATTGGATTTCCATCTCCAAAGATGTTTATACAGGCACTACCAATGGTATTTTCAGCTTATGTAATATTATTTGGTGAAATGATCCAGGCTCAGGCACTTCTTGAAGATGCACAAAAAGCCAGACCTGATGAACTAATAGAATATAATCCTAATAGATCACATTTAATATTTGGCCTGCGTAATATGATAATGTCATTTATAGGACCAGATATAACTATGTGTGGACCTCTTTGGGCTGCTATGCAAGTTGTTGTGTGCGATAGATACAAACACGGTAGAAAAGCCATGGATTCAATAAATGGAGGATCAGGTTCCTTTAGATTTGGAACTTTAACAGGCTATTTTCTTATGCCTATAGTTACTTTTGTTACTCCTGTTTTAAGTATAGCATTGGCTTTGACTATGTTAATTCAAGGATATGTTTCTGTAAGAATAGGTGTGTTGAAGGCACGTACTATGAATGATTTGGGAATTGCAGGTGTAATGGCAGCTGTAATAGTTGCAAGAGGAGCTACCTGGGGACTTGCAGTTGGCGTAGTATTGAGTTTGTTGATATTGATAGGTAATAAAAAGGGTTTTGACGTAAACTTATTCTCAAAACAAGATGATAAAAAAGAAGTTAGTGAAGAGGTTTAAATCATATATTTAAAATCAAGAGAGGCCAATCTGAAAAGATATAAATTTATCTTTTTAGTTTGATCTTAGTTTAATTTAAAAATTAAAAATGTTATAATTACAATAATAGAAGGACAGCAGAGATTATTGGTAAATAGTTATTAGCAATTTTCTAGACACAGCAGTATGCATACTTATAGAAAACCATATTAATCAGTTTAAATAGAGAGTAGATTTATTTTTTATAAATTTACTCTCTATTCAATAACTCTTATATGCTGTTTAATATGGTTTTAACCTTAGATTGAAGCACTTTAATAATAGCGTATCCTATAATACTCCCACCTGTAGTGCTTATTAAAAAAGGAATTATAAATGCAACGGCACCTACACTTTTTCCCATTATAAAATTAGCTATTGGAACTGATACAAGAGATCCTAATATTCCTGTCCCAAAAATTTCCCCTATAACAGCAGTTATTGGCTTCCTGAATTTTTTATATAATATACCGGCAAAAAATGCTCCAATCATGCTTCCTGGAAATGCCAGCAGTGATCCTGTACCCATGAAGTTCCTTAAAAGGGATATACAAAATGCAATAGATACTGAATAAAAAGGACCAAGTATAATTGCTGCCATTACATTAACTGCATGTTGAATGGGGTAACATTTTGCAATTCCAACAGGAATATATATGGAAGTTCCACCTAGAACTCCTACTGCAATAAACAGTGCTGATAAAGTCAATCGTCTTACTTTCATTGAGATTCCTCCTTATATTAATATGATTAAAATTCCATAATAAAAAAATATATCCAGAATAGGTGATAGCACTAATATATTTTATCACAAAAAAATATTAATTTATTTAAAATTTCTATAAAAATTAGTGTATTAATGTTAGAATAGTTAATGGCATTGTATTTTAATGAATTTTATAATGGATGGAAGGGAGAAGAATTAATGCTTAAATATAAGTGGTGTGTATGTGACATGGATGGCACTCTATTGAATTCTAAAAAAGCTATATCAGAAGAAAATGAGAAAGCATTAAAGAAACTTCAGAAGGAAGGTACGGAAATCATCATTGCTTCTGGGAGAATAGATCATTTGCTGAAGTCATATATAGAACAGTTGGGATTGACAGGCCCTGTTATATGCTGTAATGGAGGCTTGATAAAAGATATAAAGACAGGAAAGGTACTTTACTCCAAAGTATTGGATAGAAATTTAGGAAAAGAAATGCTGCAGTATTGTTTTGAAAATAATTTGGAATTTCTAATATATACTGCAGATTACATATATGCTAATGAGGATAATGCAAAAGGTATACGCTATGTAAATCTTAATAAATCTTTACCTGACAGTTTGAAGATACCAGTTAAATTTGTGGATGAAAACATAATTGAAAGTGTAGAAAAAGATTCTATGGACATATTAAAGATATTGTTGATTTGTGGTGATACAGATGAAGTTAAAGTGGTGAACGATAAATTTTCAGCATATGATAATCTTACAATTGTGAAGTCTGCAGAACTTCTTTTAGATGTTATGGCTTCAAATATATCCAAAGGAAATGGATTAAAGATTCTATCTGAAAAATTAAATGTAAATTTAAGTGAAGTTATTTCATTTGGAGACAACTATAATGATATGGATATGTTAAAGTGTACAGGTATGCCAATAGCTATGGAAAATGCAGTTGAAGATGCTAAGAAAGCGGCAAAATATGTTACTAAGACGAATAATGAATCAGGCGTTGCCTATGCAATTAATAATTTTATACTTGCGGATCAGAAAATTTAATGAAAATTCTGATGCCATTAAAAACAGTTTTAATGACAGATTGGTACATTTGAGATTTTTATAAAAAAAAGAGCATAGATTTGGATTTTATACAAATCTATGCTCTTTTTTTATAAATTCCTTGAATGAATTTAATTCCCTTATGCTTTCCAATTCTTCATCTTCTAGAACATATTTTAAAAATTGTGGATATAATTCTAAAGCCTTAATTATATCTTCACAGGCATTATTTTCTTCATTTATTAAAGCATAAAAACAACTTCTGTTATAGTATAAAAAGTCCACATTAATACAATTATTGATTCCCTTAGATAAAATTTTTATACCTTTTTTTGTATCTATATACTTATAAATTACTGCTAAATTTAAATAACTGTATTCGTAATCTTTATTTTTTCCAATTGCTCTTTCATAGAATCTAATAGCTTTTTTCAACATATTAAATTTATAACAAATTACCCCCATGTTAAATAAAGCAAGATAATTATTGGGATCTATTTTTAAAGCTGTTGAAAATTTCTTGTATGCAAGATTGTTTTGATTTTCTTCTTCATAAATGCTTCCCAGATTCAAATTTGCCCAAAAATCCATGGGGTTTAAACGTAATAGTTTTTCATAAGTTTCTATTGCTGAAATTTTTTTACCAGATACATCATAGGCATTTGCCAGGAAAAAATAAGCTTTGTGATAATTTGGGTTTATATAAATTGCTTTATTGTACAATTTTATAGCTTTTTCATAATTCCCTTCATCATCATATATTGCAGCCAAACCATAATAGGCCCTTTCTTCATATTCATCTATAGTTAAAGCTTCTTTATAATACTCTTTAACTTTTTCTGATTTTCCCAAATAGTCATATATTAAAGCCAAACCAATTATTGCATCTACATCATTACCCTTTGAAAGTTTATAAACTTTATTATATAAATCAAGTGCTTTAATCAGCTTGTTTTCTTCAAAAGCTTGTTCTGCTTTTTCTAAAGCTTTATTAATTTCTATATCATTATTCATAAATTCACTATTCCTCATTTTATTTGAAATTAAAATATTCATAAATTAAATTATCATCAATACGAATTAATTTCAAGGGTTTTTTAAATTTTTCTTTCTTAAGTGTATATCAAATGGGTTATGGTTTATAGAGTGGATAAATGGGGGAGCTGTATTGAATGTTATATCATTAATTAGAAACTATTTGAGTAATTTCATATAATATTCTATTAATAATAAAGTGAGTTTTTAGTAGTTTGCTAAGCTTGAACTTCCTGTCTGTGAGGATGATGGATATGAGTGGGTATGGGTGATATTTTTTACAATATTATAATATTATATATTATTAAGTTATTTAGAAGGTGGATTATATGGCAGTCAAACCACAGATTTTACGTACAGGAGATACAATAGGAATAGTTACTTTAGGGAGCCCGTTGTCTGCAGATGTCATCAATGCGGGCATACAGACTCTTAAAGATATGGGATTTAATGTGGTTTTAGGGAAATATGTATATTCTTATGGTGGATATGTAGCATCTACAGAACAGCAGAGGGCTTCTGATTTGATGGAAATGTTTAAAAATCCTGATGTGAAGGCAATTATACCGACAAGAGGTGGAGTAGGTGTTGCAGGTATTATACCATATCTTGATTATCCTGTTATTGCTCGGAATCCCAAGATTATTACAGGTTACAGTGATATAACAATTTTATTAAATGTTTTGTATATATGGGCTAACTTAATTACTTTTCACAGCCTTCTTTTAATAGATTTTAGATCCAATACTCCCGCATACAACATGAATCAATTTTTTGCTGCTACCTCTACAATTATCTCACCAAGGAGACTTGAAAATCCTCCTGGAATGCCACTAATAAGCAGGGTTTCTGGCAACGTAACCGGCCCCATAGTAGGAGGTAACCTTACATCATTTGTAGATAATCTTGGTACAACTTTTGAAATTGATACAAGAGGAAAAATACTCTTAATCGAAGAAGTCCACGAACCTATTAATACAGTCTACAGGTATATAAACCATCTGATATTAGCAGGCAAACTTAGGGATTGTGCAGGTATCATTATGGGAGAATGCACGAATTGCGAACCTGCATATGGTAAGTCATATGAAGATTTAATTAATGAAGTTATAGTTCCACTGAATAAGCCTCTTATGACAAATTTGGCATCAGGACACGGCACATACAAGATGACTATACCTATAGGTGCTCAAGCCAACCTTAACACTTATAATAATACATTGACAATACTTGAACCAACAGTGCGTATATAAATAGTGCAATATTTTTCGCTTTAATAGTGCACTATTTTGATATTTTACTATAAAATTTTTCTGTTTCCGTCTTCATCAAATAATTTTCTGAGATGAACTTCTGTGTAAAATATGATATTTATAAATAGAATAAATAAGATTACTATGGATATTCTTAATTGCAGGGATTGTTCTAATATTGTTAAATAGCTTATAAATATTGAAAATAGAGTGAAAAAGATTCCAGTTAATACTATCATAAATCCAAAGAAACGATTTGCTTCATACCAGGTTTCTTTATTTTTCATGGCAAAGGATGTTCTATACCCTATACTTTTATTTTTATATTTTGAAGAATATAATTTTAGTACAAGTCCAATAATTATTATGAATATTCCCATTAAACATATACTTAATAATCCCATAGAAATTACCACCTATAAATACTAGCTTTAATATTAGTATACTGATTTTATGATAATGTGTTAGTATATAATTAAATTGATTATTAGTTATGGAGGATTATAAATGAGAAAATTTAAATTCAGAATCTGGGATAGGGAAAATAAGAAGTTTTGTATAAGTGACAATCCATATCCAAAGGGATATTCAGATACTGAAGATAGATATATAGTTACTGAATTTACCGGGCTGAAGGATAAAAGTGGTAATAATATTTATGAAGGAGATATTATAGGGATAAACAAGGAAAAGAGTTCCTTGAAATTACCGGTTAAGTTTGGAAGGTATTCTTTTGGAAAGTATATTGGAGATTGTGGAGAAATCAGTGAAGATACTGAATTATATGGATTTTACGTGGAAAATGAGTATTTATACATTCAGATGTTAAAAGAAAATGTAGTAATTGTAGACAATATATTTTAACTGTCTACAACTACTGTTTAAATTAATTCTTTTTGAATGGTTTGATTTCCTCCAAAAGTTGAGAAGCTTCAAAGTCTGATGTCTGCATTATAACTATTTGAGGATATTTACTTGCTGCGTTAAAATATGATCTTATATTGCAAAATTCTTCACTGGTTCCCATATGCCACCTAATCATCATTATTTCAACATCTGTAAGTTCAATATATTTTTGAATCATTATAACAGATTTTTCTCCATGACCAATTGGAAAATTATCTTTGCATAGATAAGTATCATATGATTTCCATGTTCCATTGGAGTCCTTTAACCACCTTTTTCCTGTGGTATAGAAATCTATTTTGCAGAAGTCATGAAGCAAACCTGCTATATTTACAGTTTCTTCTGGTATACCAAGGTTGAATCTTTCATTTTTCTCTGCAATTAAATTTCTTACATTTAAACTATGCATGGCAAGACCACTTGGTATATTACTATGATATTTTGTACTTGCAGGAGCAGTAAAATAATCAGAAGATATTAGATATTCAATTAGTTTATCCATATTTTTTCTGTGGGAATTCTTAAGTAGATTAATTATAGTTGATTTTATTATTTCTGTATTTATCATATATACCTCTCTTAAATTTTATTGTTTAATTATAAATAATACTTTTCTTTTTCAAGAAATATATTATAGGTTTCCTCATCATGATTGCACATAACAATTGTTTTTAGACCTACATCATTTCTGCTTAAAAATTGTACGGAAACTTCCAAAAGTATTTCAGCACATCTTTCCTTTGGAAAGCCAAATATACCAGAACTTATAGCTGGTATTGATATAGATTTTAGATTATAGGATTCTGCTAGATTAAGTGCATTTAGAACTGATTTTTTTAGTTTGTTTTCTTCATTGCCTTCTCCCATTTTAGGGCCTACAGTGTGTATTATAAATTTTGCCTGAAGATTATGACCATATGTTATAACAGCTTTTCCAGTAGGCAAAAGTCCTATATTCCTTATAAGCTTATCACTATCTATCTGTATTTCGATTCCACCAGATTTTACAATGGCAGCAGCGGCTCCACCTCCATGTTGTAATGTGTCATTTGCTGGATTTACTATAGCATCGCTGTCTTCCTGCGTTATATCCCCTTTTTTAATTAGTACCCTTTTATCCTTTATTTTAATCAATGAAGTACCCCCTAAAAGTATTATTATACCTAATTATATTGTATTTCTAGAATGTTAGAAATACAAGGACAATTTGTATGAATATTGACAAAATAGCAGTTAGTACATACATCAAATAGAATTGAAAAATCATTATCAATATTTAAATTATATCAATCTCGTATATTTGATGTTTGTATTTACAATGATGACATTCAATCCTTATACTTTGATTGTAGTTTTAATAGTATTATATTATGTATTTGGAATTAACAAAAAACAATCACATAGATAATACTATTGATTTATATTGCTGTATTCCTGCAATTTTTCAAGAAATAATTCTATTATCTTGGACATACTTTCATTATGAACTAAATATGAAAAATATCTTTTGTATTTAATTCTGGTGGGTATTATCTTTAGTTCATTATTTTTAATATCGGGTTCAATAACTAAAGATGAAATAAAAGTTATTCCCAAATTATTTTTTACAGCTTCTTTTATAGCATAGTTGCTTCCAAAAATTATAATGTTTTTGGGACATATACTATTATGATTTAAAAATATATTCAGATTCTCACCTGTTCCGGACCCGTCTTCCCTATGTATCCAAGTCTGATTTGACAAGAATTTTTTTAATGATGAATTTTTTTCATATTTAAAAGAGTTAGGTACTACTATAACCATTGTATCTTCATAAAAATTTTTTAGTATATAGTCTTGTTTAGGTACAGTGCCTTCTATCAAGGCTATATCTATAATACGATTTCTAAATTTATCATAAATATTTTTCGTATTTTCTATGACTATTTCAAATTTTATATTTGGAAAATTTTTGGTAAATTCACCTAATAGTGAAGGTAGAATAAACTCACCTATAGTCATACTTGCACCTATTTTTAAAGTACCTGAAGGAGAGTTGGAGTAGTCATTTAATTCATTTTTGGTTTCATCTAAAATAAGAAGAAGTTGTTTAGCACGCTTATAAAGTATTTTACCTGTTCTTGTAATAAATATGTTTTTTTGTTTGTTTGATCTTTCTATTAATCTTGTATTAAAGTATTTTTCAAGATTTAGTACGTGCAAGCTTACACTTGGCTGGGATATATTAATAAATTTTGCAGCTTTAGTAAAGCTTTTTTTCTCTACTATTGCAATAAAAGTCTTTAATTCATCTATCAAAATTATCACCTTACCTATTAGGAATATTAATCGATTCTATAAAAAATATATATTATACTTATTGGTCAAGCAATAGTATACTTGAGTTAAACAAAGTTTTCAATAGTAAAAATAGAGGTGACATATAGTGAAAAATTTAAATGAAGTTCTTCTTGGCGAAGTAGAAGGATTTAGAGAGACAGGACATAAATTTTTAAATGGCGAAATTAGCAGAGGTGAATTTAAAGCAGCTTCTGGGGGAATGGGTGTATATGCTCATAGAAGTGGAAAAGAATTTGTAATAAGATTTAGAATACAATGCGGTGTAGTTTTAAGAAAAGATCTTGAGTTAGTTTATGATTTTGCCAAAAGGTATAGTCTAAATAGTATACATCTGACTACACGTCAGGCAATTCAGCTTCATGGAATGAATATTGATGACATTTGTGACATTATGAAGGAAGGTATAGTTAAAGGACTGTACTCAAGAGGAGGAGGAGGAAATTTTCCAAGGAATGTCGCAATGTCTCCTCTAAGTGGGGTGGACAATGACGAAGCCTTTGATGTGTCTCCTTATGCATTGGAAGTTAGCAATTATTTCTTAAATAAAATATATACATATAAACTTCCTAGAAAATTAAAGGTTGCATTTTCAGCAAATAAAAAAGATGCGGCACATACAACAGTGTGTGATCTTGGATTTTTGGCGGTATTTCAAAATAACAGAAAATATTTCAAGGTATATTTAGGAGGTGGACTTGGGAGAAATGCTAAAATAGCTGTTGAATTTCCTGAACTTGTAGAACCAAAAGATGTTTTATATCATGTTGAAGCAATGACAAGGCTGTTTATAAATGAGGGTGATTACAAAAATAAAGCTAGAGCTCGTATAAGATATATAATGGAAAGAATGGGGCAAAAACATTTTATAGATTGTTATAATAAATATCTCGAACAAGTAAGGCAAGATAAAAATTTAGAAGTACATGTTGAAGAAAAAAAGTATGATAAAAGCGGTGTTGAAATTTTTATAGAAGACCCAAGAATAATTTGTCAAAATAAGAAAGGACTATATAGTTTATATGTACATCCATTAGGTGGGATATTATCATTAGAAGATTTGAAGCTTATTTTAGATGAAACCAAAAATATAGAAGATGTGGAAATAAGATTGGCTATGACAGAAGGACTGTATATTAGAAATTTAAATGGTATGGAGGTAAAAAACCTTTTGGAACTTACTAAACATATTGGAGGTACTACTCGTCTTGAAAATTCTGTGGCTTGTATTGGAGCTAAAATATGTCAGATGGGTTTTTTGGATAGTCAGGATGTACTAAAAAGTATAATTGACTATTTTAAAGAAAAGAAGTTTAGTCAAGATGTATTGCCTAAAATTCATATATCAGGATGTCCAAATTCCTGCGGTGTACACCAAATAGGTGAAATTGGTTTCTGTGGTAAAAGGAAGGATGTATTTGAAATATATCTGTATGGAAAGCTTGGATATGGAAATACAGTGTTGGCTTCTTCTTATGGAGATATACATAGAGAAAGCATACCGAAGTTTTTGTATGAAGTTGCAACGATTTTACAAAGTTCAAATGAACAGTTCTATTTATGGGTAGAGAATAATAAGATGGAATTTGAGTATATTTTAGAAAAGTATACAGTGTAAAATTAAAGCTGCCATTAATTAAATTAATTGGCAGCTTTATATTTATTTATATTTATTTAAATATCTATATATAGTAGGCTCTGACACTTGAAGAGCCTTGGCAACTTCAACTACAGCACCTTTCAAGTTGAAAGCTCCCTTATCATATAAATGTTTTACTACACAGGTTTTTTCATCAACTGACATTCTCTCAGGTAAAATATTTATTTCAGATATAGCTTCTTCTATCATTGTATACAATAGATCATCTACATTATCATAAAATTGTTCTTGGGTTTTTATATGTTGTTCATTCTTGTTTATATTTATATCTATATTTGATATAAAGCTTAACTTGTCCATTAAATCTTTAACTTTATTATAAGGTTCAATATCTATGTTCACACATAAAACACCTATTATTTTATTATTGTCATTTTTTATAAAATAACTTGCAGACTTAAATGTTTTAAAATTTCCAACAGCCTTATAGTTTGCTGCAAAAGGTTTCTCTTTATATGTTTTATTTTGAATTATATTAAGAACTAAATCGGTGAGAGGTCCGCCTACACTTCTTCCCGTAAGGTGGCCGTTTTTTATAAAAATTATAGAATTGTTAGGAGCAGTTACATCCTGTATTACTACTTCACAATTATTTCCCATGATTTCAGAAATAAATTCAGCAATGGGTATATATTTTTTCAGTAATTCTGTGTTATTCAAATTTTTCACCTCAACTATTATTTAATTTATAACAATAAAGATAATAAATAAAATGAAAATAACAAGTAGTTACCTAATAATAAAATTATCCCAACATAAAATACTTAGTTTTAATTATATCATTAAATTTATATATTAAAACCCATATTTATAAAATACTTATAAAATATTTTTAGTATAAGAATTTATATACTAAAAATAAAGTATAAAATTATTAAAATTACAATATGTAATTTTAATTGAAATCATAAGAAAATTTAAAACTGATTTAATTATAAAATCACTCATATTTTAATAAATTTATATTTTACTATTGATTTATATAGAATTTCCAACTATAATTTAATAATATATTATTAAATTAATAATATATTATTAAATTAGGGGGACTATCTATGAAAAAGAAAAAAATACTTACATTTTTACTTACGCTTGTTGTTATTACAGGACTGTTTGCAGGGTGTTCGTCATCCAAGACAAGTTCTACAGGAATAACTACTACTTCACAGGGTAAAAAAATAGATAAGGATAAGATTAAGGTTGGATTTATCTATCTTGCAGCTGTAGGTGATGGTGGATGGAATGATGCACACAATGATGGAAGACTGGCTCTTGAGAAGATGGGAATAAAAACTATTTACAAGGAAAACGTGCCTGAGTCACAGAAAGTACAGACAGTTATAGAGGACATGATAAATCAGGGATGCAATGTAATTATTGGTACAAGTTTTGGATATATGGATTATATGTATAAGGAAGCACAGAAGCATCCGGATATAATATTCTTACATAATACTGGATACAAGACGGCAGACAATATGGGAGTGTATATTGGAAGATTGTATGAAGCAACTTATCTAAGTGGTATAGTAGCCGGAATGAAGACAAAGACAAACAAAATAGGTGTAGTAGCGTCTATGCCAATACCAGAACTATATAGA
This sequence comes from Clostridium tyrobutyricum DSM 2637 = ATCC 25755 = JCM 11008, assembly GCF_000359585.1. GTDB lineage: Bacteria > Bacillota > Clostridia > Clostridiales > Clostridiaceae > Clostridium_B > Clostridium_B tyrobutyricum. The sequence goes on along the minus strand of NZ_APMH01000004.1, from coordinate 78,702 downwards.
CAAATCAATGCATTTGCTTTAGGAGTGCAATCAGTAAATAAAAAAGCTGTAGTAAATGTGAAATGGACTCACACATGGTATGATCCTGCAAAAGAAAAAGAGGCAGGCAAAGCACTTGTTGATCAGGGAAATGATGTTATAAGTGAAGAACAGGATACTACATCAGCATTGGATGCTGCCCAAGAAAAGGGGCTTGCAGGTATAGGATTTGACAGGGACAAGAAAAATGCAGATCCAAAGATGTATATGACTGCACCTGTTTATAACTGGAGTGTATATTACAAAGAACAGATCAATGACTTAATTGCTGGAAAGTGGAAATCACAGAGTTGGTTGAAAGGTCTTGAATCAGGAGTTGTTGATCTTGCACCAATCAGAGATCAAAGTGCACCAGCAGGAGCAAAAGAAGCTGTAGCAAAAGCCAAGGCAGATATAAGTTCGGGTAAATTGAAGGTATATGTAGGCCCTATTAAAGATCAAAAAGGTGAATTGAAAGTTAAAGCCGGACAATCGCTAGATGATGCTTATCTTCAAAAAATAGACTGGTTTGTACAAGGAATAAATGGAGCAAATGAAAAATAAAAATGTCAATGATAAAAATGCTAGAATAAATATTTCTAGCATTTTTATTATAAATTTTTTACATTTATGAAATTTAAAGATACAAAAAATGCTTTTTCAGAAAATAAAGAAAAACATCGATAAGATTGATAACTAATGAAAGTCATATTTAAATATGTAAAAAAATGATATAATCATATAAATATATACGTTATCATAAGATTTATCATATATAAATCAAAAAATATTAATAAATTTGTATTTTACCTATTGCATTATTTTAAATTCGCAATTATAATACTTATTATAATAATAATTTATTATAATAATATATTATTATAACAATAATGATAATTTTATTAAAATTATTCTATAAAAACATAAAAATACTTAATACTTATTAATAATATGATTGTATATTACATGTACTTAAAAAATTTGTTGCATGAAATCAATAGTAATATAAAATTCATATTAAATATCAAGGGGGACCTAATAATGAAAAAGAAGAGAATACTTGTATTTTTACTTGCACTCGTTGTTATTACAGGATTATTTGCAGGATGTTCATCGTCAAAGACAAGCTCTACAGGAGTAACTACTACTTCGCAAGGTAAAAAGATAGATAAGGACAAGATAAAAGTTGGATTTATCTATAGTGGAAGTTTAGGTGATGGTGGATGGGTTGATGCCCACAATGATGGAAGACTGGCTATTGAAAAGATGGGAATAAAGACTATATACAAGGAAAATGTACCTGAATCACAGAAAGTACAACCTGTTATAGAAGATATGATCAGCCAGGGATGTAATGTAATTATAGCTGCAAGTTTTGGATATATGGACTATGTATACCAGGAAGCAAAAAAACATCCAGACATAATATTCCTACATAATGCAGGATACAAGACAGCAGACAATATGGGAGCATATTTTGCTAAATACTATCAAGCAACATATTTAAGTGGTATACTTGCTGGAATGAAAACAAAGACAAACAAAATAGGTGTGGTAGGATCTATGCCAATACCAGAGTTATATAGACAAATCGATGCTTTTGCATTAGGAGTACAATCTGTAAATAAAAAAGCTGTAGTAAATGTAAAGTGGACTCATACATGGTATGATCCTGCAAAGGAAAAAGAAGCAGGCAAGGCACTTGTTGACCAGGGAAATGACGTTATAAGTGAAGAACAAAATACTACATCAGCATTGGACCCAGCTCAAGAAAAGGGACTTGCAGGTATAGGATTTGACAGGGACAAGAAAAATGCAGATCCAAAGATGTATATGACAGCACCTATTTATCACTGGGATGTATACTACAAGGAACAGATGAACGATATCATAGCAGGAAAGTGGAAGTCTCAAAAATGGTTGAAAGGTCTCGAATCAGGAGCTGTTGACCTTGCACCAATTAGAAAAGAAAGTGCACCTGCAGGAGGAGAAGCAGCTGTAGCGAAAGCAAAGGCAGATATAATTTCAGGTAAATTGAAGATATTTGAAGGACCTATCAAAGATCAAAAAGGCGAATTGAAAGTTAAGGAAGGTCAGGTTCTTGATGATGCTTATCTTGAAAAAATAGATTGGTTTGTACAGGGTATAAATGGTGTAAATGAAAAATAGAGAGGAAGTGTATCCTTTTGAGTGAAGAATATTATTTAACTATGAAGAATATAACCAAAAAATTTGGTGATGTTGTTGCAAACAACAATATTAATTTTAATGTTAAAGGTGGAGAAATACATGCACTGTTAGGAGAAAATGGTGCAGGAAAGAGTACTCTTATGAACATGTTGTCAGGAATTTATATTCCTGATGGCGGTTCAATTTTTATACATGGCAGGGAAGCTAGGTTCAAATCACCTACTGATGCTATAAAATCTGGTGTAGGGATGATATATCAACATTTTAAACTTATAGAGTCCATGACTGCCATACAAAATATTCTTTTGGGAAATAAAAGGAAAATCTTCTTGAATTACGATCAGGAATTGAAAAAAATTCAGAAGATACAGGATAAATATGGTTTTGATGTGGATTTAAACAAATATGTTTACGATATGTCTGTAGGAGAGAGAGAAAATCTTGAAATATTAAAAGTACTATGCAGGGGTGCAGATATTCTTATTTTGGATGAACCTACAGCAGTATTTACTCCCCAGGAGACTAAAAAGTTATTTGATTTGATGAACAGAATGAAAAAAGAAGGATGTTCCATTATCTTTATAACTCACAAACTGGATGAAGTTATGGAGGTAGCAGATAGTATTACCATACTTAGAAAAGGTGAATCTGTTGAAACTGTAAAAAAAGAAGATACTACACCTAAGGAATTAGTGGATAAAATGATAGGGTATCATGTAGATCTGGCAATAAAAAGGTCAAATACAACTATTGGAAAAACTATTTTGAAAGTTTCAGATTTGAATTTAATAAATGATGCCAATATACCTGTACTTAAAAATATAAATTTTGAGATACATGAGGGTGAAGTAGTAGGTATTGCAGGAATTTCAGGGTGTGGGCAAAAGGAACTCTGTGAAGCTATAGCTGGAGTTACTAAAATATCAAGTGGTAAAATTGAGTTCGAAGGAAAAGATATAACCTGTAAAGATAGTGCAAAGCTTGCAAAAGAAAATATAGGAATAAGTTTTGTACCTGAAGATAGAATTGGCATGGGGCTAGTAGGATCCATGGATATGGTAGACAATGTCCTTTTAAAACATTATAAGTACCAAAAGGGGTATATTCTAAAGAAAGATGATATGGAAAAGGAATCCCAGAAGATTAAAGATGATCTTGATGTAAAAACTCCAAACATACATTATCCAATCAAAAATCTATCTGGAGGAAATATACAGAAAATACTTTTGGGAAGAGAACTTGGATTAAATCCTAAACTACTTTTAATGGGATATCCTGTGAGAGGCCTTGATATAAATACATGTTATACTATTTACAATCTGGTAAATAAAGAAAAAGAGAAGGGTACGGGAGTACTATTTGTTGGAGAAGATTTGGACATACTATTGAATCTATGTGACAGAATTATAGTTATGCATTCAGGTGAAATAACAGGAAATTTTGAAAGTGAGAAAGCTACAAAGGAAATTATCGGTTATAAAATGCTTGGTAATAATTACAAAGGTGATGAAGTTTATGAAAATGAAATTTGTTAAAAGACAGGACATAAGTAAAAAACAAGAAGTATCTATAAGAATAATTGCCATAGTATTGGCTTTTATTGTAATGGGGATCCTATTTGTAACACTTAAGTGCAATCCGATAGCAGTTTACATTTCCATGTTTAAGGGAGCATTTGGAAGTGCCAATTCGATAAGACAGACTATAGTTGCAGCAGTACCACTTGGAATTACTGCACTTGGAATTACAGTGGCCCTTAAGCTTAAATACTATAATATAGGTGGTGAAGGACAGATAATAATGGGAGGATTTGGAGCAGCTCTTGTTGCATTTCACTTTCCAGATATGCCAATGCCGGTACTTATTGTTTTGATGTTTTTAAGTGGAGCGTTATTCAGTGGAATATGGGGATTTATACCTGGCTTCTTTAGAGTAAAGTGGAGAGCAAATGAAACTATAACAACACTTATGATGAACTATATTGCATTAAAATTTATAACATACCTTCAATATGGACCTTGGAAAGATCCAGGTTCTCTGGGATTTCCCAAAATGCCTAATTTTTCTCTCAATGCAGTTTTACCAAATGTTTTTGGAATTCATATTGGATGGATAATTTTAATAGTACTCGCAGTATTTGTAGCTGTATTTTTGAATCATACTAAAACAGGTTATGAAATTTCTGTAATTGGTGAAAGTGAAAATACTGCTAAATATGCAGGAATGAATATAAAGAAAACTACCCTTATTGCTATAGTATTAAGTGCCATATTTTGTGGAATAACAGGAGTAATACAGGCCTCGGCAGTAGAACAGACTCTATCTACTGAAATAACAGGAGGGGTTGGATATACAGGAATAATAATAGCTTGGATAGCAAATTTAAATCCTGTTATAAGTATTGTAGTATCAGTCTTATTTGCAGCACTTTTACAGGGTGGATCATTTATCCAGACAGCATTTGGTATACCTGATTCAGTATCATCACTACTTCAGGCGGTAATTTTATTCTTTGTACTTGGAAGCGAATTCTTCATTAGATATAGATTTTCAAAAGGCGAAGAAAATAATGAAGAAAAAAATAAAGTTGTAAATGAGGTGTAAATAATGGATGCAGTAATTAGTTTTTTAGCAGCAGCCGTAGTTGCAGGAACTCCTCTTCTTTTTGCAACACTAGGAGAAATTTTAACTGAAAAGGCTGGAAATTTAAATCTTGGAGTTGAGGGATTGATGCTCATGGGTGCGGTTATGGGATTTAGTATAGGATATAAAACTGGAAATCCTGGAATGGCTATTTTGGCAGCAATGATAGCAGGAGCACTTGGTGTACTTGTATATACTGTTTTAACAGTTAACTTAAGAGCAAACCAGACAGTTTCAGGATTGGCAATATCCATATTTGGTACTGGATTTTCTAATTTTGTAGGCAGAAATGTAGTTGGTAAAAACGTACCAGCTCATGTTAGTCAATTTTTTCAGCCTTTAAGTATACCTGGGATTTCACATATACCCTTTATTGGGCCCATTTTCTTTAAACAGGATATTTTAGTGTATCTTGGATATATAGCTGCAATTGTTATGGGAGTTTATTTTTATAGAACTTATAGAGGATTAAATCTCAAGGCTGTAGGGGAAAATCCCGCTGCAGCAGACGCAGCTAGTATAAATGTAAATCTGTATAAGTATGTACATATACTCATTGGGGGAGCACTTTGTGGCCTTGGTGGAGCATATTTATCGCTGGCTTATGTTCCAAGCTGGCAGGATAATGTTACAGCAGGAAGAGGATGGATTGCAGTAGCTTTGGTAGTATTTGCAGCATGGAATCCATACAAAGCTATTTTTGCATCATATCTTTTTGGAGGACTTGATATAATAAGCTTTAGAATGAAAAATATGTTCGTTTCACAGTATTTTATAGATATGCTTCCTTATATAGTGACTATTGCAATACTTGTATTTGTATATATGAAAAAATCAAACAAAAATGCTCCACCTAAATCGCTTGGTACCCCTTACTTTAGAGAAGAACGTTAAGGAGTGGGTTGTATGAATGATATTTATAAAAATATTTATAAATATTTAACTCAGGATAGATCAATTTTAATAGCTACAATATATACCAGCGAGGGGTCATCTCCAAGAACTTCAGGAGCTAAAATGATTATTTTTAAGGACAAAAGTATTTATGGAACTATTGGAGGTGGAAGACTTGAAGCACAGGTTATAGAAGCTTCCTCAAAGGTATTTGAGAAAAAAGAGAATTTGATAATGAAATTTGACTTAAATGGAGTACGTGATACGGATATGATATGTGGAGGAGCAGTTGAAGTTATTATTGAATATCTGTCTAGTAAAAACGCTGATTGTGTTGAACTCTATAAAGAAGTCGCAAACTCTATTGATAGTTTAAATTCCTGCTATATAATAACTTCAATTGACACTAAAGTTAATAGTGTAAAATATGATCTGTACAGAGATTGTAAATTTATTTTTAATAAATTTACAAATAACAAATGTGTGTATAATATAATTAAAGACAATTTAAGAAAGCTTAAATCTGTTAAAATTAATAGTGGATTAATCATTGTCGAACCAGTTTTGGTAAAGGAGAATGTATTTATATTTGGAGCAGGACATGTATCACAGCAAATTGCAAAATTAACCAGCATGGTTGGCTTTAATACAATTGTAATAGATGATAGAGCTGAATTTGCAAACAAGAATAAATTTCCTGAAGCGGACAAAATACTAGTCTTGGATGACTTTAAAAATTGTATGGATAGTTTGGATATAGATGATAGAAGCTATATTATAATAGTTACACGCGGACATAAAAGTGATTTGATAGTTCTGAAACAGGCACTAAAGACCAGGGCTTACTATATTGGCGGTATGGGAAGCAAGAGAAAAAAACTAGAATTTTTCAACAAATTAAAGGATGATGGATTTGATGATAAGGCTCTAGGCAGGATATTTATTCCGATTGGAATTGAAATAGGATCTGAAACTCCAGAAGAAATTGCAGTAAGTATTGTGGCTGAATTGATACAGAAAAGATCTCAAAATATAGAATTACATAGTTCTTTTGCTATAAATGACAAGACATTATAGTCGAGGTGAATTTTATGAAAAAGATAAAAGCGAAGGATGCTGTAGGAATGTCTATATGTCACGATATGACTAGAATTATACCTGGCAAGTCTAAAGGTGTTGCTTTTAAAAAGGGTCATATAATAACGGAAGACGATTTAAGCATACTTGAAAAGATGGGCAAGGAAAATATATATGTATATGAAGACAAACCAGGTTTTATACATGAGGATGATAGTGCCCTAAGGATTGGAAATGCCATATGCAATAGTAGAGAATTTGATTTTAGTGATATCAAAGAGGGAAAGCTTAATATACACTCCAAAAGATCTGGACTTATTAAGATAGACAGGGAAAAATTATATGAACTAAATAGAATTGAAGATATATCAATAACTACTGTATATGATAATATAATAGTTTCAGAAGGTGAAAAAATTGCATCATGTAGAATAATACCAATGTTTACTAAAAAGATAAACATAAAAAAACTTGAAGGTATATGCAGCTTTGGAAAGTTATTTTCTGTAAAGCCATTTTTAAAGAAAAAAATACATCTTATTATTACTGGAAATGAAATATTTAAAGGACTTGTTGAAGATGCATTTTATGATACACTGAAACCTAAAATTGAATATTACGGGAGCAGTATAATTAGAACTTTAAAGCTTCCTGATGATGATAAATTAATTGAAAATCAAATTATCAGATCTGTTGAACAAGGAGCGGATATAGTTATTTGTACAGGTGGAATGTCTGTAGATGAAGATGATTTGACTCCAACTTCTATAATTAGAGCTTCCAATGAAGTCATTACACATGGGGCTCCAGTTCAACCGGGAAATATGTTTATGCTTGCATATAGAAATAAAATTCCTATAGTAGGTATACCAACAGCTGCAATATACAACAAAATAACTTTGTTTGACAAAGTATTACCTATGTTGTTGTGTAATGAAAAACCTGACGGGGATTTCTTTATAAAATTGTCACTTGGAGGATTGTGCAGGTCATGCAGTGAATGTCATTATCCAAACTGTACTTACTGTAAAGGAAGGTGATTCAATTGAATTTAACTCATATAAATGATCAGGGAAGAGCTAAAATGGTTGATGTAAGTTCTAAGGATGAAACTGAAAGAAGTGCTGCAGCAGTAGGGCACGTATTCATGAAAAGTGAAACTTTGAATAGAATAAAAGATGGAAGTATAAAAAAAGGAGATGTATTGGCTGTAGCACAAGTAGCTGGTATAATGGCTGCAAAAAATACATCCAATATAATACCTATGTGCCATCCAATTTTTATTTCCGGTTGTGATATAGAATTCTCCATGAATTTTGATGACAACTCAATTAAAATAAAATCCACAGTGAAAAATACAGGGCAGACAGGTGTTGAAATGGAAGCATTAACTGCAGTCTCAGCTGCAGCTCTAACTATATATGACATGTGCAAAGCTATTGACAGGGGGATGGTTGTCAAAGATATAATGCTCATGAAAAAAAGTGGAGGAAAATCTGGAGTATTTGAAAGAAAAATTAAATAGAAAGAAAGGATTTGATGATTATGTTAAGTGAAATAAAATTTAAGTATAATTCCAATTCAGGAGATAAAATATCAGATATAAGCAATACGGATTTCTTGTCTAAAGAATCTATAGGTACTGTAAGAAAATTCTTTGAAACATTTCCAAATTACAAAGCTACACCACTTCACAGTTTGAATAATTTAGCAAAATATCTTGGAATAGATAAAATTTATATTAAGGATGAATCAAAAAGATTTGGCTTAAATGCTTTTAAATCATTGGGAGGCGCTTATGCAGTTAGCAATTGTATTTGTGAAAAACTTGGTATTGATATAGAAGATGCAAGTTTTGAAATGCTTAAATCAAAAGAAATAAAAGATAAAATAGGAGACATAACTTTTGTAACTGCAACTGATGGAAATCATGGTAGAGGAGTAGCGTGGGCAGCTAAAAATTTTGGATACAAATCCATAGTATATATGCCTAAGGGATCTGCCAAAGACAGACTTGAAAATATAAGAAGAGAAGGCGCAGAAGCAAGTATAACAGATATGAATTATGATGATGCTGTAAGATATGCCAAAAGTGTAGCAGACAAGATAGGTGGAATCATGGTTCAGGATACTGCATGGGATGGATATGAACATATTCCCACATGGATCATGCAGGGATATACTACTATAACTGATGAGGTAATTTCGCAGCTTCAAGATATGGGAGCTGAAAAGCCAACTCATGTATTTCTTCAGGCAGGAGTTGGATCTTTTGCAGGATCAATACTTGGATACTTTACTAATCTTTACAGAGAAGACAGACCTATATCTATTATAGTAGAGCCAAATACAGCAGCATGCATTTTTAAATCAGCATCAAGCGGAGATGGTAAAATTCATCCTGTAACAGGGGATATGGAAACCATTATGGCAGGACTTGCATGCGGCGAACCCAATACTATTTCATGGAAAATACTCAGAGACTATGCAAATGCATATGTTTCCTGTGGAGATTATGTATCTGCAAGAGGTATGAGGATACTTGGAAATCCATTACCAGGCGATGATCAGGTAATATCAGGTGAATCAGGAGCAGTTGGAATGGGACTTTTAAGTCTTATACTCCAAAGAGAAAAGTTCAAGGATGTCAAAGAAAAATTAAAGCTTGACAGCAACTCGAAAGTCTTGATCATAAGTACTGAAGGAGATACATATCCAGATGGATATAGAGAAGTAGTATGGGATGGGAGATGTCCAAGCTATGAGTAGTGTACTTATAAAAAATGGGATTATTGTAGATGGAACAGGTTCATCACAATATAAAGCGGACATTGTAATTAAAAATGAAATTATAAGTTGCATAGGAAAGAATATAGGAGGCAAATTTGATACTGTAATAGATGCAAATGGAAAAGTTGTATGTCCTGGTTTTATAGATACTCACAGTCATTCAGACGTACAGATACTTCTTGACCCATATGTGGAACCAAAAGTTAGACAGGGTATAACTACTGAGGTACTGGGACAGGATGGAGTGTCTACAGCACCTATACCTGAAAAATACATAAGTCCATGGAGAAAAAATATAGCCGGACTTGATGGCGACAGTACCAAGCTTAAATGGGATTGGAAAGATACCAAAGGATATTTGAAACTTCTTGAAAAAAATAAAACTGCAACAAATGTATCTTATCTTGTTCCACATGGAAATATAAGAATGGAAGCTGTAGGTCTTGAAAATAGGCCATTGACCAGGGAAGATATTCAAAAGATGAAAGACATAACCGAAAGAGAATTGAAGGCAGGAGCTATAGGTATTTCCTCGGGACTTATATATATGCCATGTGCATACAGTGAAGTAAATGAATTAATAGAGATTTGCAAGGTTGCAGCAGAGCAGGACAAGATATTTGTAGTTCATCAGAGAAGTGAAGCTGATGATATAGTAAATTCCATGAAGGAAATAATAAAAATTGGACGGGAAAGTGGAGTCAAGATTCATTTTTCCCACTTCAAAGTATGTGGAAAGAAAAATTGGGATAAGGTTGACAAGATGGCGGAACTTCTAGATGAAGCTGAAAAAGAAGGATTAAGGGTATCTTATGATCAGTATCCATATTCTGCAGGAAGTACAATGCTTGGAGTGGTTCTTCCTGGATGGGTTCACGATGGTGGAACTGATAAATTACTTAAAAGATTGGAAGATAATGATCTTAGAAAGAAAATGATTGATGATATAAAAAATGGAATTCCAGGATGGGATAATTTCATAGATTTTGCTGGCTTTGAGAATATATATGTTACTAGTGTAAAGACAGACAAGAACAAGGATTGCATAGGAAAAAATCTTGTGGAAATTGCAGATATGAGAAACAAAGATCCATATAATGCTACTTTTGATCTATTGTATGAAGAGGAAAATGCAGTAGGTATGTACGATTATTACGGAACAGAAGAACATGTAATAAAATTTCTAAAGAGAAGAGAACAGAATGTGTGCACTGATGGTCTACTTGCAGGGAAGCCACATCCAAGAGTTTATGGAACCTTTCCAAGAATACTTGGAAGATATGTAAGAGAGAAGAAAGTGCTTACGCTTGAAGATGCAATATACAAGATGACTTACAAAGCTGCAAAGACATTCAATATAAAGGACAGAGGAGTTCTACAGGTTGGCAAAAAGGCCGATGTTGTAATATTTTCACCAGATACTGTAATTGACAAGAGTACATTTATTGATCCTGAACAGTATCCAGAAGGAATAGATACGGTAATTATAAATGGAAATGTTGTACTTGACAATGGAAAAAGAAGCAAAGATTTAAGCGGAAGCGTAATAAGAATTTAATATTTCAGGGGGCATAAAGATGTTATCGGAAGAAAGAAAAAATGAAACAGTAGAATTGTGCAGAAAGCTTATAAGCACCAGAAGTTATTCAGGAGAAGAAAATGGAGTTGTAGATGTTATAAAAAGTGCATTTAACAACATGGGCTTCGATGATTTTTTTATAGATGATTATGGAAATATAATAGGACATATAAAAGGCGAAGAAAGTGGAAAATCCATATTGTTTGACGGTCATATGGATACTGTACCTGTAATTGATAAAAGTGAATGGAAATACCCTCCTTTTGCTGCTGAAATCCATGAAGGAAAGATGTATGGAAGGGGAACTTCTGACATGAAAGGTGCACTTTGTGCCATGATATGTGCAGTTTCTTATTTTGCAAAAGATATTAAAAGAAAGTTTAAAGGTGATATATACATTGCAGGAGTTGTTCATGAAGAGTGTTTCGAAGGGGTTGCTTCAAGAAAGATAAGTGCAAGAGTAAAACCTGATTATGTAGTAATAGGAGAAGCATCAAACTGTAATTTGAAAATAGGTCAGAGAGGAAGAGCGGAAATCTTAGTTGAAACTTTTGGAAAACCTGCTCATTCAGCAAATCCTGAAAATGGAATAAATGCAGTTTATAAAATGAATAAACTAATAGAAGCTATACGAAAACTTAAACTCAGCACTCATCCTTTCCTTGGAGATGGAATACTTGAACTTACAGATATAAAATCATCCCCATATCCAGGAGCATCCGTAGTTCCAGATTACTGCAGGGCAACTTTTGACAGAAGACTTCTGGTAGGAGAAACAAGAGAAAGTGTTTTAAAGCCTATACAGGATATTATTAAAAAACTTGAAGGCGAAGATGCCGAATTTAAAGCTAAAGTAAGTTTCTCGAAGGGAAAAGAAAGATGCTATACAGGTAATGAAATCGAAGGAGAAAGATTTTTCCCTGGATGGTTGTATGATAGAAAAGATGAATTTGTTGAAAAAGCATACAATGGCCTTAAAAAGGCTGGAATAGATCCGGAAATAACTCATTATTCTTTCTGCACAAACGGAAGTCACTATGCAGGTGAGGCGGGAATAAAGACCATAGGTTTTGGACCATCCAAGGAAAACCTGGCTCATACAGTAAATGAATATATTGAAATATCGCAACTTACAAAGGCTGTGGAAGGATATTATACAATTGTCAAAGAGGTGCTTTCCTAATGTCAACCATAATAAAAAATGGTAATATAGCGACTTCTGAGAAGTTGTTGAAAGGTGACATATATATCGAAGATGGAATAATTGTAGATATAGGAGAAAATATACAAAGAGATTCAGACAATATAATTGATGCTTCAAATATGTATGTAGTTCCAGGTGGTGTAGATGTGCATACCCACCTGAATCTTCATACAGGAAGTGCAGTTGCCGTAGATGATTTTTATACGGGTACGGTGGCTGCGGCCTTTGGCGGAACTACATCCATTGTAGATCATATTGGTTTTGGGCCTCAAGGCTGCAGTTTAAAACATCAAATTGATGTATATCATGGATATGCAGATAATAAGGCAGTAGTCGACTATGGATTTCATGGAGTCATACAGCATGTAGATGATCATATAATCAATGAAATGAAATATATAGTTGAGAAAGAAGGAGTAACCAGTTTTAAAATATACCTTACATATGATTTCAAACTTGAGGATCAGGACATTTTAAGGACAATGAAGAGATTGGGAGAACTTGGTGCAGTTACTGCCGTTCACTGTGAAAATGATGGAATATTGAATTATTTTAGAAATTTCTATTTGAGCAGAGAAATGAAATCACCTATATATCATGCACTTAGCAGGCCTGAAGAGGCAGAAGAGGAAGCAGTGAATAGAATGATTACACTGGCATCTCTTGCAGGAAATGCACCACTTTATATAGTTCATGATTCTACAGCAAAGGCTGCCAAATTAATAGAAAATGCAAAGAAAAACAAAAGGAATGTATTTGGAGAAACATGTCCACAATATCTTTTCCTGGATGAAACTCTTTATAACAAACCTGATAATGAAGGACTTAAATACATAATGAGTCCACCTCTTAGAAAGAAATTCAATCAGGATATTCTTTGGAAATACATTGAAAATGGTACATTGGATGTAGTTGCTACAGATCATTGTCCTTTTAATTTCAATAAAGAAAAACAATATGGAATAGGTGACTTTAGTAAATGCCCAAATGGAGCACCTGGAATTGAAACCAGATTACCACTACTTTTTTCAGAAGGGGTTATGAAGAAGAGGATAAGTATTAATAAATTTGTTGATATAACAAGTACAAAACCTGCAAAAATATTTGGGCTTTATCCTAAAAAAGGAGATATAAAAATAGGCTCAGATGCTGATATAGTCATTATAGATCCAAAGAAGAATATGACTATAAAAAATGATATGCTTCATGAAAATGTGGATTATACATGTTATGAGAACTTTGAACTTCAAGGTTATCCTGTAATAACCATGTCAAGAGGAGAAGTCATAGTAGAAAATGGACAATTCAAAGGCAAAAAAGGCAGAGGAAAATTTATTAGAAGAAGTGTAAGTAAAGTTTAGAGTTCAAAGAACAAATATCAGATAGCAAAAATTGGACTTTGATATTTGAACTTTAGACTTTTGAAAAAAGGGGTGATAAAAAGTGCTTGTAAAAAATGGAACTGTACTTAAATTTGACAAACACAACACCATAGTAAAAAATGGTGCAGTATATATAAAAAATGGAATAATAGAAGAAGTTGGACCAAGCCAACAACTTGAACATAAATATGAGCATGAAGAACAAATTGATGCTGCAGGAAATTACATAATGCCCGGAATGGTGTGTTCCCATTTTCATACCTATAGTGCTTTTTCACGTGGAATGAATATTGGAGGAGATCCATCAAAAAATTTTCTTCAAATACTTCAAAATCTCTGGTGGAGATTGGATAAAAAATTGTCCATGGAAGATATATACTACAGTGGACTTGTATCAGCTATTGAAGCAGTTAAACATGGAACTACATCTATTGTAGATCATCACTGCAGTCCCTATGCCTGTACGGGCAGCTTGAATGAATTGAGCAGAGCTTTTAAAAGTATTGGAGTAAGAGGAAATTACTGCTATGAAGTGTCTGAAAGAGATGGAATGGAAATAGCAGAAGAAGGACTTAAGGAGAACTATGATTTTATAAAAAAATGCAGAGAAAATAAAAATAGTCTGATAACCGGATCTTTTGGAGTCCATGCAGCTTTTACAGTTTCTGATGAAACTTTTAAAAGGGCAGTTGAAATGCAGAGGGAGCTTGGATGTGGATTTCATATTCATGTATCTGAAGGTATGGCAGATGAAGATATAAATCAATACAGATATAGGAAAAGTGTAGTTAAAAGACTCTATGATCTTGGGGTTTTAGGAGAAAAAACCATAGCCGTTCATGGAGTAAATATAGATAAGGATGATATTGAAATATTAAAGAATAGTGATACTATGGTGGTTCACAATCCTGAATCCAATATGAATAATGCAGTAGGACTTCCAGATGTAAGTTACATGCTTGATAGAGGAGTACTTGTAGGATTTGGTACAGATGGATTTACTACAGACATGTTTAGAGAAATCCAAACTGCTTATGTAGTCCATAAGATGATAAAAAAAGATCCTTCGGCAATGGGATTGGATTCTATTGAAAAAATGGCATTTTACAATAATGGTGAAATAATAAACAGACTTTTTGGAAAGCCTGCAGGTGCTATAGAAAAGGGATGTTTTGGAGATGTGATAATAGTGGATTACAAAGATTATACACCTGTATCAGGAGATAATATATTAGGTCATCTGGTGTTTGGGATGGGTGCCTCCAATGTAGTATCTACTATTATAAATGGAAAGATAATAATGGAAAATAGAAAATTGAAGAACATAGATGAAGATAAGATTATGACAAAAGCACGTAGTTTATCTGAAAAGTTGTGGAAAAGAATTTAAGGAGTGATTTAGTATGGCAAAAACAAGTGTTAATATATGTGGAATAGAGTTTAAAAATCCTGTAATTGCAGCAGCAGGTCCACCTACAAGAGATGCAGAAATGATAATAAAATGTGCCCAAGGAGGAGTAGGTGGGGTTGTAAGCAAAACTATATCTACAAAGGCTGCAAAAATACCAAAACCATGTATGGCAACTTTTGGTGAAAAATTTTTAAACACAGAATTGTGGTCTGAATTGACTCCAGAACATTGGATTGAACATGAATATGAAAATTCAAGGAAGAGCGGCGTACCTATAATAGTAGGGCTTGGATACAAAGAAGATGAAATTGCAAACCTTGTTCCAAGAGTGGATAAATTTGCAGATGCATATGAAATATCAGCTCACTATGTAGGAAGAGATATACGCGCAGTTACCGGCCCACTTGAAGCTGCAAAAGCTCATACGGACAAGCCTGTTTTTATGAAGATAAGTCCTGGGGTAGCCGATGTAGGAAAGTTTGCATCAATGCTTGAAAGTGAAGGAGCAGATGGCATCGTAGCTATTAACTCTGTGGGACCATGTCTCAGCATAGATGTAGAAACAGGACTTCCAAGAATGGGAAGCCAACTGGGCTATGGCTGGATGACAGGTTCAGCTATAAAGCCCATAGCACTTAGACATGTATATGAAATATGCAAAGCAGTTTCCATTCCAGTATTTGGTGTTGGAGGAGTTAGCTCGGGAAAAGATGCCATAGAGATGATAATGGCAGGAGCATCTGCCGTTCAGGTCTGTACAGAAGCTATAATACATGGACATGATGCTTTTGGTAAAATTGCTCGGGAAATAGATGAATGGCTTGATTTACATGGATATAATTCCCTTGATGAAATAAGGGGGATTACTATAGGGAAAATGAAAAAAAGAGAGTCTGAACTTTATAAAACTGTATTTCCGTCAGTAATTCAAGATAAATGTATAGGATGTGGAAACTGCAAGACAAGCTGTATGTATGATGCTATATCAATTGCAGACAAGAAGGCATTTATAGATAGATCAAAATGCTTTGGATGTGGACTTTGTACTACAAAATGCAAATTCGGTGCTATAAAACTATGATGGTTGAGGGCATTGTTTTAGCAGCAGGGCTGTCTTCAAGAGCAAAAACTTTTAAAATGGCCCTTCCATTTAGAGGAAAAACCATTATTGAAAATTGCGTAGAGAACATGATGCAATATTGTAATAAAGTATATGTTATAGGTGGACACAAGATACAAATTATACAGAGAATATTAAAAGATTATGATAAAGTTAAGATAATATATAATTCCAATTATAAACAGGGCATGTATTCTTCTGTAAAAACAGGTATAACTAAACTTGAAGGAGACAAATTCTTTCTGACACCTGGAGATTATCCTCTGATAGATAAAAGTACGTATAATACTTTATTGAATAGATCAGAGGATATTGTAATACCCACATTTAAAAAGAAAAAGGGTCATCCTGTATTTATGGAAACGACAATTGGAAAACAGCTGCTATATGATAATTCCTATGACAATTTGAGAGATTTTATAAATTCAAAAGGATTTATACCGGTTGAGGTTGAAGATAGAGGCATAATTTTAGATGTTGATACTATGGAACAGTATAGACGATTGACAACTCAAAATTGACAGTTCACAGTTGAAAGAAGGGAGCTATTCATTATGGAAAATAATATAAGTGATTCTGTAATAAGACTTGATGCAGAGGAAAAAATATCTGGAAAAGCCAGATATCTTTCTGATATAGAATATGAAGATGTATTATATGCTAAAACACTTAGATCTGAAAGAGCAAGGGCGAAAATACTTTCTATAGACTTGCCTGATATTCCAGAAGGATATTTTATTGTAGGTAAAGATGATGTGCCTGGGAAAAATGTAGTAAAAATAATGTTTGATGACTGGCCGATTTTTGCAGAAAATGAAGTAAACTATATTGGAGAAGGTATACTTCTTGTAGTAGGACCAGATAAAAAAGTGATAATGGATATCATGTCTAAAATAAATGTTAAATACGAAGATATACCTGGGGTTTTTACTATAGATGATGCCTCACAAAAAGATGATAAATTCATAGAATACAAATATTCCAAAGGTGATATGGAAACCGCATCTAAAAATGCTGCTTATGTATTTGAAAATGAATATACTACAGGTTATCAGGAACATGTATATATGGAGCCCCAAGGTATTGTTGGAATTTATAATAATGGAAAAATTACCATTGATGGTTCCATGCAGTGTCCATACTATGTAAAAGATGCAGTTGTTCAGGCGATGGAGCTTGATTATGATAGAGTTCAGATAAGACAGACCACTACAGGTGGAGGATTTGGAGGAAAGGAAGATTATCCATCACTTTTAGGATGTCAGATTGCAGTAGCAGCTTATAAGGTTAAAAAACCTGTAAAACTTGTATTTGAGAGAAATGAGGATATAATGTCCACTACTAAAAGGCATCCATCTAAAGTCAGATTAAAAAGTTATGTGGACAAAGCTTATAAGATAATTGGAATGGATGCCAATGTAAGATTAGACGGAGGAGCTTACTCGGGTCTTTCAAATATAGTACTTCAAAGAGCTCTTTTTGCAGTATGTGGAGTGTACGATGTAGCAAATGTCAAAGCCAAGGGCACAGCTCTTAAAACAAACAAAGTTGTATGTGGTGCCTATAGAGGATTTGGTGCTCCACAATCATTATTTGCAGTTGAGTTATTTATGGAATATATGGCGAATAAACTCAATATAGATCCACTGAAATTCAGAAGGATGAATTATGTAAAAAAAGGCAAAAAATCCCCTACAGGAGGAACATTTAAAGAAGATATATTATTGGATAAAATTACGGACAAAGTACAGGAAATGTCTGATTACAAGAGAAAGTACAAGGATTACATGTCAGAAAATAAATTAAAAGGTATAGGAATGTCTGTATTTTTTCATGGCGGTGGTTTTACGGGAAATGGTGAAAGGGATATTATAAAAACCAGGTTAAAGATGAAAAAAAACAAGGACAATACTGTGGAGATACTTGTATCAAATGTGGAAATGGGACAGGGACTTGCAACTACTTTCAGAAAGATAGCTTCAAAAACTATTGGTATACCAATAGAAAGAATAATATATAACAATCCTGATACGGATAAAGTACCAAATTCAGGACCAACGGTAGCTTCAAGGAGCATTCTTATAGTTGGAAAGCTAATACAGGAGGCATCTCAGAAGATAAAGGATCAATGGAGTGCAAAAGATGAATTTGAAGTTATAACTAGATATAGACATCCAGAAGAAGTAGTCTGGGATGCAGACAAGTTTATAGGTGATGCATATAACACCTATGCCTGGGGTGCCAATGTAGTAGAGGTGGAAGTGGATCCACTTACTTATGAAGTAGCAATTAAAGGTATATGGACTGTTTATGATGTAGGTAATGCAATAGATGACAATATTGTCAGAGGACAGATAGATGGAGGAGTAACTCAAGGGCTTGGTTATGCCTCTATGGAAGTTTTAAAGTCAAAACAGGGAAAACTTGGCCAGGCTACATTTACAGATTATATTGTTCCTACAGCCATGGATTTTCCCAGAATACATCGTGAATTGGTAAACGTACCTTATTATAATGGACCTTTTGGTGCAAAGAGTGTCGGAGAACTGACTTTTGACGGGGCGGCACCAGCCTATGCCATTGCAGTTGAAAATGCCATTG
This sequence comes from Clostridium tyrobutyricum DSM 2637 = ATCC 25755 = JCM 11008, assembly GCF_000359585.1. Classification (GTDB taxonomy): domain Bacteria; phylum Bacillota; class Clostridia; order Clostridiales; family Clostridiaceae; genus Clostridium_B; species Clostridium_B tyrobutyricum. The sequence continues at coordinate 59,793 of NZ_APMH01000004.1, read as the reverse complement.
GAAAGCCATTGAATGAAATACCAATAACACCTGAAACTATAATGGAGGTAATGAACAATGAAGATAAGCTTTAATTTGAATAATAAATATGTAGAAATTGAGGCTCCAGGTGTTAAGAGGTTGCTAGATGTTCTAAGAGATGATTTTAAGCTAACTGGAGTAAAAGAAGGCTGTGGCCAGGGAGAATGTGGTGCCTGTGCTGTTATAATAGATGGTAAATTGATTAATTCCTGTTGTGTTCCTGCAGCCAATGTGATAGGAAGCAAAGTTACAACCATTGAAGGATTAAGGGATACCAGGGAATTTGAATTGCTGGATCAATGTTTTAAAGAGGCAGGTGCTGTTCAATGTGGATTTTGCATACCTGCAATGATAATGGCATCTTATGCTCTTTTAAATGAAAATTCAACTCCTACGGAAGATGATATAAGAAGGGGAATATCAGGCAATATATGTAGATGTACAGGATATAATATGATAATTGATGCTATAAAATTGGCAAGTGAAAGGGGAAGAGACATATGGAGAGCTTTAAACCGCTAAATATTGAGGAAGCATTTGATATACTCAGTGTAAAAGATGCAATTATAGTAGCTGGTGGAACTGATGCCATGGTAAAGCGAAGAACTGAACCAGGAATTGTACCTGAATTTGAAAATGATGTAGTTTTTATAAATGGAATAAGAGAATTAAAGAATATCAACAGTGATGAAAATTATATATATATTGGAGCAGGTTGCACTTATACTGAGGCAGCAGAAAACGAACTTATACCAGATTGTTTTAGAACAGTAATAGCTGACATAGCTACTCCTGCCATAAGAAATGCAGGAACTCTTGGAGGAAATGTATGCAATGCATCTCCTGCTGCAGATATTCTTCCACTGCTCTATGCCCTTGAAGCTAAACTTTTAATAGAAAGCAAATCTGGAAATAGGACTATACCCATAGAAGATTTTGTAGTAGGTCCGGGAAGAACCGACCTAAAGAAGGGTGAAATATTGACTTGCATTAAAATTCCGCTAAAAGAATACAATTTATTCTATTATAAAAAAGTTGGAACCCGTAAGGCTGCTGCTATTTCAAAGATATCTTTTGCTGGATTTGCAAATGTTAAAACAGGCAAAATAAAGGAATTTCATGCTGCTTTTGGTTCCGTTGGCCCTACTACAGTTAGAGTAAAGAAAGCGGAAGAGGAAATAAAGGAAATGAATATAGATGAGGCACTGCAACTTTATGGAAATTCTATAAATCCAATAGATGATCAGAGATCTACAGCCATTTATAGAAAGAAAGTTTCAATGAATTTGCTTAAAGATTTTATAGGAAAAGTGGAGGAAAAATATAATGGATAGAGTCAAGCATCTATATTATTTAAGAAGAGCAAATGAAATTGCCAAGAATTCGCGTGAGCATGGAAATACACCTTTTGGAGCACTGCTTGTAGATAAAGATGGTAATATACTTCTAGAGCAGGAAAACATAGAGATAACAACGAAGGATTGTACAGGGCATGCTGAAACTTCGCTTATGAGAAGAGCATCACAAAAATATACAAAAGAGTTTTTGAAAGAGTGTACACTATATACTACATTTGAGCCATGTGCAATGTGTTCGGGAGCTATTTATTGGGGAAATGTAGGAAATGTAGTATATGGACTTACGGAAAAAGAACTTTTAAATCAGACAGGAAATGATGAGCAGAATCCAACTTTTGATCTTTCCTGCAGGGAGGTATTTGAAAGGGGACAGAAGGACATTAATGTAATAGGGCCTTTTAATGAATTGAAGGATGAAATTTTGAAGACTCATGAAGGATATTGGAGGAATAACAATTGAAAACTTATTCTAAAATAAAAAATCTTATACAAAGTGGCCTGGGAGAGATACCATGTGATTTAAAACTTTCAAATGTAAATTTGGTAAATGTATACTCTGGTGAAATATATAATACAAATATTTATATAGAAGATGATAGAATTGTTTCCATTGACCCGGAAGTTCAGATGAAAACAAAAAAATCTATAGATTGCGGCGGAAAATATGCTGTTCCTGGTTTTATTGATTCACATTTACATATTGAGACTACCCTGCTTTCTCCAGAGGCTCTTTCAGATGTGATAGTCCCTAAAGGTACAACTACTTTATGTGCAGACCTTATGGAAATTGCAAATGTATGTGGAATAGATGGAATCAAGGCACTTTTAAATTCCATAGAAAAATTACCTTACAGAACTTATATTGAAATTCCATCAAGAGTCCCTACGGCTCCGGGACTTGAAACTACAGGTGGAATCGTTGGCTTAAATGAAGTCATTGAAGCACTTGACTGGAAAGAGACGATCAGCCTTGGAGAACTTGATCCATCAAAAATATTATTTAAAAAAGAAGAGTACTTGAAGAAAATAGAAGCTGCTCTTAGCAGAAGAAAAATAGTTAACGGGCATGCTATAGGAATAACTGGAATAGATCTTAATGTATATTCTGCATCAGGTATGAGTGACGATCATGAATGTGTGTCCTTTGAAGAACTTCTTGAGAGAATAAGACTTGGAATGGACGTATTTATAAGAGAGGGAAGTTCTGAGAGAAATGTTGAGAGGCTTATAAAAGGTGTTGTAGAAAATAAGCTTTCCTATGAGCATTTGATGTTTTGCACTGATGACAAGCATGCCAGTGATATAAAAAGTGAAGGGCATATAAATTACAATGTAAATAAAGCTATTTCCCTTGGAGTACCACCTGTAAATGCCATCCAGATGGCTACTATAAACGCAGCTAGACATTTTAGACTGGAAGATGAAGTAGGAAGTATTACCCCTGGAAGAAAGGCAGATATTCTAATAGTGGAAGATTTAAATAATATAGAACCGAGTATGGTATTTTTTGAAGGAAAACTTGTAGCAGAACAGGGAAAGTTAACTTCATCAAAAGTTAGTTCTGAATATCCACACTGGATAAAAAATACTGTAAAGTTCAATAAAACAATAACTCCAAAATCTTTTGAAATAAAATCTAAAAGTAAAAATTCAACTAAAGTAAATGTAATAGAACTTATTAAAGATCAGATAATAAATAAATGGACAACGGAAGAACTTGAAATCAAAGAAGGATTAATTAAAAATAATTTACAGGAAGATATTTTAAAACTTGCAGTGGTTGAAAGGTATGGGAAAACTGGAGGTATTGGAATTGGATTTGTAAAGGGATTTCATATTAAAGATGGAGCATTGGCATCTTCTGTATCCCATGATCATCACAATATAGTATGTGTGGGTACGGATGATTACAATATATCACAGGCTGTTAATGAAGTTAAAAATATTCAGGGCGGTTTTGTGCTTGTAAAGAAAGGAAAAGTTATTGGAAAAATGAACCTCCCTATTGGAGGACTTATGAGTTCTCATGATTCGGCATCAGTTATAGATGAGATTACCAACTTAAATAATCTTACCCGTGAGATAGGATGTACACTAGCTGCACCTTTTATGACATTGTCATTTATTTCACTGCCTACTGTACCCGAACTTGGGCTTACAGATATTGGACTTGTTGATGTACTTAAGCATAAAATTATTTCTACAGAAATTAAAATATGATTTAAATGTCAAAGAAGGTGGTTCTCCATCTTCTTATTATTTTGATACGTTATAACATCTTTTATAATAAATATCCTTAATCATTTATAAAATACTAAAAAGTGATAAATAATCATAAAATATGACTATTAATTATCAATATTGCAATTAACATTAAAAAGTATTATTATATTACCAATGAACTTTTAGACAATATGTATTTAAACATAGTAGTACTGATTTTATATATTAGGTTATAATACGCTATATTATGTTATGTAATTATAATACGATAAAGGGAAGATGGTGTGACGTTAATGAAAGAAGGATTAGATACTTCTTCAACAAATATTAAAAAAGTGAGTAAATCCATAGTTAAAGAAAATGGACAAATTAAGAGAAATATATGTTATGCAAACTGGATATTTTTATTACTGCTTATAGTTACTTTTCTATTCTCCTTTACTGTAGGTACTTATAGATTATCAGTATCTGAAATTATAAATGTATTTTATACTAAAATAACAGGGGCTCCTTCTTTATATGGAGCAAATGTAGAAAATGTAATATTTAGGGTTAGAATGCCAAGAATATTTGGAGCTGTATTTATAGGATGTGCTCTTTCAGCAGCAGGTGCAGCTTATCAGGGATTATTCAGGAATCCAATGGTAGCCCCTGATATACTTGGGGCTTCAGGAGGAGCAGGATTTGGGGCAGCTCTTGGTCTTCTACTTTCTTTCAGTTCCGTGGAAACTCAGATCATCTCATTTGTATTTGGATTAGCAGCAGTACTCATTACGCTTGGCATTAATTCAGCAATAAATAGGGGAGAAGAAGGATCTGTACTTAGCCTTATACTTACAGGTATGGTTATATCAAGTCTTTGCCAGGCCTTTATAGCTTTAATCAAATATGTAGGAGATACAGAAGACAAGTTACCTGAAATAACATTCTGGCTTTTAGGAGGGCTTACTACTACTACTTCAAAAGATATTCTAATTATGATTGTACCAATGTTTATTGGATTAATTCCCCTATTTCTTTTAAGGTGGAATTTAAATGTACTTTCTTTTGGAGGGGAAGAAGCAAGATCACTTGGAGTAAACACTTATAGGATGAAGGCAATTGTAATAATCTGTTCTACGTTGATTACAGCTGCGTCGGTTTCAATAGGTGGAATAATTGGATGGGTAGGACTTATAATACCCCATCTGGCTAGAATGATTGTAGGCCCTAATTATAAAGTTGCCCTGCCTGCATCTATGATTATCGGAAGTATATATCTATTGCTGGTAGACGACATAGCAAGGGGAATATTTACAGCTGAAATTCCACTTGGAATACTAACTTCATTAATTGGAGCTCCATTCTTTATATATTTACTTTTAAAAGGAAGAAGGGGATGGATATGATTTTGGATATACAAAATATATCCTGTGGATATGGAGTAGAAACTATAATAAGCGATATATCCCTAACTGTAAAGTCAGGTGAAATATTATGTATTCTAGGACCTAATGGTGCTGGAAAAACTACTCTTTTCAAAACTATATTGGGATTTTTAAAATTAAAATCAGGTAAAATATTGATGGATAATGAAGATATAAAAAACTGGGACAGAAAGAGAATAGCAAGAGCTATAGGATATGTCCCCCAGGCACATACTACCCCTTTCCCATTTACAGTTGAGGATGTAGTAGTTATGGGGAGAACGGCTCATTTAGGTGCTATGGGTTCTCCAAGCAGCAAAGATATGGAAATTGCCGACAAGAATATACAAATGCTTGAAATAAGTTATTTGAAGCATAAAGTTTATACTGAAATAAGTGGAGGAGAGAGGCAGATGGTACTAATTGCAAGAGCACTTACTCAGGAACCGGATATTCTCATAATGGATGAACCAACTTCCAATTTGGATTTTGGAAATCAAATAAGAGTATTAAGGCAGATTTCAAATCTTGCTAAAAAAGGACTGGCAATTGTAATGACTTCTCACTTTCCTGATCATGCATTTTTGTGTTCTACACAGGTGGCACTTTTAGAAAAGAACAATAAATTTAGAGTTGGAAGTGCAAATGATATTGTTACAGAGGAAAATCTCAAAAATGCCTATGGAGTAAATGTAAAAATTATAACTACTAATTCTGGTGATGGATACGAGATCAAATCATGTGTTCCATTATTGTAAAACTAATCTTAGCTATCAAAGACAGGAAATACTGTCTAGGATATAAATAATTATATTAAAGGATGTGGAATTATAATGAAAAATAAGAAACGTATCAGAAATCTAGCTATAGTTATGCTTTCTGTAGTTTCACTATTGGCTGGATGTGGTCAAGCCAGTACAAACTCTAATAAGAGTTCTAGTGAAAATTCAACCAAGCAGGAAAGTAAACAGACTGTTGTCACAGATTCAACTGGTGCCAAGGTAACTGTACCTAACAAGATTACTAAAATAGCTGATGCATGGCCTGCACATAATGAAATAGTAGCAATGCTTGGTGGAAGCAGTAAAATAGTTGCAACTATTGATTCGAAGAAAGCATACCCTTGGCTTTATAAAGTATTTCCTGATATGAACAAGGCTCAGACTATATTTACCAATACAACTGTAAACACCGAAACCCTTGCAAAATTAAAACCAGATGTACTATTTATTCCAACTGAGTCTAAACTATTGGCAAAGACAAAGGAACTTGGAATTCCTACTGTTCAGTTGATATTCCAAAATTATGATGACTTGAAGAAAGTTGTAAATATAACAGCACAAACTCTTGGGGGCGATGCCCAGTCTAAAGCAGACAAGTACAATTCTTATTTAGACAACAGACTTAAATCAGTAAAGGCTGTAACTTCTAAAATACCAGATTCACAGAAACCAAAGATACTACATATAGAATCATTCAAACCACTTACAATTGATGGAAAAGATACTATAGTAGATGATTGGATACAGGCAGGTGGAGGTAAAGATGCAGCTGAAATATCTGGAAACAAGAAACCTGCATCTATGGAACAAGTACTTAAGTGGAATCCTGATATTATAATAATGGGAAAAAGTGTTTTGAATGACAAGAATAGTCCTATAAAGAGTTTGGATGAATTATACAGTAATCCTCAGTGGAGTCAGGTAAATGCAATTAAAAACAAGAAAGTATATGTAAATCCAATGGGAGTTTTCCTCTGGGATAGATATGGTATGGAATCGGCACTCCAATTTCAATGGCTTGCAAAATTGCTTCATCCAGATCAATTCAAAGATCTTGATATGGTAAAAGAAACACAGAATTTCTATAAGACTTTCTTGAATTACAATCTTACTGCAGATGAAGCCAACAAGATTTTAAACGCTCAGAATCCTTAACAATAAATAGCATCAAAGGAGATGTCCTTAAAATTATTTAGGGTCATCTCCTTCTTCTTTAATTTGTGTTTGAATAATACTTAAATAATATTCTAGTTAAGTGTTCAGCATGTTCTTTTTCATCACTTGATATTAGATAAATTACATGCTTGATATCTTGCTGGCGGAACTCAGCAAAAAGTTGTTCATACAAAATTACAGCTTCAAATTCACCTTTTATATCGGCTCTAACGTTATTTAAAATAATCTGACTATCATAATTGGGTTTGTATGATTGCATAACTGTTTTTATACCGGAGGATTCACTTTTTTGAATGTTGTACTTTTGATATTGAACTGGATCATATTTACGAAGTAAATTAAGTAACATTACGTAATGATTTTTTTCATCTTTCAGAATGCTTCTCCAAGCAGTATTGATATTCTCCATATTTGAGTCTGAAATGTGCTGCACATATCCATTTATAGCAATAATTTCACCTATAAGAGCTTCACGTATTTTATTTGTAAAAAAATATGGATATCCTTGCGGTTGGCCATTTTTAACTGTATAACTCATTATAATGCCTCCAAGTCTTTTATATTCATTATATTAGAGATTATTTAAAGTATGCTTAAATATAACAGTTTTTAATTTAATTTTAATCTGTTTAATATATAATATTAATGAGCAACATAACTTAAATACTGTTTTAGAGGTGATTTTTTGAAGAATTATGAAATACTTATAATTGAAGATGAAAAGAAAATGTCAATGTTTATTCAAATGGAACTTGATCACGAAGGATATGTTACTGATGTTGAATATAATGGTAGAGATGGATTGAAGAAAATACAGAATGGAAATTATAATCTTGTGCTTTTAGACATAATGCTGCCTGAACTAAATGGAATAGAAGTTTGTAGGAGAGTAAGACAGTTTTCCAAGGTTCCAATTATAATGATAACCGCTAAAGATGATGTTACAGATAAAGTAATGGGTTTGGATATCGGAGCAGACGATTATCTCACAAAACCATTTGCGATAGAAGAGCTTTTAGCTAGAATAAGGGTTATAAGAAGAAACAACGTTGAAAAATCCGGCAATCATGAGTATAAAGTAAATAATCTAATAATGAATACTAAAACACATGAGGTTATAAGAGGTGGAAAATTTATTGAACTTACCAAGAAAGAATATGATCTGCTGGAATTTCTTTTAAAGAATAAAAATGTAGTTTTAACAAGAGACAAACTTATTGAAAAAATTTGGGGATATGATTATTTTAGTGATACCAATGTAGTTAGTGTATTTATAAGATATCTTAGAAGTAAAATTGATGATGGATTTGATGATAAATTAATAACTACTGTAAGAGGGGTCGGATATGTAATAAAAGGAGATAAATAATGAGTTTGAATTTAAATATAATACGAAATGCAAAGATATCTGTTAAACTGACTGGAATATTTGCCATTATGTTCTCTGTAATGTTGACGATATCTAGTGCTTACATATTGAATGGAGTGAGGCATTATCTATATACACAGGCAAGTAAACGTGTAGAAGATGTAAATTCAATAATAATCAACAGATTAAAATCAAACAGAAATTTATCAAATAATGCGCTTTTTTCAGATATAATGCCAAACGAAAATATATTTGTAAAAGTTATAGATAGTAATAAAAAAATAATTAATGCGTCCAATGAATTTGATTACAATTTAAAAATTTCTAAACCATATGGAAAAGCAAGACATATTGAAAGTCAGGAAAGGCATCTTACTTATTTGAATGCAAAAATTTCGGATAAAAATCATGGGACCTTATATATACAGACAATTAAGGACATGGATAATGAATATGATTTTCTAAAGGTATTGTTCCTTTTTATGGCTGCAGCAGATCTATTTGGAATAATTTTATCCGTTTTATTGGGGTATATTACAAGTAAAAAAATGTTAAATCCAATTGCTGATATTACAAAAACTGCTGATGATATAAGCATTAATAATTTGAAAGAAAGAATATGCATAAAGGGACCCAATGATGAACTGAGAAGGCTTGCTGCAACATTAAATAATATGATTGATAGACTTCAGGGCTCTTTTAACAGGCAGGTCCAGTTTGTATCGGATGCATCTCATGAGCTCAGGACACCAATAGCTATAATTCAAGGATATGCCGGCCTTTTAGATAGATGGGGAAAGAATGACAGAGCAGCTCTTGAAAAGTCTATTGAAGCCATTAAATCCGAATCATACAATATGGGCAAACTTGTAGAAAAATTGCTTTTTCTGGCTCGGGGCGACAATAAGTCACAAAAGATAGAAAAAAATAAATTTCACCTTAATAAACTGATAGATAAAGTTGTGGAGGAAACTAGACTGATAGATAAAAAACATACTATATCAAATACTAACAATGAAAATATACAGATTATTGCAGATTATAAGCTTATAAAACAATTAATTAGAATAATTGTGGATAACAGCGTAAAATTTACGGCGGAACACGGTAATATAGATATAAGTTCCATTAAATCCGGGCAATACATTAATATAATAATAAGTGATACTGGAATAGGTATTCCGAAGAATGAAATCCATAAAATATTTGATAGATTTTATTGTGTAGATAAATCGAGATCTAAAGATCTTGGAGGAAGTGGTCTTGGATTATCTATTGCCAAGCAAATTATTGAAATATATAATGGAAACATTGATGTTAAGAGTGAAGAGGGAAAAGGTACAAAAATAACTATAAGTTTAAATATATGATTGAAGATTGCATATTATTGATTGCACGTCATTAGCTTAACTTAGCACGTTTATGTAGTATATTTTTAACTTCATTTATATCTTTTGCATTATTCTTTGCCATCTTTATATAAGCTAAAGCTGAAGGAATTAAAAATAGTTGAAATAATGATAAGGTAATTATGTAATTCTGAGGTTCTCTTATATTTACAGAGACAGCGGAAAGCAAAATTCCTATCCCAGCATTTCCTATAGTTCTACCCAGGCCATTAGCTAGATTAGCTATACTAAAAGCAGTTCCCCTGTGTTCTGGAAGATTTACGTCGGTTATTAAAGCAAGCCAATTTGGTGTATTTGCAGATTGCAGTGCGCTTGCAAAAAAAGACAATGTAAATATTATGCATATCCATGGGTTTGTTACAATTCCTTTTAATAAAGTCATAAGTATTATTAAAGGATAGTTGTTTTGCGGTAATTTAAGTCCATACATTGGAACTATAAACATTGCTATATAAAATGGTATTATGGCGAATACAACACATGAGGTGAGAATAGCTCTTCCTTTATATGTTTTTTTTTGAACCATATCGCCTATATGACCAAATAAAGGAGATGTTAAACCACCTAATTGAAATATAGCAAAAAGATATCCGGCAGCAATAATTGAAACTTTTGGACTGTAGTCTTGTTGCTGAATTTTTGAAATATATAGAGTTGGCAGCCATATTAGAGTACCAGTTGTAATATTCATAAAAAATGCCTGTAAAAACAATAAAATATTACTTCGCTTTGAAATGATTTCATATAAATGATTAAATTGAATGCTGTAATTGTATTCATGTCCTTCTTTAATAAGGTTTTGTAGTTCGGGTTCTGACTCGCCTACGGTAGGTTCTCTTATAAAAAAATATAATATAATTAATAAGAAACCTATGATACTTACAAATTCAAACGGTTTTCTCCAGCTTGTAAAAGAGGCTATCAGTGATGCCATTAGTGCTCCTGATATCCCACCAAATCCCTGAGCCATACCCCAAAGGCTTAATAACATTCCTCTGTATTTATTCGGAATATAGTCAGTTAAAATGCTAAAACCAATTGAGGCTATACATCCTAATCCTATGCCGGTAAAAATTTGAAGAATAAAGAGCTGAAGATAATTACTACAACGGGATATCAAAAATACTGAGAATGACCATATAATAGTTCCTATAATAACAAGTAACTTTCTATTGAATTTACCTGTGAGATAACCCCATAGAATTGATGAAAAAGATGTAACTAAAATGTTAACTGCTGAAATAATTCCCAATGAAGAAATTTGAACATTCATATCTTTTGCTATAGAAGAAAAAAGTGGTGGAAATAATCCTATGATAATATTATCAAAGGCAGCTAAAGCTATAAAAACAAAAACAGTGTAAATCATTTTTATATTATTGATGTCCATAAAAATCTACAACTCCTTTATTTTTCAGATCTTATTTATTATAATTCATTTTAAGATCAAATATTAAAATCTAATATAATCTTAATTAAGTTTTAATATTGATTTATACTTGATTATGTAAAATTATATATAGATGGTAGAAGGTTTCTACAAAATATTATTGGTAGTATCCATATTTTAACTTAACTAATGAAAGGAATTAATTATGATTAATAGTGTACTTATCATTTCGTCTAATTTTACTGGAAACGGACACAAAAGTATAGCTGAGTCTCTATGTGAAAAATTTTCAAACAATGAAAATGTCAAAATTCATATTGTTGATGGTTTTTCACTTGGTGGAACCACTTTGTTAAATATAGCCAAGGCATATGGACCCATAACTAGAAAATCAGAGAGTCTATGGAAGCTTATATGGGATATATCATCTGTTAAACCATATCTCATTAATGAAATTATTGAGTTAATGGTAAAAGATAGATTTTTAAACTTATTAAAAAAAATAAATCCAAATTTGATTTTGTCAATACATCCAAATTTCAATGGCTCTCTTATGAATATATTAAAAAAATATAATATCAAAATACCATTTGTTACACTTATTGCGGATTTGGTGAGCATATCACCTCTATGGGCAGATCCAAGAGCTAATTATATTATAAGCCCTACACAAGAAGCAAAATATAAATGTATGAAATTTGGTGTTCCTGCAGAAAAAATAAAGGTTTTGGGTTTTCCGATTCGTTCGAGATTTTATAATTGCTCATGTCAACGTGAAGAAAGTCAAAATTATAATATGAATAAACTTCTGAATTGTATGATAATGAGTGGTGGTGAAGGTGTTGGAAATATGAAAAAAATAGCCGAGATTCTGCTCGATAACTTTAATTGTACAGTAAAAATTGTGGCAGGCCGAAACGCAGAATTGAAAAAAAAATTGGAAAAATCATTAATCAAAAAATATGGCAATAAAGTTGAAATATACGGCTTTACCAAGAATATACAGGATTTGATGCGATGTTCTGATATTGCATTTACACGAGGAAGTCCTAATGTCATTATGGAAGCTATAGCATGTAATGTACCTTTAATAATAACTAATGCTTTACCTGGACAAGAAGAGGAAAATCCAAGATTTGTTGAAAAGTATAATCTTGGAGTTATATGCAAAGATACAAGAAAAATAGAAACCGTAATAAGTGATTTACTTGCGAATAATTTACAAAAACTAAATGAAATTAAAAATTCCCAGAGAATTTATGCCAAGCAAGATGCTGCAGAAGATATTGTAAATTTTATTTTAGGTATGAAAAATAATTTTAATGAAGTAGAAATAAAGGATACAAATTTTTTAATCTCAAAAGTAAAAATGTAAATGTTAAAATTTTTATTTAATTATAATTTCTTTTTAACCATATCTTAATTTTATATGTATAAGATAATACATAAAAAATTAAGTTAAAAATATTTAGCTTTTAAATAACAGAAAGGAAGAAAATTTATGAGTATTATCGGAAATCTGATTAACATTGTACTACATCTTGACAAATATTTGAATATTATAATGCAGAATTATGGCTTATGGACATACGGTATAATATTTTTGATTGTATTTTGTGAAACAGGACTGGTTGTTACACCATTTTTACCAGGTGATTCTATTATTTTTGCAACTGGAACGCTTGCTTCAGAAGGTATTATGGAAGTATTTACACTGTTTATGGTATTTTTTATTGCGGCAGTAATAGGTGATACCGTTAATTATTATATAGGCAAAAAGGTTGGAAATGGTATTCTAAAAAAGGGAAACATCAAATTTATAAATGGAGAATATCTTGATAAGGCACATAGATTTTATGAAAAACATGGAACTGCAGCCATAGTAATAGGAAGGTTTATTCCAATAATAAGGACATTTGTGCCATTTGTGGCCGGAGTTGGAGAGATGAAGTATTCAACGTTCATAATTTATAATATGTTGGGAGCATTTTTATGGATATGCTTATTTTTAGGTGGAGGATACTTTTTTGGAAATTTGCCAATTGTAAAAAATAATTTTTCCTATGTATTGATTATCATTATAATAATATCGCTTATTCCAGCGGTTATTACATTTATAAGAGGAAAGAAAAAGGATAATCATAGTGACGATATTGTCAATACGGAAATCTGATTTTTCATAAATGTAAATATATTTAATGTAAATACAATAGTTCCTTAAATAATATGGATATAAGATAATAAGTGTATTGCAAACAAATTATTATTAAATTTATCATAATATAAATGTTAAATTCATTGCATTTCAAGTTCTCAAGTAGGTATCCAATAGTATTTGGATACCCACTTTCATATAAAAGATCTATAGAATATATATTTTTGTAGAAAAGGGATGAAAATAACGATGCTAATGTTACAGAGATTTGATATATATATATTGTCTATTATCAATAAATATTTGAGAAATAAATACATGGATACATTTATGTGTATCATGACAAAATTAGGGGATATGGGTGCTATCTGGATTGCAATAGCTTTTATTTTACTATTGGACAAAACATATAGATACATGGGAAAGATGATAATAATAACTTTGGTTGCAAGCACAGTTCTTGGAGAGGGGATATTGAAACATCTGATAAAACGTTTAAGACCATGTAATGAAAAAAAGGATATCGAACTTATAATTAAGAAGCCAGTGTCATTATATTCATTTCCTTCAGGACATACTTTATCTTCTTTTGCAGTGGCAGGAGTCCTGTCAACATATTTTATACAATATGAGCTGATTTTTATTGTACTGGCATCTCTTATAGCTCTATCCAGGATATACTTGTACGTTCATTATCCTACAGATGTTATAGGCGGAATTATAATTGGATTAATGTGCTCAAAATTTATTTTGATATTTTGTAACTAATGCCATAGAAATAAAATAAGATATAGTTTTACTTTTTATTATATTTCAATTACATCCTAAAAAAATTAAAATCCCACTAAACTTAAAGATTTAAAATTTAATGTTAAGAATCTTGCTATATTGTCATTATTAAGGAAAATTTTCTATAATATTAATGCTGTCTTAATGTATATGTACTAAAATAATTAACGATAAACCGCTATTATTTTAATATATTTAAAAATGTTTATCATAAAAAACAAATTTAGGAAGGTGAATGAAAAATGTATATGTTATTTATAATAAAAGCAATTATAATAGGTATTGTAGAAGGAGTTACTGAATTTTTGCCAATATCATCTACAGGTCATATGATTATAGTAGGTGACTTGATAAATTTTAGTGCTCCAGCTTATAGAAAAGCTTATGTAGATATGTTTGAAATTGTAATTCAACTAGGAGCAATACTTGCAATATTGGTACTTTACTGGAATAAAATATCTGGTTCCTTAAAAAATCTCACTCCCGGAAAATGGGGATTTAAATTGTGGTGCAATATAATTATTGCATTTATACCAGCTGCAGTTATCGGATTCTTGCTCGATGATATAATACAGGCAAAATTATTTAATAGCATTACAGTAGCCTGTGCACTTATATTGGGTGGTTTTCTAATGATATTTATGGAAAATAAGTACAGAAGAGGGAATAAAACAGATAGGATTGAAGATGTAACTGCAAAACAGGCTCTAAAAATAGGATGCTTTCAATGTCTTTCTCTTTGGCCGGGGATGTCAAGATCTGCATCTACAATAATGGGTGCATGGACAAGCGGACTCACTAATGTGGCAGCAGCAGAGTTCTCATTTATTCTAGCAATACCCACTATGATAGCTGCAACAGGTTTTTCTCTGTTAAAAGTAAAAATAACGATGACTACACCAGAAATAATTGTACTTATTATAGGATTTGTAGTTTCGTTTATAGTAGCATTGGTTGTTGTTGACAAATTTATAAGTTTTTTAAAGCGAAAGCCTATGAAGGTTTTCGCTATATATAGAATATTTATAGGAGTACTAGTATTGATATTAGCATATATAAATATTATAAATGTTACAAAATGAATACTATTGAAATTAATTTTTTTACCTGTAGATTTGTACTCTAATATTTCTTAAAAAACATACATCAAAAAATGGGGACGATAAATGTAAATGTTACTTCTCCAAATTTGATAAAAGAAACCTATAAAGAATATAAGTCTCAACAATGTAATACTATAATAATAGATTTTGGACTTAATTATAATAATTATAACTAAAAATTTTAAATAAAATTGTTATTTGTTAATTAGTTGTTTTCTATCATTAAAAAACTTTTTATAGCTTAAGTAACCAGCTGTAAAGGAAGTTATAGAAGTAGCAGAAAGCATCATAAAAGTAACTATTATCTGATATTTTACAGCGCTAACAGGTGAAGTACCCGCTAAAATAAGTCCAGTCATCATACCTGGAAGTGCTACTACTCCAAGAGTTTTGGCTGAATCAATAGTAGGAATCATACCAACTTTAATAGAATCTTTTACTATATTTGAACATGACTGATAAATGGTTGCTCCAAGGGCGAGTTTTGTTTCAATTTCATCTCTTTTATCTTTGAAATTAAGTTTTATTTGTTTAAAACTTAATCCTAAGCTTATCATGGAATTACTTATGATCATTCCTCCAATAGGTATTATTTGATATGGCTCATATTTTATTATTCCTGAAAATATGAGAATGATTAAAGTAACTAATGTTCCCAAGGTTATTGATAAAAAAGATATAATAAAAATATTCCTGATTTTACCACCCCTTTTAGCTGCATTGTATGATGCATTTAATATCATGAATAATAATAAAAATGTAGTGAAGAATACATTTTTTAATCCAAATATATAATTTAATATATATCCTACTATAATTAATTGTACTACAGCTCTTGCCATGCTTATAAGTATATCTTTTTCAAGACCTAATTTCTGCCAATAGGAAAAGACAAGAGAAATTAAAACAAGTATTAGAGAAAAAAGAATAGAATAAATGCCAATATCTGCAGCCCTGTTCATTTTACAACCTCCAAAGATTTCAATTTTCCATTTTCAATCGATAAAATTTTGTTTGCATATCTTTTGCTTTGTTCTGGATTATGAGTTATCCATAAAATGGTAATACCTTTTTCGTTTAAAGATTTTATTATGCTTTCTACAATAAAAGTATTTTTTTCATCAAGTGCTGATGTAACTTCATCTAATAAGAGAATTTTAGGAGTAAAAATAAGAGTTCTGATTAATGAAATTCTCTGCTTTTCTCCGCCTGAAAGATCATTTATGCTTCTGGATAAATACCCGGCATTCATTTTGAAATCCTCCAATAGTTTTTTAATTATTTTTAGATCTACTTTTTTATTTCTTATAGAAAAGGGGAATTTTAGATTGTCCATAACAGTGCTCTCAAAAAGAGAAGGAGTTTGAAGGCAATAGGCTACTTGTCTCCTCCACTCTATAGGATCATATTCAGTATAAGGTATTTCCTTATAGAATATATTTCCATAGGATGGATTTATAAGTTGACAGCACAATCTAAAAAATGTACTTTTTCCACTGCCGGAAGGTCCAATTACAGATATGAAATCACTGTAGTCAATTTTTATAGAAATATCTTTTAATATAGCCTTATTATTTTTGATGTATGATACATTTTTGAATTCCATTAAAGACATAGAAAAATCTCCTTGAATATAAGTATATTTATCATAATATATAATTAACATTAAAATCAGATTAAATTCCAGAACTTATTAAAAATAGATATAGTTTATTATAGTGATATTAATAAAATTTTTAATATTATTAACAGCAAAATATAAGCACTGTATGTTGAATAAATTTTATGTTTCAAGTATTATTATATCAAGAAGATTTATATATTAAAAATGCTAAGTATGTATTATCGGTATATAAAAATTATATATTGAGTCTGTAAGCTTATCTTCAATTTAGATTTCTAAATTTTATGAGGTGAAATATATGGATATTAAGCAGCTTAAATACTTTCTTACTATAGCAGAAGAGGGAAAGATAACAGGGGCAGCTAAAAAGTTGAATATAGCACAACCACCTTTAAGTTATCACCTAAAACTGCTTGAAGAAGAATTGGGAATAAAACTTATGGATAGGGGAAATAGAAAAATTCATTTAACGGATGCAGGGAAAATACTTAAAAATAGGGCTGAACAGATACTTGAACTGGTGAATTCCACCGTTAAAGAACTAAAGGATTTTAATGAAGGAATCAGGGGGACGTTGTCAATTGGTACTGTGTCTTCCTCAGGGGCAACTCTTTTTCCTAAAATAATAGAAAACTTTCACTGCAAGTATCCAAATGTAAATTTTGAAGTGAGAGAAAGCAATACTTATAGAATAATGGAAATATTAAATAGTGGAGTTATAGAAATTGGTATAGTCAGGACTCCTTTTAATGAAGATGGATTGAATGTTGTATTTAGGCCTAAAGAGCCAATGATAGCAGTATTTAGAGATGATATGAAAAGTTTTGATAGAAATACACCCATAGAATTAAAGGAATTGGTTGATAAACCAATTATTGTATACAGAAGATTCGAAAAAATTATAATAGAAGCTTGTCAAAAATATGGGTTTGTTCCAAATATAATTTGCAAGGACGATGATGCAAGAACCACTCTCTTATGGGCGGAATCTGGCATTGGAATTGCGATAGTTCCCAAATCAGCAATAGATATTATGCAAATATATAATCTTGACTATACTCTGATTAAAGAACCAAGTTTGGAAACAAGTATAGCGGCAATATGTGTAAAGGAAAGATATATATCTTCTGTAGCTAAAAATTTTTTAGAGGTGTTTTCTACAATATAATAATATTGAATATTTTGAAAGGATGTGTTTTTATTGCCTGATTTAAGTAGAAAAATGAATAATTTTACTGATTCAGTTATAAGAAGAATGACAAGAATATCAAATAAATATGGAGCGGTTAATTTATCTCAGGGTTTTCCAGATTTTGATCCACCAAAAGAGATAAGAGACGCTCTTAAAATTGCGGCTGACAGGGGCCCCCATCAATATGCAATTACATGGGGAGCACCTAATTTTAGAGAAGCTTTGGCCGAAAAACAGTCTAAATTTATGGGAATAAATATTGATCCTGAAACTCAAATAGCAGTTACTTGTGGAAGTACAGAAGCAATGATGGCAGCAGTTATGACAGTGTGTAACCCGGGTGATAAAGTAATAGTATTTTCTCCTTTTTACGAAAATTATGCAGCAGATGCCATACTAAGTGGAGCCAAGCCTATTTATGTATCTCTTAAGCCGCCTGAATTTTCTTTTGACAGGGAGGAACTTGAGAAGGCTTTTGAGCAGAAGCCCAAAGCACTTATATTGTGCAATCCTTCAAATCCTACAGGAAAAGTTTTTACACTTGAAGAATTAAAATATATTGCAGAATTAGCTGAAAAATATGATACATTTGTTATAACCGATGAAGTATATGAACATATTGTAATGGATCCTTGTAAACATATTTATTTTGCCTCCCTTCCAGGTATGTTTGACAGAACTATAAGCTGTAGCTCCCTATCGAAGACGTATTCTATAACAGGATGGAGATTGGGATATGTTATAGCTAATGAAAGAATAATAGATAATGTAAGAAAAGTCCATGATTTTCTAACTGTAGGTGCAGCCGCTCCACTTCAGGAAGCAGCAGTAGCAGGACTTAAATTACCGGATAAGTATTATATTGAACTAAAAAATCTTTATACTGAAAAAAGAACTCTATTTCTTAAAGGATTAGATGAAGCAGGATTAAAATATTATAAGCCCAATGGAGCTTATTATGTTATAGTAGATGTATCTGAATTTAATGTAAAAAATGATTTGAAATTTTGTGAATGGTTTGCAAAAGAGGTGGGAGTGGGAGCTGTACCAGGTTCAAGCTTTTTCAAGGAAGATGTAAATTATCTTATAAGACTTCATTTTGCTAAAAAGGATGAAACACTCATAAAAGCTATTGATAGATTGAAAACACTTAAGGATAAGGTTAAATTTTATACAGAATAGAGTGTGATGTTGTGAATTCATATAGCTTTAAATATGGAAAAGATACTATCATCTTGTATGAAAGGTAAACACAATACTGACTAATAGATATGTAAGTATAAAAAAGCATATGAAATTAGCAATGATAATCCCAATGTAATTCTTATGCCATATGGAGGTAATACTCTTCCACTATTATAGGAGGGATAAGTATGAGTAAAATAATATGTATTTCAGGGGAAAGCGGAAGTGGAAAAACTACTATTGCGGAATTACTTGAAAAAAGGGGATATAACTATATAGAAAGTTATACTACACGACCTATGAGATTTCAAGATGAAGAAGGACATATATTTGTAAATATGGACAGATATAATAAGGACAAAAAAAGTGGAAATATGGTTGCAGAAACTTTTTTTAATGGCAATTACTATTGGACCTTAAAAGAACAGTATGAATCAGGAGAAAAATCTGTTTGTGTAATGGATGCAAGAGGTTCAGATGATTTAAAGCAGAAAGAATTAAATTGTCTGTGTATATTCTTAAAATGTGATGAAAAAACCAGAAAAAACAGAATGTATCTTAGAAAATATGGATATAAAATTAACAATATATTGGATTTTGAAATTGAAAATAGAATAGAACATGATAGGGATGAATTTAAAATAGTGAGATGTGATTATGTAGTAGACAGCAATAGAAGTATAGATGAAGTTTTTAGGTGTATAAAAACTATTATAGGAGAATTTTAAATATGAAGTTAGAAAATAAAAACTTAAATTTTAGTTTGAAATTAGTATGTTTTTCAGCATTAGTAATTGCATCTTATTTCTTTATAGAAAATCTATCATATATTGCAATAATACCTGTAATTATGTGTATATATGATGGATTTAAAATATTCAAATGTATGAAAAATAGAGATGGACTAAAGATAGTTTCATTTTTGGCAACAATCCTAGTATTGATCTTCATATTACATTTAGTGGTAGTAAGTGGAATCGGAAATCCTGTTCCGGTACTGTTGTTGTTTTTAATTACAAATTTATTTTTTATATATAATATAATTATATATATATACAATAGATACAGGAAACTTACTTTGCTGCTTCATATAATACTGTGGATATTATGTGACAGTATTCCAATTTTGATGATATTTATATTATCTGCAGGATTAACATCCTAATTTTAAGGTAGGTGAAATTTATGAAAAAGAATGATTCAAAAATAAAAGAACAATACGTAAACGGGAGGGTATCTCAGTGGTTTTTCATAATTCCTATAATTATAATTATTATAAATATAATTTTGGGATATGTATATTATAATTCACTACCTAATAAAGTTGCTACACATTGGGACTTCTCAGGAAATATAACAGGGTTTCAACCGAAATCCATATTTTTAATATGGGAGATGCCATTATCGCAGATATTTATTACTGTTGTGTTCTTTTTAATATATAAGGCTCTAGGACATTCCAAAAATAATACAAGTTTTTCAAATTCAAAATTTGATTTGCAAAGAAATAATATATTTGCAAGGACTTGGTCTATATACATGATAGTTTTCTGTGCTTTAATCAATATTGTACTTACTATGGGAACTCTACAAATATTAAATGTATTTTATATAAGTGAAAAGTTTTCTGCAATTGTAATCGGTATATTTTTGGTAATAACTTTCTCAAGTGTTATAATTCTTTCTGTGAAATTAGGACAGGGAGGCTCCAATATAAAATTAGAAGGTGAAACTAAGGAAAACAAAATCTCCAAAATACATAGAGATGATCGAAAATATTGGAAGTTTGGCAATATTATTTACTATAATCCAGATGATCCATCTTTATTTGTTGAGAAAAAGTTTGGAATAGGTTGGGCAATAAATGCTGGGAAACCTGCTGGAATGGCAATATATATAGGCCTAATAGTACTAATTGTAATCATTACTGCTTTAGCTAGGCATGTAGGTAGATGATTTGTAATTTAATAGCTGTAACTAATTTTTATTTTAGGGACTTGTATGATTTTATGAATTAAAAACAGCTGTATATCTTTTGAATAATATATACAGCTGTTTAGTACTTTAAACAATATTAAAATTAAGCCATTACCATTACGTTTGATGCTTTGATTACTGCTGTAGCTTCTGATCCTACTTTAAGACCAAGGCTCTTTATTGCATCCAATGTTATAACAGAACATACTTTTTTTCCGTCTCCTAAATCTATTACAACTTCTCCATTAACAGAACCTTCCTTAATTTCAACTACCTTACCTTTTAATTGATTTCTTGCACTTATTTTCATAATTGCTTCCTCCTGTATGTTAAAATTTATATTATTATAATTTACTTTACGTAATATTATTATACAAAAAATTCATTGAAAATCAAATTTTAGTTAAAATGATATTATGTGTAATATCATTTATTTATATATCGCTATATTATGTATTGATATATAAATAAGCTTATATAATAGTATAAATCTGTTTAAATATTAATAAAAAGCATATAAAAAAATTATTTTGTAATGTTATATGTATTTAAAAAATTATTTTTATATTGAAATCATACATATATTTCTTAAAAACAATATCGCCATTAAGCAATTTACTAATTGATACTATATATTTGACAATTGTATAATAATATACCTCTAAAATTATAAAATTAATAAAAAACACTTGATTGTTTATTTTATAGAATATATAATGTATAACATAGAATTGTAAAACTTAAGTGTATAATAAGTATATTATACGTTTTATCATGTTACATTAAGTTTGGCAGTAATTAAGTTTTGTATGCTGTTATAACGTTTTCACAATAAATTTTATATAAATTTAAAAAAACTTTGGGAGGGCTATTAATGAAAAGATCTAAAAAATTTTTATCTCTAATTTTATTTGTATTTATTACCATTGTATCAGTTGGATGTGGAAATACTGTACAGAAATCTGAAACCAATGATTCCAACAGTACAAAAGAGCAGGCTAAACCTGTAACTTTGACTGTATCTGCAGCAGCTAGTTTAAAGGATTCCATGAATGAAATAAAACAGCTGTACACAAAACAATATCCTAATGTAACCATTAATTATAATTTTGGAGGTTCAGGAACACTTCAAAAGCAAATTGAACAGGGCGCTCCGGCAGATTTATTTATTTCTGCTGCAACAAAGCAGATGGATGCACTGAAAAAGGAAAATTTACTTGTAAATGATACTATTAAAAACTTGTTGAAAAATGATGTAGTACTCGTAGTTCCCAAAGATTCAAGCAATGTTAAAACTTTTAATGATTTGACAGGAACTGATGTTAAAAAACTTGCACTTGGAGAACCTAAAAGTGTACCGGCAGGACAATATGCTCAGGAAATATTTACAAGCATGAAATTAACAGATAAAGTACAGTCAAAAGTTGTATATGCAAAAGATGTAAAGGAAGTTCTAACATGGGTTGAAACTGGAAATGCTGATGCCGGGATTGTGTATAAGACGGATGCACTTGTATCAAACAAGGTCAAGATTGTGGCTGCTGCACGTGAAGATTCCCATAAACCTGTTGTATATCCTGCAGCTGTAGTTAAGGCAACTAAAAATTCAAATGAAGCTAAAAATTTTCTCAAATATTTATCAGGAAATGATGCAAAAAAAATATTTGAGAAATATGGATTCAAATTTGGGGTTTAGTTAGAATACCAGATTGATGCAATAGGGGGAGATGCAATTATGGGATTTGATATTTCACCAGGATTGATTTCTATAAAAACTGTATCATTATCTACAATAATAACATTTTTTATTGGAATTGCAGTTGCTTACTGGATGACAAATTATAATGGAAAACTTAGAAATATTTTGGACACCATATTTACACTGCCACTCGTACTTCCGCCAACAGTAGTTGGATTCTTTCTACTCCTTATATTTGGGAAAAACGGCCCTGCAGGAAAATTACTTTTGAACATGGGTACTACTTTGATTTTTTCATGGCCGGCTACAGTTGTAGCAGCTACTATTGTTGCCTTTCCTCTTATGTATAGAACAACTAAAGGAGCTTTTGAACAGATAGACAATAATGTAGTAAATGCTGCCAAGACCCTTGGAGTATCTGACTGGAAAATATTTTGGAGGGTTATGATTCCAATGGCATGGCCAGGAATTGCAGCAGCTGCAGTTCTATCGTTTGCAAGAGCTCTTGGAGAGTTTGGAGCTACTCTCATGGTGGCAGGCAATATACCGAATAAGACTCAAACAATTCCTGTAGCTATTTATTTTGCAGCTGAGAATGGGGAAATGGGCACAGCATTTATATGGGTCATACTGATTGTTTTAATTTCAACTGTAGTAATTTTTTTAATGAATTATTGGAATGAACATCATCAGAAGAATATCTATGGAGTTAGGAGAAAGTAGTATGGGACTTTATGTTGACATTGAAAAAAAGTTTCCAGAATTTAATTTAAAAGTCAAATTTGAATCCAAAGATGGTGTCCTGGGTTTACTTGGAGCTTCAGGTTCAGGAAAAAGCATGACTTTAAAATGTATTGCAGGTCTTGAAACACCAGACAGGGGAAAGATAGTATTGAATGAAAAAATATTCTATGATTCAGGAAAAAATATAAATATACCAATTAAGAAAAGAAAGGTAGGATTTTTATTCCAAGATTATGCACTATTTCCGAATATGACTGTAAATCAGAATATAGGTTTTGCACTGGATAATATCTCTAAAAGCGAAAAAGGTGAAATAGTAAGAGAAAAAATAAACATGATGAATCTTACAGGGCTATCAGAAAGATTTCCAAGCCAGCTTTCAGGAGGACAACAGCAAAGAGTTGCAATTGCAAGAGCACTTGCAATTAATCCTGAAATATTACTATTAGATGAACCATTTTCAGCTTTGGACAGCCATTTGAGAAGTAAAATGGAGAAAGAAATTGTAGGTATATTGTCAACTTATAGTGGAAGTGCAGTTTTTGTATCTCATAATAGAGATGAAATATATCGTATTTGTAAAAATATTGCAGTAATTGATAATGGAGTTGTTGATGCATATGGAGAAAGGGAAGAAATTTTTTCTAATCCACCTACTCTGTCTTGTGCTAAACTTACAGGATGCAAAAATATATCAAAAATTAAAATAATAGATGAAAACACAGTAGAGGCGCTAAATTGGGGATGTACTATTAAAGTTAAAGATAAGATACAGGGATATCCAAAATATATAGGGGTAAGAGCACATTATATTGAATATACATATGATGAATATGGAGAGAATACTTTTAGCTGTATTCTTGATTCTATAAGTGAAAGCCCATTTACAGTTATGATTAATCTATATATATTAGAAAAAAAATCACCTGAAAAGTTAAAATGTATACAATGGGAAGTGAACAAAGAATTTTGGAATAAAATCAAGAATATTAAACAGCCTTGGAATATATATATCAATCCACAAAAGGTTTTTATGGTCAAATAAAATTTAATATATTATTAAATATATTCTTGTTTTTTTAAATAAGAATATATTTTTTGAGCGAATATATGCTAAACTACAAATAAACTAATGAAATTTTCTGAATGTTGTGCTATAGTAATATAAAATATGTAATCGGGGAGGAATACTATGAATGATGTAGATACCAAGTATGGAAAGTTAAAAGGAATATCACGAGCTGAATTTTATGAGAATGGTGCTATAAAAGAATGTACATTAAATGACATAAATGAATTGAAAACAGCTTATGGCATTTTAACTCCACAATATAAGGAAGATGGACTAAGAAGTAAGCATATAGGTTCACTTTCTTTTTATGATAATGGTAGTTTGAAAAGCATATATCTTCAAAATCCCACTGAAATAAAGTCTCCTATAGGATTAATTCAGGCAGAATTTATCACGTTTTATGAAGATGGAAATATAAAAAGAATATTTCCGTTGAATGGCAAAATAACTGCTTATTGGACTGAAGAAGATGAATATAAACTTTCCAAGGAAATAGAAATAAGTCTTTCTATAGGTTATTTAAAGAGAAAGGTTGTTGCTGTTCATTTTTATAAAAATGGTTCTGTAAATAGTATTACATTTTGGCGCAAAGATAAAATAAAAATAAATTCACCTTTAGGACAGGTCATAGCCCGTATAGGTATATCGTTTTATCCTGATGGAAAGCTTAAATCTTTTGAACCGGGCAACCCTGTAGATGCAAACACTGAAATAGGCATTATAAAGGCATATAATACTCAGGTCATAGGTATACATGGGGATTCAAATTCTTTGGAATTTTCAAAATGCGGTAAAGTAAAAGCACTTATAACTTGCACAGATAGAATAGAGGCAGTCAATAAGATAAGTGGGGAAAAACAGATGTACAGGCCATTGCTTAGAAAGAGTATAGTTAATGAAAATGCAATGGAAGTTATACCTTTAAATATAGAGTTTCAAGATAATAAGGTTATTTTCAGTAATGGAATGATGCATAAATTTCAGAATGAATTGAATATTGATGAATTTAACTTTAATATAAGTAATTTGAATCTTAATCTCAAATCACCTTGTTCATCCTGCAGCGAATGTTCAAATTGTAATGATTAAAAAAATGAAATGCAATTATAAAAAGCTTTACTTATGTATTCAATTTATTGTATAATATATTATATAAGGTAACAAATTGGGTTGAATGGCAAATTAGGTTTGTTAATTTTCTCTTTTTGTGTTATACTAGTATAATTAGAAACACCGATATACAAATAAATATATCAATTTTAAGTGTTTTATCTTTAGGAGGATAATAAATGAAAATAGGTACAGTAAAATGGTTTAATTCAGAAAAAGGATTTGGATTCATAGAAGTTGAAGGCGAAAATGATGTTTTCGTACATTTCACTGCTATCCAGAGTGATGAACCAAGAAAGAATCTTGAAGAAGGTCAAAAAGTTCAATTTGATGTAGAAGAAGGACCAAAAGGACTTCAAGCTGCTAATGTTGTTAAACTTTAATAAGTTTTGATATTATTGAATTTAGCGTTCATATAAACATTAAATGTTTTACCACCTTTTTTACAAGGTGGTTTTTTATATAAATTTGCACTTAACTCTTATTTAAAAGCTAGAATTTAAAACAAACTAATTATGTAAAGGAGTCTGTTATAGTGAGAAAAAATTATAGAATGAAGAAGACAATATCAGTAAAAATGTTCATTTCAGAATTAGGAGAGAAATTTTCAGAACATGTAAAAGACAGATTGATGGATTTAGATATTAGATGTGTACTTGGTAGAAAAGATAAGAATTATATAGTTGATGTAAAGCATGTTGAGCATATTAAATATGCTTGTAATGAAAGTGACAACTCAAAGGTAACTGAAAAAGAATATGTATATGGAGAGTTTATAACTATACAAGGTGTATTGTATTTCTCAAAAGAATTCATAAAAACTCCATACGTTATGCAGTCTGATGTGGCAAATAAGATATATGATTCGCTGACAAGTGAGGAATTTGTATTCAATAAAAATAATGAAGAAGATGAAAATGAAAATGAAGATGAAAATAAATCTGAAGAGGTTATATTGAAAAAGGTTGATGATACAAATATAGATTTTATAATTGACAGTATATTAGAAGTATGTCCTAATGTATCACAAAAATATCTTGATATTGTAAAAGAAATGACTTCCCATGCTGAAATTAAGAAAAATAATACATTTCATGTTAGCACTTATTAATAAAGTCTATTTATAGTTTTTCTATACTCTATATGATTTCTGTATAAAAGTTTTATTGATATTTATTTAAATTATTTATAAAAAACTGATATAGTTTTTTATGGCTATATCAGTTTTTGTACAATTAAGACATTTACTCCTTGTTATCCAACAATATTTCCAATTTATCTATTCGTTTTTCCTTAACACTTTCTATTTTAAAAGTTATATTCCCATATTTGAGAGTCTTGTACTCATTGTGTTTTGGAATATGTCCCAAGAGGTCTATTACAAAACCACCTATTGTATCAAATATATCATAAGGAAGATTTATATTTAATTCTTCATTTATATCGTCTATTGGTACAAGCCCATCAACTATATATGTGTTGGAGTTTATTCTACTTATTGGATCTGAATCATTATCACATTTGTCATGTTCATCTGGAATATTTCCCATTACCTCTTCTATTAAATCATCTATAGTTACAATACCTGTAAAATTACCATATTCATCTATCAAAATTGACATATGATTATTTGTAATCTGCATTTCTTCAAATAACTCATCTATATTTTTTGTTTCCGGAACAAAATAAGCTGATCTTATAAGATCCCTTACTGATTTATTGTTTAAAGTTCCACCATGAAATGATATAAATAAATCTTTCATATACAGTATACCAATTATATTGTCTATTGAATCCTCATATACAGGTATTCTTGAATATTGCTGTTTCGCAACTTCACTTAAAATTTCTTCTATAGGTGTGTCTACATTGATAACAAATACATTGACTTTTGGAGTCATTATATTTTTGGCAAGAGTATCATCAAACTTAAATACTCCATTTATCATTTCTTTTTCTGTCTCATTTATTATACCTGTTTCTTCTCCAGCATCTATCATAAGTTGTATTTCCTCTATAGAAATATTATCTTTTTTACCTGTAATATTGGTATTGGTTATTTTACCTAACAGATTTACTGAGAAAGTTAGTATTTTATCAAAAGGAAAAGTTACTTTTGATGTCCATAAAAGAGGTTTTACTACAAATAATGCTACTTTTTCAGAATTTTGCAAAGCCAATTTTTTTGGAAAAAGTTCACCAAAGACCAATGTAAAATAGGATAATATTAATGTTCCAAGTATTATTGATATTTCATTACTTGAAGGTATATTGAATTTTTCAAGTAATTTAGCTAAAGGCACTGAAAGCCATGTAGCTGAAAGTGCACTGGCGAGAAATCCTGCCAGGGTTATTACGTCCTGAATAGTTGCTAAAAATCTATTCGGTTCCTTCATGAGATCAAGCAGCAATTGAGCCTTTTTATTACCTTTATCTGCCATTATTTTTATTTTGGATTTATTTACAGATACTATTGCAATTTCTGCTGCTGAAAAAAAAGCGTTTAATAAGATTAATACAAAGATAAAAAAAACATCAAATAAAACGCTACTCGGACCGCTGTCCATACAAAAATTCCCCCTTGTTAATATAGAAATTGAATATATTATAACATATTATATCACATATTCAATTCCGTTAAGTTGATAAAGTCACAATTTTATTGTATTAATTTAAAATTTTAAAGGTTTCAATATGAGATTTAAGCTGTGAATAATATCAAAATGATACTAAATATTATCATTTTGATATTAAGATGTTTAAATGCTAGAATAAACTTGTTTTTCTAAAGTGGCACAAATATTGCTATTATATATATAAGGAGGGATTTTATATGCATATTCCAGATAATTATTTAAGCCCATCTACTTGTGCAGTTATGGGTGCAATCATGATTCCAGTATGGATGAAAGCTTCTAAAAAAGTGAAACAGGAAGTTAGCAAGAAAAAACTTCCTATACTTGGAGTCTGTGGGGCTTTTTCATTTTTAATAATGATGTTCAATGTTCCTATACCTGGAGGTACCACTGGCCATGCAGTAGGAGCAACATTAGCAGCTATTTTGTTGGGACCTTATGCTGCTGTTATTTCTGTTACAGTTGCACTTCTTATACAGGCACTCTTTTTTGGAGATGGAGGTATACTGGCATTTGGAGCCAACACATTTAATATGGCATTTATAATGCCTATGGTAGGGTATACCCTGTATAGGTTAATAAAGTCAAGAGTTAAAAGTGAAAAGGGAGAATACATAGCAGCTTTTGTGGGGGCATATGCGGGAATAGTTGCAGCAGCTTTTTGTGCTTCCATAGAATTTGGAATACAGCCTTTATTGTTCAAAGATGCAAGTGGGGCTGCACTCTATTGTCCTTATGGATTGAAAATAGCCATACCTGCTATGATTTTACCTCATCTTTTAATAGGATTTATCGAAGGAGGTGTTACCGCTGCAGTACTTGCATATGTTAAAAAAGTATCACCTGGAATAGTCTATAAACATGAACATACAAGTAAAAAACCATTGTATAGACTATTGATATTACTTATAATATTATGTCCTATAGGATTATTGGCAGCAGGAACTGCATGGGGAGAATGGGATATGAATCAAATAAAACATCTTGTAGGTTATGTTCCATCCGCTTTTCAAAATGGATTCAAATTCAATTCCATAGCTTCTGATTATTCCATATCAGGAACAAATGATATAATAGGATATGTTATATCGGCTGTGGCAGGAGTTGCCATTATACTTATAATTTTTAAATTAATTTCATCTGCAGGAAAAGAATCAAATTGATAGTAAAACAATAGGCCGAAACATTGGTCTATTGTTTTTTATATTTAAGTTTTTGACAATTCTACAAGGGATTCAGTTAGGATATCTATATCGCTTTTTGTGTTAAAATACCCTATTCCTATTCTTACACATCCTGTATTATAAGTACCAATAATCCTGTGGGCCGTAGGGGCACAATGAAATCCAACCCTTACCATTATATTGTATGTCTTGTCAAGTTGAAAGCCTACTTCATCACATGGAATGCCTTCAATATTAAATGAAATTACACCTACTATTTTATCAGCAGATTTTGGGCCATATATTATTATGTTTGGAATCTCTTTAAGTGTTTTCAATGCATACTCTGTTAAAATCTGCTCTTTTTCCCTTATTGAAGATATACCTATATTATTTATATAATTTACACCTTCTGAAAGACCAACTATTCCAACTACATTTAGTGTCCCGGACTCAAATTTGTTAGGAAGATATTCCGGTTGATAGGGATACTTTGAGTCAACTCCAGTGCCTCCAGCCTTTAATGCTTTTATTTCTGCATCGCAGTTTATTATAAGACCTCCAGTTCCAGTAGGACCAAGGAGACTTTTATGCCCTGTAAAAGCCAGAAGATCTATATTGTATTCTTTTATATCTATGGGATAGGCTCCTGCGGTTTGAGCACTGTCTACCAAAAATAATATATTGTTTTTTCTAGCTATTTTTCCGATTTGTTTTATGGGTTGAATGGTGCCAATTACATTTGAAGCATGAGTAAATATTATCAATTTTGTGTTTGTTCTTATTAGGTTCTCTATATCATTCGGGTTTGTCAGTCCATATGTATTGCATGGAACTTTGGATATTTGTATATTCTTTGTTTTTTCAAGAATTTTCAATGGTCTTGTAACGGAATTATGTTCTAAACTACTTATTATTACATGATCTCCATTTTTTAAAATGCCATTTATAGCTAAATTCAAGGATTCTGTAATATTATATGTAAATACAACATTTGATGGTCTATCAAAATTAAAAAGTTTGCATAGATTATTTCTACAATTATATACTAATCTATCAGATTCTATTTCAGATTTATAAGCTCCTCTGCCTGCAGTTGCACCTATATTCTTCATGAAATAGTACATTTTATCCATAACTATATCCGGTTTGGGATATGATGTTGCTGCATTATCTAAGTATATTGCCAAATTTTTCACCTCTAATAATAAAATCTAAAAAATTCCTATGAAATCTAGTTTACTACTATTTTTAATTATATACTAGAAGTATTAAATTTTATTTTCAAGTTCTATATTCCTATGTTATTATATACTTAGATAAAACAAGGATTCTAATATTCTATAAGGAGTGATATACGTGGAAAAAATTTGTTACAACAGCACGAGGGGGATAAAGGAAAATTTACCTGCATCTTGTGCGATATTAAATGGTATAGCTAAAGATGGAGGCCTTTTTGTACCTGATACTATACCTTTTATAGGTGATAAATTGGAAGATTGTAAAGATATGAGCTATAAGAAGCTGGCTTCTTTTATTATAGGTAAATTTTTTACAGATATAGAAAAAGAAGAACTTGATAGATGCTTAGACTTGGCCTATGATAATAAATTTGATTCTGAAGATATAGTTCCACTTAAAAAAACCAAAAAGGCATTTTATCTAGAGCTATATCATGGTCCTACTCTTGCATTTAAAGACATGGCATTATGCCTACTGCCCCATCTTATGAAAGTTTCTGCTAAAAAGCAAAATTTGAAAAAGGATATAGTAATACTTACAGCTACTTCAGGGGATACTGGTAAAGCGGCTCTTGAAGGTTTTGCAGATGTGAAGGGAACAAAAATAGTAGTATTTTTTCCAAAAGACGGTGTAAGTGAAATACAGAGAAGGCAGATGATAACACAGACTGGGGCAAATACAAGGGTTATTGGAATAGATGGAAATTTTGATGATGCACAGAGTGAAGTAAAGAAAATCTTCAATGATGCAGATTTAAAAAGTGAATTAGATAAAAAGGGCTATGTATTTTCATCTGCAAATTCTATAAATATAGGAAGACTTGTACCACAAATAGTATATTATTTCTATGGTTATATGGAACTTGTTAGGACAGGGGAAATAAAACTTGGAGAAAAGATAAATTTTGATGTTCCAACAGGAAACTTTGGAAATATATTAGCTGCATATTATGCAAAAAAAATGGGATTGCCAATAAAGAAACTCATATGTGCATCTAATGACAACAAAGTTTTATTTGATTTCTTGAGTACCGGTACATATGATAAAATGAGAGATTTTATCGTAACTATATCACCTTCTATGGATATACTTGTATCAAGTAATCTTGAAAGACTAATATATGATATAAGTTCAAGAAATTCTGATTTGGTAAATAAACTTATGAACAACTTGAATGAAGATGGGAAATATACGATTACAGAAGATATGAAGAAGGAGTTAAATTCATTTTATGGGGGATTTGCAAGTGAACAGGAGACTTTGGATGCAATAAATTATAATTTTGAAAATTATAATTATCTGATGGATACCCATACTGCAGTAGCACATGCTGTATATAAGAAATATGTTGATTCTACTGGAGATAATACTAAGACTATTATAGTTTCAACAGCTAGTCCATTCAAGTTTACAAAATCTGTTATGAGTGCACTTGACAGTAAATATACTAAATATAATGATATGGAACTTGTAGATATAATGAGTAAAATATCAGGTTTAAAAATTCCAAAGGGTGTAGAGCAATTAAAGAAAAATAATGTGATACACAAAACTACCTGTGAAAAAAATGAAATGAAGGATCAAATTTTAAACTTTCTTTTAAATAAGTAAATCTTATTCACCTCTATCTATTTTTAGAGGTGAATTTACTTAATCTCACAAATAAAGTTGTTGATTTTATAGAAAAGATCCTGTAACAACTAATGAAAATATGGATAATATAAATAATGTATATGAATTTAAAGATAAGTTTACATCCTCAATGGGTTCTGTAATTTCAGTAACTTAAGAAATATCTGCATCTTCTGAGAAAATAACTGCATCTACATCTGCAGTAAAATAAAACATGGATACAATAAATAAACTTTCAGGTGAGTTAAACTATTTTTCAGAGGAGTTAAATAATAGGTTTTGACTTTAGTTTACAATACTTTATTGTATATTTTTACCATGTGATTGTAGAAAATATAATATACTTATGGTATTCTATATTTATAAATCTAAATGTGAAGTAGTTCTTTTTATTAGGAGAGAAATTAATGTCATTGTTGGAACAGTATAATAGATTAAAAAAAGAATATGAAGGCTATCAAAAAATGGCCGAATATACTATGCAACAGCAGAATAAAAAAATTATTACACAAGATAAAAAATTAGATATGCTATCTTTAATAGTAGAGATAAGTCAATATATAAATAAATATCTTAGGAATGGCGAAATAGCATCTACCATTAATGACATAATGATTGGAATTTTAGGAGTAACATATTCAAGTGTATATTTAATTGAAAATAGAAAGTTAAAATTAAAAGTATCAAATCTAAAAAACATCCTTCATCATAATAGTATATATGAATTTAATAATGGAAGCAGGAATGAATTAAGTACTTCATTGATAAATTCACCTGATAATATATATAAGGGAAATGATAATATATCCATACATTCTGCCATACTCATGCCTATATATTTAAAGGAAAATCTTCTAGGTGTTATTGTAGTTGAACATAAAATATATAAATATTTAAGTGATGAACACATAAAGCTTTTAACTGCAATAAGTAATCAAATTGCTATGTGTATAGAAAATAACAGGCTTTATAACAAGATAAAAGAAAATTCACAAAGAGATTTTCTAACTGGGCTTTTTAATAGAAGTTACTTTTTTTCAGTTATATATGAGAAAATAAAGGATTGTGGTGCTGGATTTGCCATTGTTATGATAGACATAGATGATTTCAAAAAATGCAATGATACTTATGGGCATCAATATGGTGATAGGGTTTTAAGACAGGTAAGCAATATAATTAAAAATAGTTTGAGAAGAGAAGATATTGTATCAAGATATGGTGGAGAAGAAATTATAGTGTATATGTACGATATAAAGTCCATATATGATGTTTATACAAGAATGTGTAAAATAAAAGACAAGATAAAAACTTCACCAATTAATTATAGAAACATCAAGTCATATATAACCGTTTCCATAGGCATAAGTATGTGCAAAGCCGGTAATGGAAATGTAGAAGAGTTGATAAGAAAAGCGGATATGAATCTATATAGAGCGAAAGATTCTGGAAAAGATAATGTAATTTACTAAAAGAATTAGGTGATAACTATGGTTGCAAATTGGACAGATGAACAAAGAAAAGCTATATTTACAGAAAGATCAAATGTATTGGTGGCTGCAGGAGCTGGTGCAGGAAAAACTGCTGTTCTTGTAGAGAGAATAATTCGAAAGATAACAGATCCAGATTTGGATATTGACATAGATAAATTACTTGTAGTTACATATACAAATGCAGCTGCAGCTGAAATGAAGGAGAGGATTGGAGATGAACTCCAAAAATTATTGGAAGATAATTTTGAATCGAGAAGACTTCAAAGACAGCTAACACTGTTAAATCAATCCAATATAATGACTATGCATTCTTTTTGTCTCAAAATAATCAAGAATAATTTTCAATTGGTAGATTTGGATCCAAATTTTAGAGTCTCGGACAATGAGGAGAGTATACTCTTAAAAAGAGATGCTGTATTTGAACTATTTGAAGAAAAATATGATTCAAATGATAGTAGTTTTTTAAATCTGATAGATTCTTATGGTGATAAAAATGATACTAAAGTTCAGGATATTGTAATATCACTCTATGAATTCGTTCAAAGTGTCCCGTGGCCTGAAAAGTGGCTCAATAAGGCATCAGAGCAATTTAATTTATCTGATGATTTTGAATTTGAAACATCCCTTTGGGCACAAATAATAATATCAGATCTAAAAGTTGAAATAAAGAGTCTTAGAGATAGACTTAAAAGAGCACTTGAGTTGATATTTGAAAATCCTGGTTTTGAGGGATATGAGCCTATTTTTAAAAATGAAGTCGGTGAATTTGAATATTTGTTAAAGTTAAAATCCTGGAATGAGATTGATAATTATGTTCAAGAACTTAAATTTCAAAGGCTTCCAAGATTAAAAAGTGGAAGCTATGATGAAGATATAAAGATAAGAGTAACTAAGACGAGAGATAATGTAAAGAAAAGGTTAAAACATATAATGGAAAATATATTAAACTATGGAGATGATGTAGACAAAAGTATAAGGGATATGTATCCTGTTATGAAATGTCTTACTGATCTTGTAATGGATTTTGCTAATAAATATGCTGATAAAAAAAGAGAAAGGAATATACTTGACTTTAGTGATATAGAGCATTTTTGTTTAAATATACTAACCCGTAAGGATAAAAGTGGAGATATAATTCCCTCAGATACAGCTCTTTATTATAGAAAGTATTTTGCAGAAATACTTGTAGATGAGTATCAAGATAGCAATGGGGTTCAAGAAGTAATAATAAATATGATAAATAGAGATGATGAAACTTCCAATCTGTTTATGGTAGGAGATGTAAAGCAGAGCATATATAGATTCAGACAGGCAAAACCGGAATTGTTTCTTGAAAAATATAGGAACTATTCTGAAGAAGAAAATTCTAAAAATAGGAAAATAAAATTATTTAAAAATTTCAGGAGCAGACATGAAATAATAGACGGCGTAAATTATTTATTCAGCCAGATAATGCGTAAAAAAATAGGAGAACTTGATTATGTAGAAGGAGAACAACTTGAAAGTGCAGCAACTTATCCGGATACAACTGATAGTACTTTTAGTGGAGAGGCTATAGAAGTTAATCTAATAGATAAAGTCAGGAGTGAAGATGAACAGGAAGATTTAAGTAATATTCAGGTAGAAGGAAGATTAATAGCCAAAAAAATAAAAGACATTGTAAATCCTGAAGATAATCAATATTTTAAGGTTTATGATAAAGATATAAGATCATATAGAAATTTAATGTATAAAGACATAGTAATATTGATGAGAGCTACTAAGAATTGGGCTCAAACTATTATGGAAGAGTTGAACAATGCAAACATACCAGTTTTTGCAGATACATCTACAGGCTATTTTGAAACTATAGAAATAAAGACTATTATGAGTCTTCTGCAAATAATAGATAATCCAATACAGGATATACCGCTTATATCCGTACTGCGCTCACCAATAGCATCTTTTTCACCAGAAGAATTGATTGACATAAGGATTGTAAATAAAGATGTATCTTTTTACGAAGCATTAAATATTTGCTGTAACGAGGAAGATGTAACAGAAGATTTAAAAGAAAAAATCAGCAGCTTTTTGGATCGTATGGATAAATGGAGAAAAAAAATAGTATATATGCCCATAGATGAATTTTTGTGGTATTTGTATAGTGATACTGGCTATTATGGATTTGTGGGTGCCATGACTGGAGGAACTCAGAGACAGGCAAATTTGAGAATGCTTTTTGAAAAAGCAGAACAATACGAAAAAAGCAGTTATAAAGGACTATTCAACTTCATAAATTTTGTAAATAAGTTGAGGAATAGCAGTGGAGATATGGGAAGTGCAAAAATATTAGGTGAAAATGAAAATGTAGTTAGAATAATGAGCATACACAAGAGTAAGGGACTTGAGTTTCCAGTGGTAATACTTGCAGGTGCAGGTAAAAATTTTAACTTTATGGATGCCAACAATCCTATAATTTTTAACGAAGAATTGGGACTTGGCCCTGAGTATGTGGATATTGAAAGACGGATACATTATCCCACTATTATAAAACATATACTTAGAAGTAAACTTAAAAATGAGACTTTGTCTGAAGAAATGAGAATATTATACGTAGCATTTACAAGGGCAAAGGAAAAATTAATTATAACTGGAATGATAAATAACGTAGAAGATACATTTGAAAAATGGTGTGATGACTCTCTTGTAGAGGAAAATAAAGTCCCTGAATATGCTTTACAAAATGCAAAAAATTATCTTGAATGGATAGGAATGGCAATTGTAAGGCATAAAGATGGAAAAATTATAAGAAAAATTGCAAATCATAAAAATTGTAAATTTTTGCCTATAGAACATATTTCAAACTGGAAAATCAATATCTATTCAAGAGAAGATTTCTCAGAAAACTCTCAAGTAGATACTGAAATAGACATAATAGAACATATTAAAAATAGATTTCTGGATAAATATGAAGATGAATATTTTCAAGAAATAAATAGAAGGCTAAATTGGAAATATAAATATGAAGAGGCATCAAAAATACCTGCCAAATTTTCAGTATCTGAATTAAAGAGAAGATTTGCATTGATTGATATGGAAGATAGTTCACATCTGGTTGAGGATGTGAATCTTAAAAAGCCTAATTTCATTAAAGAAAATACAGAATTGTCAGGAGCTCAAAGAGGTACTTTGATGCATCTTGCAATGCAGCATATTGATATAAATAATACAGATTCCAAATCGAATATAGATACTCAAATAGAAAATCTTGTACTTGGACAATTTATTACAGATGATGAAAAAAAGGCTATTTCATCTTATAAAATATTGAAATTTTTCAATTCAAATCTTGGGATTAGAATGAAAAGTTCAAAGAAGGTATATAGGGAAGTACCATTTTATATACAGGAAAGCAGTTCTGATATATATAAGGATTTGCCAAAGGATCTATATAAAGATGAAAAGATACTTATCCAGGGAATAATAGATTGCTATTTTGAAGAAGATGATGGATTGGTGCTTATAGATTATAAAACTGATTATGTTGAAAGAACTGAAGAACTCAAAGATAAATATAAGATACAGATTTACTATTACTCGAAAGCACTTGAAAATATGACCGGTATAAATGTGAAAGAAAGATACATTTATTCATTTCACAAAGGTGATATTATTGAAGTATAGTACATATTTTTAATTTGGGGAGGAAATCTCATGGAAAGTGTAACAGATAAATTTTTAAGATATATTGTTGTTGATACCAGGTCCAGTGAGGAGTCAAATACTGTTCCAACAACTAAAAAACAGCTGAATTTAGGAAAAAAACTTGTACAAGAATTAAAACAAATAGGTATTGAAAATGCCAATTTAGATGAAAATGGATATGTTATGGCATTTTTAGCTGGAAATACTAATAAAAAAGTACCTGCAGTTGGATTTATATCTCATATGGATACAAGTCCTGAAATTTCAGGTGAAAATGTTAAACCGAATATAGTTACAAATTATGATGGATCAGATATTGTATTGAATAGTGATAAAAATATAGTTCTCAGCACAAAGGATTTTCCAGAAATAAAGAATTATATAGGAGAAACAATTATAACTACAGATGGGAATACACTTCTTGGAGCTGATGATAAAGCTGGAGTAGCTGAAATAATGACAGCTGTAGAATACCTTGTAAATCATCCTGAAATAAAACATGGGGATATTAAAATAGGTTTTACACCTGATGAAGAGGTTGGAAAAGGTCCTGATTATTTTGATGTGAAAAAGTTCAATGCTGAATTTGCATATACAATAGATGGAGGACAAATCGGGGAGCTTGAATTTGAAAATTTTAATGCAGCCTCAGCTAAAGTTAAAATTAAAGGAAGAAATGTGCATCCAGGATATGCAAAGAATAAAATGATAAATTCCATGCTTATAGCTGCAGAACTTATTGGAATGCTTCCTAAGAATGAGGTACCTGAAGCAACAGAAGGACATGAAGGATTTTACCATCTTATTTCCATAAATGGTGGAGTAGAGGAAACTGAACTTTATTATATAATAAGAGATTTTGACAGTGATAATTTTGAAAAAAGAAAAAAATTCATGCTGGATAGTATGAAACTACTTAATAAAAAGTATGGCAGTGGAGTTGTAAGTATTGATGTAAAGGACCAGTATAGAAATATGAAGGAAAAGATAGAGCACGTTAAATACGTAGTAGATATTGCATATGAAGCAATAAAGCAGTCATCTGTTGAACCTGAAATTGTTCCGATAAGAGGAGGGACAGATGGAGCAAGACTTTCATTTATGGGGCTTCCAACACCAAACATATTTACAGGAGGACATAATTTTCACGGAAGATATGAGTATATTCCTGTATTTGCTATGGAAAAGGCAGTTGAAGTTATAATAAACATAGTAGAATTAATATCAAA
This sequence comes from Clostridium tyrobutyricum DSM 2637 = ATCC 25755 = JCM 11008, assembly GCF_000359585.1. GTDB lineage: Bacteria > Bacillota > Clostridia > Clostridiales > Clostridiaceae > Clostridium_B > Clostridium_B tyrobutyricum. The sequence goes on along the minus strand of NZ_APMH01000004.1, from coordinate 20,933 downwards.
AATGTAGTTAAAAACGTTCACATTTGCTTTCTTGCTGAATATATATATAAATATAATAATTTTTAATTCAGGGAATAATTGTTTATGAAAATGCATATTTATATTAAATATGATTAAAATAATTATCTCAATTATTATAAGGAGGAATAGCAAATGGAAAATAATTTTATAATAACCAAAGAAGTAATAGAGGAATGTCTTGAAGAATGTTTTGATGAGTCAAGTCATAAGAGTAATAAAAAAGAAAAGATAAATTCTATTAGTAATAAATAATAGAATTTATCTTTAGAATATGTCAGGCCAAAGAAAATCTGGCTTCCAGTCGTTTGAATATAAAAACTAATATGGAACTTATTATTAAATACATTACTCCAGCTATTATAAAGGGGTAGACTGTAAAGTCACTGGTTACAATTTCTTTTGCTGCTCTTAAAAGATCACCAATACCTATAGAAGCTACCAGGGAAGTATCTTTTATTAAATTTATACTTTCGTTGCAAAGCGAAGGAAGTATAACAGGGACAGCTTGAGGAATTATAATTCTTTTCATTATCTGAGGATAATTCATTCCAAGAGCTTTTGCGGCTTCATATTGGCCTATATCTACAGAATTAATACCTGATCTAAAAAGTTCAGCAAGGTATGCTGTATAATTTATAATAAATGCTATACAGGCTGCTACCAGAGGATCCAATTTTATATTAAGGACAGGTAGTCCAAAATATATAAAAAATAATTGAAGTAGAAGAGGAGTTCCCCTAAATGCCCAGGTATATAACCCAAGTACTGATCTCAATATTTTTATTTTTGACATTTTACCTAGTGCGCATATCATACCTAAAGGTATTGAAAAAACTATTACAATTAAAAATAATTTTATGGATATTATACTTCCCTTTAGTATAAATCCTGTAATATCCATAATATCAGGCAAATGAATCAACTCCTAACTTGAGTTCTAATATATTTTGAATTAATGGGGAATTATATCTTCTCCAAACCATTTTTTGGATATTTTATCTTCAGTTCCATCTTTTTTCATTGAATTTAAAGTTTCATTTAATTTATTCTTGAAACTTGTGTCGGTTTTCCTTATACCTATACCATAGTCCTCTTTTCCAAAATTATCATTTAATACTTTGTATACACCAGGTTTTTTGGCAATATAGTATCTTCCTACAACTTCATCTACTATTACGGCTGATACACGGCCATTTTTAAGATCAAGTAGAGCTTCTGTATTATTTGAATATTTTTTTATCTCTTTCAATGAATTTTTAGTAGAAGTATCTGAATTAAGTGCGGTTTCACTGCTGCTGCCAAGTTGAAGTCCAACTACTTTTGAAGCCAAATCCTTTTTGCTTTTAATAGGTGAATCCTTTGTTGTTACTATTATCTGTTTATTTTGAAGATATACATTTGAGAAGTCTATCTGCTGCTTTCTCTTGTCTGTAATTGTAAGACCATTCCATATAAGATCTATATCCTTGTTCTTTAAACTCAATATAATGCCATCCCATTGAACTGGTTTAAATACAACTTTGACCCCCATTCTCTTTGCGGCTTCCTTAGCCATATCTATATCAAATCCAATTATTTGCCCACTGTCATTCCTAAATCCCATAGGTGGAAAACTGTCATCCAAACCTACTACAAATTGTCCTTTTTGTTTTATTTCATTCCATGAATTATCTGTTCCGGATTTGGATTGCCCACATCCTGTAAATATTGTGCCCATCAAAAATACCAGGGCAGTTAAAAGTATAATCTTTTTTTTCATAAAAAAGTAACCTCCCATAAAATAAATATTTTTTATATTCCCACATGATATTATACTTTAGCATGATAAAATTGTAAATCAACATATTAAAAAAGTCAGTCCAAATAAAATGTAAATTCATTCAGACTGACTTGAAGCATATTATTTTATTTTTAGCTGTTTTGCAGCAGAGGTTATATTCTTACTGCGGAGAATAGCAGTAACAACTGCTATTCCATCTACACCTGTAGACAGTATATCTTTAAAATTGTCATGATTAATTCCACCTATGGCAACTGCAGGTATATTTACGCTGCCATATACTTTTTTAAGGCCATCCACCCCTAGAGGATTATCTGTATCTTTTTTGGTTCCCGTATTGAATATTGTGCCGATACCTATATAATCGGCACCTCCACTTTCTGCTTCTAATGCTTCTTCTATGTTACCTGTAGATATACCTATTATTTTTTTATCGCCAAGTATTTTTCTTGCAATGGAAAGTGGCATATCACTTTGACCAAGGTGTACACCATCTGCGTCTATAGCCTGAGCTATATCAATTCTGTCATTTATTATAATCGGCACATTGTAATGGCTTGTGACTTGTTTTACTTCTAGAGCTACATTGTAAAATTCTCTTGTAGAAGCTAATTTTTCACGGATTTGAACTAAAGTAACTCCACCAATTATAGCTTCTTCTACGGCTTTTTTTAGAGGCTTTTCTCCTATAAATCTTCTATCTGTTACTAAATATAGACTGTAATCTACTGCCATATTATTTTTCCACCTTTCCTTAGCTTGTCTTCAGTTAAATCATATATGTAATCTATTAATTTTATTCTAAAGCTTCCAGGAGCCTTTGCTTCTTTGAAAGCTTCTTCTGCTGCTATATTCATTGAAAGTATAGCAGATGTAGTTGCAATGAATTTATCTTCAGAGCAGCCTGCAGCCGCACCACATAAGGCACCAAGCATACATCCTGCACCAGTTATTTTAGTCAGCATAGGTGTGTTGTTATTAATTATTGCACTGGACTTACCATCTGTTATAAAATCATTTTCTCCAGTGGCTGCCACGATGCAATTATATTTTTGAGCAAGAATTTTACAACTATCCAGGGCTCCTTCTGAATTATCTAGAGAATCAACGCCTTTTACATTTGAAGATTTACCTGCCAAAAAATTTATTTCTCCTATATTTCCCTTTATAACATCAACTTTTCCAACTTGAAAAATTCTATTTATAACATTGATTTTTCTTGGAATTGCAGCACAGGCTACAGGATCAAGAATTACAGGTATGTTATGTATTTTTGCAGATTCTGCTGCAAGTATTACTGAAGCTTCCTGTTCTTTGTTAAGGGTACCAAGGTTTATATAGAGTGCCTGAGCTATCTTTACAAAGTCAAATACTTCATCATAGGCCTCGCACATGGCAGGTGAAGCACCATAGGCAAGCAGTATATTTGCACAGTCATTGATAGTAACATGATTTGTAATGCATTGAACAAGTGGAACTTTTTTTCTAATATCTGTTAATACGCTGCATAGTTTATTTATATTGTTATCAGTCATTTTATTGCCTCCAAAATTTTATTAATCGTATGAAATTCCCGCTTTTTTATATAGCTCTATAAAATGTCCTACAGGGCCAACTCCATGTCCAATAGGAAAAGAGTTTTCTATGGCTGTTGTTATATATTTTTTTGAAAGAGAAATAGCGCTGTCTATACTATAACCTTTTGCAATATGGGAGGCTATAGCTGAAGACAATGTACAACCGGTACCGTGGGTGTTTTTAGTATGTATTCTAGTACTTTCTAAATCCAGTATTTGATTATTATACAACAATATGTCATTTGCATCGTTGCATCTGTGTCCACCTTTTACAAGAACATTTTTAGCACCTAATTTTTGTATTTCAAAAGCAGCTTTTATCATGTCATCTCGATTTTCTATCTTTAAACTAGTTAAGACTTCTGCCTCAGGAATATTGGGGGTGACTATGTCTACTATGCTTATGAGATCCTTTATAGCAGATTGAGCTTCTTTTTTTAGTAGAAAATATCCACTTTTTGAAACCATTACAGGATCTAAAATTATATTATTAACATCATATTGTTTCAATAATTTTTTTATTATAGAGATAGTTTTGCTATTTGAAACCATACCTATTTTTACAGCATCTACATTTATATCATCAAATATAGATCTTATCTGAGCTTCTACAATTTCTGGAGTTACATCCATTACCCCTTGTACACCTATAGTGTTTTGAGCTGTGACTGCTGTTATGACACTCATGCCAAATACACCTAAAGCACTCATGGTTTTCAGATCTGCCTGTATTCCAGCACCTCCTGAACTGTCAGAACCTGCAATAGTTAGTACCTTTTTCATTGGAAACACCTCGTCATTTATAATAAATTTGCTATAATATAGTATGAAATTATACGAAAAAACAACTACTTCATAAAATATATTATAGATAATATATTTATTATTAACAAGTCAGTTGGAGTATATATGGCAATATTAAAATTGCATTATAAAATGTAATGAATTTTATAAAGTATAAAATTTACACTTCAATTTTTAACAAATTAATATTATAATTATATATATTATTTGATTTTAAGGTGGAGATTCTATGAAAAATTTTATTGGAGAAAATAATGAAGCTGATATTGCAATAGAAAATTTGTATAAAGAATATCCTAATGTAAAAGACTTTTTTATAGCCATTGGAATTAGAGATTTTGACAAATCAATGAATGCAAAACAGATTATATCAACACTAGACATAGAGTATCTGGAAGAATCAGGTTCTAATAAAAAACAAATTTTACATGAATTTTTATCTTTTATAGAGAAAATGAAGGAAATAAAAAATACAGGCCGATATACCATAAAATCTATAACTGTTATTGGAGGACATGACAAATCAGGTATAGAAGAAGATGTAAAAATTACATTTAAACCCGGAGAAATAATCTGTATAGTTGGACACACTGGTTCGGGAAAAAGCAGATTATTGGAGGACATAGAGTGTCTCGCCCAAAAAGATACACCTACAGGAAGGCAGATACTTGTAAACGGAAGTGTACCAGAAGAAAATGAACGCTTTTCAATGGATAATAAATTGGTGGCACAGCTGTCCCAAAACATGAATTTTGTAATGGATGTAACTGTGGAGGAATTTATAACCATGCATGCTGAAAGCCGTATGGTTGACAATGTCGAAGAAATAGTTGAATCCATAATAAAATGTGCCAATGATCTGGCAGGAGAAAAATTTTTGAAAGATGTTCCGGTAACTCAGCTAAGTGGTGGTCAATCAAGGGCGCTTATGATTGCAGATACAGCTCTCTTAAGCAAGTCTCCTATTGTATTGATTGATGAAATAGAAAATGCAGGTATTGATAGAAAAATGGCCATTGAAGTATTGATGAAAGAAGAAAAGATAATATTGATGTCCACTCATGATCCTATACTTGCTCTTATAGGCAATAAAAGGATGGTTATAAAAAATGGCGGCATTAAAAAGATAATAGAGACTAACAGCAAGGAACGAAGCAATGTTGATATACTGGAAAAATTTGATGCTAAACTTGTTGGAATAAGAAACAAATTAAGAGAAGGAGAAACTATAGATTTTGACATAAAGAAATATTTTAAAATAGATTAAAACCGAAGGGGATGAGTATATGAAATTAATAACTGTAGCTGGTCCGCCATCTTCTGGGAAGACATCTGTTATTTTGAAGACTGTAAAAAATCTTAAGGATAGTAATTATAGGATAGGGGTTATAAAATTTGACTGCCTCTCCACATATGATGATGAATTGTATAAAAAAGCAGGAGTGGATGTAAAAGTTGGTCTTTCCGGAGGCCTTTGTCCTGATCACTTTTATGTAAGCAATATAGAAGATTGTGTTAAATGGGGAATAGAAAGTGAATTTGATTATTTGATAACTGAAAGTGCAGGCTTGTGCAATAGATGCTCGCCTCATATTAGAGGAGTTCTTTCTGTATGTGTAATAGACTGTCTTTCTGGAGTAAATACTCCTAAAAAAATAGGTCCCATGTTAAAATTTGCAGATATTGTAGTAATAACAAAGGGTGACATTGTATCTCAGGCCGAAAGAGAGGTATTTTCATTTCATGTAAAACAGTCAAATCCCAAGACCAGAATTTTGTTTGTAAATGGAATAACTGGACAGGGAGCTTTTCAACTTGGAATGAATTTTAAAAACGCAGATGGAGTTGAAGATTTTGACGGCAAGAAACTTAGATTTACTATGCCATCAGCTATATGTTCCTATTGCCTTGGTGAAACAAAAATAGGAGCACATTTTCAAATGGGCAGTGTAAAAAAAATGAAATTTTAAATTTATTTTATTGACAATGAGAAATATTGATAGTATAATTAAGGACATTGAGTTAAAGAAGAAACCAGCCGTTTCTCACCTTACAGCGCGTAATGCTGCTGGTATGGTTATCAAGGATTTGAATATAAATCCTTTATTATACTTTTACTATTGGAGTTTAAGAGACGGCGTGTGCCGTCTCTTTTTTATATGTGCTGTTTAGGTAATTTTACTTGGGAGGTGAAAACTATTAGCAAAGGCTTTCTTGTAAATGAAAATATAAGAGAAAAAGAAGTAAGGGTTATTGGAAATGATGGAAGTCAATTGGGAATAATATCTTCAAAAGAAGCTCTTGGAATTGCAGAGGAAAATGAATTGGATTTGGTAATGATATCACCAAATGCCAAACCACCGGTTTGTAAAATTATGGACTATGGTAAATTCATTTACGAGCAAACTAAAAAAGAGAAAGAGGCTAAGAAAAATCAAAGAGTTATAAATATTAAAGAGATTAGATTTAGCCCTACTATTGAAGAACATGATATCTCCATCAAGGCCGATCATGCGAGAAAATTTTTGAACGCAGGAGATAAAGTTAAAGTAACTGTTAGATTTAGAGGAAGACAGGCAGAATATTCATTTACTGGAAGAAAAATATTAGAAAATTTTTCTTCTAAGCTTGAAGATATTGGTGTAGTAGAAAAGAGACCAAAGCTTGAAGGAAGAAATATGATAATGGTTTTATCATCTAAAAAGTAATAATATATTGAGAGGAGGAATTTGTCATGCCAAAAATGAAAACTAACAGAGGCGCTGCAAAAAGATTTAAGGTTACAGGAACAGGAAAACTTAAGAGAGCAAAAGCTTTTAAAAGTCATAAATTATCAGGTAAAACTTCTAAGGTAAAGAGAAATCTTAGAAAAACAGGATATGTTTCACAGTCTCAAGAAAAAACTATGAAAAATTTATTACCTTATGTATAATTAGGAATTTCGAGAAGGAGGTTAAAAAATGGCAAGAGTAAAAAGAGCGGTAAATGCTCGTAAATATCATAAAAAAATATTAAAGTTAGCAAAAGGCTATTATGGTGGAAGAAGAAGATTATTTAAAACTGCAAATGAGTCCGTTATAAGAGCATTTAGAAATGCATATGTAGGAAGAAGATTAAAGAAAAGAGATTTTAGAAAACTTTGGATAGCAAGAATAAATGCTGCAGCAAGATTAAATGGTCTTTCATATTCAAAATTTATTAATGGTATAAAAACTGCAGGTGTAGATTTAAATAGAAAAATGCTTTCAGAAATAGCAATAAATGATCCAAAAGCATTTACTGAATTAGCTGATATAGCTAAGAAACAATTAAGTGCATAGTATGTTTTTACATAGGAGTGTAGTTTTCTACACTCTTTTATAATTTATTCAGTATATTTTTAAATACAGGATGCAGGTGAAAGTTCAATGGATATAATAAGAAGTAAAAATAATCTGCAGATTAAAGAAGCTAAGAAATTAAAAGAGAGAAAATATAGAAGTGAAAAAGGCAAGTTCTTAATAGAAGGATTTAGATTTGTAGAAGAGGCTTTAAAATCACAATTCAATGTTTCAATAATTTTTATAAATGAGAATGCATTGGACAAATGGGAAAACTACAAATCTATGAAGAGTATATGTTATCAGAATAATAGTAAAATATATTATTTATCAGATGAAGCATTTAAAACTATAAGTGATACTGGGAATTCCCAGGGAATAATTGCTGTAGTTGATGATAAAAAGTTGGAAGTTGAAAATAAAATAGGATTCTATGTATTGGCAGACAGAGTTCAAGATCCTGGAAACATGGGTACTATAATAAGAAGTGCACATGCATCAGGAGCATTGGGGTTAATAATTACAAAAGGTACAGTGGATATATACAATAGTAAAACATTAAGATCCACCATGGGCTCCATTTTTCATGTTCCAATAATTGAAGATTGCAATCTTGACAAAGTTAAATTTTTAAGAGAAAATGGTTTTAAAATTGTAGCAAGTGTTCTTGATACTGAATTTAATTTTTACGATGTTTCATTAAATGATAAAATAATATTGGCAGTTGGCAATGAAGGAAATGGACTAAGCAGTGATATAATGAATATGTCTGATATTAAAGTAAAAATACCAATGCCGGGAGGAGCAGAATCTCTAAATGCCTCCGTCGCTGCTTCTATAATGATGTTTGAGATAGTAAGACAGAATTCGAATTAGTTTAATGTTGACAATATAATAAAATAATTGTAATATTAAAAACATGTAATATAAATTATATATTGACTTTGATGGAGAGAGTAGAAGTTTGATTGTTTCATAGAGAGAGAAAATTACAGCTGAAAATTTTCTTAAATTAATCGTGTTTTGAAGTTCACTCCGGAGTCCCAAGTGTGAACAAGAGTAGCAGTTGGCGTATTAGATCGTTAAATCTATTTAAGAGGATATTTAAAAAATATCAATTTGGGTGGTACCACGGATAGTTATAGTTCGTCCTATGTTAAGGATGGACTTTTTTATTTTGAAAATTTTATGAACTTGTCTATATATTAATGAAGGGAGCAAGCAATATGATAAAAGAAAAATTGGATGACATAAAGCAAAATGCTATTGATGAACTGAAAAACATTAAAGATGATATACAGGTAGAGGATATAAGAGTCAAGTATCTTGGAAAAAAAGGTGAGCTTACTAAAATACTTAGAGGAATGAAGGATCTTTCAAAAGAGGAAAGGCCGGTAATAGGAAAACTTGCCAATGAAATAAGAAATACTCTTGAAAGTGCTATAGAGGAGACTTCAAGCAAGATAAAGAAATTAAAACGTGAAAGTAAATTGGAAAGTGAAGTTATTGATATAACTATGCCTGGAAGAAAACAGGTTATAGGTAAAAGGCATCCTCTCGAGCAAACACTAGAGGAGATGAAGCAAATATTCATTTCAATGGGATTCTCTATAGAAGATGGACCTGAAGTTGAAAAGGACTATTATAATTTTGAGGCACTTAATATACCTAAAAATCATCCTGCAAGAGGAGAACAGGACACTTTCTATATAAATGACAATGTAGTTTTAAGGACTCAAACTTCTCCTACCCAGATAAGAACTATGGAGAAGCAAAAACCACCTATAAAGATGATATCACCAGGGAAGGTTTATCGTTCAGATGCAGTAGATGCTACGCATTCTCCTATATTCTATCAAATGGAAGGACTTGTAGTAGATAAAGGAATAACTTTTGCAAACTTGAAGGGAACTCTTGAATTATTTGCTAAAAAGATGTTTGGAAGTGAAATGAAGACCAAATTCAGACCTCATCATTTTCCTTTTACAGAGCCATCAGCAGAAATGGATGCAACCTGTTTTGTATGTAATGGAAAGGGATGTAAAGTGTGCAAGGGTGAAGGATGGATAGAACTTTTAGGATGCGGTATGGTTCATCCTCAAGTACTTAGAAACTGTGGAATAGATCCTGAAGTTTACAGCGGATTTGCTTTTGGAATGGGAGTAGACAGAATGGTTATGTTGAAATATGGAATAGATGATATAAGAAATATGTATGAAAGTGATATGAGATTTTTAAATCAATTTTAAACTTTATAACTAAAATCAATATGTATTTAAGGAGGAAATTTTATGAAGGTTCCAGTTAAATGGTTAAAAGATTATGTTAATATAGATATTCCAGCTAAAGAGTTAGGAGACAGACTGACTTTAAGTGGCTCAAAAGTAGAAGAAGTCGTTACTACAGGAGATGAAATAAAAAATGTAGTTACAGGAAAGATTATAAAAATAGAACCACATCCGGATGCAGATAAATTAGTTGTTTGTCAGGTAGATATAGGAAAAGAAGATCCAATTCAAATTGTAACTGCAGCTACGAATATGAAGGAACAGGATATAGTTCCAGTTGCGCTTCATGGTTCAACCCTTAATGGTGGAATGAAGATAAAGAAGGGAAAACTTAGAGGAATATTATCAAATGGAATGTTTTGCTCTGAGGAGGAACTTGGAATAGCAGGAGATAAACCAGTTTATGGACTTATGATACTTCCACAGGATACTCCAATTGGAAAAGATATAAAGCAGGTTTTGGAGATGGAGAGCAGTATCATAGATTTTGAAATAACATCAAACAGACCGGATTGTCTGAGTGTTATAGGAATAGCAAGGGAGACTGCAGCTACTTTGAATACAAAGTACAATATGCCAGATGTTACATATAGTGAGTCGGAAAGTGAAAAAACTGAAAATACATTAAAAGTTGATATAGAAGATGCACTTTGTAAAAGATACATAGCTAAAGAAATAAAAAATGTAAAAGTTGAGCAGTCACCTGGATGGATGCAGGAAAGACTTTTAGAGGCAGGAGTAAGACCTATAAACAATATAGTTGATATAACCAATTTTGTCATGCTGGAGCTTGGTCAGCCAATGCATGCTTATGATATAAGGCAGATAAAATCTAACAATATAGTTGTAAAAAGAGCTGAAAATGGTGAAAAGTTTACTACATTGGATGGAGAAGAAAGGGAACTTGATGACAGTATACTCACTATTAGAGATGGAAGTACAGCAATAGGTATTGCAGGAATAATGGGTGGATTGGATTCAGAAGTCAAGAATGATACTACACATATAGTTTTTGAATGTGCAAATTTTGATGGAACCAATATAAGAGTTTCCAGTCAAAAACTTGCTATAAGGACAGAAGCTTCATCAAGGTTTGAAAAAGACATCGATCCAAATCTCGCAAAACTTGCCATGGATAGAGCTTGTCACTTAATAGAGGAACTTAATGCAGGTGAGATAATTGGGGAAAATATTGACATTTATAATGAAAGAGTTGAACCTCATTATGTAGAGGTTGATTCTAAATGGATAAATAGTTTTTTAGGTACAGATATATCTAAAGAAGATATGGTAAATTATTTAGACAGACTTGAATTAAATACAGGATTAAATGGAGATGTATTAAAAATATACGTTCCAACCTTTAGAAGTGACATAAATATAAGAGAAGATGTAGCAGAGGAAGTAGCAAGAATATATGGGTACGGTAAAGTCCCTTCTACTATGATAGAAAGTGTAAGTACAAAAGGTGGAAAGAATCCAAAGCAGAAGATGGATGATAAACTTATAGATATTTTAATTGGAAGTGGATTGAATCAATCCATAAGTTATTCTTTCTATAGTAAAAAGGTTTTTGATAAAATATGCCTTCCAGAAGACAGCAGCCTGAGAAATGTAGTATCCATAAAAAATCCATTAGGTGAGGACTATAGTATAATGAGAACTACTACTATTCCTTCAATGATGGAAGCACTTAGTAGAAATTATTCTAGAAACAATAAATTCGTTAGATTATTTGAAATAGGAAAGACTTATATACCAGGTAAGGATTTAAGCAAACTTCCAGTAGAAAATAATATAGTAGCCATAGGAATGTATGGGAAAGCTGATTATTTTGATTTGAAAGGTGTAGTTGAAAATATTTTGGATAATCTTAAAATAAATAATTTCTCATTTAAAAGAGAAAGTGAAAATCCAAGTTTTCATCCAGGTAAAACTGCAAGCTTGTTTATAAAGAAAAATTTGGTAGGGGTAATTGGTGAAATACATCCAAGTGTAACAGATAATTATGGTATAGATGAAAGATGCTATTTGGCAGAGTTAAATTTAGATTTACTCTATAAATATGCTGATTCAGATATAAAGTATAAACCACTTCCAAAATTTCCTGCAGTATCAAGGGACATTGCAATATTGGTAGATAAGGATATTTTGGTTCAGGATATAGAAGAAGTTATATTGAAAAAGGGTGGGAATATGGTTGAAAATATAAAGCTCTTTGATGTATATACTGGAAAGCAAGTAGAAGATGGTAAAAAATCTATTGCCTATTCCATATCCTATAGGGTGGAAAATAAGACATTGACAGATAAAGAAGTAAACAAAGTTCATGAAAAGATATTGAAATCTTTGGAAAATAAGTTTGGTGCAAAATTAAGATAGATATATTAAAAATAATATACCGATAGTAGATTTTATCGGTATATTATTTTTCCTTATTTATGTCTGAGAAAATTAAATGCATAATAATTATATAATTTACAAATTTTGAAATTTCGTACTAAATACTATTTGATATATATGTAATTTGTGATAAAATAGTCTTATATAATACTGAAAATAGCTATATCTGAGAGGGTGTTCAAATGAACGTAGTAACAGTTATTATAAATGGCATTGAATATAACTTAAAAGGGGACGAGCAAGAGGAATATTTACATAGAATATCTACTTACGTAGACAAAAAAGTAAAAAATATATTGGAAAATAATAATAAATTAAGCACTTCCTCAGCAGCTATACTGTCAGCTGTAAATGTAGCAGACGATATGTTCAAAACCAAAGAACGTAATGAGAGACTTGAACAGGAAATACAAAAACTAAAAAAGATTCAAACAGCATATGAAAATAAGTTAAAACAGACACAGGAATTTAATACAAAACTTGAACAAAGATTAAAGAATTATGAAGAAAACACACATCAAGAGGAAGATGAAGATAAAATTAAAAAATTACAGAAAGAAATAGAAATGACTAAAAATGCAGCTGAGGACTATGTGAAGGAAAATACAAAATTAAAATTGGAAAATAAGGAAAGTAGGTTTAAAATTCAGACATTGAAGTATAAACTTATAGATCTTCAAAATAAATTGCAAGAAAATCAGATAAATTTAGCAAAAGAAAGAAAAAGAAAGAATCCTCTTTTAAAAGATAAAAAAAAATGAGATCCGAACTAATTGTAGATAATTAGTTCGGATCTTTTTATTTTGAATAGATAACTAAAATTTATAATATACATATAATAATATTAAGCGCTGATACATTGGGGGAAGCTATGGAGTGAGGATACTATTTTGTATAAGAAAGGACTATCTTGAAAATTTTGCAGGGGATTCGATGCAATTTATAAAAACCTTGAAATATTTAAAGAAAAGGCATGTTGATATACACATAAATAAAGGATCAATAAGAGATTACTCCAATTATGATATTATACACTTATTTAATCTTACAAGAATAGGGGAAACATATAATTATTATAAAATAGCCAGATTTTATAATAAAAACATAGTATTAACTCCTATATACTGGAATCTAAAAAAATACTATAATTTTGTTAAGGATGAAGAAAGTATAAAATTATGGGATGAAAGCAATATATACAGGAAAGAAATACTCCAAGGATGCAGTATGATATATCCTAACAGCATATTGGAGGCAGAGCAAATATGTAGAGATTTTAGCATGAATGTTCCCTATACAGTCGTATATAATGGAATTGAACTAGAAGATAGAAATTATCCTAAATTTAATTTTAGAAAAAAATATAGTCTAAGAAAATATATTTTATGTTCAGCTAGAATATGTAATAGAAAAAATCAACTTGTATTGAGTAGAGTATTAAAAGATTCCAATTATGATTTGGTGCTTATTGGAGACATAAATGATGAACAATACTTTATGAATTGTATGAAGTATAGAAATGTCAAGTATTTGGGATTTATGGATAGATATAATTTGTACAATGCCTATAGATATGCTGATATACATATATTGCCAAGCTTTGTGGAAACACCAGGTTTATCATCTCTTGAAGCGGCCTCACTTGGATGTAAAATAATATCTACAGAAGAGGGCAGTTCTAGGGAGTATTTTAGGGATATGTGTATTTACTGTAATCCATATAATGAAGATAGTATAAAAAGATCTATTGAATATGCCATAAGGGCTAGTAAAAACAGTAAATTAAAAAAATATGTAAGTTATAATTTCAATTGGAAAAATTGTATAGATACGCTATATGACAGTTATATAAATTTAATAAATTAAGTTATCGGAGGTTGAAAATGGCTACTTTTATTCAAATGCCTACAGTTCCATACAATAAAATGTATCAAAGGCCTCAGCAAATAATGAGAAAATTAAGTGAAAAAGGTCACACTGTATATTATATAGATAATGTAAATGAAGATTATTTTATAAAAATAAATGAAAACTTATATGAAGTTGGAGTGAATTACAAAATAGATGTGAACAAATTAGTTAAACCAATAATATTGTGGTTTTCATCTCCGGAACAGATAACTAGAATAGACAGTATATATCATGATTATGTTATATATGATATCGTAGATGACTATTCACATGAATTTGCAGTTTGGAATTCATATGTAGAGGATATGTTAAACAAATCAAATATAGTATTTGTAACAGCAGATGCTCTTTATAGGAAGTTTTCAAAAAAACACAATAAAACCTACATTATAAAAAATGGGCTTGATATTGATAATTTCCCATTGACTAAAAATAAAATTCCACATGATCTACCTAGAAAACGGAGAATTGTAGGCTATGTTGGGGCTGTAGCTACATGGATAGACTGGGAATTGGTAAATTATATGATAAGCAGCAATTATGATTTTGTATTTGTCGGTCCTAAATATGGAGATGTGAATTTAAATTTTAATAAAGACAATATTTATTTTTTAGGTGAAAAAAGATATGAAGATCTTCCATATTATATTAGTAATTTTAGTTGTTGTATTATACCCTTTAAAGTAAATGAAATGACAAACAGCTGTAATCCCATAAAATTATATGAATATATGGCACTAGGCAAGCCAGTAGTAAGTACTGGGATATATGAGGTAGGAAAATTACAAGATATTTGCTATATATCAAAAGGTAAAAATGATTTCATGAAAAATATAGATATAGCAATTAATGGAGAAACTCAACAATTAATTAATTCTAGAAGAGAATTTGCATTAAATAATAGTTGGGAGAAAAGGGTATCCAATATAATTCAAGTATTGGAAGAAAATAAACTACTATAGAAAGAACTCAAATGAAGGAGTTATATAGTTAAAGTAACTAATATAACTCCTTTACTTATGTCACGATATCCCAATACCTGAAAAATATTTTTTGTTAAACAAAATTCTTTTATCTTTTGGTATGAATTTAGCTGCAATTTCATTGTGCTTATAGGCAATTTCATGTTTTCCTAATTTATCATAACATACGCAGAGTTGGAGATGGGGAAGCCATGTCCAATAAGAATCATTAAAAAATCCAAGGCTGTTTTGAGGTTTTTCTAATTTAGAAGCTGTTTCATACCAAAATATGGATTGATATAATTTATTTTCCTTTAAGAAGGAAAATCCTAGTCTGCAGCAGCCCTCAGCTCTTGGAGAATCATATTCAAAACTTTTAAATATATATGATCTTGCCTTATATTCTTGATTTATGGATTCAAAATAATCACATATTTTATTACAAACCCTTATATTGTCTTCTGACCATCCCTGTTTTGAATTTAGAAATCTCGTATAGTATTTAAGGGCTTCCTTGAATCTATTATGATCATATAGTTCATTGGCATAGTAGAGAATATCCCTCAAGGAAAAATTTACTCTCTCTTTTAATTTATTTTCGTATATTTCAATATTTCGTTTAGGTTTGAAGTCTATCTTTTTATGAGTTACTGAAACATCACTATTGATAACATTGCCATATACCTCCAAATACTCATGTACAAAGCCTATCCATTTAAAGTTTTTAGAGTGTTTAACTAATCTGTTGCGTCTGTAGCTTAGGGTTATATTCCCATACTCATCAAATCCAACATTATATTTCATAGTTATAGAGTCAATACTAGTGTCCAAACTTTTTTTTAATATCTTAAATTTTTTTATGTCATCCGGCAATATTACGTCATCAGCATCCAGCCATAATATATAGTCGCCTGTTGCTTTGGAAAATGAAAAGTTTCTTGCAGCAGAAAAGTCGTCTATCCACTTAAAATTATATATTTTATCAGTGAAATTTTTACACATATCTATAGTATTATCAGAAGAGCCTGTGTCTACTATTATTATCTCATCTACAACATCTTTTATTGAAGATAAGCATCTTCCTATTACATTTTCTTCATCTTTCACTATCATACAGAGACTAATTGTTATATGATGTACCAATACACCACCTCCGTTTATAAAGAAAACTCAAGGTGTATTACCTTGAGTTGTAATAGTTATATTAATAACATTTTTCTTCACATGCAGCTATTGCTCCTAATGTTGAATTATTGATAGAAATTGCACTACCCACAGGAGCTACGGTAGGTGTTGCAACTACTGTATATGTGCAGCAGTCATCAAAACAGGAACCGCAATCACAGTCACATACGAAGAAAGAAAATGTTGTAGCTGACCCTGCTGTACCATCTACTGTTAATGGACTAAGAGTCCATGCAGTTCCGATAGGAGTAGGTGTAAGCTGTCTTCCACATTGTTTAAATACTTGTATTGATAAAGTACCTGCAGTAAGTGTACCTGCTACAATAATATTACTTGCAAATTCAAGTTTGACACATGGATTCTTTAATTTGGCAGTATTTAGGTTGAGAGAAGCAAGGGTAAATGTAGTTGGAGCTAAAGCACCAATAGGTATTGTGCTTGAACTAGGGCAACTGCATTTTACAATAGCCTGGCAATCTTTTTCTTTTTTATAATGCTTATCATAATCATCGTAATAATCTTTTCTCCCATTTTTACAAGGATCACAATCATCTTTATAATATTTTGACATTGAATTCATAAATAAAATCCTCCTTATTTATATGCGTAGTATTGAAGTAAAAATTAGTTTATTGACAATTTTGTCATCAGCTTCTACTATAATATATGAAAATTATGAGAAAAGGTGATAACATAAGCTACTTTAAATATATTAGTTAGTCATTGTTATTTTCTTTATTTTCGTGGTCAGGAAATAGTGGCTTCAGGTGCTGATCTGGATAGAATTTAGGAACAGGGGCTTTTTTAAATATTTCACATGGTTTTTCTTCAGGCTCTTCTTCACATGGCTCTTTTGGAACTGGACAGTAACTATAGGCCGGAATTAAAAGTTGTACAATAAGTTCACATTTTACAACAATATAGTAGCCTAGTGTAATATCAAGTACAGAAGATCCGTCGGAATTTTTGGTGAATTTACCTTCTAGTGCATCAGCAACCATTTCTAGTTTTATAATATTTGAATTTAATTGTTTGGAAGATGCATCGGGTGAAGAATTTGCAGAAGTTTCAGCTATTGAATCAGGACAATAGAATTTTCCTATTATATCGGTTCTATTAACTTCATAGAATTCAGTTTTATTTACACCGTTACAATCAATAAAATCTGCGTAAAATGAAATAACATAAGAAATAATAATTTTTTTAAAGCCTTTTTTACTTTTAAGTGGAACCTCATCTACAGATAGTAGTTTTATATTAAAATCTCTACTTCCCGTATATACTTTAGGATCAGTGAGAGTATTACTTCTCAATTCACAATCTGTTTTCTTTGTATCAGGCCCTTCATCGTATACAAGACACCTTTTAATTAGGCATTGGTCAAATACTTTAGGTACTTCAACACAAACTAATTCAGAAGGATCTGGTAGACGTCCTTGTTTATTTACAAGGCCAGGACGTGGTACAAATTTATTGAAATTAATGGACATAAATTATCCTCCTTTTTAATATTATGATAAAGGAAACTTATACAATGGTTACAGTATAATAATATGCTTTATTGCTGTAATTGTGATTGTTTGCAGTGCATTTTATGAGCATTAAAATGTAAATAAAGGAGCTGATATGTATGCAGAAAAGACGCCCATGGCTATTTACCATTGATAATAATATGTGGAAGGTTTATTTAAATGATACTTATGAATTAGTATATAAAATAATGTCTGAAGATAAAAAATGGAGTGAAGAGAAAATCATTGACAGAGAAGTAATGGAGTTTACTATATCTATAGAAGATGGAATAATTCATATATTATATGTAAATAAAGATTATAAGATGCGATATTGCACTAGGAAGGATAATAATTGGTTTGGAGAAGAGCTTTATGATACAAGAATAAATAAATTTGAAATACAGGAGTTAAAGACTATAATATTGGAAGGCAAAATGCATTTATTTTATTTAATGGCTGCAGTAGATGGAACTCAACGTGGAATTTTAGAACATTGTATTTGGAATGGAAAAGAAATAAAATTAAATACTGTTCAGCATATAGTTTTGTCAGATAAAGTTTATAAGTATTATGAACTACAAATTGAAAAGGAAAATTGTATTGATATTTTTTTTGTTTCAAATAGAGGAGACGAATTATCTCTTAATTATTGTGTGTATGATGGAGTTTCCTGGACTGATCCGAAAAGGCTATATGGAATTCAGGGAGATAATATAATGTTTAGATTACTAAATACTCCATATGAATTTAATATAATCAATAAAATTAAAGAAGGAAATATATATTCTATTGAATATGTAAGAATTGAAGATGATGTGAACATGAAGGAATATACAGTTTATAGCGGAATTGAGGAACCAATTGAGCCTATTATATTTTATATAGATAATAATCTATTCATTTCATGGTTTGAGCAAAATCATATATATTCTTCACGATATAAGCTTGGAAAGTGGGAGAAGATAGTTAAGTTTAATAAGGAGGTGGAAACTCCGATTGAAGCTTACAACTTTTTAAGTGTGGAAAAGAAAAATACAGTAGATATAATTTATGGTACTGAAGATGATGGCCTATATATCTTTTATTTTGAAAATTTAGCTAAAAGTAGCATTGATATGTCATCAAATAATAAATTAAATAATAATTTTGATATAAATAATGATGATGATAGTATAGAGGAAATAAAAGAAAAGTTTAAAGGAATATGTTATGAAAACAGTGTACTTAAGGAGAAAATTGATTCCTTTAGTATTCATATGAGAAAAAGGAAACTTATTGCTCAGGAATATGAAGACAAAATTGCTAGAATGATTCAAGAAAAGAAAAGATTAAAGGAAAACTGCAACTTTTTTATGGAAGTTAAACAAAAAATCCAAAAGGAATTGGATGAGGTAAAGAAACAACTAAAAAAGCAAAGAATTTTTATAAATAATATGAAAAGTAGTTTGAATAAAAAGGATAAGGACAATAAAATGCTTGAAGAAGAAGTGAATTCTTTGATGGAAGAAAATAGTAAGCTTAAAGGAGAATTGGAATTTGAGAGAAATCAATCATTTATGTCAAAATTATTTAGGAAGAAGGAGTGATTTAATGTGCTCCTTCTTTTATAAATAATACTATATATTTATGAATTGTATATTAGTTATAGTCGTTGCCTCCATCCTGTTCTTCGTATTCGTCCTCATCTTCATATTCATCTGTTTTGGGCTTTGGTTTGGAATCAGGAAATAGAGGTTTTAAATTTTGTTCTGGATAAAATTTAGGTACAGGAGACTTATTAAATTTATCACATACATTTTCTTCTGGCTCAGGTGGACAAGGCTCTTTAGGTATTGGACAATAATCATAAGTAGGTATTAAAAGTTGAACTGTTATTTCACACTTAACTACAATATAATATCCTAACGTAATATCAAGGTATTTTTTATTATTGCATTCAGTAATTACACCTTGAAGTGCGTCTGCTACCATTTCAAGTTTTATAATATTTTTATTACACTCATTTGATTTATCCGAGTTTATGTGATCATCTGATACCTGAGCTATTGAATCAGGACAATAAAACTTGCCAATTACATCTTGTCTATTAATTTCAAAAAACTCACATTTGTTTGCTGCATTGCAATCAATATAATCTGCATAAAATGATATTACATAGCAGAGTATTATTTTTTTAAAACCTTTTTTACCAAGGATAGGAATTTGCTCTACAGATTTTAATGTTATTTTAAAATCCCTACAACCTACAAATATCTTTGGATTATCTAGTGGATTACTTCTTAATTCACAATCTGTGCTATCTGTATCATGTCCTTCACAATATGAAAGACATCTTTTTATTAAACACTGATCAAAAACTTTAGGTACCTCAACACAAACTAGTTCTGAGGGATCTGGTAGACGTCCCTGTTTATTTACAAGGCCAGGGCGTGGCACAAATTTGTCAAAATTTATGGACATAATTTTCCTCCTTCTGAGAAGTATACAGTATTTATACTATATAGTATGCTTTAAGCTTGGAGTTGTGATTTTTTTTATTGTAAATATTATAATTATTTATTATATATTGTAAGCTATATAATATCTATATTTAAGAGAGGATTGCTGTAGAGCAATCCTCTATATAAGCTTAGTCTAATTTTATAATTGTTATAGAAGCATTTTTAATATATGACATGCGATTACAAGAATTATCTTTTTTGAATAATTGCAGGCTAAGGGTATCATCGGCATTGAGTTTAATTATAAGATTTGATAATAAGTTGCAGTTATTGTTTTTTGTAGTTCTTTGGGATGCACTAACTGGTAATTTATTAATTAATAATCTAGAACTTATCTCAATATCTGTAATACAGTTTATATTATATTCTATAAAATAATATCCCCTTTTTTTAATAGTAAATACGTTATTATCGTTATTTAATTTAACATTTTTTAATTGTATATCATTTGGAAATGATAGAAGTGTCTTATTAGAACAAATGTTTATATTGTTAGTACATATATTAGTGCCAAATCCAAATGCAGAGCAGTTAGAACCAGGATCACCTTTAGGGCCGGTAGGGCCAGGACATCCTTTAGGACCGGTAGGACCAGGACATCCTTTAGGGCCGGTAGGACCAGGACATCCTTTAGGGCCAGTAGGACCGGTATCACCTTTAGGGCCAG